>NZ_CP135441.1:5632500-6496645 GCF_042295465.1 Mesorhizobium sp. ISC25 | reverse complement strand
ATCGCCATGCGCAACCAGCAAATCATCGACCAGCGACCATATCTGGTCGAGGTCGAGCTCAGCCGCCGTATGCGGGTCCATCATCGCCGCGTGATAGATGTGCTCGCGATTCTCGGTCATCAGCGCCTGGACCGTCAGCTCCTGGACGTTGATATTGGTGCGGATCAGCGCGGTGAGTTGCACCGGCAGGTCGCCGATGAAGGTGGGTTGAATGCCGGAGGCGTCGACGAGGCATGGCACCTCGGCCGCGCAATTATATGGCAATGACGTGATGCAGCCATTGTTGCGGACGTTGCCGTAGATCACCGACGGCTCGCCGGTCCAGACCGAGTTCATGATCGAGGACGCATATTCCTTCGACTGCTCCACTTCGATCTTGTCAGCCGAGCGATAGGCTTCCGCTTGCCCCTTCCAGCGTTCGATCTGCTCGATGCAGCGCTTCGGGTATTCGTCGAGCGGGATACCGAATTTCTCGATCAGATCTTCGCGCCCGTCCTTGATGAAATAGGGCGTGTATTCCGCGAAATGTTCGGAGCTCTCGGTGACGAAGTAACCGAGGCGCTTCAGCATCTCGTAGCGCACCTTGTTCGGGCAGCGCGGATTCCATCCCGGCTTCGGCGCCCGCCCTTCGCCGTAGGCGCGCAGCAGATCCGGATAGAGATTGCGGTAGGAGCCGTCCGGCTGGCGATGCTCGAACTTCAGGTAGAAGGCCATGTGATTGATGCCGGCCGAGCGGTAGCGAATCTCCTCGTAGGGAATGTCGAGATCATGCGCCAGTTCCATCGCCGTGCCTTGCACCGAATGGCAGAGCCCGACCTGCTTGATGTCGGGGTATTTCTCCGCGATCGCCCAGGTGTTGATCGCCATCGGGTTGACATATTGCAGCATGATCGCCTGCGGGCAGACCGCGAGCATGTCCTCGCAGATCTTCCAGAGATGCGGCACGGTTCTCAAGCCTCGCATGATGCCGCCGACACCGAGCGTATCGGCGATGGTCTGGCGCAGCCCGTATTTCTTCGGAACTTCGAAATCGGTCACCGTGCAGGGCTCGTAGCCGCCGATCTGGAAGGCGACCACGACGAAATCGGCGCCCGCCAGCGCCTTGCGCTGGTCCGAGTAGGTTTCGGCTTTGGCCTTGGCGCCAAGCGTCGAGATCAGCTTGCCGACGACGATTGCGCTTTCCTCGAGCCGTTGCGGATTGATGTCCATCAGCGCGATCGTCGCGCCGGATAAAGCCGGACGCTGCAATATGTCCCCGACGATGTTCCTCATGAACACCGTCGAGCCAGCTCCGATGAAAGCGACCTTGGGATTTCTTGCCACAACGACCTCCGGCATAAGCAATCAGGCTACCTCGAAAGCGGCTTTGACCAGCCGTTCGGTGTAAGCGGTTTTGGGATGGGACAGGACTTCGTCGACCGGCCCCTCTTCGACGATCTTGCCGTGCTGCATGACGATGACGCGATGGCACAGCGCCCGCACGACCTTGAGATCGTGCGAGATGAAAATGTAGCTCAGGCCCCGTTCGCGCTGCAGCTTGCGCAGCAATTCGATGATCTGCGCCTGGACCGAGAGATCCAGCGCCGATGTCGGCTCGTCGAGCACGATGAATTCCGGTTCGAGCGCGACGGCGCGGGCAATCGCAATACGCTGGCGCTGGCCGCCGGAAAACTCGTGCGGGAAGCGCGACAGGATATCGCCGGGCATGCCGGCACTGATCAGCGCCTCGCGCACCCGCTCGATCCGATCGTTCCTGGTGGCGCCCATGCGGTTGACGACCAGCCCTTCCTCGATGATCTGGCCGATCGTCATGCGCGGGTTGAGCGACGAGAACGGATCCTGGAAGACGATCTGCATGCGCGACCGCAACGGCCGCATCTGCGCCCGCGAACAGCCATGGATCGGCTGGCCATCGAAATAGATCTCGCCGCTGTCCGTGGTGTTGAGCCTGAGCAACGCCTCGCCGAAGGTGGTCTTGCCCGATCCGGATTCGCCAACGAGACCCAGCGTCTCGTGCCGCCGAAGTGTCAGGCTGAGACTGTCGACGGCGACGAGTTCGCGCAGGTCCGGCCTCATGAACGTGCCATGCCGCAGCATGAAGGAGACGCGCACATCCTTGGCTTCAAGAATGACGTCGGCGCCTTCCGGCAACGGATTGGCCTGGCCGCGCGGCTCGGAGGCAAGCAGATGGCAGGTGTAGGGATGCCGCGGATTGGCGAACAGCTTCTCCGTCACATTGTGCTCGCGCATCTCCCCATGCTGCATCACGTAGACATAGTCGGAGAACTGCCGCACCACGGTCAGGTCGTGCGTGATCAGGATCACCGCCATGCGCAGTTTCTTCTGCAGGTTGCGGATGAGATTGAGGATCTGCGCCTGAACCGTAACGTCGAGCGCCGTCGTCGGCTCGTCGGCGATCAGCACATCGGGATCGTTGGCCAGCGCCATGGCGATCATCACACGCTGGCGCTGACCGCCGGAAAGCTGGTGCGGATACTGCTTCAGCCGCGCCTGGGGCTCAGGAATTTGCACCTGCTGCAGCAGCTCGAGCGCTCTTGCTTCGGCCTGCCTGCGGCTCATCTTGCGATGCACCCGTATCGCTTCGACGATCTGGCTGCCGATCGTGTAGATCGGGTTGAGCGAACTCATCGGTTCCTGAAAGATCATCGAGATGCGGTCGCCGCGCAGTTTGCGCCGCGCACGCTCGGAAAATTTCAGGATGTTCGCCCCATTGTATTCGACGGTCGATTTTGGCGACACCACCGCGCGCTTCGACAACAGCCCCATGACGGTGCGCGCCGTCACCGACTTGCCCGATCCGGACTCGCCGACGATGGCGATCGTCTCGCCGCGATAGAGCTGGAACGAGATGTCCTTGACGGCTTCGACCATGCCGTGTTCGACCTTGAAATCGACGGCGATGTTGCGTGCATCGATGACCGGGTTTTCCGAACGGCCGTCATGGTCGAGCCGGACAGGCGGTGCGAAGGATTTGACGAGCGCGTGTTGCATCATGTCACGTCAATACGGATCGACCGCATCGCGCAGTCCGTCGCCAAGCGCGTTGAACGCGAAGACGGTGACAAGCACGAAGCCGACCGGCGAGAGGATCCAGGGATAGGTGCCGATGACCGAATAGGTCGCGGTGTCCTGCAGCATCAGGCCCCAGGAGATCAGCGGCGGCTTCACCGCGAAACCGAGAAAACCGAGGAAGGATTCGAGCAGGACGACGCTGGGGATCGCCAACGTGACGGCAACGATGACGTGGCTCATCACGTTCGGAAAGATATGCTGCATGATGATGCGGCCGTCCGTGGCGCCGACCGCCATCGCCGCACGGACGTAGTCGATCCGCGCCAGCGCCAAGGTCTTGCCGCGCACCTCGCGAGACATCTGCGCCCAGCCGAGCGCCGACATGACGACGATCACAAAGGCCAGGAAGACATTTGTCGGCGCCGTCACCGGAACAAGCGACGTCAGCGCTAGATAAAGCGGCAATTGCGGAAATGCGAGCACCAGTTCGACGAAGCGCTGGACCCAGACATCGAATGTGCCGCCGAAATAGCCCGACACCATGCCGACCGTCGTACCGATCACGGTGACGATGAAGACCACGGTCAATGCGATCATCAACGAGATGCGCGAACCATAGATCGCACGAGCCAGCACATCGCGGCCGAATTTGTCGGTGCCAAGGAAATGCACCGGCTGGCCGTCGGTCGAGCCGAAGAAGTGCCGGTTCGCGGGAAGCAGGCCGAGCAGTCTGTACTCCGCTCCCTTGACGAAGAAGCCGAGCAGCCGCGGATGGTCGTAGTCCGGCCCGACGACGGGTTGGAAGGTAACCGGGTCGAGGTCTTCCGAATCCGCCAGGGCATAGACGCGTGGCTGGAAAACGAAGTTGCCGTCCTTGTCATGGAAGCTCATCACCTGCGGCGGGGCAAAGCCGACATCGGTCACCTTGGGATCCATCGGTGCGAAGAAGTCGGCAAACACCGCCAGCAGCACCAGAAACGCGACCAGGATGAGGCCGGCCATGCCGGTCCAGGACCGTCTTAGGCGACGCCACACCAGTGCGATGTAGCTCTCATTGCCGCGCGGCTTGATCTTGGCCGCTTGCTCGGCAAGTGGCGGCAGCGAGGGCTCGAAAGCAAGCATCTCAGGACCCCGCATATTGGCGCACACGCGGGTCGAGCATAACGAGCAGCATGTCGGCGATGATGTTGCCGACGATCAGCGTCGCCGACAGCACCATCATGAAGGTCGCCGTGACATAGACGTCGCCGACCGCCATCGAGCCAACGATCGCCGGGCCAACGGTCGGCAGGGCAAAAATGATCGCCGTCTCGATCTCGCCGGTCAGCATATAGGGCAGCACCACGCCTTGATACATGACCAGCGGATGCAGCGCATTGGGCACCGCATGGCGCATGACGACCGCACCGCCGCTAAGGCCCTTGGCGCGAGCGGTTTCGACATATTGCGCGTTCAGCGTGTCGAGCAGATTGCCGCGCATCACCCGCATGTTGTAGGCGAGCCCGCCGAAGGTGGCGATGGCGACAACCGGCCAGACATGCCGGACGAGATCGACGAACTTCGCCCACGACCACGGCGCCCCGCCAAATTGTGGCGAAAAGAAGCTGCCGATCTCGGAGACGTTGAACTGGAACACCAGCAGGTAGACGATGATCAGCGCCATCAGGAAGCGCGGCACCGTCATGCCGAGGAACGATATCGCCGACAGCGTACTGTCGATCCAGCTGTACTGTCTGGTCGCCGCCCAGATGCCAAAGCCGATGCCCAGCACCGAAGCCAAGAGATGGCAGACAAGCGCAAGCAGCAGCGTGCGCGGCAGCCGCTCGCCCACCACGTCGGCGACGGGCTTGTTGTAATACAGGCTGTAGCCGAAGTCGCCGCGGGTGATGATGCCGGCGATCCAGTTCAGATATTGCAGCGGAACCGGCTTATCGAGGCCATGCTCCACGCTATAAGCCTTCGCCTGGGCATCGGCCTCGGCAAAGGAGGCTCCACCCTGGTTGATGAGCTGCAAGCGGATGTAGTCGGCATAGTTGCCCGGCGGTGCCTGGATGATCGCGAAGGTAACCACGCTCAAAATGGCGAGAACCGGTATCGCGGATGCTATGCGCATAAGCAGAAATCGCAGCATCGGCCGTTTCTCTCCTCGCTCGGTTTCAGTTATCGCTCGCCGCTGGCTTTGTCCCGGCCGCGCCAGCAGCGCGGCCGGGAATTTTCAAGTCAGGGGAGGAAACTCAGTTCGTCGGACCCTTGTCGCCGGGCTTTCCGGGAAGCTGTTCGGGGAACAGTTCATATTTCTGCTGCTTGTCGACAGCGACCCAGATCCTTTCGCGAATGATCGAATCTTCGGCCCAGTTGAACATGAAGATCGGCGTTCCCTGCGGGATATTGGAGAAGCGGTTGTTGATGATCAGCGCGCCGGGATATTCGGTCAGCCCGACGGTATAGACGTGTTGCGTCGAGATCTTCTGGAACTGCTTCATCAGGCTGGCGCGCTCGTCGTTGTCCTGTGCCGAGACGAACTTGTTGACGATGTCGACGAGGTCCTTCTCGAACGGCATCAGATCGACCTGGCCGTTTTCCGGAGCGCGATGGTTCCAGCTTGTGCGTGGGCCGATCGGCGCCAGTTGCTCGGTGTTCTGTACGACCGAGGTGAGCTCCTCATCATTGCGCCTGACCATCCAATCGAAACGGCCGGAATACATGGACGCGTCGCGCTGGACGCCGTTCAACCCGTTCAGGACAACGCGAAGACCTAGCCTCTCCATCTGGCCGACGACGCCCTCCGCGAGGCTCTTGTCGGTGGTGTAGTCGTTGTTGACGAGCATCACGATCTCGACATTCTTGCCGCCGGCGGTGCCGGCAGGAAAATTGACGAAGCCGTCGCCGTCGGTGTCCTTCAGGCCTGCCTTGGCGAGTTCCGCCTTGGCGCCTTCGAGATCGAAGGGGTAGTAGACCGTCGACTTCCGGTCGTAGAAGCTCGTACCCGAGGAGAAGCCGCCCGGATAGATGGCTGTGAACGGACCCTTGACCAGCGAGTCGCCGAGCGCCTTGCGGTCGAGCGCCATGGTAACGCCCTTGCGGAAATCCTCGTTGCGGTTCAGCTCGCGAACCGCCTGCCCACGCTCGTCGGGATTGCCCCAGCCGTTGGCGGAGAAGTTCATCCGCAGATTATAGCCGATCAGCCGTGGACCGAAGGCAAGTCGAGCCGGCGCGTCCTTTTGCGCCGCGCGCTTCAGCGAGGCGACGAAATTCTCCGGCTGCTCCAGATTGGAGATGTCGGCCGCCCCCGACACCGCCTGAACGTCGCGGTCGGCCCAGGTCGATAATTTGTAGTGCAGTTCATTGAGATACGGCAGCTGGTTGCCCTTCTCGTCGACCTTCCAATAGTACGGATTGCGGCGCATGACGATGATGTCGTCGGGGCGGTATGCCACCGGCACCCAGGCACCCATCACCGGCATATTCATATATTCCGGCGGGAACGCGTTCTTGAACTGCTCGTAGGTGTTCTTCGAATATTTCGGATGTTGCGGCTTGAGGATATGCGACGGTCCAGGACAGAACTTTCCGTAAGCCATGGCGTAGAGGTGTTGCTTCGGAAAGGCGTCCTTGAAAGTCCACTCGACGGTGTAGTCGTCGATTTTCTTCAGCGTCGTGCCGACGCCGAAGGTCTCCTGCGTGGCGCCATTCAGCGGCGAGACATTGGGGTCGATCACCTCGTCGTCCCAGTAGAACATCACATCGTCGGCGTTGAACGGAACGCCGTCCGACCATTTCGCGCCCTCAACCAGATGCATCGTCAGCGTGTGGCCGTCCTTCGACCAGTCCCAACTCCTGGCGAGGTTAGGCAGCGGCTCCGTGTCCTTGGCCTCGACCTGGAAAAGCGGTGCGGTGCGCGTCAGGCATTCGGAAAGGCCGATGTCGATGCCGCCCCAGCCTTGCGTCTGGCCCGCGCCATAGTTCCAGCCTTCCGGCCGGCCGCCGATGACATGGCGCATCGTATCGCCGTAGACGCCGACGCCATCCGGCATATTGCCGGTCTTGAAGACCAGCGGCTCCTTCGGCAGCCGGTCCTTGACTGGCGGCAGCTTGCCTGCCTTGACGTATTTGTCGGTGACCCAATCGGGTTCGTGGTATTCCGGAAGTGCCTTGAACTCCTCGATGGAGTCGCGCGCGACGTATTTGATCTTTCCCTCGGCGGGAAATTGCGCGGGCACCGGCGGCACCGTCGGCTCGGATGCATATGCGTTCAGCGCCGAGGCCGAGACGCTAAGCGCCAGCCCGGCGAGAATGCCAATGTTTCGAAAATTCCTCATCGTCTCTCCTCCCTGTTGTTCAGGAGCGCGTTGACGCTGCTCCATCTCTCCTCGAACAATGTACAGACGGGTGCGGAAAATCCTCCCGAAAGCTCGCCGCGATCCGTCCGGGCGAAATTCAGACGGCCTGCTTGAGAGCCGTTTTTTCCGCACGCAGTTCCTCGATCGAACGGACGTCGCGTCGCGCCGCACCGGCCCATTCGCGGGTCTTGACCCTGGATTTCGAAAGCCGTTCCTTCGCGGCCGGCACCGCATCGGCATATTGAGGCAGCCAGCGGGCCTGGGCGACGACCATTTCGTCCACCATTTGCCAAACCTCTTCCGGGGTCGAAACGGCGCCGACCAGCGGATCGTGCAGGACGGCGAGCTTCAGCAGGTCGATATCGCCGGAGATTGCCGCATGGACCGACATGCGCTGGACGTTGATCGAGGAAATGCAAGTGGCGGCGCAGGCCTCCGGCAGCGTGATGCCGGCCGCCATGTTGATGCCGAAGCGATCGACGAAGCCGGGCGACTCGATGATCGCGTCCTGCGGCAGGTTGGTGATGATGCCATTGTTCTTGACGTTGAAATGGCCGCGATAAACGCGGTTCGTCTCCAGCGCTTCGAGAATGTGGCTGGCATGCTCGTTGGAGCGCTTGGCGGGATCGATCGGACTGGCGGCGGACTCCAGAAATTGCGGGAACTCCGTTTCGAACCAGTTGCGCGTTTCGGTCGAATAACGAAGGTAGCCGCCGGTCTCGCCGTGGATCCAGTCGGACATGTCGATCCAGCGGGTGATTTCGTCCGGCCGCTTGCGATACCATGGCAGGTATTCGGAAAGATGGCCGTTGCTTTCGGTCGAATAGACGCCGAAGCGCTTCAGGACGTCGATGCGCAGCTTTTCCTGCTGCGAATAGACCGGATGCGCCTCGAAGGCGGCAACCAGCTCGTCCTTGCCGATCTTGCGGCCGTTGAGACGCAGGTCGATGAACCAGGTCTGGTGATTGATGCCGGAGCAGATGTAGTCGAGCTCGGTGCGCGACTTGGCGCCGAGCACTTCGGCGATCTGGTCGGCGCCATGCTGGACGCCGTGGCAGAGGCCGACGGTATCGACCTTGCCATATTCGATCGCCGCCCAGGTGTTCATGGCCATTGGGTTGGCGTAGTTCAGGAATTTCGCCCCAGGCTCGGCGACTTCGAGGATGTCCTTGCAGAAATCGAGGATTACCGGAATGTTGCGCTGGCCGTAGAGGATGCCGCCCGCGCAGATCGTGTCGCCGACGCATTGGTCGATGCCATACTTCAGCGGAATGCGGATGTCGTCCGCATAGGCTTCGAGACCGCCGACGCGAACGCAGCTGATGATGTAGCGGGCACCCTCGAGGGCAGCACGGCGATCTGTCGTTGCCGTAACCTTGGTCGGCAGCCTGTTGAATTCGACGACCCTGTCGAGGATCGACTTGATCATCTGGAGGTTGCGCTCGCTGAGATCGGTCAGCGCGAATTCGACATCCCTGAATTCAGGAACGCACAAAATGTCGGTAAAGAGCTTCTTGGTGAAGCCGACGCTTCCGGCACCGATGATAGCGATCTTGAAACTCATCAGTCTCACCTCGACCTGATCGAATGCTAGGGCAAAGGCGGCGAAAAGAGCCCCGGCCCGCCTGCCGTGGCATGCAGGCTGGAATCCGGCACTTCCTCCCGTCCGCTCTTTGACCGCGGTTTCTTTTGCTTTTCTCGAGGGATTATGCGCCTAATTCAGCACGCGACCAGAGAAGGATTATGCTTTTAGGGGTAATTTTGTGCTGCGGAACTTGATCGACGCCGGGCCGGCGGGCAGGACGGTATCGCTGCCGCGCGGCCGCCAGCGCCTGCACACCATGCCGACAAGCACCGGCTATGAAGTTCGCGAGAACGAGGTCTACGACTGGGATGGGCGCAGGCGCGGCCAGACGCCGTTTACCGTGCTCCAGCACACGATCAGCGGCACCGGCCGATTGCGCTACGAGAACCGGAACTACCGCCTGCAAAAGGGCGATACGTTGCTGGTTCTCGTGCCGCACAACCACCGTTACTGGCTGGCCAGGGGCGAACGCTGGGAATTCTTCTGGATATCGATGAACGGCGAGGAGGCACTGCGCATCCACAAGTTGATCCTTGCCGCCGTCGGTCCCGTGCTGCGGCTGAAGCCCTCGACGATCGATCATCTGGCCGATTGCAGCGTGCGCCTGATCACGGGCGCGGTCTCGCCCGGAGCCGCCTCGGCCGTCGCCTATGAAGCAGCCATGGCGCTCTACGACGATGTCTTCGGCTCGCATGCCGTCACCGACGACAAGAGCGCCATGCAGCCGGTCATCGATCACATCAAGGCCAACCTCGACAGGCCGCTCCGCGTTGCCGATCTCGCCGAGATCAGCGGCCTGAGCCGTGCGCATTTCTCGCGCTGCTTCGCCGAGAGCGAGGGACTTCCACCCGCCGAATTCGTACTGCAGCAGCGACTGCAGCGTGCGGCGAAGTTGCTGACGAAGGCCGATTTCCTGCCGGTCAAGGAGGTCGCCATCATGTGCGGCTTCGAGGATGCCAATTATTTTTCGAAGGTCTTCCGCCGCCTCTACGGCATCAACCCGACGCAATTCCGCACCAACGGAATGTATGCCAGCCTGGGAACCGCCCGATAGATTGGCATGGCTTGGCATCGGATGTGGGAACGCTTTTGCTTCCCCTTGGTTTAGGACAGGAGAGCCTGCTCGCCGCTGCCGCAACCCGGCTTGGCGGAGATCAGGCCACAGATGTCACGGGAGTGATCGATGAACAATCCCGATCCGAACAACCCGAATCCACTGCCGGACAATCCCAATCCGGAGCCGGCCCGGCCGCCTGCCCCGCCGGAGACTCCGCCGGCAGAACCTCCAGGCGTACCCCCGCCCTCGCCAGATCCAGTTCCAACGCCGGACCAGGAGCCAATCGGAATTCCTCCTGGCACGCCTTCCGAAATTCCTTCGGAACCGACCTTTCCCGGGCCGACCGCCTGAAGGGCGGTCGGTGTGGAGGATGGCAAGGGTGATTTTGGCGAAGCGCTCGAAACGGGTCTTGCCATGGAACGTTTTGCGCTGGCGCTCATTCACCCTTCCATCATGGAAACCGGCGGCGGGCCCTGCAACCAATGGAGGTTAAAATGAAAGTCGGCAACTGCATGACAAAGGACGTCGAGATCGCCAGTCCGCAGCAAACCCTGCGCGATGCGGCAGAAATGATGGGTCGCCTCGACGCCGGCGCAATGCCAGTGGGCGAGAACGATCGGCTTGTCGGCATGGTAACCGATCGCGACATCGCAATCCGCGGCGTCGCCCAAGGCAAGACACCTGACGCCAAGGTACGGGAAGTGATGAGCACCGAGGTCAGGTATTGCTTCGAAGACGAAGACGCGGAGGATGTTCTGCGTAACATGGCTGACCTGAAAGTGCGCCGGTTGCCGGTGCTAAACCGCGACAAGCGCCTGGTCGGCATCGTTTCGCTGGGCGACCTCGCCACCAACAGCGAGACGGCGACAGCAGGTGAAGCGCTAAGCGGCATCTCGCAACCCGGCGGCGAGCATTCGCAAACGATACACTGACGGTGCACCACCGGCCGGCCTTTGCTACGACCGAACCGCCGGCTGAATAGACGCCGGCCTGCCGGCGAAACTGTTCAGAGGCGAACTGGACTGCAATCCGACGAGGAGCAAGCCATGATTACTATGAAGGCCGTCCGTATCCACGATTTTGGTGGACCGGAGGTTCTTTCGCTGGACGCGGTTCCGTTGCCTCAGCCGCATGACGACGAGGTCACGCTCAAGGTCTACGCGGCAAGCGTCAATCCCGTCGACTACAAGGTTCGCGAGGGCTCTTCGGGCGCGGATTTGCCCGTCACGCTCGGCCGCGACGTATCCGGCGTGGTGGAACTGTGCGGCACGCGGTCCCATACGCTGAATAAGGGCGATCCGCTATATGCCATGCTCGGCAACGACCGCGGCGGCAACGCCGAATATGTCGTCGTCAAGGCAACGGAGGCGACGGCGAAGCCACAACGCTTAAGCCACGCCGAAGCCGCCGCCGTGCCGCTTGCGGGCCTTACCGCGTGGCAAGGCCTTTTCGATCACGGCGGCCTCAAATCCGGGCAGCGGGTCCTCATCCATGGCGGCGCCGGCGGCGTCGGTCATCTGGCGGTGCAGTTTGCAAAGACTGCGGGCGCCTTCGTCGCGACGACCGTTTCCGCGCAGGATTTCAATTTCGTCCGCGCGCTTGGCGCCGACCAGGCGGTCGATTACAAGAACCAGCGCTTCGAGGAGGTTGTCGAGGACGTCGACCTCGTCTTCGACCTGGTAGCGGGTGAAACACAGGACCGCTCGTGGGACGTCGTCAAGCCCGGCGGGACGCTCGTCTCAACGCTTTCCGAACCGTCGGCGGAAAAGGCCCGCCAGCATCGGGCTCGCGGCGTTTCCTATTTGACCAAGCCGAACGCGGCACAGCTTGCCGAAATCAGCCGCCTCATCGACGCCGGGAAGGTCAGGCCATTCGTGCAGGCAATCTATCCTCTTGAGGAAGTCGCCAGAGCCGAGGAACAGCTCGAGAAGCAGCACACGCGCGGCAAGATTGTGCTTCAGGTAGCTGCCTGAGCACTCGCCGAACAACAGGCCGCAGGTCAGTTTGCGGAGTGCTCGGACACAGGCCGTTTTCTGCTGTCCAGAAGCCCGGCGGCCGAGAGTTTGACACAGGACGGCGCGCCGGGCCTGGCCGGCTTGGACAGGTGCCGGCTGAAGCAGCATGCGCCGGGTTTGCCGGGATGCGCAAATCAAACAAATCAAGGAGATGCAACGGATTGTGAGGCACGTCGCGACGACACCGTCGCACGGGCCGCCGTCAGTTAACTGCGAAGCGAAGGGCACAGCGTTTACCGACAGGCGGGCTAGGTTCCTACCGGCCGCAAGCCGCAAAAAACCGCTTCAAACTGTCGGACACCGGCGATAGGTTCGAACCATGTCTCAATCCGTCAATCCGACCTCCATTGCCCGTCGCGATCAGATGTTTCCAGCGCTGACTGAGGCGGACCTGGACCGCATGGGCCGTTTCGGCGAAGCCGTGTCCTATGCCACAGGCGAACAGATCGTCAAAGCCGGCGAGCCGGCGCCCGGTCTGATCGTGGTCCTGTCCGGCAAGGTGGATATCATCCAGGGCGGCAGCTTCGGCCGGCGCGAAACAATCGTCACGCACGGTGCGGGCAATTTCGTCGGCGAGTTGGCGCAGCTTTCAGCCCGGCCCTCACTGGTGGATGTGGAGGCGGTCGAGCCGGTCGAGGCGCTCGTCATCCCCTCGCAAAGGCTGCGGGATCTGATGGTGCAGGAAGCAAACCTCGGCGAGCGCATCATGCGGGCGCTGATCCTGCGTCGTGTCGGCCTGCTCGAGAGCGGCACAGCCGGACCGATCATTGTCGGACCGGTCGACAGCGGCGACGTGTTGCGGCTGCAAGGTTTTCTGGCCCGCAGCGGTCAGCCGCATCGGGTTCTCGATTCGGCTACCGATCCTTGCGCCAAGACGCTGATCGAACGCTTCCATGTCGATATCCACCATTTGCCGATCGTGCTCTGTCCGAACGGCAAGCTGCTGCTCAATCCCGGAGAGAACGAGCTTGCCCGCTGCATCGGCCTGGTGAGGCCGATCGACTCCGGCAAGCTGTACGACGTGGCCATTGTCGGCGCCGGACCGGCCGGCCTCGCGGCGGCCGTCTATGCGGCTTCCGAAGGATTATCGACGATCGTGCTCGATTGCCGTGCCTTTGGTGGACAGGCGGGCGCCTCCTCGCGCATCGAGAACTACCTCGGTTTCCCGACCGGCATTTCGGGGATGGCTCTGATGGCGCGCGCTTACAATCAGGCGCAGAAATTCGGCGTCGAGATGGTGATACCGGACGAGGCGAAGCTCCTGGGCAGTGCAAGCGACACGTTCGGCGCCCACTACACGCTCGCTGTCGGCAGCGGGGAGACCGTGCGGGCACGGTCGGTGGTGATCGCCAGCGGAGCGCGCTATCGACGCCTCGACATGGCAAACCTGGCGCAATTCGAGGGAACGTCCGTGCATTACTGGGCTTCGCCGATCGAAGCGCGGCTTTGCGCCGGGCAAGAGGTAGCCCTGGTCGGCGCCGGCAATTCGGCTGGCCAGGCTGCCGTCTATCTGGCAGCGCACGTGAAGAAGGTATGGCTGCTGGCGCGCGGCAGCAGCTTGGATGCGAGCATGTCGCGTTATCTGGTGGAGCGCGTCAGGGCACAGCCGAACATCGACGTGCTGGCTGAGACGCAGATCACGGCGCTGGAAGGCGACGACGGCAATCTTGGCAAAGTGCGCTGGCGCAACCGCGACACCGAGACTTCACGTCCGATCCGCCACCTCTTCCTGTTCATCGGCGCCGACCCGAACACCGACTGGCTGGCGCAATGCGGCGTGGCGTTGGACGCGAAGGGCTTCGTTCGCACCGGGCCTGACATTGGCCAGGAACGTGGTGCACTGGAGACGAACCGCGGCGGCGTGTTCGCCATCGGCGACGTGCGCTCCGGCTCGATCAAGCGCGTCGCCGCTGCCGTCGGCGAAGGCGCCCAGGTGGTTGCAGCGCTGCATGCATATCTCGCGCAAGACGGCAGTCTCGCCGTGGCGCCACAACTGGTCAGGAGCGTATGATGGCAGACGAATGCAGGCACGCCGGGGATATTCGCGACGTGACGCCGAGCGCGCTCGGCTGCGAGGAATGCCTGAAGAGCGGTTCGCAGTGGGTGCATCTGCGGCTCTGCCGCACATGCGGTCACGTCGGCTGCTGCGACGACTCGCCCAACCGTCATGCCACCAAGCATTTTCGGACAACCGGCCATCCTGTCATCGAAGGCTACGATCCTCCGGAAGGCTGGGGATGGTGCTACATCGACGAAATCTTCCTCGACCTCGGCGACCGCACCACGCCGCAAAACGGTCCGATACCGCACTTCATTTGAGCTTTTTTGCGAGCGGGCCGCTACAGCAATTCCAGGAAAAGTGTGAACGGTTTCGTCCGAAATTGCGTCAAAACAAAAAAAGATGGAGCGGTTCGGCGTTTCCGTGAAACGATGAACCGTTCTGATGCATGTCGCGCAAAAGTGTGCAGCGGTTTAGCGATAACGACAAAACAAGAATCTAAAGCGCGTCGCATGAGGTCGATCGAACGCGACGCGCTTTAGTCCAAGGCTGCTTCGGCTTGAGCGGGCGCATCGCGTCCCTCTGGTGGTGCCGATGAACGCTCGCGCATATGCCTGACGGTCTGAAGGACACGATCGGCAAGAGATGCAAGCGCACCCTGTGCCGTGCGCGTCCCGATGACGGATTCCAGCGTAACCGCCTGCGTTGAGAATTTGTGTTTGAACGACTCTGCGCCACAGAGGAAATCGACAATGCTCAAGCCGTGATCGATCGACCACTGTACGTAATCCATCAACAGGATCACACCCGGCGACGCCCGGCCGAAATCCGGATCGAACGTCGTCACGAAGGCCATCATCACATCGTGCTGGACGAAGTTGATCGACACCGCGACCATCACGCCATTGCATTCGAGGACGAAGATATGCAGCACGCCGGCGCGCGCCAGCGCATCGACGAGCGCGGCGAGTACTGGCACACCCTCTTCGAAGAGGTCTGACTCACGCATGCGCTCGGTCAGCCATTTCCGTTTCAAGGCCGCGAGGCGCTCCAGTACCGGTTGCAGCGGCTCGTCGGGCGCAAGCAGGCGAAATCTCACCTCTCCGGCTTCTTCCAGCGCTTTGATGCCGCGCCGATAGTTCTGGCGCGTCTTTTTCGACTGGTCCGCAAACCATGCCGCTCCGCTTTCCCATTGTCCGGCAACGCGATAGCTGACTTCCGTTCGGTGAAAGTGACGAAGCCTGATGCCGCCGGAAGCTCCCGGCGTGAAAATTTTGCGGGCCGCCGCATCCGGCGAGAGACGACTGATCAAGGCAAGATCGAAGCCACCTGCATCGCAGAGTTGGGTCCATAGCTCCTGCAGCGCCGACAACGAGCATTCCGGAGCAACGAGAATATCCCCATAGTCCGTATAGCTGCCGGCCGCCCATTCGAGAAACCGCAGCCCCCTGCGCCTGCCGATCGCCAGCGGAACGACGCCGACGAGTTTCTCGCCCTTCCAGACCAGGCCGATCCGCAATGCGCGCTGGTCACGGCGTTGTACGGTACTCCACCATGCCGAAATCCAGGCATGGCTTTGAAAGATCAGCCCGTCGGTGCGATGCCAAAGCTCCATCCAAGCGGCTTCGACCGCAGCCAGGCGATCCGCCGAACGGACGATTTCCAGGCGCTCCGCGCCCAGGACGTCGATGGAAACGGCGGTGTTCATGAAGGAGAACTGTCCTGTGGCTGCGCGACCACATTGGGCCGTCTGTGAAACAGTCGCATGACATGCCTTGCCATCTTCTTGAGCGGCAGGATGTAGAGCCCAAAGAGCGACTGGTAATCGCGCACATCGCGATCGATTAGGCCAAATTTCAGGTCTTCATCCGGCTCCGGGACAAATTGCGTTCCGAACAGACGATCCCAGAACGAAAAAAGCAGGCCGAAATTCTTATCGTAGTGACGAGGGTCGATGCTGTGATGCACCTGGTGCCAGTGCGGACACAGGATGATGTTGTTCAACGGGCCGAACGATATCTTGAGATGTGTATGGCGAACAAAGTCCATCATCAGGATGTTGCGGATGACGTAGACGTTGATGCCGAAGATAGCGACCTCTACCGGATCGAGTGCGATCAGGCTCCAGATGCCGAAGCAGATGCCCGGGATGACGCCATCCCACATACGGTTCATCAGATCGTCCAGCGGATGAACCCGGTCCTTGGTGATCCCCACCATCACTTCGGCCGAATGATGTACCTTGTGCAATTCCCACAGGAAGGGGAAACGGTGCTGGGCGACGTGGTAGAGGTAGTATGAAATGTCATAGGCGACCAGCATGGTTGCGGTGAAGATGACGATCGTCACCGGTCCCGCCGGGCCGGCGAGAAGCGGCGCGTAGATGTTAAAGAGCCAGCCGATTGCCTCGCGTGTGCCATAGCCCACCGCGACGACGAAGGTGACGCCGGCAGGAATGAGCAGGAAAGGCATCATCGCCCGTTTCGTAATCCAGAACAGGGCGTCGGCTCGCGCCGACGGGTGCAGGATGACTTCCGGCGGGAAGGCGAAGTCGAAAAAGTCCCTGAGGGATTTATGTTCGACAGTTCGCCAGTAGGCGATCACCGCGCTGCCCAGTGCGGTGAGGAGAAGCAGGCCGAGCGTGGTCAGATTGACGTTCGAAAGCTTTTCCACAATCGCTCTGGCAAATTCGGAAAACATCGTTGCAGCGGCTCCTGGTCGTAAGAAGGCAGTCTGGGGTCGTAAGAAGGCGATCTGGCGAATAGCAAAGCACAAAATTCCCGCCAAACTCGCTACGCCGCCTGCAACCAGTGGCTGTTGCGGGCACGGCGGGCAAAGCAGGCTGGATGGTGCGAGACTAGCAGATCAACGGTAACGAAACCGCTAAATGTCCAAACGTAATTAATGTCGAATACGGCTGGAACTCGCCCGGCAACTCTACGTTGGCGCCGGTTTTTTCCGTTGCGGCGGGTGAATTGGGGCAAGATGGATATCGATCCCGGCTTCGCCCACTTCGCCGTGCCAAGCGAGCCGTTCGGCTTGCTGCCTGGTGCCAAAACGCAGTGAAACCCAACCGCCTCGGCCCGGCATGTCACCGCCGGCGCCGATATCGAGCGCAGCATCAGGAAAGCGGATGGCCAACAGCGCCTCGTCGCCGCGCAACACCGTGACCGTGTTTTCGTGCCGGTCGGCATGGAGACCGGCCGCCAGCTGGAACACGATCTCGGACTGGCGCCTGCCGCCGAGCAGTTGGTCGGTGATGAGGATGCCATCGGCCTGGCGCGCCAAAGTGCGCTGATGCACGACGCCGAAGCGGCTTCTATAGCCGTCATGCCGGGCGCTCAGCCTCCAGTGCGTTCCCGGCTCGCTCTCCACCAGCGCTGCGACTGCCTTGTGCGACCAGTTGAAATTTCCAGCGATGGTGCTTTGGCTTTTACCCTCGATGTTCAGCGTGTTGTGCGCCGGTGTGGAGCGGAACCAGTCGCGCCACGCGCCCCCCGAACCGTAGAGCCAGGTGCCGGGATCGACCAGCACCGGCTCACCGTCGATGCACAGGGTAAGCGACAGCGCGTCGGCATGGCCGTGCGCCGCTATCGAGAGATAGCCAAGCGGTCCATGATCGAACGTCAGTTCGACATTGCGGCCATTCATGGCTCCGCGCCAGACTGAGAGCCCGCCTTGCGCGAATGTCTGCAAGCCATGCACCGCGGGCGCCGGGCCCGACGGCGCACCAAAGAAAAGCGAACGAAAGTCGTCAGGCCCCGCAGCGTTGCCTGGCGTCCCCAGTAAGCTTTGGATGGCGGCCGCGACGGATCGGATATAGTTCGGCTCGTCGCCCAGCTTCATCACATGGCCCTCATCGTCGTCGCCGAAGCGGGCGGCGTTCTGTGGCAGCCAGCCGACGAAATTGGCGAAGGCGCCCAGACGCCCTTCGACAGCCGAGGGAAACCGCGTTCCCGCCTGGCGCGCCGCGGCGGCGCACAGCAAGATGAGTTCGGCGCTGAAGGCTGCATAGGTCGGCGTTTGCTCGGCACCGGCGCCGTCGGCAAGAATCTGCTTGTGCGTCTCATTCAGGAGGGCGCTGCGGGCAATTTCGGGTTCGGCCCCGAGCGCCAGGCCGACCAGATATTCGCCAGCCAATTCCGCGACGAGATGGTTGTTGGCGGAGGAATATCGCGATGGAAATCGCGGCAGCCAATAGGCGCTTGCCGCGAGTATTTCTCCGGCTTTCCGCAGTGTCGCCGGGTCAAGCCGGTCGCGGACGAGGTCCAGGGTGACGATCAGGCTGATGGCTCGCAGCGCTACTTCGATGCCGGAAGCCCAGCCAATGCCTCGGAACGGCGGATTGGCGGAATGCCAACTGCCGATCGCCAACTCGATGGCACTCCGGGACCGATTATCCTCGCTGAGGAGCAGGTGTGCAGCCAGTGGCGGCAATTGCTGCAGCCGGTTGATCTCCCAGACATATTTTATATCGCCAAGGTCGCCGCCATGGCGAAAATCGATGTCGAAAGTATGAGCCTCGGGGCCAGGCCAAAGCCTGCCGGTCACCGGATCAAGACGCCAAAGCTCAGCAGGAAACAAAAGATCGGGCTCGCGCTTTGGCCATGTCCGCCCGAGTGCCGAAAAACGGCCCTGAAGCATCTCTTGCGCGGCCGCCGCTAGGGCTTGCCGTTGAGCGTCGGTCGCTGCCAGCGCAGCATGACGAAATTCGGGCAGCACCGGGTGCAACTGCGGCGATGGATAGCGCTCCCACCCATCATCGCGGCGACGCGACGCGATCCTTCGACGTTGCTCCACCAGCCGGTGCAACACCTCGGCCGGTCCCATGCTGCGCAATCGGTTGATGTACCAGCCGATTCTCATGCACGCCCCGTCAACGTTTCGGTCCTTGTATACCATGCCGTCGAAAAGCTGCGGGCCGGCAATCTTCTTTCCCGTTCGTTGCGGTTAATATCTCCCGCGAGCATGCGGAGGGAGCGATGGGAAAAGCGGTGTATGTTGTTGCCTGGGTGCTCGCCTTGCTTGTGGCGGCCGACGCAGCGCCCATCCCTCTCAAGCGCGGCGTTGGCGTGCATCAGTGGCTCAACTGGTCGCCGGTGGAGAAAGACGGAACCTACGTTTGGCCGCCCTATCGCAGCGAAAAGGAGTGGCTTGCGGAAAGCAGGCCGCTCACCGACTGGCCGTCCGGGGAGGTGTTTGCCCACATCCGATCGATGGGCTTCGACTTCGTCCGGCTGAGCGTCGATCCCGGCCCGCTGCTTGCCAGCGAGGGCGCCAAGCGGCAGCAGGCGCTGGACATACTTGCCGCCGGCGTCGAGCGGATCACGTCGACCGGCCTCAAGGTGGTTTTCGACCTGCATGGCGTCACTCAGGTTCCCGACTACAGCATGGAGATGATCTATGGCGGCGCCGACAGCGAGGGCGTTGCCCGCTATCGTCAAATGGTTGTGGCGGTCGCCGCCATGCTGGTCAAGATAGGCACCGACAGAGTCGCCCTCGAACCTTACAACGAACCCGCATACTACCCTTGCGATGCGAGCGGCAGCGATGACTGGCAGCGGATCATGGCAGGGACCGTCCACGACATTCGAGCGGTTAGCAGCGAACTTACCATCGTTGCAACCGGCGCCTGCGGCGGCAGCATTGCCGGATTGGTCAACCTCAGCCCCGGCTTTGATGACCCAAACCTCTATTACAGCTTCCATATGTATGAGCCGCACAGCTTCACCCACCAGCGGCCCGATGACACGATCAGCTTTGCTTCGGGACTTCCCTGGCCGGCCGACAGCAGTACACCCGAAGTGGTGACCGAAACCCTTAGAGCGCGGATGGAAGCTGCCGGCTTAAGCAGGGTCGAGCAGATGATGAACATGGCCACCGCGCGCCAAGCAATCGCGAAATATTTCGAGCAGAACTGGGGCCAGAGCCAACTGGAGGCGAGCTTTCGCCAGGCTGTCGACTGGGCTGAAGGCCATGGCATTCCCAGCCGGCGGCTCTTCATGGGCGAATTCGGCGCTATCCTCATGTCAGCGGACGGCCGCATGGGCGCCTTTGAGGCCGACCGTTCGCGCTATCTCAAGGCAGTGCGCCGAGAGGCCGAACGCTTTGCGATCCCATGGTCTGTCTGGGAGTTCTCCAATCCCTATGGGATGAGCCTCATCCGGCCCGATGGCCCCCCGGTACCCGACCCGGAGATGCTGCAGGCATTGGGCCTGCCATAGGTGCCGTCACTCCCCCTCACCAGCGAACAACCGGTGGCAACCCCTGGCCGCCAGGCTTGATCGAGGAACGGCCCGTAGCAGCTTTTCTCCCGGTTGGGTTGTATTGGCACGAAGTGTTTAACACATTTGTTGTACTGAAGTGAGGAATGCGCGCGCCTAGGGGGGACAATGTGTGGAATTGCCGGATGGATCGGTCGAAGGGCCGAAAATCCACAAGAGCGGGCCGCCAGAATGTCAAATGCATTGCGGCATCGCGGTCCCGATGCCGAAGGCACCGAGATATTGGACCTGAATACCGGCGAGGAACAATTGGCATTGGTCCATCGCCGCCTGGCGATCATTGATTTGGCGCCCGAGTCGAATCAGCCGATGCAGATTGAGGACGGCCGTCTCAAAATAGTTTTCAACGGTGAGATATATAACTACATCGAGCTGCGCCAGGAACTGATCGGCCTTGGCCATCATTTTCGAACGCGCTCCGACACCGAGGTGCTGCTCCGAGCCTACGATCAGTGGCACTTGTCCATGTTCGACCGGCTGAGCGGCATGTTCGCCTTTGCCCTCTGGGATGCTCAGAGGCAGGAATTGATCCTCGGCCGGGATCCCTTCGGGGAAAAGCCGCTTTACCTCATGCAAAGCGAAAAATCGCTGCTGTTTGCCTCGGAGATCAACGCATTATTGTCGTCGCAGCAAGATGCGCAGCAACTCGATCTGGATGCCGTGCACGAGTATCTGAACTGGCGTTATGTGCCGGGACCACGCACGCTTTTTAAACAGATCCGCAAGATCAATCCCGGCAGCTATGCTGTCTGGTCGCAAGGGGTAGTCAAGGAAACGCGCTACTATACGCCTCCGGACCAGGCGGCTCTGACCGAGCGGATCGACGGAAAAACCGCCAAGCGGCGATTTCTGGAACTGCTCGACCATTCCGTCGAGATCAGGATGCGCAGCGATGCACCTTTTGGGGCCTTTCTCTCCGGAGGACTCGACTCCTCGGCTATCGTCGCGCTGATGGCCAGGCATAGCGCCACGCCCATTCGCACGTTTTCTGTCGGGTTCGACGACGCAGCCTACAGCGAACTTGCATTCGCCCGGCGCGTTGCCGATCATTTCAGGACCGATCATTGCGAACTTGTCATCCAGCCAGGCGATCTGATGGATCACCTGCCAGCGATGGTTCGCCAACGCGGGGCACCTGTTTCGCAAAGCAGCGATATTCCAATTTACTTGATGTCGGACCGAGCCTCCCAGGACGTCAAGATGGTGCTCACCGGAGAAGGAGCCGACGAGATTCTCGGCGGCTACCCCAAGCATCGCGCGGAATCACTGGCCGGTATCTACCAGTCGCTTGTTCCAGCCTCGCTGCACGATAACGTCCTTTCCCCTTTGGTACGCGCCATGCCGGGCGCGTCGGCCAAGGTCGATACGTTTGCCCGCACCGCGGGCGAAAGGAACTTTGCCGCCCGGATGGTCTCCTGGTTTGGAGCCGTTTCGGCGCGGCAGCGCGCTTGCCTGATCGGCGCGTCCGCAAATCGCCGTTATGAGCGCACCGACTTTCCGTTCTCGTCAAGCGCTGCGGCCTCCCATCTTCGCCGCGTGCTGTTTTTCGATCAGACATCGTGGCTGCCCGACAATCTCCTGGAACGAGGCGACCACATGATGATGGCCGGTTCAATCGAAGGAAGAATGCCGTTCCTCGATCGCGATCTGGTTTCGTTCGTCAGCAAATTGCCCGATCGCTACAGGCTGGGTTGGTTGCACAGCAAGCAGATCCTGCGCGACAGCATGGCCAATATCCTTCCGGAGGAAATTCTCAGCCGCCGCAAGGTCGGGTTCAAGGTACCGGTCGCCGAATGGTTTCGCGGATCGATGAGGAACTACGTGCATGACCATCTTTGCTCGCCTCACTCCGTTATTCGCAGCTATCTGAGTCCGAAACAGCTTGATCAAATCGTCTCGGAACACACCACGCGTGCCGCCGACCACGAAAAGCTGATATGGGCGCTGTTGAATTTAGAGATATTCCACCGCGAATTCAGGCTCGAAGCGCCGCCGCGATCGTCGGCCTCAGCGCTTGACCGGTTGACGGCTTGACGCGGCCGACCGCCAGACATCGCAGATTGCGCCGACAAATGGCGCGAGCTCAAGCCGTTCCCGATGCACGGCCATGGCACCGGCACCAAGCCTTGCCCTTAGTGCCGGGTTCTCCACGAGGCGGCTCAACGCGTCGGTCAACGCTGTAATATCGCCTGGCGGCACCAGCAGCCCGGATTGCCCGTCGGTGATTATGTCTTCGACCGCGCCAACCGGGGTCGCCACCACCGCCAAACCGGCTGCCATGCCTTCGATCACCGACATCGGCAGATTTTCGGCGAAGGAGGGAAGAACCAGAATATCGGCCGAAGAGATCAGCGATGCGACATCGTCAGGTCCCACCCAACCCGGAAAGGCGATCCGGTCTGCAATCCCCAGCGCGGCTGACTTTGTCCGTGCCGCCTCGACTTCGCCATCGCCGGCAATCGTGGCGCGCCAATTCTTGACGGGGCTCATGCGGTGCAGTGCCTCCAGCAATTGCGGTACGCCCTTGCGGTCGCCGATGCGGCCCAGGAATAGGATATGCACATGGTCGCCGCCGCCGACATGCGCCAGCGACGGGACTTCGGTCGCATTGGGCACGATCACGATATTGCCGGCAGCGCCCGGCGCCCGATCGGCGACGAAATCGCGCCAAAGCATGCCCAAAACGATCACCCGATCGGCATGCTCGAACAGAGCTTTGATTCGGCGGCTTATGAAACCGCGGTCGGCTTTCCAGAATGTCTGATACTGCGCCCCGTGCAAATGCAGGACATAGGGTATCGACAGCAGCCGTGCGCAGGCGGCGATCACCATCTTGCGGTAGGTGCTGCCGGAAACTGAGATGTTGATATGAATGACATCGGCGCGTCCAGCCAGACGCGCTTTAAGCATCCGTAAGCAAAAGCCGAGCATATAGAAGATCGAAAGTCCGACATGGCCCGGGCCACGGCTGGCAAGGAAGCACACATCGATGTCGGCAATTTCTTGCCGTTCGAACTCTTGTTTCAGCGCCCCCATGATCCGGTCGATGCCGCCCTGCCCCGAAACGCCCGACGGCGTCGCGACCAGGACATGTATTTTTCGATCGGATATGAGGCACTGCAACATGATGGTACTCTGAATAACACAGACCGGGTAACTGCAAAGCAAACGTTCCCGATAAGGTTTACGGCAAATCTTTTAGTTCAAACTGAATCTGTTCACCCTTCGCCGTCATCGTGCTGGATTTCCCGCAAGTCGGCGGCTAGTCGAAGGTGAGTTTTCCAGGGACACGCCCTTGCTGCTCCGTTCCACGCTCATTTATGCTCCGGCGATCCTGCTGACGCGAATTTCGGCGCTGCTCCTGCTGGTCGTCGTGACGCGTTTGATCGACCAGACCGAGTATGGCCTGCTCACCCTGGTGGTGACCGTCGGTGAAATGACCGACATTGCCGTCACCAACTGGCTGCGCATCGCCTTGCTCAGGCTGGGCGGCAAGGGCGAGGTCAGCCGCGGCAGCCTGATGCTGGCCGGGCAGGTGTTGCTTGCGACCACGGCCCTGGCGCTGGTCATATCGGTAGGCGCGTCGGCGGTGGTCGTGCCGGAACGCTGGGTCGAGTTCGCGATCGCGGTCTGCGGCTATCTGGTCGCCGGATCCATCAGCCGCTTCGCGTTGACGGTGCTGCAGATGCAGCAGCGCCATTCGGTCTATTCGATCTTAGAAGCCCTGCGTGCCCTGCTGCAACTCGCGCTGCCGATCGGCGCCATTCTTGTCTTCCAGGATAGCTTTCTGACGGTTTCGCTCGGCTCGAGCCTCGGCGCCTTGATTGCCGGCATCGTGGCGGGGATCATGGCATACCGACGGGTCGTTACCGGTCCGCCGCGCTTCACCCACAGGGACTTCTTTGCGCTCGGTGTGCCGCTGGTCATCATGGCGCTGGTGGGCTTCGGGCTCAACAGCGCGGAGCGTCTGTTCCTCAAGATCTATTACGATGCCAGCGCTGTAGCGATCTTCGCCGCAGCCTATGCCCTGGCCCGCCAGCCGATCGACATGGTCGCCAACGCCATCAACATGGGCGCCTTTCCCGAGGTGGTCAGCCGGTTCGACGAGGACGGGCCCGCGGCGTCGGGCCGGCTGCTATCGCAGCTGATGGCGCTGATGATGCGGCTTTGCCTGCCGATTGCAGCGATGCTGGTCGCGCTCAGCGGCGATATCACCGAGCTCATGCTGCCCTCGCAATATCACGGCCGCTTCGGCCTGCTGTTTCCGGTCATTGCCTTCAGCGTGCTGTGCGCCAACCTCACCAGCTTCGTCTATGGCGTCGTGGTGCACGCGCACAAGCGGCCGTGGCTGCTGATCATCGCCAATCTCTTCGGCTCGGTGGCAACAATCGCATTGTCCCTGCTGTTGATCCCCCCGATGGCGGAGATCGGCGCCGCTTTGGCGCTGGCGGGCGGCTCGGTGGTGGGCTCCATAACCTGCATTATCATCAGCGAGCGGCTCACGCCGGTGCCGGTGCCGTGGCGCGACATCGGTGTTTCCGTGGTCATCTCGGTCAGCACGGGGGTGGCCGCCAAGCTTGCCAGCATGGTGGTGGGCGACGTGCCGGCGATCTTCTCGCTTGTCGCCGGCGGCACCACCGGCGCTGCGGTTTTCTTCGGGCTGACCTCGTTGTTCCACCCCGTGGCAGCGACGCAATTCGTCGCCCAGCTGCGGGCTCGGCTGCGGATCGCATAAAGCGAAGTCCAGGGCCAACGGCTGTTTTGTGGGGGAGCGCGAACCTATAAACCGGCGTTTCGGCGCCAGCGACGCTCCCAGAACTCCCGGCACAGCAGCCCGGCGTAGGCAGTGTTGGTGTCGTAGTAGCGGCGCCACAAGCGTCGCGGCTCCTGCACAACACGGAACAGCCACTCCAGGCCGGTCGCTTGTATCAGCTTCGGTGCACGGGCAACCTTGCCGCCATAGACGTCGAAACTGCCGCCCACGCCCATCACGAAGCTTGGGGCGAGTTCATCGCGGTAGCGTTTGAGAAAGCGCTCCTTGCGCGGTGTCGGCATGGCCACCAGCAGGCAGTCGGCGTCCGAGGCGTTGATCGCCGCGACGATCCCGGCCTCGTCCTCCGGCTTGAAATAACCGTTGCGCATTCCCGCTATGCTGAGGCTCGGATGATCTTTGGCAAGTCTCGCTGCAACCGCGTCGAGAACGTGCTGTTCGGCCCCCAGCAGATACGGCCTGAACCCACGCTTCGCGCAGAGGCTCAGCAGATTGATCATGATGTCGACGCCCGCCACCCGCTCGGGCAGCGCGACGCCGCACAGACGTGCGCCCCAAAGCACGCCGATGCCGTCGACGTTGACCACGTCCGCCCCTGCCACGTCCTCGTGCAGTTCGGCATTCTGGCGCATGGTCACCAGCTTGGCGACGTTCACGACCACATGATGCAGCGGCCGCCGCAAGGTCATCGCCTCGTCGGCGATGGCCAGCGTCTCTGCCATGGTCAGCGCATGGATAGGTGCGCCAAGGAACTCCCGGCGCCGTGACGCCAACAGGGAATGCTGCGCCCATGCTGGGGCGTGCGCGTTCATGCGGCCTGCTCCCTTGCAAGCGTCACTTGTGCGACCTCTGGTTTCTTGCCTTCGATGCGGGCGTCGGGCTTGCGTGCCTTGCGCCACGTCCACAGGCCCCTCGTATCGACGAGCTTCTTGTCCTTGAGCGCTTCGGGGTCGACCAGATTGAATTGTCGATGGTCGACAAGGAGGACGACGATGTCGGATTTGTCGATGGCCGAAAGTGCGTCGGTGAACACGATGCCCCTGCCCTCGAGTTCATGCGGCAGCGAATTTGTGTTGGGTTCAGCCGCAATGATCTTCACATTGGGGATATCGGACAGGAGTTTCACCACCTCGACGGCCGGGCTCTCGCGCAAATCGTCGATGTTGGCTTTGAAGCTGAGGCCAAGACAGGCGATCGTCTGTTTGCGGGAGGGGTCGAGCAAGGCCTCGATATCCCTGACCACCGACATCGGCCGCTCGGAATTGATCCGGCGTGCCGAAGCCATCAGCCGCGTGCTGTTGGGTGCGGCGTCGATGATAAAATATGGATCGACCGCAATGCAGTGACCGCCAACGCCCGGGCTCGGCTGGAGGATGTTCACGCGAGGGTGCCGATTGGCGAGATCGATCACTTCCCATACATTGAGCGACAGGTCCTGACACACTGCGGCAAGCTCGTTGGCAAAGGCGATGTTGACGTCGCGGAACGCGTTCTCCGTCAGTTTCACCAGCTCAGCACTTTCGGCCGTTGTCATGAACAGGTCGCCGGTGACGAAGGTCGAATAGAGTGCCGCGGTCCGTTCCGACGACTTGCGGGACAATCCGCCGATCGAGCGATCGTTGTTGATCAGCTCGGTCAGCACCTTTCCCGGCAGCACGCGCTCGGGCGAATAGGCGACCAGCACATCGGCGTCTTCGCCATGCTGGACAGGAAATTTGAGATCAGGCCGCAACTCGGCAAGCAGCCCGGTCATGATACGCGTGGTTCCGACCGGCGATGTCGATTCCAACACCACAAGGTCTCCCCGCTTCAGCACTGGGGCGATGCTTCGTGCCGCCGCGAGCACGTAGGTCACGTCCGGCTTATGGTCGTGGGTCATCGGGGTCGGCACGGCGATGATATAGGCGTCCGCCGGCTGCGGCGTGCTGTAGGCCATGAGCTTGCCGTTAGCCACGACCTTCTGGATCAGGCCGTCAAGGTCCGGCTCGACGATGTGGATTTCGCCGCGGTTGACCTTCTCGACCACCGCTCCGTTGACATCGACGCCAATGACGTTGAGCCCGCGGCTGGCGAAAATGGCGCAGGTCGGCAGGCCGATATAGCCCATACCGATTACGGAAACGGTTTTGATTTCAGCCATGATGCAGCAGTTCCTCAACAATCCGGTTACTGGCCCGGCCATCGCCATATGGGTTGTGTCGTTCCGCCATGCCGCGATAGGCAGCCTGATCGTCGAGCAGGCGATTGGCGTTGAACAGGATTTTCTCGACATCGGTCCCGACAAGACGGGCGGTGCCGGCCACGATCCCCTCGGGTCGCTCGGTATTTTCGCGCATCACCAGCACCGGCTTGCCGAGCGAAGGCGCTTCTTCCTGCACGCCGCCGCTATCGGTAAGCACCAGATAGCTCTGCTTCTGCAGGTACAGAAACGGCAGATAATCCTGCGGCTCGACCAGATGGATGTTCGGCACGCCTTCCAGCTCTGCGTTGACCACCGAGCTCACATTGGGGTTTGGATGGACAGGGTAGACGATCTGCACGTCTCCGCGCGCCGCCAATCCCGTCAACGCCGTACAGATGCGCTGGATGCCGCCATCGAAATTCTCGCGGCGATGGCCGGTGACGAGGATCATTTTCTTGGAAGGGTCGAGGAAGGGGAAGCGGGCAGCGAGCTTCGCGTTCATCAGCCTGTCGGCATCGATCGCGCTTGAAAAATGCAACAGCGTGTCGATCACCGTGTTGCCGGTCACGAAGATGGTGCTTTCGGCCTTTCCTTCGGCGATGAGATTGTCGCGCGCCTGAACGGTCGGCGCAAAATGCCAGGTGGCGATGTTGCCGGCAATCTTGCGGTTCAGTTCTTCAGGAAACGGCGAGTTGATGTTGTGGCTGCGCAATCCTGCTTCGACATGAGCGACCGGGATACGCTTGTAGAAGGCAGCCAGAGCCGCGGCCATCGCCGTGGTGGTGTCGCCCTGTACCATGACGATATCGGGTTTCGCCTTGTCCAGCACCTCGGCCATGCCCAGGAGCACCCGCGAGGTCACGTCGAACAGCGACTGGCCGGGTTGCATGATGTTGAGATCGTGATGCACAGGCAGGCCGGTCAGCTCGACAACCTGGTCGACCATTTCACGATGCTGGGCGGTAATGCATATTTCGGTGATGAAGCCTGGATGAGCAAGGGCGGCACGCGCCACTGGAAAGCATTTGAGTGCCTCCGGCCTCGTGCCGAACACGATCAGCAGTTTCTGCCTGGACGGCAGTTTTGGACGTGAAAGGACGTTCATCGCTGATCCTGGTCGCCTGCAGCCCTCGGGACATGCCGACTATTGCCCGCAAGAGCCATAATAGCGCCGGACAGCGCCTTCGTGATCTCAATTCTTAATATATGATTAACAACCAAGGCCGCGTTCTCCCGGATTAACTCTTATGAAAGGTTGGGCTGACAAGTAGTCTATGGTAATAATCTTGAAAAAGAATATATTGGATTGACTAATATTTTAATCATCGGCCACGCCAACACATCCCGGCGCTGGGAAAATGAGCTTCTGGCGCGGTTGAGTGCGGCTGGACATGCGGTTTCGAGTAGCCGCGCGCCGACGCCTGAACCCAACTCGCGCGGGATGGATAATGTGCTGGCGCTCGAGGGCCGGCGCTTCGACCCCTCACTGGCAAGCCGTTCCGGGCCGTTGCCGTCCGGCGATACCAGCTCAGTCGATCTTATAGTCGATCTCACCGCTACCGCCGCACGACGGGGCACGCCTGTCCTGACGCTCGAATTTTGCGGCCACAGCAGCTTTGCCGCGGGCATGACCGAGATGCTGGCGAGCAGGCGGTTGCCTGAACTCACCGCGCGCCTCGACGGCGTTGCCGTCGCCAGGGCGCGGCCGATGATCAGTGATCGGCTCTGGCTCTCCCGAACCAGCAACGACCTGCTCGCCGGCACCATCTCCCTGATTGCCCAATGTGTCGCCCGCTTCTCCACGGGCAAACTTGCGCCGATTGCCGAGAGCCCGGCGCCGCCCCTGCAGAAAGGCGGGTTTATCAGGCACTATCTGCCCTTTTTCGTCAGGGGATTGGTTGACCGCGCCGTGCAAAAACTGCGACGTGGTCGGCGCCCCTTCTATTGGCAGGTTGCTTACCGGCTGATCGACGGTCCAGGCGTCGCCGAAACCGGACAACTGGATGGCAAGCCGTTCACCGTGCTTGCCGATGACGGGCAGCGATTCTACGCCGATCCGTTCGTTCTCGAGCGCGACGGCCGCCACTTTCTTTTTGTCGAGGAGTTCCCCTACGCCATCGGCCGCGGCGTGATTTCTGTCGCCGAACTTGGCACCGACGGCACTTTCGGCGTGCCGAAAATGGTGCTGGAGGAAGCGCATCACCTGTCATATCCGCAGGTGTTCGCTCACTCCGGCGAGATTTTCATGATCCCTGAAAGCGCTACGGCGCGAGAACTGGTGCTCTACCGTGCGGTGCAGTTTCCGGATCGCTGGGTACGCGATACGGTGCTGATGACGGACAGGGATTTCAACGACGCCACGCTGCTCGAATCCGACGGCCGCTTCTGGCTGTTGGGGACTGAGCGGTTCGGTCACGGCAGCGCATCCGACACGATGGCCGTCTATTCCGCTCCGGCGCTGCGTGGGCCCTGGGCTGCGCACGCGCTCAATCCGGTCGCCGTCGATCACTCGGCCACTCGGCCGGGCGGCGCCTTTATCCGCCAGGGCGACGCTTTGCTGTTGCCGGTGCAAAACGGCTCGAGAGCCTATGGCGGCGGCCTGGGCTTGATGCGACTGGATCGGCTTGATGATTTCGACGTCCGTTTCGAACTGCCCCAGCCAATCGATCCCGGGACGGCATGGGCTCGGGCGGGCATCCACACGCTCAACCGCGCGGGCCATGTCGAGGTCGTGGACAGCGCCGGCTGACCGGATTTGAGGCCCGTGCTGAACGGATCTCAGCCGGCTTCAGGTTGGAATGCAGCGACCGAAGACGTGCTCTCCGGCTGGTTTCTGTAGGGCTGGTTCCTGTAGGCAAGCAGCAACACCACGATGATCGTCATGTCCGGCGTTTTTGACGAAAGCGCGTTGTTTGACAGCGCGGCAAGCAAGAACGTTATAGTGCCGATCCATGCCGGCAGCGGCGCCCCGCGCAGCAGCCGGAAGACGAACCAGAATATCAGCGCTGTAAACAGCAGGGCTATGGGCAGGCCGAAGAGCAAGATAATTACCACCGGCGCGCTTTCGATGTAGGGCAGATGCAGCTTCTGCCTGACGATCGCCAGCAGGTCGTCAACGTTCATGCCGAACAGGATGTCGTTCCAGCTGACCAGTCCGAACACCTGGTAAATGGTCACCCGGGCCATGAAGTTTTCGTCGAAGATGGTGTTGCTGAACCGATTCAGCAGACCGCCCGCAAACAGTACAGCCACGAGCACCGCGCCACCGGCGACGGTGAACATCAGTACGACAAATTTGGCCTGCCGCTCATATTTGAGCGACAGGCCCGGCCAAGGCACGAACAGCAGCAGAATGAGGATTTCTGCGGTTGCGAGCATCAGCGCGGCGCGAGCGCCCGATGCAGCGCAACCGATGAACAACAGGAAGATCGCCATCACCCGCGCCCATATGCGCCAGTGCGTCAGCGGCACGAATCCAATGCTTGTGGCGCAGAGCGCGCCCAGTGCCAGCGGATGGGCCGACAGGCCAGTTGGCCTGAATTGCAGTTCGTTCAACCCATAGGGCAACAGCCGATGTTGAGTCACCGCCTCGATGGTGCCGATGACAGCGCTCAGGATCGCCATTCCAAGCACGACGTCTCCCAGCGCCCGCCGCACCTCTGCATTCAATGCCAGCATCAACAGACCTATGGCGCCGGCTACCAGATAGGTATCGATGATGAAGCCGGAGGAGCCCGCACGGCCGGTAACGAACAGATAGGGCACCAGCGCGAACATCAGCACCGAATAGCGGATCAACGCCTTGAATATTCCAATTTCATCGCCGTGCAGCAGAAACGGTCGGCTGAAAAGAACGATAGGAAGCAGCAGGATGATCGCATAGGTGCCGAAATGCAGCTTTTCGTAGAACGAGCCTCCCTGGGCCGTATAGTCGACGACCATGTTCATCACCTGCGGCGACACCGTAAAGCGAAGCAGGAGCGCGAACGCCGCGCACAGGAAGAACAGCAGCGACAGCGCGTTCTGACGGCGCGCTCGGCTGGACAACACCCGTTCCGAAGCGGCAGCGGGATAGCTCATGGCCCATCCAAATGGCGATATTCGAACGGCATTCTGGGCAACGAAATCCCTTCAACGTCCGCCGGACGGACGGGGTGTACGAACAGTAAAATGCGCCAACTTGGAAAATAAGATGTTAACGATGTTTCTGTAGAGCAGGCCAAGCGTAATGATTTAACAAGGGTTGTCACCATGTCTGCCGGTTCCGGCACACCCCCTATCTCCGCGACGGCTTCCAACAACAGTGCATTCGAGCGTATCGCCAATGCACGGCGCAGGGCATTGCTGCAGCAGCATGGCCCATTCGCGGCGCTAAGCTCCGCGCCGGTGACGCCGCAACCTCCAGAGCCGGTCGCGACGGTGACCCTGGACAAGATCGGCGATTTTCTCGAGCTCGATTTTCGACGCCTGTTCGTATGGCTGCGGGCCGGCCTCGCCCTGGCGTTCATGCTGGCGGTAATCGGCGGCATTGTTGGCGGCGCCTATGCATTGCTGAGCAAGCAGCGTTACACCGTCACGACCGAGGTCCTCATCAACCCATCCAATTTGCAGGTTGTGGAAAACGACCTCTACTCGCAACCGGGCCAGGTCGATAGCCAGCTGCTCAGCACGCGCAGCAAGCAGCGCATCCTGACCTCGGGCAACGTGCTTTCCCGTGTGGTGGACGAACTGAATCTGACTCACGATCCAGAATTTTTCGATCCGGACCTGAGCACATCCTCGTCTGGCGCTGCGGCGAAGCCGGACCCGAGGCTTATCGCTCTGAAGAACCTGGCGGACCGGGTAGACGCTATCGCGGACCCGACCTCGTTTGTCACAACCCTCTCGGTATCTGCGGAAACCACCGCCAAGGCGATCCTGATCTCGCAGGCCATAGTCAAAAACTTCCAGGAAGAACTGGCCAAGGCCGAAGCTGCCGGTGCCAGCCGTGCCGCGGCTGCCCTTGACAGCCGGCTTGGCCAACTCAAGAGTGACGTGCAGACTGCCGAAGAGAAGGTCGAGAGCTACAGGCGCAGCCACAACCTGTCGTCCAGCAATGGCCAGCTCGTCAGTTCGCAGACGCTGACGCAGCTCAACGGCGAAATCGTCGATGCGCAATCGCGCGTGATCGCCGCGCAGGCAAGCTACGACGCCCTGGTTGCCTCCGGTATCAATGGAGCCAATCCCGACCCCACGGTTTCGGAAGCGCTCGCGGCGCTGCGCGACAGGTCAAACAGCCTGCGGCAGCAGATCGACTCACAGTCGATGACCTTCGGCCCGCGCCACCCGACGATTGTCAGGCTCAGGACAGAACTCGAGACCGTCAACTCGCAACTCCGGGCCGAATTCTCCCGCACCGTCGGCACGGCAAAGTCCAGCCTGGACAAGGCCAGGGCCTCGTTGGCTTCTCTCAACGCCAGGATGAACGATCTGAAGAGCAACGTTTTCACCGACAGCGAGTCCGAAGTCGCCCTGCGTGAGCTTGAACGCGATGCCGCCTCCAAGAGAGCGGTCTATGAGAGCTTCCTGTCCCGTGCGCGCCAAATCAGCGAGCGCGAGCAGATCGACACCACAAACGTACAGGTGATTTCGACCGCGGTGCCGCCGCCAGGGCGCTCATGGCCACCGCGCCCTGCCCTGGTGGCAGGCGCAGGAGCGTTCGCAGGCTTTGCCCTGGGCATGCTGCTGGCCATCGGCATGGGCATCATCCGCGACATGCGCCGGCCGCCGAACCGATCAGGCCTTGCCGCCAGCCGAGCCTGAAGCACAGGGCATGGCGAAGCGCATCGTTTTCCACATCGCCAGCCTGAGGGGCGGCGGCGCCGAACGTGTCTTCGTCCTGATGGCAAATGAACTGGCGTCGCGTGGCCACGAGGTCACGCTTTTTACCTGGAACGCGGAAGGCCCTAACGCCGCGCTGCGTTCCGCTGCCGTGCATCTGGTCGACTTCGGCCTTCTCTTGCGCGGCGAGGGTTACGCCAAGTCGGCGACGCTGAAAGGCATCGTGCGAAGCGCAAATTTGTTCCGCCGCCTTGATCCTGATGCGGTCTACAGTGCCCCGGAATTCGCCAATCTGGTGATGGCGCTGTCACTCATGTTGGCCAGAAGCCGGGCAAAATTCTTTCCAAGCTTCCACGCCGCCGCCTCGCTGCCTGCCAGCGGCTTCGGCGCAAGGCTGGCGATCTGGCTTTCCGCACTGGTTGCAGCGCGCGCAACCAAAGCCATCGCCGTTTCGGCGGGTGTCGGCCGTGACATCACCGCCCGCGGCTTCCCCGAATCCAAGGTCGTCGTCATCAACAATCCGCTGCCGCCGGCTGAAGCACCGCAGGGGAATTCCTATGCCTGGCAGGCAGCGTTGGCGGCGATGGGCGATGGCCCGGTCATCGCCACCGCCGGGCGCCTCGTGCCGGTCAAGGATCACCGGACTTTGCTGCGGGCCTTCGCTGCCCTGCGCGCCGGCCGCCCTGCCCGGCTTGTCGTCTTCGGCGAAGGTCCGATGACTGGCGAATTGCACGCCTATGCCGAGCAGATCGGCATTGGCCAGGACGTACTCTTTGCCGGCTACGTCAACGATCCCGCAGCCTGTTATGCCGCAGCCGATCTGTTCGTCCTTACATCCACCAGCGAGGGCTTTGGCAACGTCTTGGTCGAGGCCATGGCTGCTGGTGTCCCCGTAATCTCCACCGATGCTCCGCATGGCCCGCGCGAGATACTCGGTGACGGCCGTTTCGGCACCTTGGTGCCGGTCGGTGACGCCGCAGCCCTGACGGAGGCGATGGCCGAGATGCTGGACCACCCCACCCCTGCTGCCGTGCTGAAAAGCAGGGCGGCGGATTTCACCGTCGACAAGATTGGCGATCAGTACGAAGCCTTGCTCTAGTTGTCGCGCACGGCAGCAGGGTCGCGGTTGGATGCGATCGACGTGGTCGGGCTTTGATTGCCGTAATCTCTTCACGGGCTGGGGCGCAACGATTCATCGTGAGGCGTTCCGTCGTTCCTTGAGTTGTTGGGCGAGGAAATCCTTGACCGAATCGAGAACCGCGTCCCGTTCATGAGATACGCCTGGCAGCAAATCGAAGCGCACGCGCGCACCCGCTGCCTCGAACGATCGACACAATGCCATGAGGCGTTCCGGCCGTGTTCGCCCCGCATCGTTGGCGCCCGGCATCCAATGGGCGCTGCCTTGGACATGAGTGATTTCCCAAGTCTCCAGGTCGGCGTCGCCGACGATCATCTGGAAAGGCACTTTTGCCAGCGCTGTGGCATCGAAGGTGATGCCGAACTTCTCCGGCAGATCACGAATGCCCACCCACCAGTCACGCGTCGGATCGAGCAAGGTCACCGAGCCTGGCGCGCCGATTGAGGCCGCCCAGAGCCTGTCGGGATGCAGGATAGCAAAACGATGCGTGAAATGCCCGCCGCCGGAAAATCCGAACATGGCAAAGCGGCTCCAATCCTGACTGTATTTGGCGCTGACCTCCTCAACCATGGCGAGCAGCACCTGATCGTAGCGTATGTTGCCCTCGAGGATATACTTGTACCCGCTGCGGGCATCATCCCCGAGAACGCCGATTGGAAACAGCGGACACAAAATGGCGCAGCCGTTCCAGCGTCCGAACTCGGAAAACGCGTCGCGGAATCCAAGAAAAGAGGTGCGGCCGGTGCCATGGATGGCGACCATCAGATCGACTTTGGCCCCTTCCCCAACCGCGGGAGGCACATGCAGGCAATAGTGAAAGCGCGGGTCTGATTTGGAAGCAAAGATGGCCGTCGCGCCAAGATCATAGGTAGCACGACCGCGATCCGCGACCGACTTCTTGGCAATGGTAGTCAAGTCGACGACTCCTTAGTAGGCTCGGCGTTCATGGCAATCGTATACCGGTCGGCCGACCTAGTGAACTGGAGACGCCTCCAGGCAGCCACGAGGAGAGCCTCGTCGTGCATCGGAAGCAAGGCGCCGGCGGGGCGATCGGAGGCAAAAAGAATGCCTCCCCCAACGCCCCGGGAAGCCGCCATTAACTTTTCGTTAACCATGCCGGGCTAGCCTTAACCAATCAGTAAGGACTCGCCTCTGTGACCTGCGTCGCTCCTATCCAAAACAAGTCCATACGCTTTCGAGCGCGCTCGTTTGTAGCCTTCACCCTCACCCCTGAGGCCCCTTTAGGGGAATGGCTGCAAAGCCTCGATCACTGGACCGAAAACTCTCCCGGCTTCTTTGCCGGCCGTCCGGTCGTGCTCGATCTGACTATGCTCAAGCCCGAGGTGGGCGAGATGCGGGATCTGGTCTCCCAGCTCGCGGAGCGCGGGATTCGCATCTACGCGATCGAGGCCGATGGCAACGTTGCTCTCGACGCCGATCTGCCGCCGCTCCTCGTTGGCGCCAAGGAGGCCACCGCTGACGCGCTTTACGTGCAGCCGGACCCGAAGGCCGCCGCTGAGGCCAAGACGGAAGAGCCGCAGGCGCCGAACTCATTGATGATCAAGGCACCGATCCGCTCCGGCCAGTCGATCTTTCATCCCGATGGCGATGTGGTCATTGTCGGCTCCGTCAGTTCCGGATCCGAGATCATCGCCGGAGGATCGATTCACGTCTACGGCACGCTGCGTGGACGTGCGTTCGCCGGCGCCACGGGAAATTCCGCGGCTCGCATCTTTTGCCGGAAAAACGAAGCCGAACTGCTGGCGGTGGACGGCTGGTACCGCACCGCCGAGGAGATGGACGCCTCCTCGCGAGGAAGGCCGGTACAGGCCTTTCTCGAGGACGGCGCACTTTGCGTCGCACCGCTCAACTAACAACATTGGAGGCACAAATATGGGCAAGGTAGTGGTTGTCACATCCGGCAAAGGGGGTGTCGGCAAGACGACCTCGACGGCCGCTCTCGGCGCCGCGGTCGCGAAAACCGGCAAGCGGGTGGCCCTCGTCGATTTCGACGTCGGCCTGCGCAACCTCGATCTGATCATGGGCGCCGAGCGGCGCGTTGTTTTCGATATCGTCAACGTCATTCAGGGAACCGCCAAGCTCTCGCAGGCGCTGATCCGTGACAAGCGACTCGAAACGCTGTTCTTGCTGCCGGCCTCGCAAACGCGCGACAAGGACGCTCTCACCGAGGAAGGCGTCGCCGATGTCATCGACAAGCTGCGCTCGGTTTTCGACTACGTCTTCTGCGACAGCCCCGCCGGCATAGAGCGGGGCGCGCAACTTGCCATGCGCTTTGCCGACGAGGCGGTAATCGTCACCAATCCGGAAGTGAGCTCGGTCCGCGATTCCGATCGCATCATCGGCCTGCTCGACTCCAGGACGATGAAAGCCGAGCAAGGTGAATCGATTGCCAAACACGTGCTCGTCACGCGCTACGATGCTGCGCGCGCCGCCCGCGGCGAGATGCTCAGCATCGATGACGTGCTCGAGATCCTGTCGACGCCCTTGCTGGGAATAATTCCCGAGAGCCAGGACGTGCTGCGCGCATCCAATGTGGGCGCGCCGGTTACGCTCAGCGAAAACACCAACCCCGCCGCACGCGCCTATATCGACGCGGCAAGAAGACTCGAGGGCGAGGACCTGCCGGTCATTCTGCCTTTCGAGCGGAGGGGCCTCCTCGACCGGCTGTTGGGAAGGAGGGCAGCATGAACCTGCTCGATATCTTCAAGCGCCGCGGCAGCGCGCCCGTGGCGCGCGAGCGCTTGCAACTGCTGTTGGCTTACGAGCGCCGCAGCCGCAACCAGCCCGATCTCGTCTCCGTGCTGCGCGAGGAGATCATGGCGGTGATCGCCCGGCATGTTCAGGTCGATCAGGATTTCCTGCAGGTGAGCATGGATCACGGCGAAACGACTTCGAGATTGGAGATCGACATCCAGATCCCCAACAAGGTCGCAATGCCCATGGCCGCGGCGTTCTAGCGGAATCCTTCAGTCAGGGCTTGCGTCGGCTGCTGCCGAGGTTGCGGCATGGTGGTTGGCGTGTTTGACCGGTCGCCACCGCCAAGTCACTCGAGGATAATAACCACTGCCTCACCAAAACCCCGCGGCCGTTTCCAGCCGCGGGGCGCCTTGGGAGGGCCTTTCGAAACCCGTGGTCAGATGTTGGCGAGCAATTCGTTGACGCGACTTTCCATGTCGGCAAGGGCGGTGTCGACGTCCTTCTGGCCGCTGATTGCTGCACTCATCTCTTCGCCGATGATGTCCTGGATCGCAAACTGACGCTGTACGGCGGACGGCAGCGGCTTGCCGAGGTCGGCGACCGCAGAGATCGTGTTGCGATGCGGCAGGGCCTTGAAGGCGTCCGAGGTGATGACGGCCTTATAGGCCGGCAGGTGACCGGTGCGCGACCACTCAAAGTCGTTGTCGGCGAAGAACTTCAGGAATTTGCCGATCGCCGCGATCTGTTCAGGCGTGCGGTCTTTCTGCGACACGGCCCAGGTGTGGCCGTCGGCATATTGCGCGTGGGTGCCGCCAAACAGCTGCGGATACGGATAGACCGCATAGCCGCCCTTGTTGAGCGCCGTACCCTTGGTTTCGGACTGGGCGTTGTAATCGCCGACCACCCAGGTGCCGTTAAGGTGGACGCCACCCTCGCCGGCAAGGAAGGCGTTGATCGAGCCGCCATAATCGAGATCCGTGGTGGTGTAGCCCTTCTCGAAGATCGCCTTGTACATCTCGACGACCTTCTTGGCTTCCGGCGTATTCAACTTCACATGCTTCGGATCCGCAAAGAAATCGGAATCCTGCTGGAAAAGATAAGTGTAGAGGTTGCGTGTGTAGAGTGCAGTCTCATTGGCCAGGTTCTGGACGAAATAAGGCTTGCCCGTCTTCTGCTTGAACTGTTCGGCCTGGGCGAGCAGTTCCTCGGGCGACTTTGGAAAAATCGGCGTGCCGTCGGCATTGACGAGGCCGGCTTGTTTGAAAAGATCCAGGTTGACGTGATAGAGCATCGTCCAGCTGTCGATCGGCAGGCCGTAGATCTTGCCGTCTTTGGTGGCGCCATTGCGCGCCGCGTCGGTGAAGGCGTCGGGTGTCACGCTGACCGACTTCAAGAGATCGTCGAGCGGCATCAACAGGCCCTTCGACTGATAATCCGACAGTACGGATTCATGGATCGTGACGATGTCCGGAGCGTCGCCTGAAGCGAACTGCGCGGTCAGCTGATCATAGCCGGGCCATTCCACGGTGGTGACGTTGACATGGACATCGGGATTGTCGGCGTTGAACTTGTTGATCAGCGAGGTGATGATGCCGCATTCGCCAACGGCCTTGGTGGGATCGGTGTTGGTGCCGAAATCGGCATCGCAGGCGCCGAAAAAGCGCTGCACGCTCAGTTCCGTGGCCGCGAAGCTTGGACTTGCGAGCATCATTGCGCCCGCAGAGACTGCGGCAAACAGTATTTTCTTCAGTTTCATATCAGTTCCTCCTACTGAGTTTCCGCCGCTCCACCCTGGATTGGCTTTCGTGCTTCAATTGCTGCGCATTCCCCCCGGCCGTCAGGCAATCTTCGTTATCTCACAGCAGCGCCGGAGACCGCCGTGACGATGTATTTCTGGAAGAACAGGTAGACGATCAGGATCGGTGCACCGGCAAACACCGCCTGTGCCATCAGGAAGCCGATGCCTTCGGACTGGGCGAAATTGGTCTGGGTCGAGGCCATGCCGACCGTCAGCGTGAGAATGTCCTTCCTCGTCGCCGAAATCAGCGGCCAGAAGTAGTCGTTCCACGCGCCGAGAAAGGTGAAGATGCCGAGCGTTGCCTGCGCAGGCAGCGTGAGCGGCAGAAGCACCTTCCAGAAAATCCTGAGCCGGCTGGCGTTATCGAGCATGGCGGCTTCGTCCAGTTCCTTCGGGATGGCTTTGAAATACTGGGTCATCAGGAAGACGCCGAACGGAGCTGAAAGGCCCGGCAGAATAAGCCCTTGATAGGTGTTGTGGAACTTCAGCATGCTGAAGATCTGATGACGGGCGACGAGCACGGCCTGTTCCGGGACCGCCAGGCCGAACAGCACAATCACGAACAGCACGTCTCGGCCGGGGAAATTCAGCCGTGCAAAGCCGTAGCCGGCGAGCGACGACAGGATCAACGTGCCGAGCGTCAATCCGCCCGAGACGATGATGCTGTTGCGCACCCAGATGAACACCGACGAGGTGCCGACGGTGTTGATGTAGTTCTTCAGCGTATAGGGCGCGTGAAACACCGAATTCGGATCGGCCATCAGCTCCGTATTGTCCTTGAGCGACAGGCCGATCACCCACAGAACCGGCGCGATCATGACGATCGAAAGCAGGATGACGAGGGCTAATAGCACATGGTCGCCAAATGCCCGTCCCTTGATGGAAGTGGCTGGAGCGCTCATGCTTGGTCTCCCCTGCTGCGTGTCACCAGGTACTGGGCCATGGCCGCGATCAGGATGAGGATGAACAGGATTTCCGATGCCGCGGCACCCAGGCCGAGATCCCAGCGACGGAATGCGGTATCGTAGATGTAGAGCACGATCGGCTTGGTCAGGTTGTTCGGACCGCCGCGCGTCATCAGCCAGGCTTGGCCGAACAGCTGGAATTGCAGCACGATCTGGATGATGATCACCAGGATGAAGGTGCGCTTGATCGACGGCAGCGTGATCGAGCGTAGCGTCTGCCAGCGATTGGCATTGTCCAGGGCTGCCGCCTCGTAAATATCCTGCGGAATCTGCTGGAGCGCCGAGAGAAAGAGCATCATCGGCAGGCCGATGCACCACCAGATGGTGGCAATGGCGATGCCGACCATGGCCAGATTGGGATCGGAAATGAAGGCCGGGGCCGTTGCGCCGAACCATCCGTAGATCGTCGACAACAGGCCGACATTCGGAATGAAGACGATGCGCCAGATCAGCGTGACGATGGTGACCGACAGCACCGAGGAGGAAAAGAACAGCGTCCGCAAAACCGCGGCAGTGCGCGTGCGGCGGTTGAGGCAAAGCGCCAGGAAAAGGCCGATCAGCGCCAGCGTCGGCACCGTCAGAAGCACGAAGTAGAAGGTGTTCCAGATCGATTGCAGGAAGACCTTGTCGTGATACAGCCTGGCGTAATTGCCGAGACCGACAAAATTTCCGGACGAGAACGTGTCGGCCTTGTGGAAACTCAGCCACATCCCCCAGAGCAGCGGGAAGAGCAGCAGCGTGGTGAAGAAGAACAAGAATGGCGCCACGAAAATGAAGTTTCGCCATTGCGGCGCATAGATGTCGGCGGTTGGGGCTCTGACGCCGACAGCAAGCGTCGCGGTCGGGGACATCGCCAGCCGGTCAGCCATCTCAGGCCTCCCTCGCATGCCAGGCGCGGCCGGTCTCGTTGAACAGATGCGATTTCTGGCCGTCGAAGGCGAGCCCGATTCTGTCGCCGACGGCAACGCGGCTGTTGCCGGAATCCGAGCCGACGATCTGCTGGCCATCGCCCAGCCGCGCGTAGATCAGGGTGCGTTCGCCGAGCCGCTCGAGCACATCGACGACGCCGTCGGCATTGCCCTGTCCGGCCGCAACGATGCGCACGTCTTCCGAACGGATGCCGAAAGTGTAGTTGCCGTCGGTCAGTTGGCTGGAGGCGATCTCGGTCTGCACCGAGACGCCGTCCGCAAACCTGGCCGTGGCGTTCTCGCCGGATTTGTCGAGCGTCGCATCGACGAAGTTCATCGCCGGCGCGCCGACGAAACCCGCGACGAATTTGGTCGCCGGGCGCTCGTAGATCTCCATCGGGGTACCGATCTGGTCGATCTTGCGATTGTTCATGACGACGATGCGGTCGGCCAGCGTCATTGCCTCGACCTGGTCGTGGGTGACGAAGATCATCGTCGATTGCAGCCGCTGGTGAAGCTGGGCAAGCTCGATGCGGGTACGGGTGCGCAACGCCGCATCGAGATTGGAGAGCGGCTCGTCGAACAGAAAGGCCTTCGGCTCCTTGACGATCGCACGGCCGATGGCGACGCGCTGGCGCTGACCGCCCGAGAGCTGGCCCGGCTTGCGATCGAGCAGATGCGGCATTTCCAGGATGCGGGCGGCTTCGTTGATGCGCGCCTCGATGACCTTGCCTGGTACGCCGATATTCGCAAGCCCGAAGGCCATGTTGTCGCGCACCGTCATATGCGGATAAAGCGCATAGGACTGGAACACCATGGCAATGCCGCGCTTGCCCGGCGGCAAATGATCGATGCGCTCGTTATTGATGGCAATCTCGCCGCTATCGACAGCTTCGAGCCCGGCGATCATTCGAAGAAGCGTCGATTTTCCGCAGCCGGACGGTCCCAGGAACACGATGAATTCGCGTGCCCTTATGGAGAGCGACAGATGATCCAGCACGGTCATGGCACCGAACTGTTTGCTCACGTTTCTGATCTCGATATCGGCCGTCACGTCGACGCTCCTCCTCAGCGTTTTCTCGATGATCCGCCTGAACTCAGAGCCTCAAGCGTATGACCTGGTAGGAATAGGCCGGCAGCGACAGGCTCAGCTTGCCGCCGGCGAGCGAGGCTCCCTCACCCTTCCTGGGGCCGACATTGCCAGGGTTTTCGGCCGAATTGACGGCTTTCAGATCGGCGTGTGCCATCACCCGGTGATCGACGATCTCCGCCGCGCCGAAGCCGGTGAGGTCGACCACTGTTTCGATTGCCTCGCTCGAATGGCGGTTGACGGCGAAGAAGGTGACGTGGCCGGTTTGCCTGTCGTGCACGCCGGCAACATCGACATAGGCGACGTCGCCCGCAACGCTGGATTTGTAGGTCGGGCTTTCCACCTTGAGATCCAACGCATTGCCGCGGCCACAGTTAGAAGCAAACAGATAGGGATAAAAAATCGTCTGCCGCCATGCCGGGCCATTCGGAACGGTCATGATCGGCGCGATGACATTGACCAGTTGTGCCAGGCAGGCGATCTTGACGACATCGGAGCGGCGGATGAAGGTGTTGAGGATCAGGCCGACCTGCAGCACATCCTCGAAATTATAGATGTCTTCGAGCAACGGCGGGGCGAACGGCCAGCCGTCGCTGCCGCCGAGTATCTTCCTGTCCTGCTCCTTGGAATGGTACCAGACGTTCCATTCGTCGAACGAGATGTAGACCTGCTTGTTGGAGCGCTTCTTGGCCTTGATATACTCGATGACGCCGGCGACCGAGACAATGTAGCCGTCGAGCTTTTCGCTCATGGCGAGATAGTTCGGAGCGTCGTTGGCTTCGTTGTCGAAATACATGTGCAGCGAGATGTAGTCGACCTCGTTGTAGGTATGGTCGAGAACCGTCGCTTCCCATTCAGGGTAGGTGGGCATCTTGGCATTCGAAGAGCCGCAGACCACCAGCTCGAGTGACTTGGAGAAGGCGCGCATGGCCTTGGCCGTCTCATGCGCCAGGCGGCCATACTCGTCCGCGGTCTTGTGGCCGATCTGCCAGGGGCCATCCATTTCATTGCCGAGGCACCAGAGCTTGACGTCGAAGGGCTCCTTGCGGCCGTTGGCGATGCGCTTGTCGCTCCATTTGCTGCCGCCGGGATGGTTGGCGTACTCGAGAAGGTTGCGGGCTTCGTCGAGGCCGCGCGAGCCGAGATTGACGGCAAGCATCATCTCGGTGTTGGCGCAGGTGCACCAATCGGCAAATTCATGCAGGCCGACTTCGTTGCTTTCCGATGTGTGCCAGGCAAGGTCGAGGCGGACTGGGCGCTGTTCCTTGGGGCCAATGCCGTCTTCCCAATTGTAGGCCGAGACGAAATTGCCGCCGGGATAGCGGACGATCGGAACATTGAGTTCCCTGACGAGATCGATGACGTCCTGACGCATGCCGTTGGCGTCCGCTGTCGGATGGCCGGGCTCATAGATGCCGGTGTAAACTGCCCGCCCCAGATGCTCGATGAAGGATCCGTAGAGCCTCGGATCGATTTCCGAGACAACATAATGCGGATGAGCCGTAACGGCTGCCTTCATGCATTCCTCCCATCGATATCACAAACGATGATTTAAATCATCTTGCCCGATATCAAAGCGGGATTGGCAGCCCTTCGTCAAGCCAAAATACCCAAATGTAGGACAATTAGACGAACGCTTTTGCATAGCAGAAAGCCAACTGGTTGAAATTGCTAAGTTATCTTCAGAACCCGGTTTCATGATATCAACCAGTTTTGATCCTGAGCAGGATGTCCTGATCGTAATTTCCAAAGCCCTTGCCGAAAATGTTGATCCCGCCGGGGCGCTTGGCGTCGTCCTTGACGCCGATACGGATGCGGATTGAATGATGGCTCTTCAGATCGAGTGCGGCGAGGCCGGTTTCGGAAATCCTGAGGCCGTCGACATAGGTGCCGTCATTGGCAATTCGCCAGTTCTTCAACTTGCCGTATTGCGAGCCCTTGAGCTTCCACCAGGAGGGCGTGAAGACGCCGCGCTTGTCGCCGAAATCCCCCGGCGACGTCCAGGTGCCGACGTCGACGCCATTGATTGTCAGCGTAATGTCCGAGGGCCAATCGGCGCTGGTGCCCGGCACTTCCGAGGACAGCTCTATCGCCACTTCGAGTTCGGTGATCTCGGCATTGGCGAGCTTGGCATTGTTGGGGAACTGGTATTCGACAAAACCGCGCGTGAACCATAGCAGACCGGCTTTCATGCGGTCCGGATCGAGGAAAGTGTTGGGAACATCGAGCAGACCGATGATGCCGTCCGGCGAGCAAAGGCCGCAGGGCGCGGTAACCTCGAAGCCGGTGTAAAGCCCGATCGGCATCGACACTTCGATCGCGTCGTTCTTGACCGCACGATATTCGCTCTTGAACACGACGAGCACTTCTTCGGCCGTCGGATAACAGATTTTCTGACTGCCTTTCTTCGCTTTCAGATTCTCGGTGCGGATCAGCCCCGCATCCTCCAGCACCTGGATGTTGGTCGAGACGGTCGACTGCGGCAGCGACAGCACGGCGGCGATTTCGTTGACATTCATCGGCCCCTTCTCATGCAGCAGTTTCAGCATCGAGATACGCGCCGAGGAGGCAAGCCCCTTGAGCACGGCAATGCCGTCCTCAGGTTCAATCACCAGAAAATTGCGACTCATGAAATTGTCCGACCCATGCAAAATCTATATCCGAAATTATCCTGTATATCGGGATATCTGATTTAATCAATGCGCAGGCAGAACCCCGGGCAATTTGTTGAATCCAGCAAGGCCGGTGGTCGCGCGGTGGCCCTGCACAGAATTTGTGCAGGAGCCATATGCAGAGTGGACACCTGAACGCCGATCGCCCAATCTAGTCCGGAGCCGAGCCCGGTGATGGCGGCTTGCACTTAAAGCGGTTGGACGGGTCGTGACCAAAGGGTGGAAATTATACGATCAGCGACTGGCCTGGGTCCTTGTCGCGCCTGTGCTTTTGCTGCTTACCCTGCTTCTGGTGCTGCCGATCGCGATGATGACGGTCTACACGTTCTTCACCTTCGTCACCGCGGGGGTGGAGTCGGCGGTGCTGACCTTCGACAACTGGAAGGAATTCCTCACCGATAGTTACTATCACGGCTTTCTTTGGAAGACCGTTCGCGTCGGCGCCATCACCGCTGTGATTTGCGCGATCCTTGGCTATTTCCCCGCCTATTTCATCTGGGCCACGACTTTCAGGCACAAATGGCTGCTGTTGCTTCTGCTCATCGTGCCGTTCTGGATCAGCTTCACTATCCGGACATTCTCGTGGATCCATATTCTCGGCGAACAGGGGCTGATCAACGTCGTGCTCATCAGGCTGGGGGTTATCAACGAGCCGTTGCCGATGCTCTACACCGAGGGCGCCGTCATCATGGGGCTGCTGCATTTTCTGCTGCCCTATATGATCCTGAACGTCTATGTCAGCCTGGAAAGCATCGACCGCACGCTGATCGCCGCCGCCCGCTCGATGGGCTGCACCAGCGCGCAGGCGTTCCGCGAAGTGACCCTGCCGCTATCGATGCCGGGGCTGGGCGCCGGGCTGCTGCTCTGCTTCGTGCTGGCGGCCGGCTCCTATGTGACGCCGCAGCTGCTCGGCGGAAGCCGCGACGCGCTGTTCGGCAACTTGATCTACGACACCATCATGGGGCAGCTCAACTGGCCGATGGGCGCAACGCTTTCCATCGTCCTGTTCGTCCTGCTCGGCGCGGCCGCGGCCGCTTACAGCCGCTATATGGGCCTGTCGCAGATCATGAAGGGTCTCAGTGCATGAGAGCGGATCATCCCGATCGCGAAGGCAGATGGGCGTGGCGGCTGACCGGCGCGATCACGGTGTGCGTCTATGTCTTCATGTTCGCGCCGATCATCGCCACGGTCGTGCTTTCCTTCAACGCCTCGATGTTCGGCGGCTTTCCCCTCACCGGCTTCAGCCTGCGATGGTATGAGAAGCTGCTCACCAACGAGCCGGTTCTCGACGCCTTCCGGACATCGATGTGGATTGCCCTGGTGACGGCGACGGTGACGACGCTGCTCGGCATCATGGCGGCATTGGCGCTGGTGCGCTTCGAGTTCCGTGGCAAGCAGGCGATCAACACGCTTGTCATTCTTCCCGCGCTGGTCCCCGAAACGATACTCGGCGTCGGCCTGCTGGTCATGATCAAAGCCGTCGACCAGCCGCGCAGTATGACGCTTCTGGTGCTCGGCCACATTCTGCTCACGCTCCCCTACGTGGTGCTGATCGTCCAGGCGCGCATGGTCGGCATTAAACGTTCCTATGAGGAGGCGGCACTGTCGCTCGGAGCGCCGCGTGTGTCGACATTCCGCGAAATCACGCTGCCGCTGCTCATTCCCGCAGTGCTTGCCAGTGTTCTGCTCGCTTTCACCATTTCGTTCGACAACACCTCGGCCAGCCTGTTCTGGCGGCCGGCGGGCGTCGAGACCATGCCGACGCAAATCCTTTCGATGCTGAAGATCTCGATCAGCCCCGAGGTGAACGCGCTCGGAACCGTCATGATCCTTTTGACGGTCGGCATTCCCTTGGCTGGCGGGCTCATCCTGCAAAGCCTCACCTGGTTCAAAGCAGGCAAGTGAAAATGAAAATGGGAGAATGGAAATGAAACTGACAACCACCAAACGACTGGAGAGGCTCAACGAACGCTATGCCAATGGCGACATCAGCCGGCGATCATTCCTGACGCTGACGGCCGCCGCTGCCGCCGCCACCGGGCTTTCCCTGCCCTGGATGGGACGGGCGCTGGCCGCGGTTTCGGAAGTGCGCTTCGACGGATGGGGCGGCGTGGTGCAGGAGGCGATCGACAAGTACGCGTTCCAGCCTTACACCGCCAAGTCCAAGGTCAAGGTCGTCCAGGGCACCTTTGGCGACGAGAACGAGATCATCACCAAGATCAAGACCTCGAAACCAGGCGACTTCCAGATCGTCCATTCTTCCGGCGTCAACTACTACATCAAATACGTCAATGGCGGTTTCAATTCGGAGATCAACGAGGCGAACATTCCAAACATGGCGAATGTGCTGACCGCCATGATCGAGCCGTTCCGCAAGATCACGCCGAAGCTGTCGGCAGTGCCATATGATTACGGCACCACCGGCATCGCCTACAACAACAAGGTCATCTCGCCGGAGGAAGCCAAAGAAAAGGGCGCCAACCTGCTTACCGACACGAAATATGCCGGCAAGATCGGCGGCTACGCCGATATGACGACGCGCGTCTGGTATGCGGCGCTGCAGACGAAACAGGACCCCAACAACATCCAGGATATGGATGCGGTCTGGGCCAAGGTTCGCGAGACCCGCGACCTGGCCAAGAAATTCTGGAGTTCCGGCGCGGAACTCATGGACCTCCTGTCGCGCAACGAGATCGTCGTCACCGACGCCTGGTCAGGACGTGTCGCCGCCCTGCAGCAGCAGGGCCAGCCGATCGGCTATCTCGACCCCGCCGGCTCATACGCATGGATGGAGGACATGCTGGTGCTCAAGGGATCGCCGATGGCCGAATGCGAGGAGCTGATCAATTTCATGCTGGATCCGGCCACGTCGATCGCCGTCGCCGAAGGCCAGAACTATCCGCCATCGCTCGATCCGACCAAGGTGAAGCTGACCGACAAGATCGCCGCGCTTCCGGCCTTCGACCCGACCGGATCGATGAAGTCCCTGACCTTCGCCGATCCGCTCTACTGGGCGAAGAACGAAGACGCCTGGACCAAGCAATGGGACAGGGTGTCGAAAGGTGCATGACGACAACAGCCACGACCAGCCCCGGCCGGCTTCGGCCGGGGCTGCTGGCGACCCGCTCGCGCAGAGCGAGCGGCAGCCGATAGGAAAGCCTGCGGTCGAGTTTCGCGACATCGATATTTTCTACGGCAAGTTCGCCGCCGTGCGCGATTTTTCACTGGCGATCCGCAAGGGTAGTTTCGTCACCTTGCTGGGGCCGTCCGGGTGCGGCAAGACGACGATCCTGCGATCGATCGCGGGCCTGGTCGACATCTCCAGTGGCCAGATCTCGATCGGCGGAAAGCGGGTCGACGACATCCCGATCTACAAGCGCAACATTGGTCTGGTGTTCCAGAACTACGCGCTCTTTCCGCACAAGAACGTCTTCGACAACGTCGCATTCGGCCTGAAATACCGAAACGTGCCGAAACCGGAAATCGTGCGCCGGGTCAAGAAGGCGCTGGATATGGTGCGGCTGCCCGGCAGTGAGACAAAGCTGCCGTCACAGCTCTCGGGCGGCCAGCAGCAACGCATCGCACTGGCCCGCGCCATTGTCTTCGAGCCGGAAGTGCTGCTGCTGGACGAGCCCTTGTCGGCGCTCGACGCCAATATGCGCGAGGACATGCGCGTCGAGATCAAGAAGATCCAGAGGGAGACGGGCATCACCGCTATCTTCGTGACGCACGACCAGGAAGAAGCCTTGTCGATGTCCGACCACATCGTCGTGATGAACGCCGGCCTGATCGAGCAGATCGGCTCCCCCGCTCAGGTCTATGACCGGCCGGCCACCGCATTCGTCGCCAATTTCCTGGGCAAGGCCAACATGCTGCCCGGCAGCGTGACAGTGATGGACGGCAAGATGGCGACGATCGCGCTGGCCAGCGGCCATGTCGTAAAGGCAGCCGCGCCGAAGGCGCTCGCGACCGGCAGCGCGGTCACCGTCGTCGTTCGCCCGCAGAAGCTTACCGTCGGTACCGCCGGTGCTGCCAACAGGCTGGCGGGACGGATCGTCTCGACCTCCTATCTCGGCGGCAATGCGGTCTACGAGATCGACATCGGCGCCGGCACGCTGGTGCGCGCCAACACGCTGATCGATGGCCAGCCGCTGCGTGAAGGCGAAACGGTCGAAGTCTGCTTCGATCCGCTGGGCTGCGTGCTTCTCGATGCGCAAGGCTTACGCATCGCCTAGCGAGGTGGAACTGAGCCGTTCAGTCTTTCGCGTCACCCTTTGGGCCGAGAAACCGCGCATAGACCTCACCGACAATACCGCGCCGGAAAACCAGCACGCAGACCATGAAGGTCAGGCCGGTGGCGATGGTCACCGGAAAACTCGAGGTGGCGAGCGTGTTTTCCAGGCCGACGATCAGACTGGCGCCGATGATCGGCCCGACCATGGTGCCGATGCCGCCGAGGAGCGTCATCAGAATCACCTCGCCCGACATCTGCCAGGTGACGTCGGTGAGCGTGGCAAACTGAAAAACGATCGCCTTGAGCGCGCCGGCCAGCCCGGCCAATGTCGCCGACATGACGAATGCCGCCAGCTTGTAATTGGCAACGGAATAGCCCAGCGAAATGGCCCGGCTCTCGTTTTCCCGGATGGAACGCAGGATCATGCCGAAAGGCGAGTTGATGATGCGCCAGATGGCGAACACGCCGATCAGGAAGACTGCCAGCACGAAATAATAGATGTTCATGGAGACGTTCAGGTCGAGCGTTCCAAGCAACCTGCCGCGCGGCACGCCCTGGATGCCGTCCTCACCTCCGGTGAACGGCGCCTGCACGCAGAAGAAGAAGAACATCTGCGACAGCGCCAGCGTGATCATGGCGAAATAGATGCCTTGCCGGCGGATGGCAAAGAAGCCCATCACAAGGCCGAGCAGCGCGGCTCCCAGGACACCGAGCAGGATGCCCGCTTCCGGCGGCCAGCCCCAGACCTTGACCGCGTATGCTGTGAAATAGGCCGCCCCCCCGAAGAATGTCGCATGGCCGAAGGACAACAGCCCGGTGTAGCCGAGCAGAAGGTTGAACGCGCAGGCAAACAGCGCAAAGCACAGCATCTTCATCAGGAAGATCGGATAGACGAAGAAAGGCGCCACCAGCAGCGCCAGGATGCCGAGCCCCACCAGCGTCCATTCAAGCCATACCGAACTTTTGGCGCGCGTCTCGCGAAGTGAGAGTTCGGCCATCTCAGGCATCCCTTCCGAACAGGCCGGCTGGCCGGACCAGAAGCACGATCGCCATGATGACGAAGACCACCAGATTGGAGGCTTCGGGATAGAAAACCTTGGTCAAGCCTTCGGCGAGGCCAAGCATGTAACCGGTGACGATCGCCCCGAGGATCGATCCCATGCCGCCGACCACGACGACGGCGAAGACGACGATGATGAGGTCAGATCCCATCAGCGGGCTCACCTGATAGATCGGCGCGGCGAGAACCCCCGCAAGCCCGGCAAGAGCGGCGCCGAGGCCGTAGGTGAGGGTCAGCAGCAACGGCACGTTGACGCCGAAAGCCTGCACCAGGCCGGGGTTCTCCGTTGCCGCGCGCAGATAGGAGCCCAGCCTGGTCTTCTCGATAAGCGCCCAGGTGCCGAAACATACGATCATCGAGGCGACCACCACCCAGCCGCGGTAATTAGGCAGGAACATGAAGCCGAGATTGGTTCCCCCGGAGAGCAGCGGCGGCACGGAATAAGGACTTCCCGATACGCCATAGTAGTAACGGAACACCCCTTCGAGCACGAGCGCGAGCCCAAAGGTGAAAAGCAGACCGTAGAGCGGGTCGATGTCGTAAAGCCTCGACAGCGCCAGGCGCTCGACCACGACGCCGAAGCCGCCGACGATCAGCGGCGTCACGATCAGAGCCGGCCAGTAGCCGATGCCGAACCGGGTGAGAAGCAGGTAGCCGATGAAGGCGCCGAGCATATAGAGCGCGCCGTGAGCGAAATTGATGACGCGCAACAGGCCGAATATGACAGCCAGGCCCAGGCTCAACATTGCGTAGAACGAGCCGTTGATGAGGCCGACCAGCAATTGGCCGAGGAATGCCTGAACGGGTATTCCGAAGATCATCGTCATGGCGCCATCATACACCCAGCACTTCATGCAGCAGCGTCATGCGATCCGGCAGTTCGCCGACCGGAAAGCCCGCCACGACCTTGCCGTGCTCCATCAGGTAGAAACGGTCGGTGACGCGGCTGGCAAAGCGGAAATTCTGCTCGACCAGCAGGATCGTCATGCCGCGCTTTTTCATCGTCGCCAGCAGATCGCCAATGCGCTGCACGATGACCGGAGCCAGGCCCTCGGTCGGCTCATCGAGAAGCAGCATTTTCACGCCGGTCCGCAGCATGCGCGCAATCGCCAGCATCTGCTGTTCGCCGCCCGACAGCCTGGTTCCGGGGCTGTTGCGGCGCTCCTTCAGATTGGGGAAGAGATCGAATATTTCCTCCACGCTCATGCCGCCCTCGGCGACGATCGGCGGCAGGACCAAATTCTCGTCCACGGTCAATGTTGCGAAGATGCCGCGTTCCTCCGGCACCAGGCCAATGCCTTGATGCGCCGTCCGGTGCAATGGCAGGCGCATCAGATCCTTGCCGTCGAAAAAAATCTGGCCGGTCCGCTGGCGGATCAGCCCGATAATGGCGCGCAATGTCGTGGTCTTGCCGACGCCGTTGCGGCCCAGCAACGTCACCGTTTCACCTGGAAAGACCTCCAGATCGACGCCGTGCAGCGCATGGCTCTCGCCATACCAGGCGTTGAGGCCGCGGACTGCGAGAAGCGGCGCGGCGTCACTCATCGGCGGTGCCCATATAGGCGATCCTCACCTGCTCGTCGCGGCTGACCGAGGCGTAGTCGCCGGCGGCAAGGATTTCGCCGCGCTGCATGACGGTTATCCAGTCGCAAAGATCGGCTACAACAGTCAGATTGTGCTCGACCATCAGCACCGCGCGCTCCTTGGCGACCGAGCGGATGATGTCGGAAACCGTGCGCACATCCTCATGCCCCATGCCGGCCATCGGCTCGTCGAGCAGCAGCACTTTCGGGTCGAGCGCCAGCGTCGTGGCGATCTCGAGCACGCGTTTCCTGCCATAGGAGAGATCGGCGGCGGGCCTGTTCTTGGCATCGTCGAGGCCGACCGATCGCAAAAGCTCCTCGGCGCGCGGCGTCAACCGGTCGAGGGCCGCCAGCGAGCGCCAGAACTGAACGCTGAGCCCGCCCGGCCGCTGCAGCGCAACGCGCACATTATCGAGCACGCTGAGATGCGGAAACACCGCCGATATCTGGAACGAGCGCACCAGGCCCATCCGCGCGACCTTGGCCGGCGAGGTGCGGGTGATGTCGTGGCCGAGCAGTTCGATCCTGCCGCTGGTCGGCGGCAGGAACTTGGTGAGCAGGTTGAAGACGGTGGTCTTGCCGGCACCGTTAGGTCCGATCAGTGCGTGGATGTTGCCGTGGTAGAGGTCGAGATCGACATTCCTGACCGCGACGAAACCGGCGAAGTCGCGCCGCAAACCGCGGGCGGAAAGCACCACCCGCGGCTCACTCGGTTCGGGCGGTTCCATCGGTCCGCCAATCACTCGCCAGCCGTGGGACAGCCGCTCTCCTTGGGGCTCAGGAACGCCTCGTTACCGGGGATCGTGGCGAGCGGTTTGTAATAGTCCCACTCCTTGGTGCTCTCGCTCGGCGACTTGACCTGATAAAGATACATGTCGTGAACCATGTTGCCGTCGGCCTGCACTTTGCCGTTTGCCGTAAAGACGTCGTTCACTGGCATCGCATGCAATTCCTTGGCGACCGCCTCGGTTCCATCGGTGCCGGCTTTGTCGATCGCCTTCAAATACTGGGTCACCGCTGAATAGGTGGCGGCCTGGATCATGTTCGGCATGCGGTTGGTGCGCTTGAAGAACCGCTGGGCGAAATCGCGGCTCTTGTCATCGCGATCCCAGTAGAAACCTTCGGTCAGCACCACGCCTTGCGCCGCTTCGAGGCCGAGCCCATGCACCTCGGCCAGCGTGAACAGAAGTGCTGCAAGACGTTGGCCGCCCTGCACGATGCCGAATTCGGCCGCTTGCTTGATCGAGTTAGAGGTGTCGAGGCCGGCATTCGCCAGGCCGATGACCTTGGCACCCGACGATTGCGCCTGCAGCAGGAAGGATGAATAATCGGTCGAGCCGAGCGGGTAGCGCACCTCGCCAACCACCTTGCCGCCATGGCTCTCGACGAACTTTGCGGTCTGCTCCTTCAGCGAATAGCCGAATGCATAATCGACGGTGACGAAGAACCAGCTGTCGCCGCCTTGCTGGACGAGAGCACCACCGGTCCCCACTGCCTGCGAATGCGTGTCGTAGGCCCAGTGGAAGCCATAGGGCGAGCACTGTTTGCCGGTAAGCTCGGTGGTCGCGGCGCCGGTGACGATGTCGATTTTCTTCTTTTCCTTGGAAATCCCCTGGACGGCGAGCGCCACCGAGGAGGTTGTCAGTTCCATGATGGAATCGACCTGTTCGGTGTCATACCACTGCCGCGCAATGTTGGAGGCGATGTCCGGCTTGTTCTGGTGGTCGGCGCTGACGATCTCGACCGGCGCACCTTGCACCTTGCCACCGAAATCCTCGACCGCCATCTTGGCGGCCTCGACCGACCACTTGCCGCCGAAATCGGCATAGACGCCCGACTGGTCGTTGAGAATGCCGATCTTGACCTTGCCGTCGGAAATCTCGGCGGCTGCGGCAGGCATCGCAGTCGCTGCAAGAAGCGCGGCCGAGACCAGGTACGATATCTTCATTGGTGACTTCCTCCCTTATGATCGACAACCGAGCAACATATCGGCGGCTGCCTGCTGCGGCACGGAAGAGTGGCCTCCCACATTCCATCCTCTCCGGCGCAAAATCACGCAGCGCTCTACGGCCGCTTATGCCCGTCCCTCAAATCGTAGCATCGCTCGGCAACGCGAGAACAGTTACTTTAGTATTAGGCATTTGCGATGCCGGCCGCGCACCGCCGAAGCGCAACATAGCGTCGGATCGTGCGCCGTCCAGATCGGCCTCTATTCTCGCCGAAGCAACGATTACGGCTGAACGGTCCTGATCCGATATCGCTGACCGAGAATTCCCATCGTCAACCCTCGGCTGGATGATGACATGCAACCAGGCGGCCATCGCCGATGCTTTGAAGAAGCGGACGCTCGCTGCGGCAGAGGGAGGTGGCGGCTGGGCAGCGGGTGTGGAACCGGCACCCCGAGGGTGGGTTCATCGGGCTGGGCAGGTCACCCTTGAGCACCAGCCGCCCGCGCCGCACCCGGTCGATGCTGGGTACCGGCACGGCGGAACGCAGCGCTGCGGTGTAATGATGTCTGGGCGCCGCAAAGACCTCGTCGGTCGGCCCGCTCTCCACGATCGATCCCAGATACATGACCGCCACACGGCTCGAGATCTGGCGCACCACGGAAAGGTCGTGGGCGATGAACACATAGGTCAGGTTGAACTCCTCGCGCAGGTCGGCGAGCAGATTGACGATCTGCGCCTGGATCGACACGTCGAGCGCCGAGACCGGCTCGTCTGCCACGATCAGCCGTGGCCGCAGCGCCAGCGCGCGGGCGATGCCGATACGCTGGCGCTGGCCGCCGGAGAATTCGTGCGGGTAGCGCGATGCGTGCTGGGGCGACAAGTCGACCCGGCGCAGGAGCTCGGCCACGCGGTCCGCCATTTCCGATGCCGAGAGGCGTTCATGGATGCGGAATGGATCGGCCAGCAGATCGCCGACCCGCCGGCGCGGATTGAGCGAAGCGCTGGGATCCTGAAAGACCATCTGCATCTGCCGCCGCAACGGACGAAGCTGGCGCTGGGAAGCGTCGCTGATGTCGCGGCCCTCGAATTCCAGCGACCCCGAGCTGATTTCGGTCAGACGCACCAGACACCGGCCAAGCGTGGATTTGCCGCAACCGGACTCGCCGACGATGCCGAGGGTCTCCCCGGGCCAGATGTCGAGCGACACCGTATCGACCGCATGCACGGTCCGGCGCTGCGCCGGGAAGATCGAGCGGCCGACGCTATAGCGCTTCGACAGGTCGCCGGCACGAAGCAGCGGACGTTCGCGTGGCATGGCATTCATCGTTGCATCTCCACCACGCCGCCAGGCCTCTGGGCAGCGAATTGCCTGCGCGTAGGCTCCGGCAACAGGCAGGCGGCGCGATGGCTCCCGCCTTGCATGATCGGCAGCTCAGCCAGGCAGGCGTCGTGGCGAAAGGCGCAACGGGGGCCGAAGGCGCAGCCTTTCGGCAGGTTGGAGAGCGAGGGCGGAACCCCCGGGATGGCGGCGAGCCGGGCTGGACGTGGTCCCTCCATCGGCGGGATCGAGCCGAACAAGCCCCATGTGTAGGGATGCAGCGGCGCCCGAAACACGCTGCTCTTGCCGCCCTCCTCGACAAAGCGTCCGCCATACATCACCAGTACCCGATCCGCGACTTCGGCGACGACGCCAAGATCGTGCGTGACCAGGATCACGGCGGAACCGAACTGGTCGCGCAATCGTCCGATCAGTTCGAGGATCTGCGCCTGCACCGTAACATCGAGGGCTGTAGTCGGTTCATCCGCGACGAGCAGCGCCGGGTTGCACGAGAGTGCCATGGCAATCACCGCGCGCTGGCGCATGCCGCCAGAAAGCTGGTGCGGGTAGCTGTCGACGACCCGATCCGGATTTGCGATGCCGACCGCATCCAGCAATTGCACGGCCCTCGCCCGTGCCGCTTTCGCCGACACTTTTTCATGCGCGCGCACCTGCTCGGCGATCTGGTTGCCGATCGTATGCACCGGGGTGAGCGCCGACATCGGATCCTGGAAGATCATCGCGATCTGGCGGCCGCGAATGGCATCGAGCGCACGCCGCTTGAGTCCGATCAGTTCCTGTCCCATGAAACGGATGGAACCGGAGACGATAGCGTTGGGGCTGTCGATCAGCCCCATAATGGCGAGCAAGGTCTGGCTTTTGCCCGAACCGGACTCGCCAACCACACCGACGATCTCGCGCTGCTCGACGGAGAACGAAACACCTCCCACCGCGCGCACCAGGCCCTCGTCGCTGCGGAAGGAGACGGTGAGGTCCTTGACCACCAGAAGAGGAGCATCAGCCGACATTGCGCGCTCTCGGGTCGATGAAGACGAAGACCACGTCGACGACGAAGTTTGCCATCACCACGAAGAAGGCGGCGTAGATCACCGTGGCCAGGATCATCGGCAGATCGAGCGTCTGCAGCGCCTCGTACGTGAGTTTTCCGACGCCCTGCAGTCCGAAGACCACTTCGGTCAGCAGCGCGCCGCCACCGACCAGGGCACCAAAATCGAGGCCGAACATGGTAACAAATGCGACCAGCGAGGTCCTGAGGCCATGGTGCAGCAGCACCCGGCGTTCGCCGATCCCCTTGGCCCGGGCCGTGCGGATGAAATCCTCCTGCATCATCTCGATCAGGCTTGCCCGCAGCACCCGGCCATAGAGGCCGACATAAAGGGTTGCCAGCGTGAACCACGGAATGACGAGCGCCTTGAACCAGCCCCAGGGGTTCTCGGTCAGGGGGATGTAGCCGAGCGGAGGAACCCAGGAAAACAGCCAGCTGTCGTGCCAGCGGCTTTGTGTCAGCAGGTTGGCGACCTCGCCCAGCCAGAAGACCGGGATCGACACGCCTATCAAGCTCAGGATCATCAGCGCCCGATCCACGAATGTACTGCGCGTTGCGCCTGCGATCACCCCGACGATCAATCCGCCGAGCACCCACAGCACTGCCGCGCCACCGACCAGCGACAGCGTTACGGGAATGGCGCTTATCACGGTCGGAATGACGCGTTGCCCGCGATTGACGAAGGAGGTGAGATCGCGGCTGACGAAAAGCCGGTTCATCATCAGCCCATATTGCACCGGCAATGGCCGGTCGAGACCGAAATCGTGGCGCACCTGCATCAACGTCTCTTGCGAAGCATTGCGGCCGGCAATGCGCGCCGATGGATCGGCGCCGGGCGTCGCAAAGAAGATCAGGAAAGCGACGACACTGATGCCGAACATGACCAGCACCATCTGGCCAAGCCGGAAGCCGAGCGCGGCAACCACTAGACGCCCCTCGGCGAGGATTTCGGATCGAGCGCGTCGCGCACGCCGTCGCCCAGAATGTTGAGGGCCAGCACCGTGATCACAATGGCTAACCCCGGCGCCAGTGCCACGACCGGCCGCGAATAGAGCAGGCCCTGGCCGTCCTGGATGATCGTGCCCCAGCTGGCATCCGGCGGCTGCACGCCGATCGACAGGAACGACAGCGAGGATTCGGTCATCATGTTGAGCGCAAGAATCAACGGCACGAAAACGATGATGCGGGTCACGACATTGGGCATGATGTCGCGCAAAAGGATGCGCCAGGGCGACGCGCCTAGGCCGATCGCAGCGGTGACGAATTCGGCATGCATCAAGGTCAGGACATGGCCGCGGATCGGCCGCGCCACATAGGGCACATAGACGATGCCGATGATGAAGACCGGTAGCCACAGGCTGCCGGAGCGGATTTCGAATGGACCGATCTGGATGCTCTGCGCAATCAGCACGATCGACAACGAAATCGCCAACAGGAAAATCGGAAAGGCCCAGAGCACGTCGAGAATGCGCGACAGGCCGATGTCGACGATGCCGCCGAAGAAGCCGGAAACGACCCCCAGAAACGTCGCGAGGACAAGGCACAGCAGGGCTGCAGCACCCGAGATCAACAGCGAATCCCGTCCGCCGTAAAGCAGCCGCGCCGCGACGTCACGGCCCTGGTTGTCGGCACCGAGCACATAGGGGCCGATGCGCCAGGTCGGCCCGATCGGCGTCATGCCGAGGCCAAGGCCTTCGGTGGAGGGCTGCAGCACCGGCTGGGTCACCCCATCGACGACGATCTCACCATTGAGATTGGTCACAAATGGATCGGTGCCGGAGACGTATCGCGCATAAAGCGGCGCCGCGAGCGAGGCGATCACGATGACGACGAGCACGGCGAAGGCAGATATTGCCGAACGATCGCCTTTCAGCTTGCGCCAAGCGGTGCGCCACGGACCATCGGTGGCCCGGCGAACCGGGATGGCGGGCTGGTCCGCAATGACATTGACCATGAACAGGATTGCCTAGGAAAAATCGCGGCCTCGAAGATGCGCTGATCCGCCGGAAAAGGAAATGCGACGGAGAGCCAGCGGCACTCCGTCGCATTGGCTCCGGTCGGCTATTCCACCCAGGACTGGCTGACGATCCAGTAGAATTGCGGGCTGAAGGTGAAGTTCTTCAGCCTGGAAGAGATCACATCGACGCGCTTTGGCGTGAACAGGACAGCGACCGGAGCCTTGTCCGTCACGGCCTTGTCGATGGCGGTCCAGAGTGTCGCGCCCTTGGCCGGATCGGCGATGGTGGCTGCCTCTGCCTCGTCCATCGATGCGTCGATCGACTTGTCGCAGAACCCCGAAATATTGACCGAGGCGTCGGAGCCCGGCGTAAACGAGGCACAGCTGAACAAGACCTGCAGGAAATTCGATGGCGCCGGATAATCCTGGAACCATTGCGAGATCGAAATCTGCACCTTGTTATTGGTGTTCTGGATGTAGGTGAACTGTATGTTCTGCGAGATCGGCTTGACCGACGTCTTGTAGCCAAGCTGGTTGAGCACATCCTGCAGGTAGACGCCGATCGCCTTGGAGACCGTGGTGTCCTCGGTGATGATCGTCACCTCCTGACCTGCGGTTCCCGATTCAGCGACCAATTGCTTGGCCTTGTCCATATCCGGCGCGGACCACTTCTCACCCGGATTGGCGGTGAACGGGCAATATGCTGCGAATGACGGGAAGCCCGGCGGCAGGATCTGACAGGCCGGCTGCGCCAGATTGCTGCCGCCGAACAGCTTGACGATCGCGGCGCGGTCGATGGCGAAGTTCACCGCTTGGCGAACGCGGATGTCGTTGAACGGCGCCAGATTGGTGTTCATCGGCGCATACCACATCGCCGTCAGCGGGTGAACTGTGACCTGCTTGGCATATTTGGTGCCGAGTTCGGCGAGACGGTCGGACGGCGGCGGATCGAACATCCAGTCCGCCTGGCCATTCTCGACCGCCGTCACCGCCGCCTCGTCGGTAAGGCCGAATTCATAGTCGATCTCGTCCGGATATCCGGCCGGCTGCGCTTCCTTGCTCCACTCCTTGAAATGAGGGTTGCGCACAATCTTCATCAGCTTGTTGGGGTCGTAGCTGGCGATCATATAGGGTCCGGTGCCCGGAATCGGATCGGTGCCGGCGTCCTTGAGCGGCGCGCTCGCCGGCAGGATCGACGCATGTGGAACCGCAAGCTTTTGCAGGAACTCGGCGTCTGGCTGGACCAGGTTGAACGTAATGGTTCCGGCCGCATCGTCAACCGACAGGCCGCCGTCGAGGGTGCATGTCGCGGGCGCCTTCAAGCACCCATCCGCACCAACGATGCCTTTGTAGAAGGTCCCGGCCGTCGGCCCGCTGATCTTGAAGATGCGCTGGAACGAAGCGACCACATCTTTCGTGGTGACGTCCGAGCCATCCGCGAATTTGATGCCCTTGCGCAGCTTGAAGACATAGGTCTTGCCGCCGTTCTCGACCTGCGGGAGGCTCTCCGCCAGGTCCGCGACGACCTCGAAGCCCGTCTTGTCCCCGGTCTTCTTGTAGGTCACCAGGCCATCGTAGAGGACATAATTGATCTGGAAATACTGCAGCGTGTAATTGATGTGCGGATCGGCGGTGCCTGCCGCGGCATTGGCCAGCAGTCGGAGTGTGCCGCCTGGCTTGCCCTCGGTGGCCAAGGCACTGCTTGCCGGCGACATCATGGTCACGCCGAGCAGAGCCAGCCCGGGTATCAATGCTGCAAATGCTTTTTGGGGTCGCATATTTGTTCCCTCATGGAGGCGTGTCGGCTTTTGCCGCGCTGAACCCGGTCGATCGACCATTGCGCGGCTGAAAACAGTCTGGGTTGCGAACGGCGTCCGCTACTTGGCCCAATCGCAAAAGACTACGGCGAGCGAAGCCGGACGGGATAGCTATTAAGATAGATAGGGTCGGACAGGCTTATCCCGCCTATTTGTTGAGCAGCCGGCCGACATGGCTATTTGACAAGCAATCATCAGCGGGTAAGCTTGCCCGATGCAAAGCCTTCCAGGCGATCTAGAGAGCCGGTTCCGAACTGGAATGAGCATCGACGCTGCCATGGCGGTGGCAACGGAGGTGCTGGAGCCCATCGGTTTCACCGCATTCATCTACGACTATACGCCCGTGCCGGTCAGTCACAAGGGCGAGCTTATCACGCCGTCGTTGATGGCTCTGCGCAACGTGCCGCGCGACATGCAGGATCTCTGGTGCAAGGGCGGATATTATCAGCTTGACCCGGTGCAGGAGGCCGCGCTCACCGTATCGAGACCGTTTCTGTGGTCGCACAGCGGCGTTCAGAGCACCGTCATGCAGCGCGTGCTTCAGTCCAAGCACGATCCTGTGGTCAGCTATTTGCTTGATACCAGGATGACCTGCGGCGTCACCGTACCCATTCGCCTTGCCGGCGGCGATCTCGCCACCTTCACCGCGATCCGTGCCGATCCGGAGGCCGGGTTCGAGCTCGAAGCCAGACCCTTCATCGCCGAGATCGGCGATCTGGGTCATCTGCTCCATGACTCCGTCTACGCCGGTTTCGACACCGGAATCCGCACCTGCCAACATGTCCATCTGACGTCGCGCGAACGCCAGTGCCTGCGCCTGGCCGCTGCCGGACTGACGGCCAAGCAGGTCGCGCGTGAGATTGGCCGCGCGGTACCGACCGCAACGCTGCACCTCAACGCGGCGACGCGAAAGCTTGGCGCGCGCAACCGCTTCCATGCCATCGCGCTCGCCGCCCATTACCGGTTGCTCGAACCGGAGCATTGAGGCTCGCGACCTGCGGGCGATCGGCCTTGCCTCGGGCAAGCCCATAACCGGCGAACCTATAAATAGTGCTAGCTGTAAATGCGCCAGGCCGCTTAGTACCGTCGGCCGCAAACAAGGCTTGGGAGGGGTGCACCAAAGTGGCTCCTGCCGCGCCATGATGCGGAGCTTGGACTGTGACGGCACATGCGACCACGGAGGGATTTAGCGGCTATAAGGGTTATCGAACCTGGTACCGGGTGACCGGCAATCTCACCTCCGGCAAGCTGCCCCTGATCGTCGCTCATGGTGGACCGGGCTGCACGCACGACTATGTGGACTCATTCAAGGAGCTTGCCGGAACCGGGCGAGCCGTCATCCACTACGATCAGATCGGTAATGGCAAATCGACCCATCTGCCGGACAAGGGCGGCGACTTCTGGACCGTCGATTTCTTCCTTGGCGAACTCGATGCGCTGCTCACCCATCTCGGCATTGCCGGCCGTTACGCCCTGCTTGGCCAGTCCTGGGGCGGCATACTCTCGGCGGAGCATGCCGTGCGCCGCCCTGAGGGGCTCAAGGCGTTGATCCTGGCCAATTCGCTGGCCTCGATGGCGCTGTGGGTGGAAGGGGCCCAGCAATTGCGCGCCGAGTTGCCAGCCGATGTTCAAAATGCGCTCGACCGGCATGAAGCGGCGGGAACCACCAATCACCCCGAATATGTTACGGCGACGAAGGCTTTCTACGACCGCCATGTCTGTCGCGTCGTTCCGATGCCGCCGGAGGTCGCCCGGACATTTGCGGCAATCGAGGAAGATCCGACCGTCTATCACACCATGAACGGTCCCAATGAGTTCCACGTCATCGGCACGATGCGGAACTGGACCATCGTCGACCGCCTGCATCGGATCGAGGCGCCGACCCTGGTTTTTCGCGGCTTCTACGACGAAGCGACCGAGGCCTGTGTCCAGCCCTTTCTCGATCGTATTCCGCACGTCGACGGCCTGGTCTTCCCGAATTCCAGCCACATGCCGCATGTCGAGGAAAAGCACGACTGCCTCGCCGCCGTTGGTCGCTTCCTGGCCAAATACGATTGACATTCCAGCAACACGCCCTTCAGCCTGCGGTGGCCGAAGACGAGTGACAGTCCGCTCTCGGCAAGGTCGGCGAGCAACTCCTCGTTGCCGCCGCCGGTGCCATGACGATGCCGTCGATGCGGCGCTCCAGCACCGGGTCGATCTCGCGCGCTTCGCGTGCCGTGTTTCTCGTCGGTATTGAACAGCAGAATATTATAGCGCTCGGCGCGCTGGTGGGCCGCGTCCTCCACTCCGCATACGAACTCGGCGAAAAAGGGGGTGGTGACGTCCGAAATCGGCGCGGCGATGGTGCCGGTCTGGGCGGCGCGCAGGCTGCGCGCTGTGCCATCCGGCCGATATCTCAGCGCGCTGAGCTGTCTTGAGCTTCTTTTGGGTCCCGACGCTCAGGGCGCGCGAACCGTTGACGACAGGCGAGACCAGCGCGGTCGACGCCGAGTGCGAAGGAATTCGGTGCCTGCAGGTATGGAACGTGTCCCCCCAAATTTCGCCAAGCACGTTGCAACCGAAACCATTAGCGGCCGTTAAAGTTCGGGTGGTTTAGCGGGAGGCTTTGATGCAGACGTATCTCGTCGAGCGTATGGACGGCGACGATGTGATCTCGGTGCGCGTCGTCAACGCGCCGAGTCCGTTCAGAGCTGCGGCCATGGTGACCGATGGACATATTACCTTCCGAAAATGGGAAAAGGACTGGATCCGTGTGACTGACGAAAATCGGGGACAGATCTATGCATATTGTTTCGTCCCCGGCAGCTATTCCGACACCGAAGCGTCGCCGGTATCGCCCGGGACAAACACAGAATAGGCAATATGCTGAATAATGCCTGAATAGCGGCAAATTCCGTCTTCGATCCCACCTTGGTCTTCGATCCCGCCTTGGCATGTGTGCAACAGGTGTTGCCAACTTGGCACAAACGCCAATGCTCGCTGCGTCATGCGCACCACAGCACCCAGCGAGCCCGGAATGCTTGGCTCGGCCGGCGGCTTGCGAAACAGGCGAAGTGACTAACCAAGCGTCCTTGAGGGAAGATCAGGGCATCATCAGAATGATCGATGAAAAGATTGGGGCGGGGGGCGATAAGTGACCCTAATCTTAGCGTGGGCAACTCATGTCTTCGGCATATTTGGGATCAGAAATCGCGGATCAGGATCTAGCGGTGGATTGTCAGACAGCGACCTCCAATAGTTGGTCAAGTGTCTCACAATACGCACTGGATCAGGGTGGTCCCGCACTGCGCCCATTTCAAAGATTGGGCGCCGATTTTACCAACATTGCCGCCTTCGAGCACCTGAGAAGTATCGTCCGCCAGTACCCCGACAAGCTTGCAATCAGCGACGGCGCCAATCGTCTGACCTATTCCCAGCTTCTCCGGTCAGTTGAGACGCTGTCCTACCAGATCGCGGCGGCCGTCCCAGACGGACAGGCGATAGGTATTCTTCAGGCCAACTCGGCCTGGTATCCCATCGCCATGCTGGCAAGCATGACGGCTGGACGGCCTTCGGTGCCACTGAACGCGCGAGATCCTAGCTCGCGGATTCTTGAAATCGTGGCCGGGGCGCGGCTCTCAGCTGTCCTGGGCGAGGGGAATGTCCGACCCGACGGTCTGCCTCACCGGGTCAGTTGGATCGATGTGTCGACCAGTGCGGCCTCGCAGGCTGGGCAAGTGCCTCAGTCTTATTCCATATCTGTCGATGCGCCCGCCATCGTGCTTTATACGTCAGGAAGCACGGGCCGGCCCAAAGGCATCGTTAACAGCCAGCGCAGCTTGCTGTGCCGGGTCCAGCAATATGTCGATGCATGCCACATCAACTCGGATGATGTTTTCCTGCCATTGACAGGACCCGCCACAATCGCCGGGTGCCGGGAAATTCTTGCAGCCCTTCTCACCGGCGCCACCTTGCATCTGGTCGAAGTCGAAGCGGTCGGCTTGCGCGCCGTTCAACGCCTGGTGCGTTCCGAAGGCGTGACAATCACCTATCTGGTGCCGGCGCTGCTTCGCGCGCTCATGGCAGACGGACCTGCTGAAGCGTTCCATTCACTTAGAGTCGCCCGGATCGGTGGCGAGAAGGTGCCCTGGACCGACATCGCCCTGCTGCGCAAGGCCGTCTCCGATACGTGCCTCATCCAGATCGGTTACTCGTCAACCGAGACCACCGGCGCGCAATGGTTCCTGCCGCGAGACTGGCCGGAGCATGGAGATTCGGTTCCAGTTGGCTGGCTGCTGCCTGGAATCACCTTCGCAATTGTCGACGAAACGGGCCGCCGCGTTCAACCGAGCCGCAGAGGAGAGCTTCTGATCAGGAGCCCGTATGTCTTGCTTGGCCATTGGGAGGACGGGGCGGTTGTCCCGGCAGCATCAGACCCGGACGATCCAGGCCTTCGGATTTTCGCGACAGGTGACCTCGTTCGACTTGATAATCAAGGCCTACTGCACATCGTCGGTCGCAAGGGGCGCCAGGTAAAGATCAATGGTCGACGCGTCGAGCCAGCCGAACTCGAACGGGTGCTGCGTTGCGCACCCTCTGTTGCGGATGCTGTGGCAATCGTGGCTGCGGCGAATGAGCTTGTCGCCTTTGTTGTTCCTCGGGGCTCGGTCGAAGCGACCTTTTCGGACGAGCTTCGCCAGCTTGTAAGGACCAATCTGCCGCCGCCGCTGCGTCCCTTGCGGTTGCACACGATCGCCGAGATTCCGCGTCTGCCGAGCGGCAAAGTCGACATCACGACACTTGCAGAGATGGATCTTTCAGCCAGAGAGACAGCAGCGACCGCGCGTCCGCTCGAGCCGCGAGGCAAGCTGACGGCGCAGCAGGTCGTCCAGCGGGCGTGGACCAGCATTCTCAATACGCGCGTGGCGGCAGGGCGCTGGGATGACGCCGGAGGAGATTCGCTGAAGCTGCTGCACTGCGTCATGGAAATCGAAAGCGTCATCGGGCAGGAACTCGGTCTTGAGGCCTTCACCGTCGGGATGAGCCTGGACGAAATGGTCAAGGCGGTCGTATCTGCCCAGGCAGGCGATCAAAGCGCGCGCGCCGAGAGGCACAACCCTCCCATTCTTTTTCTGTTCCCGGGATCCGTCGGCTATGGCCCGAGCCTTGCTGCCTTTGCAGCAGCGATGGGCAAGGTCACCCGCGTTGCCCCCATCAGGTATCCGGCTCTGGCTCTGATACTGCGCGGACAAAACAGCCTCGCCGACATGGCCGATGCCGCGGTCGAGCAGATCCGCCGCGCTCAACCGTCGGGCCATGTACGACTTCTCGGCCATTCGCTCGGTGGCGCTGTTGCTTTCGAAGTTGCGGCGCGGCTGCTGGCCGCGGGGCGAACCGTAAAGTTCCTCGGCATCCTCGACACCAGCCTCGTCGGCGAGCGAAGCGCCTACTTGGAGACGTTTACGCGCACATTCAATCGAATCCGGACCAACCGCGTATCCGCTTACCGGATGGCTTGCCGCGCCCTCGCGAAAGTCGCCGTGAAAATGCGGCGAGAGGCGCAACTGGTCCAGCTTCTCGATCGCTACGCCCAGGGACAGTTCAATGCGACGAGCTTTAGAACCAAACTGGAACTGCAGGAGGTTTTGCGGGCGCGGGCCTTCTTCCAATGGCTGACGGAGCCGAAGCCGGCGCTGCCGATCACCGGCACCCTGTTTCGCTGTGCTCGACCCGGAATGACTCTGGCCATCGGCTGGGATCGCGTTTTCGCCCATCTGGATGTGATTCCGATCGTCGGCACCCACATCGATCTGGTCATAGAGCCTCACCTCGCCACCAACCGTCCCCTTATCGAGAAAGCGGTGGCGCAGACCTATTCGCCAACCGAGTCTCGCAAACTGGAGTACAAGCCATCGACCTGATCTCAACATTCGGCAAGGACGCGCTGGTGCTGGACGCTGGCGCGGAAGTCGATCGCATCGTCCAGATCTTGCGCCAGCAGGTCTTTGGCACGCTGCGACGTCGAGGGGTGGTTGTCGGCCTCTCAGGCGGCATCGACAGCTCAGTCGTCGCGGCGTTGTGTGTTCGCGCCTTTGGGAAAGACAAGGTCCTCGGGATATTCATGCCGGAGCGCCATTCCTCCGGCGACTCGCTAAGGCTCGGCCGCACTGTTGCCGCACAACTTGGTATCGATACGATCCTGGAGGAGATAACGCCGGCCCTTGAAGCGATCGGCGCCTATAGACGGCAGACCGAAGCAATCCAGACTGTCGTTCCAGAATATGGGGACGGCTGGAAATGCAAGCTGGTGCTCGCCTCGGTTCTCGAGAGCAACGGTCTCAACATCACGCGCCTCACGGTTCAGGACCCTGAAGGCAAGACCGACACGGTGCGTCTGCCGTCGGCCGCCTACCTGCAGATCGTCGCTGCAACCAATTACAAGCAGCGCCTGCGCAAGATGACCGAATACTACCATGCCGACCGCCTCAACTACGCGGTAGCGGGCACGCCGAACCGCCTGGAGTACGACCAGGGCTTCTTCGTCAAGCAGGGCGACGGAATTGCCGACCTGATGCCAATCGTTCACCTCTACAAGACCCAGGTCTACCAGTTGGCCGAATATCTTGGGGTGGAGGAAGAGGTCCGGCGCAGACCGCCCACCACGGACACCTTCTCGCTGGCGCAGAGTCAGGAGGAGTTCTACTTCGCGCTTCCATATTATCTGATGGATCTGTGCCTCTACGGCTTGAACCACGGGATCGCCAACGAAGACGTCGCTGAGGCCACCGGCCTGACCGTGGTGCAGGTTCAGAAGGTTTTCAAGGATATCGACAGCAAGCGGCGCGCCGCCCGTTATCTTCACGCGCGGCCGCTGGTGTCCTCTTCAATGGGCGAGGGCTAGTTCAATGGGCGAGGGCTAGGCGATGTGCGGCATCGCCGGAATTGTGTCGCTGAGCACCGCCGCGGCGCCCCCTTCCCGGGATGCGCTGATGCGCATGGTGGGCGCGCTGGCGCATCGCGGCCCGGACGAGCGCGGCCTTTACCGGGACAGACGTGCGGGATTGGCGCATGCCCGCCTGTCCGTCATCGATCTCGCGAGCGGCCAGCAGCCACTCGCCGGCGCGGGCGACACAATGTGGATCGTCTTCAACGGCGAAATCTTCAATTACGTCGAGCTGCGACAAGACCTGGTCGCGCTCGGCTATCGCTTCCGCACACGCAGCGACACCGAGGTCATCGTCCATGCCTATCATGCCTGGGGCGAGGCCGCCTTCGAACGAATGAATGGGCAGTGGGCAGTCGCCATCTGGGACTCCGTGGCGGGTCGTCTCGTCTTGTCGCGGGATCGGTTCGGCATCTGCCCGCTGCACTTTTGCGAGCATGGCGGACAGCTTTACTTCGCCAGCGAGGTGAAGGCCATTTTCGCGGCCGATGCGGACATACCCCGCGCCTTCGATCCAGCCGGCATCGATCAGACTTTTACACTTTGGACTGTCGCGCCGCCACAAGGCGTGTTTGGAGGAGTAAGCGAACTCACGCCGGGGCATGTCCGCATTTATGACAGCGGCGTCGTTCGCGAGCGGGCTTTTTGGAAGCCTGGCTATCCAGAGGTTGGCGCACCCGGCGATGATGAATTCAGCGGCTCGCTTGATGACGCGGTGGAGGAAGTGCGCAGCGCCCTGGAGGCCGCGACGGCGCTCAGGATAGTACGCGCCGACGTGCCGGTCGGCTGCTATTTGTCCGGCGGGCTCGACAGCTCACTGATCGCCACGCTGGGGAGACGCTTCGCGGGCGAGCGCTTCCAGACCTTCTCGCTGCGTTTTGCCGACGCCGAGTATGATGAGACGCATTTCCAGCGCGTGGTTGCCGGCGTGGCCGGCAGTGACCACCATGAGGTGGTTGTTTCGCGCAGCGATATCGCTGGCATCTTCCCTGAGGTGATCTACCACACCGAGCGGCCAATCCTTAGGACCGCGCCGGCGCCACTGTTCCTGCTCTCGAGACTGGTGCGCGAGCATGGCATCAAGGTCGTGCTGACCGGCGAAGGGGCCGACGAAATGTTCGCGGGCTACGATTTGTTCCGCGAGGGCAAGGTCCGCCGCTTCTGGGGACGCCAGCCCGCCTCGACGCGACGCTCCCGTTTGCTGGAGCGCCTCTATCCCTATCTCAGCCGCTCGCCGGTGCAGCAGCAGGCGATGGCACGCCAGTTCTTCGGGCGCGACATCCACGCCTGTGACGCGCCTGGTTTTGCGCATGGCACGCGCTGGCGTACCACAAGCGCTATCAAGCGGCTGTTTTCGGCAGACATGCGCGCCCAAACGGAGCGCCGCAACGCCGTGTCCGAGCTGCTTGCCCGCCTGCCATCGGAGTTTTCGCGATGGGGCTCTCTTGCGCAGGACCAGTATATCGAGATCCAGACGCTGATGTCGGGATACCTGCTTTCCTCACAAGGGGACAGGATGCTGATGGCTCATTCCGTCGAGGGGCGCTTCCCGTTCCTCGATCATGAACTCGTGAGGCTCGCGAATTCGCTTCCGGCCGCCTACAAGCTGCGCGTGCTCGATGAGAAGCATGTGCTGAAGCGCGTGGCGCAACCGATCGTGCCGTCGGAAATCGTCACCCGCAAGAAGCAGCCTTACCGGGCCCCCAACGCGCTTTGCTTCGTCGCAGATGGCGCTCCGGCCTACATTCGCGAAGCACTTTCGGAGTCCGCGCTGCGCGAAGCGAACGTCTTCGATCCTAAGTCGGTTACCCGGCTCCTGAGCAAGTGCCAGGCCAGCGCCGGCGGCGGCGACCTGTCCAACTCCGACAATATGGCGCTGGTCGGGGTGCTGTCGACGCAGCTTCTCCATCAGCAATTTATCGCGAGCCGGCCAAGTGGGGCTCGCACGCTCAACCTCAGCATCGATATCGACCGCGTGCATCGCGAAGAGGTGCTCGCGTGATGCATGGCGCCGTACCGCTCCTGCACGACTATCTCACCCACTCTGCCAGCCGGCTCGGCGGCAAGGTGGCCCTGGTGTGCGGCAACCAACGTGTCACCTATGGCGATCTCGACATGCGCTCGAACGCCATAGCCCATAATTTGACCGAGGCTGGAATCACACGTGGCGATCGGGTGGTGATCTTCGCCGACAACACTGTCGAGGCTGTCGTTGCGTTCTGGGCGGTGCTCAAGGCCAACGCCGTGGTGTGCATCGTCAATCCGCTCACCAAAAGCGACAAGCTTGCTTATCTGCTCAACGATTGCCGCCCGACGGCACTGATCACCGACAAACACCTGCACTCGATTTTCAGGGAGCCGGCGCGGAATTGCCCATCGTTGCGCCGCATGATCGTCTCCGGACCGATCGAACGCAACGACCTGCAAGAACTGCCGCATGCTGTGCGCTGGGATACTGCGGTCGCGGCAGCCCGCAGCACGCCGCCCGCGCGCCGCTGCATCGATATCGATCTCGCTGCGATCATTTATACGTCCGGCTCGACGGGCGAACCCAAGGGCGTGATGCTGACGCACCGAAACATGATTGCCGCGTGCGCCTCGATTTCCTCATACCTGGCGCTTGCCGAGGACGAGGTGATCCTCAACGTCCTGCCCCTCGCCTTCGACTACGGTCTTTACCAGATGATCATGGCATTCGGCGCCGGCGCCCGCCTCGTGCTTGAGCGTTCGTTCGCCTTCCCGGCGCAGATCCTTGGGCTGATCAAGCAAGAGAGGGTGACGGGTTTTCCCGGCGTACCGACCATCTTTGCCGCACTCGGGGAGCTCAAGTCACTCAGGGATCAGGATTTTTCGAGCATTCGCTACGTCACCAACACTGCGGCCGCCCTGCCGCTCAAGCACATTCTCCTGCTTCAGGAGCTGTTTTCTGGCGCCCGTATCTATTCGATGTACGGCCTTACCGAATGCAAGCGCTGCACTTACCTGCCGCCGGACGATCTGGAGCGAAAGCCGTTGAGCGTCGGGATCGCCATCCCCAATACAGAAATGTGGATTGTCGACGAGCATGACAGGCGGGTCGGCCCCGGCGTCGTTGGTCAGCTCGTTATCCGCGGAGCGACGGTGATGAAGGGCTATTGGGGCAAGCCGGAGGCGACAGCCAGGAAGCTCAAGCCCGGCCCGCTGCCGGGTGAGCAGGTCCTGTACACGGGCGACTACTGCCGGATGGACGCCGAGGGCTACCTCTACTTTGTCGGTCGCGGCGACGAGATCATAAAATCGCGCGGAGAGAAGATAGCGCCGAAGGAGGTGGAAAACGTGCTGATGAACATTGCGGGCGTACGGGAAGCCGCGGTCATCGGTGTTCCGGACGAGCTGCTCGGGCAAGCAGTGAAGGCGTTTGTCGTGATGGAGCAGGGAAGCATGATCGGTGAAAAGCAGTTGCAGAAAGAGTGCCAGAGACGGCTGGAAAACTTCATGGTTCCGAAGTCCATCGTCATCGTACCCAGTCTGCCGATGACCGACACGGGCAAACTCAAAAAAACGGCCCTGTCATGAGTCGGTACCAGGGCGAAGTTGATCAGCATTCATCTTTTGTACCGGAGGCGAAATCAATGTTATCTACCAAGGATAGAACCGATACCTGCAGCGAACAAATTCGCGCTTTCCTGGCCTCGAATTTCTATATAGCCGATCCGGAGAGCCTGGAGAGCGACACCTCGCTTCTCGACCAGGGCATCGTGGACTCGACGGGGGTGCTCGAGGTTATCGGCTTCATCGAGGAGACCTTCGGCATCACGGTCGAAGACAGCGAGTTGCTGCCCGAGAACCTCGATTCCATCCAGGGAATTGCGCAATACGTCATGCGCAAGAGAAACTGATTCCCGAAAACCTTGCAGCTCTGTTTCAAGTCCCCGGCCGTTAAGCCGCGACAGCGTGTCTGAAGCCTGCCGCGACTGCAGTGCTTATGCCTGCGCTTTTGTGTGTCCCACAACCACCCTGCCCTCGCCCGCTGGATTGGTAACTGCCCGGATACTCTCATAAGCCTTGGAACGCTCGAGCAAACTCATGACCTGTCGGTCCTGGCCAAGCCCGACCTCGAAAAGCAGGATGCCTCCGCGCCGCAAATATCGCGGCGCCTCCTTGAGCACCCGCATATGGATGCTCAGGCCGTAGGGGCCGGCTGCGAACGCTTCACGCGGCTCGAGTTCGACCAGATGCGAACGGTCGCCCTCGAGCCGTTTTTCGGAAATGTAGGGCGGGTTGCAAACGATCACGTCGATCGTGCCGTCAAGCTCCAGGCCGGAGAAGGCGCTGAATAAGTCGCCCTGAAGCACCGTTACCCGCTCCTCCATATCAAGATGGATGACGTTGCGGCGTGCGACCTCCACGCATCCGTCGGTAAGATCGCTTGCCCACACGCGCGCGGTGGGAGCGTGGTGTGCGATGGCGCACGCCAGATTACCCGCCCCACAGCACATGTCGACAACGCGAGGTACCGGTAAGTTCAGTTGGCTCAGAGCATCGAGAGCGGCCTTGCCGAGCAGTTCCGTTTCCGGCCGAGGAACAAGCGCACCGGGCGAGACCAGCAATTGCAATCCCATGAAGGTGCTGCGGCCCCTGCCATAGGCATCGGCGACATTGATCTCTTCGCTCACGACACTCGCCTTCCCGTATTAGCCGGCGTTGGTGGCCGACAATGGCGTACCGATGAAGTGTATCTCAAAATCGTTTAACTCTCGATCGACAAAATCAAAACCCATCCCTCCCCAGACGCTTTGAAGCCTTGATGCTACGAAGATGACCATAAGCTTCTGCGCGGTGTCATGATTAGGAATATCTCCTTACTCGACCCAGTTATCCCCAGCCTGGCGAGCCAGTTGCCGAATTCTCAGCCTGGCGTCACGATTTTGCTACATTTTAATCAAAGAAGGCACGTATGTAAGCAATTCGTAATGTTCCAGCAGCGGGGCGGAGCTGCTGCTTCCCGGAAGGTTAAAGTTTGTCCCTCATCGAAAGAACCGACGAGATTGCGCGGCAATTTCGCGTCAACGAGCGCACATCATGAAGTCAACCAAAGGGCGCTCGCTCGATCTACGCTCCGCAATGTTCGGCTGTGTGCACGGCCTCGTTGGCGTAGGCGTTTTCTCCGGATTGATAAATATCCTCGCCTTGACCGGCTCCGTCTACATGCTCCAGGTCTACGACCGCGTGCTGCCTTCGCAGAGCGTGCCGACTCTTATCGGATTTACAGTCGGGATGCTGGGACTTTACGCGGCCTATGGGCTCCTCGATTTCGTGAGGCTTCGCCTGTTAGTCCGCATCGGCAGCCGCCTGCATAAAAATCTTCAGCAAAAGGCGTTCGCAGCCTCGCTTTCCCTGCCCCTCGTCGCCGGGCCGGATGCGAACCGGGTACACCCGCTTCGTGATCTGGACCAGCTACGTGGCTTTCTTTCCGGACTGGGGCCGACCGTCTTATTCGATGCTCCCTGGATACCATTTTATATGGTGGTCATCTATCTGCTGCACCCGGCGCTTGGTGTGCTGGCAACGCTCGGCGCATGCGCCGTTGTGTTTTTGACGGTGGTTGCCGAGATCATCGGCCGCAAACCCGCGGCTCGTGCATCTGAAACACTCGTAGCACAGCGGCTTCTGGCCGATTCCGGCCGCCGCAACGCAGAGGTTGTTCAGGCGATGGGCCTGTCCGCTCCGCTTAGCCGGCGCTGGAACGAGGTCAGTCATCTTTATCTGAAGAACCAGGAACGGCTTTCCGACGTCGTCGGCGCAGCGAGCTCACTGTCGAAGACGCTTCGAATGGCCTTGCAATCATGTGTGCTGGGGCTTGGTGCCTACCTTGTGATCGGGGGCGAGGCCTCGCCGGGCGTGATCATCGCATCGTCCATTTTGCTGGGTCGCTCACTGGCGCCGGTCGATGTGGCCATCGCAAACTGGAGGGGGTTTCTGGCAACCCGCAAAAGCTATTCCGAGCTGGCGGCAGCACTGGACGCCTTTGCTAGCCAGCAAGAGACAATGGAACTGCCGCGCCCAAAGGCGGAGCTTGCGGTCGAAGAATTGACCGTCGCACCACCAAGTCTGCAGAAGCCAACCATCTTCAATGTAAGCTTCCGCTTGGCGAGAGGCGCAGGGTTGGCGGTCGTCGGCCCGAGCGGCTCCGGCAAGACCACGCTCGTGCGCGCTTTGGTCGGGGCATGGAAGCCGCTTCGTGGCACGGTAAGATTGGACGGCGCCTCGCTCGATCAGTGGAACTCAGAACTGCTCGGCATTCATATTGGCTACCTGCCGCAGGACGTTGAGCTGTTCGACGGGACGATCGCCGACAATATTTCGAGGTTCGGCGGCAAAAGCGACGCAAAAGGCGTGCTGGCAGCTGCCAAGGCTGCGGGCGTGGACAAGATGATCATGCGTCTTCCGCAGGGTTTTCAAACACGCATCGGAGAAGGCGGCGCGGCCCTTTCGGCTGGGCAGAGGCAGCTCGTCGGGCTTGCCAGGGCACTTTACGGCGATCCATTCCTCGTCGTTCTTGACGAACCAAATTCCAATCTGGATGCAGACGGCGATGCTGCTTTGGCCGGCGCAATCCTGGCAGTGCGTCAGCGCGGCGGTATCGTGATCGTCGTTGCGCATCGCCCCTCCGCTCTCGTCAACATCGATCAGGTACTCGTCCTGTCGAACGGGATGCTCCATTCGTTCGGCTCGCGCGAAGACGTTCTGGCAAATGTGATCCGGCCCTTCCCGCGTCCGGACAAGCCAAACATTGTCGTTCCGCTGCAACACGGTGCAAGCGGGCATGCGTGAGGTATTGCTTAGTGTCTAACGTGACCATGTCGTCATATGCTGCGGTTGGCGGCGAAGGCCAGCCGACCGGGGCGAAGCCGGAGCCGGATGGCATTCGAGCCAATCTACCCTGGGGTAATCTGGTCCGGAGCTTGGCAGCGAATTGTCGTTCCGCCGCACAAAGGTGTAGCCGGGCATATGTGAAGTATCGCTCTACTGTTACCGTGTCGTCATACGTCGCCGCCGGTGGCGAGAGCCGTTCGTTGGAGACGAAGCCAGATCCGGATGGCATCCGGGCCAATCTGCTCTTGGGCCTGGCAACCAGCTTGCTGTTGATCTTTGGCGGAGGGCTCTGGTTGGGATTGACCAAGATTGCCGGCGCGGTGATTGCGCCTGCGACTGTGGTCGTCGAAAGCAACATAAAAAAGGTCCAGCATCAAACCGGCGGCACCATCGGCGGAATCTTCGCGCAGGACGGCGATCATGTGAAGGCCGGCGACGTGTTGGTCAGGCTGGACAACACATTGACCCGAGCAAACCTGCAGATAATCACCGAGGATCTCAATCGAGCCACCATTCGTCTGGCCCGACTGGAGGCCGAGCGCCAGGGTCTGCCGGAAATGCAGATCCCGCCCGACCTTCGGGCTCAAATGGGTGACCCGCAAGTGGTGGCACTTGTCAGTGGCGAGCGTGCCTTGTTTGAAAGTCGTGCTGCGGCGCTGGCTGGCCAGAAGGCACAATTGCAAAGCCGCGCGAAGCAGCTGGAACGTCAGATCGATGGCCTCAAATCGCAGCAGTCTGCGACGGACGAGTCTCTGGATCTGCTGACCAAGAACCTTGCAGATGTCGAATCTCTCTACGCAAAGAAGTTGGTGTCCAAGGAGAGGTTGAGCAATGTCAGCCTGGAGAAGACCCGGACTCGCGGCGAATCGGGACGCCTTGTCGCAGCGATAGCGGAGGTACAAGCTCACATCAGTGAAACGGACCTGCAGGTGCTTCAGCTCGGCGAACAAATGCGGAGCGACGTGACCAACGAACTTCGCGAAACGGAAGCCAAGCAGACCGAGCTCAGTGAGCGCAAGGTGGTGGCCGAAGACGAACTCGGCAGGACAGACATTCGTGCCCCGCAATCGGGCACGGTACAAGAATCCTCGGTCCACACCGTCGGCGGCGTGATTGGCGCTGGAGAGGTGCTCATGATGATTGTGCCCGATTCCGACAACCTTGTCGTCGACGCTTCCATTCCGCCGTCGCGTATCGATGAGATTCATCCCGGACAGCAGGTGTCGATCCGTTTTCCGGCGTTCGACGCCGGCACCACACCTGCTTGCGAAGGCTCGGTCAACCGCGTCTCAGCAGATCTGATCAAGGATCAGCAACGCCAGCTTTCCTATTTTTCGGCGCGCATCGACGTCGACAATGAAGCGACCTGCCTGACAGGAGACAAAATACTCAAACCCGGCATGCCCGCCGAAGTCCACATAAGAACCGACGAGCGCAGTGTCTGGTCCTACTTGATGAAGCCCCTTACCGACCAGTTTTCCAGAGCCTTCAGGCAGTAAAGCGGTTGCCAAACTCAACCGGCAGTACGGCGGCCCGGTCTATCGCGTCGCCGCGTTTTCGAGAGCGCTGCTGAACCTGACCTCGATCGTGTCTCCCGGCATGACCTCGGTGTCTTCTTGGGCCGGCTGTTTCCGCCATTCTTCGTCGACTTTGCGAACGATCGTGACCTCGGCCTGGATCCTTTCGCCGGCAACCGGCAACGGCAGGGCGGCCGCGCCCGTGGGCTGCAACTTCTGGCTGGCGGCGCGAAGTCTTGCGCTGACGTCGGCAAGACGCACATTGGTATCCTTCAGCTCGGTCAGCAGACTGATCCTTCTTTGGTTGTCATTGCGTTCGTGCTGTCTGGCAAAATCGTCCTGCTGACGTCGTGCTCTCATAAGTTCAACCGAGGTTTCGAGCGCCCGGCTGGAAGAGAGAACCAAAGCGCGCCGGACGTCGGCGAGCCGGGTATTGGTTAGATTTCCCGACTCAAACGCTTTTCTTACGCGCGCCAGCTCGTCTTCGTCCGCCTTCACCCCATCCGCTTCGGCTTTCTCGCGCTCGAGCAAGGTCTCGGTTTGTGCAGCAGCATCCTTGCCGCTTTTATCGAGAAAGCTCTGCTCTTTCTGGAAATTGTCCAACGAGAGCTTCAGCCCTTCTGCTTCGGCCTGCGCGATCGCCGACGCAAAACTTGCCGGCAAAGGCGACCCTTGTGGTGGCTGCATGTCGAAAGTCGACTTACCCTGAAGTTCGGCGCGGAGACGGGCGCTGTGAAAATAGTCTCGCGTGTATTCCCCCCAAAGCGACTCATAATCGCGCCGCAGATCCACCGGATCGGGGCCAACCTGGGTTGCCCGGGACCGCAAAAGGCTGAAACCACCTGACACGGCAATAGCCTGCCGCACGGTCATCAGCGGGCGGTAGGCCTGCTGTCCGGGAGTAAGCACGTCGCCGGTCACATAGATCGGCCTGTACTCTGCAACCACGGCGGTCACGTCTGTCGGCTTGATGACGATCATTTGCTCCCGCCCGTCAGGCAGCCGCTGGTGGAATATCTTGGTTGGCAAGATCGTCTGCATGCGTGTCTGCAATTCGGCCGGAGTCAGGCCGCCCACCGAAACCATCCCGACTTCGGGAAGCGCGATCGTGCCGTCCATCTGGACCACCGCACGTTGCGTTCGCTCAGAGATGGAGGCAATTCCTATCTCGACGGTATCGCCGGCGGAAAGTCGATAAGCAACCCGCGCTTCCGCTGCAGCGGCCGTTTCCACGGTAGCCAGCATACCGAGCGCGACAAGAAGGATTCGATTAACGAGGACCATTGGCGGCAATCTCCTTCTGGTTCGACCGCGGCTCTTCCGGCCAATCGAGACGGGTGATGAATTCGTAGACCGGCCCGCCAGGCACGCCCCAGTTGCTCGACCAGATTACCTGAGAGCCGTCGGGTGACGGCGAGGCATGGGTTTCGCTCCAATAGTCGGACGGGACGTTGTGGGTTTGCGTGACCCGTCGAACCTCACCGCTGCCATCGAGGCGCAGCGCGATCACCTCTCGCGCATATGGCGCCCAGTCGGGATTGGCAGAGATCTCATCGGGATTGCCGCCATAGCTCACGAACACCCAGCCGCTCCTGTCCAGTGCCCGCACGGACGCATGCTCGGCTTCGCCAAACTTCATAAGCGAGGTGACCTTCCCGTCGACCAGTCTCCTTTTGATGACGTGATATTTGTCAGGGTCGGATTTGCTGATGCCCACGAAAACTTCGCTGCCGTCTTCATCGACCGTCATATCGCCATGGCCGGGCCGATGATGGTCCGTCCAACTCTGCCGCAACGTCCCGTCGACGGAGAAAACAGCTCGCTGTTCTGTGTCTTCCTTCACGTTCTGAAAGCACAGGATGTTCGCTCCGAGCGGGGAGATCGAGCAGGCGCTGACGGTTCCGGCAAGCTGGGCAAGATCGATGTCCGGAAATTTCCGGCGCTGCTTGAGATCATAGGCAAAGGCAACCATCGCACCATCGCCACGGATTGCGCGCACTGCTATACGATCGCCGTTACGGCTGGGATTGCCTTTGGACGGCCCGAACTGAAGATCATGGTAATTCGGCGACACGAACAGCACGTCTTCGCGATTGGTCCGCGGCGCCCAGGTCGAAATTTTCCGGTCCTGAACGCAAATCATCAGATCGGCATTTTGCGGATGCCATTCGCATTCAGCCGATCGAGCGCGACGGAAAAGCGGGACATAGGTCTGCCCGTCGAAAAAGCACATGCCGTTGCAGCCGTTGGTGATGACGAGGAGACTCTGGTCTGAATTCCACGCTTGGGAGCTGGAATAACGGTGGCTGCAAAATTTTTTCTCGCATACGACGCCATTGCCAAGAGCGCCAGGCTTGGTAATGCGCATGAAAATTGTCCCGAAGGCTGGATCCGTCGCGGGTTGGAGATAATCGGGCAGATCCATCATCACTGGCGCGACAAACTGTGTCGGCGCGCTGTCTTGCCGGCCGCCGGCCGTGGACAAATCCAACGACAAGGCAGCCGCAATCAATAGTGGAGCCAACCCACGCGGGCGAAAGGTCATGTCATGTAGCCCATTTCGTGTCGCACTCGGCCTTCGCTGAGGCGCCCTTGCCACCATCCGATGGTCCGCTCCAAGCCTTCGCGCAGGCTGGTCTGGGCGCGCCATCCAGTCTTGCTTTCGAGGAGCGAAGAATCGGCCAGCAAGGCACGCACCTCGGAATTCTGCGGCCGCAGGCGGCGCTCGTCGCGGTGAATCGGTTTCTTGCAGCCACTCAACTCGATCACCAGATCCAATACGTCCGAGATCGTCACAGCGCGCTGGCTTCCGGCATTGTAGGCATGGCCAAATTCGAGCTCGGCCGAACCTGCGGTCAAAAACGCCGCCGCAGTGTCTTCCACGAAAGTAAGATCGCGGATCGGGCTTGTGTCTCCCACCATGATCGCCGGGCATTTTTTGTCGAGAGCCTGACGTATGATGGTCGGTACGATGGCCCGCTCACTTTGGCGTGGGCCGTACGTATTGAAGGGCCGCATGATAACCACGGGGATGTCGAACGATCGGGCGTAGGACTCCGCCATCATGTCCGCACCGATCTTGGATGCCGAATATGGTGATTGTCCCTGCAACGGGTGGGATTCGCTGATAGGCATTGTCAGCGCGGTGCCATAAACCTCGCTTGTCGAGGTGTGCACCACACGCTCAGTCTCCCATTGACGCGCCGCTTCGAGGACGTTGACCGTGCCCAGGATGTTGGTTTCCACATAGGACTGGGCGGCGGCATACGAATACGGGATAGCGATCAGTGCGGCGAGATGAAACACGACCGCCTGGCCACGCACGATCCGATTAAGGAACGCGCTGTCGCGAACATCGCCTCGGATGAGGTTCAGTTGGCTTCGTATGGTGTCCGGTAAATCGTCCAGCCAGCCGTGGCTGTCGAACGAATTATAGAGAGCCACCGCCGTGACGTCGGCACCGCTACGGACGAGTGCTTCGGTGAGATGCGAACCGATGAACCCATCGGCACCCGTAACCAGAACTTTCCTGCCCTTGTATGCCATGACCCAAGCGTTCCCCCTATGACGTGAGGCACTGACTTTGCAAATCCACGAGAGCGCGGATGTCCCGCCTGCTCTCAAGTTCCGATCGGCGGCGGCGAAACGATGCCAAGTACCGCCAGCAGCCCGCGCACCATCCACACGACATCGGAGACGATTGTGCGCTGCGGATAATAGGAAAGGTCGAGCCTGGCTTTCGCAGGAAACAGAACCTCGCGGTAGAACAGTAGCGGGTCCACGGATCCCGGATAAAAATGCGCTTCATTCCGGAAGAGGACCTGGGCTGGACCCAGCAAGCCTGGCTTGTATTGTAAAATACCCTCGAAGCTCCCGCGAAAACAATCGGCGAAGACAAGGCTCTCCGGGCGGGGCCCGACGATTGCCATCTCGCCTCTGAAGACGTTCCAAAGCTGCGGCAGCTCGTCGAACTTGGTGGCGGCGAGGAACCGTCCTACCGGCGTCATGCGGCTGTCATAGGCCATGGTCAGCGCCAAGCCACCGGGATCGCATTGCACGCTGAACTTGCGGAACTTGTACATGCGGAATGGGCGAGCACCGGCCCCGACGCGGGTCTGCGTAAAGAAGATGGGCCGACCACCTTCCAGCAGCAGCGCCACGGCAATCAGCAGCATCAGCGGAGCGAAGACGATCGCCGCGGCCGCAGCAACGACGAGATCAATTGCTCGTCTCACAGACCCATGGGCGGCGCTCGAGACGTTAGGCCGGTGAATGGCTAGGTCCAGGGCATTCATGCGGCTGTTCCTGTCTGGGCGCTACTGTTAACCGCTGCGGCAAGAGCGACAACCACCGTTTCGACCAAAGGTGCTGTGACCTGCGGATGCAGCGGTACCGTCAGCTCGCGCTGCGCGAAATCTTCAGTGCGCGGTAAATGAGTACCGGGAATAAGCTCACGATAGAGCGTCATCTGGTGCACCGGCGGGTAGTGGATAGTGGTTTGTATCCCTTGCGCGCGCAGTGCGTCGATGACGTCTTGCCTGTCGGCGTAGCGTGGCAAAAGGATAGGCATGATGTGGTAGGCCGACGTCCGCGGCTCGTGGAACGGGATGGTCACGGCCGGGCAATGCTTGGCTATGAGACGGCGATACAGCATGACCAGGATACGCCTGATCTCATTCCACTCCTGCAAATTTTGCAGCTGGACCAGTCCGATCGCAGCCCGCAATTCATCCATGCGATAGTTGAATCCGAGCATGGTGACATCATACTGAGGGGTGCGGCTGTTCAGCCTTTGACGTGTCCCGGTGGTCATCCCATGTCCACGCGCCTGGCGGATTGTCTCGAGCAGACCGGCATCCCTGGCGATCACAGCCCCGCCTTCCGCCGTGGTCATGTTCTTGTTGCCGTAGAAGCTGAAGGCGGCCGCGGCACCAAATGTCCCCACCTCCTTCAAGCCCGGCGCATGCGCCGCGTCCTCGACGATATGCAGCCCCCGGGCACGGGCGAACCTCTGCCATTGTTCCCGATCGGCGAGGTAGCCGGCGAAATGGACGAGAATGATTGCCTTGGTGCGGGTCGTGCATTTCGCTTCGGCTTCCACGATCGACATCAGCGGCACGTCGGCTGACTCGATGTCGACGAAGACCGGCGTCGCACCGACATAGAGGACCGCATTCGCGGTCGCCACGAAAGTCAAGGATGGCACCAGCACCTCGTCGCCCGGTCCGATACCAAGTGCGTGCAAAATGAGATGAAGTGCTGCGGTACAAGAGCTGACCGCGACGCAATCCTCCGCGCCATGCACGTCGGCAAAAGCTTGTTCGAAGGCTCGTACCTGCTCCCCCATGGTCAGCCAGCCGCTGTCGATGACCTTGGTCAAAGCAGTCTTCTCCGGCACACCCAAGATCGGGGCACTGACCAAGAGCATCACAACCTCCTAGACTGATAACTGTGGGACCGGGCTCGTGATTTCGTCATGCAGCCGTCGCAGTGACCTCGATCGACGCCGACTGGTCTTCCCAGGAAATGGTCTGTGCGTTCTGAAAGTCGTCGACGCGCCCGATATCGAGCCAGAGACCCTCATGCTTGTACACGTGCACGGTCGTGCCGTTCTGCATCATCTGCAGCATCAGGTCGTCGAACCCAAAGGGTATGCCGGATGGGATAAACTGCAGAACGTCCGGGTTCATGCAGTAAATTCCCATGCTGACCAAATGCGAGAGCGTCGGCTTTTCGCGAAAGACCTGCACGGTATTGTCGACTTCGTCGATGACGCCGAAATCCATCTTGATCAGGCGACAGGCTGTTGCGATCGTCACTGGATCGGTGTGCTTACGGTGCGCTGCTACAAATCGACTGAGGCTTAGATCCGTAAGGACATCGCCATTGAGAACGATGAATGGCTCCGTCAGTTCATCCCTGATCAAAGACAGCGGCCCGATGGTGCCAAGCGGCTCCATCTCCTGCGTATATCGAATTTTCAGGTTCCACTGCGAGCCATCTCCACACACGGTGCGGATCAAGTGGCCGAGATACCCGGTTGTAATATAGACTTCCTGAATACCGTTGCGTCGCAACCATTTCAGAAGCATCTCGAGAACCGGCCGTGCGCCGATCGGCATGAGCGGCTTCGGCAAGACCGAAGTGAAGGGGCGGAGGCGTGTTCCCATTCCTCCACATTGAATAACCGCTTTCATCCTGGTCCTCCCTTGTTCATTCGGCCTGAACGCTGTCGTCACGGGCCGGCTATCCTGCCCTGGTCAGCACCCGGGAAACGCGTTCTTGTCCCCTCAGAAGAACCGGTGAGATTTCCCGTAGAAGACCGGTGAGATTTCCCCACTGTCCCCTGATCCGGACATTGCATCTGGATGGTATGTGGCCGTCAGGGTGGATGTCGTCGTGCATTCGAATGGTAACAATTCAGCCGTTTTGCTGTTCTATGTCTTTAGACCTATAGCAGTGCTGAACGACCGACCGGTCTGTCAGCTATCCAAAAGGTCAGAACGTATGTTCGATGACGTTCGGCGGGTTTCGCTCATAAGGGGCAAAAAAAAGAGGAGCGTTTCCCGTCATTTAAGATTATATTAGAAATCTGGCGTTTGTGGTGTTCGGGGTGCCGCAGCGTCGGCTGGATGAATCGACGAGTGGATGGCCACGACTTTCAGGCCATCACCGTTCAATCCATTCAGATAGGCGTTGGGGTAGTTCAATGTATCGAATCGTCATCGCCGACGATCACGGCTTGTATCGTCGCGGCTTGCGATTGGCACTGACCGCAGGCATTCCAGGTGTGGAGATATTTGAAGCGTCTTGTTTCGACGCGGTGCTCAGTTTGCTGGCAGAGCAATCGTTCGTGGATCTTGCGATCCTGGACCTGAATATGCCGGGCCTGTTCAATCAAGAAGTGCTCGGCGGGATTCTGTCTGCCTATCCGGACACGCGATTTGCGATCGTTTCGGGAAACGATTCGCGCTCGGAAATACTCACGGCTCTGTCGATCGGGCTTCACGGCTACATCGTAAAGTCCCAGACGGACGAAGAGGTTGTTTTGGCCGTCAACGAAATCCTCTCCGGCCGCATCTATGTTCCTGCACTTCTGTCACGCTCGGGTGCAACGCAAACAACCCACGCGCATACCCATTCCGACGACAAAAGCCCACAGAGGCGTACCGCTGGCGTCAACCTTGGCAGGCTGACCTCGAGGCAAAAGGAAGTCCTCAAGCTGATGGCGGAAGGCTATTCGAACAAGGAAATTGCGCGCGATCTGGAAATCGCGGAGGCGACCACGAAAATCCACGCTGCTGCGGTTCTGCGTGAGTTGGGGGTACGCAATCGGACCGAGGCTGCCGTTATGCTGAAGACTTGGCTTTCGAGACATGCCAGCTAGAACGCCGCGCGTCCTTTTGGACGTGCAAACGGCGTCCCAAGACTCCTCATGCATATTACTGCATATCCCAATGCCGCGGCGCAGCTTTGGGCCAACGACATTCTTGGAAGGAACCCTGCGCATCACAAAGGCCGCTCAGCGACCCGCCTTTTGATATCTGCTTTCCGATTGGAGCACTGCACTACGAACCGATTTCCTTGCGTGACAGCCGCAGCGAATACCGCAACCCTTGGTCCGATATCTCCAGCTTGGGAGAGTGACCGACAAGCGGCGATCCATCCACTCCGATTATCATGGAACCGAAGCCATGACGGACTACGCTTGAGGTCCGGCGCCGCCCTGATTCCACCCACTCGAACACAATATCACTGCCTGTGTCTTCAGGTGCGAACGTCCAGCTTACGTCGATTCGGCCTTTTGGATCGCCAAGCGCTCCATATTTCATGGAATTGGTGGCAAGCTCGTGAACGATCATTGCAAAACTCTCGGCGGCGCCTCCCGACATCGCCACGGAAGGACCGCCGACCGATATGGCGCGTGTTCCCATATAAGGGTGCAACTCTTGCGCAACGAGATCGTTTATCGCGCCCGATACGCTGCCGTTGCGTGAAAGGAGCAGATGGGTTGCCTCGAGCGCGCGTATCCGGTCGATCAGCATTTCCTTGTATTTGGCGACGTTGTTTCCGGGAACATCGACCATCTTCACGAGCGCCGTGATCACCGCGAAAACATTGCCGAATCTATGACGCTGTTCGAGCATGATACGCTCCCGCTTCTTTGCCGCGGCGCGCAGCAGCATGGTTTGTCGTCTCTCGCTCAGGTCGGCAGCCACTCCAAGCCGCTGTCCACCATCGTCATGTCTTTCCTCCCTTCCGCGCAGGGCAACCCAGCGGATATGTCCGTCCGGTCGGCGGACGCGTATCTCAACATCGTAATCCGTGACCGATGGTGCGGACTTTCTCGATGCCGCCAGCTTTGGCCAGTCCGCCGGATGAACGACAGCTGATAGTTCCTCTAAACGGCGGCGATTGGCGTGGGCCAGGCCGAGAATGTCCCAGAACGTGTCGGAGCCCGTGACTGTCCCGTCTTTAAGGTCGATCCGCCACGTGGCCAAGCGTCCAGCAGACAGGGCGAGGTCGAGCCATTCCTTCTGAGCCCGAAGCGCTTCGTGAGCAGCTCGTCGGTCCGAAATATCATCGACCACCACGAAGATACTCTCCGAAAGAACCCCCTCGGGCACGGACGAAGAAAGCGTTAGACGAGCCCAGAATGCCGTACCGTCCTTTCGTGACAGACGCACCTCCGAAACGAACGAAGAAATGTCATTGCCCAGCCTCGCCAGCAATTGCGCCAAGGTGTGCCGGTCGTTCGGATGGGCGAGCGTATCGAGCTGCAATAGGGCAAGCTCCTCCTCCTTGTACCCGGTCATCTCACAAAGGCGTTTGTTGGACTGCAGCAACTCGCCTTTCTCGTTGGTGTTCGCGAATCCCATGGCAGCACGTTCGAAGGCCCAACGATAGCGGCTTTCGGTCGCTTCGACGGCAGCGAGCCTGGCCTCGGCGACTTCCAGCAACTCACGCAAGTCCTGCCGAAGGCGATGGAACGTCATGGCAATCACCCCGCCCGAAACCAGAAGCAGGATTGCGCGTGCCCAATCTCCATTTGAGATCTGATCGTGTCCTCGTGCCCACAGGCCGACAGCCACCATCAGAATGGTCGCAGCGAGCGCAGGTACGCGATCTTCGAGATAGGCGATAATAATAATAGCCGGAACAAATTCCAGAAAACTGGCGCCTTGCCCAATATAGCCCGACGATTTTATTTCAAATATCAGTGTGGCAGCTAATACCGATGCAGAGGCAATATGAGTTAGCAATCTGCCTGACGGGTTCGAATTCGACCTGCGCGACTGCGAGCTCATGGACACAGACTACAACCTTCTGACTAGCCCGTCGAGACTAGAGCAAAAAACGTACAGCTTAGTACCACTGCCGGATTGCCATACCGCTATCATAGCGCGCATTTTATCGGATGCAGCGGGGCCTAAGAGCTGCCTTAGAACTGTCAGATCATACTAAGTTTTCAAGGTGGTGATGCACATATCATCCGTCAGCGCATAGAAGACTAGAATCCAGCTAAACATAGAAGACTGTCTGAATCCCGATTACTTATTTCGGGCGTGTGAAACTTTTGGGTTAGGGGTAGAAAATGAATCTGATCGATAGACAGGTCGATGCTTCTTCGAGCAATCGGTACATTGCTACGAGGACCAAGTATGATTTTGAGGCGCGGAATACGCGACCCTCTTCTGGTCACCTTCCCGATCGTGCATCGGATCCATTGGACGCAAGGCTCGGGGAACCAAAAGGCCGCAGTCTGGAATCCATAACCGGCGTGCTTGATCGCATTGGCTGTGGCTATCTCGTGCTGAATCGCGAAAGAAAAGTAGTCGAGTGGAACGCAGCCGCCCAAACCACGCTTGAGCGCCAGGGCGAAGCGGCCGACACGGCGAGCGGACTTACGGCCGCCCTGAGGCGGCTGATCGCGAATGTTCCGGCGGGCCAATTCCTGCCGGGCTCGTTGTCCTGGGTCGTGATCCGCAGCAGGGGCGACCGGCCGGTGATACTGAACGAGAACGGCGTTATCGCTCCCGACGGAACGAGCATTGTGGCGTTGCTGGATCGGGACAACAGATCTGGGCCAAATCCTCGCACGTTGCAAAGAATGTTTGGCTTGACGAGCGCAGAAACGCACCTCGCCTTGCGCTTGGCTCAGGGCGACGCACCTTTGGAGATCGCTCGCAGCTGGCGTCTCAGCCGCACCACGATCCGTTCCCAGCTTGCCTCGCTGTTCGCCAAGACCGAAACAAAACGCCAGGCGGAACTGGTGGCCCTTCTTGGGCGTATTTCGGTCCTGCCATAAGGGCCGGTCACTTGGACACAATCGCCGGACGTCGGCATCCGCCCGGGATTTGGTTGGCGCAAGTTGGAGTGTCATGACTTGGCAGGTCGTGCACCGCATTGCGCACTCCACCAGGTTCGATGCGCCGGCGTAAATATCGGAAGCCGCAATCCCGGACCGGCAATTCGGTACTGTCGAACGGATTCGAAAGGCGACAAGTTGGACAACGATCTATGCAGCGAGTCTGTTCTTGCCGCAGCGGAGAAGGTGGAAATCGCTCGATCGCGTTCGGACCGCGCGGTGAAGAGACTTGCACGGACCGGACCGATCGTCGTCACCGGCGCGGCAGGCTTCATTGGTTTCCACGTCGCCTTGCGGCTTTTGCGTATGGGTGTCGAAGTCATCGGCGTCGACAATTTCACCCCCTACTACGATCCACGACTCAAGGAAGCGCGGTTTGCGCGCCTCTGTGCCGAGTCCGGCTTCACTCCGATGCGAATTGATCTGGCGGATGCGGCGCGCGTCCAGTTGCTGTTTTCAGAAGTTCGACCTTCAAACTTTGTGCATCTCGCGGCTCAGGCCGGCGTGCGACATTCACTAGTTGACCCGCATGCCTATGTGCAATCGAACATAGTGGCGTTTCTCAACGTCCTTGAGGGCTGCCGGCACTTCGGTGTTAGTCACCTCGTCTACGCCTCCTCGAGCTCCGTCTACGGCTCAAATCGAACCATACCGTTTTCCGAGCATCACGGCGCCGATCATCCTGTCAGTCTGTACGCCGCAACCAAGCGTTCAAACGAATTCATGGCGCATTCATACAGTCACTTGTTCGGCTTGCCCGTGACCGGACTGCGCTTCTTCACCGTTTATGGCCCCTGGGGCAGGCCCGACATGGCGGTCTACATGTTCACGCGTGCGATTATCGAGGGGAACCCAATCGAAGTAGCCAATGCCGGCCGCGTGTGGCGAGACTTCACCTATATCGACGATATCGCTGAGGGCGTGGTTCGAGCACTTGCTGCACCGCCGCGGCCCGATCCGCATTGGGACCCTTGCACCGCCGACCCTGCTACAAGTTCCGCGCCGTATCGCGTCTACAATATCGGCAACGACCGGCCCGAGGAGATCAACCGGCTGATTTCGATCATCGAGACCGCCCTTGGCAGCCGGGCGCTTCGCGTGGATGTGCCGTTGCCGCCTGGCGACGTTCTGGAGACACGCGCCGACGTCAGCGATCTTCGCAAGGCCGTCGGCTTCGTCCCGACGACACGGCTTGAGGACGGAGTGCAACGCTTTGTCGAATGGTACCGGGACTTTCATGGAACAGATGCCGCGGCCAGCATATGGCAACAAACGTTGATGCATGTAGAGGCCACCGTGTAATCCGCGCCTTATCGGAGCGACGGATCCACGCGTCCGCTATCCTGGTCGCGGCTGCTGGTCTGGTCAAAAGATCAAGCTGATGCCGCATAGCGTAACGACGACATTTCCGGTCATCGATGCCCGCGCGATCCTCGCAGAATCGGCTCATCGCGGGCAATTCCAATGAGCGATCTCAATTCAGAGACTGCAGTTGTACTTGGCACGGAGCACAAAGAATTCGCCTCATCCGCGTTCTGCCGAACAATGTCATTCAGATGGATGATGGTGACGTTCGGGCCCCATCGTAAGCTCTGCTCAACCGCATTTTGCCTCCTCGGAATCGCGAGCTCATGTCCCAAAGCTACTTTCTGAGATCCAGGACGGTTCCTACGGTCGAGAAAATAATCACTCGTGTTCCTCCAAGCCCGATCGGCGGTATTCTTCGCGCGGCAGGAGGCGTTTCGGCCATGGCGATTGCCGGCCAGCTGACCCTCGTCGCCGCTATTCCCGTTTTGGCCCGGCTCTATTCCCCGGCAGATTTCGGGATCTTCACGATTTACCTGTCGATCGTAAACATCCTCGGTGCGATCGCAGCACTGCGTTTCGAGGCCTCCCTTTATGGGGTCAAGGACAGTGCGCAGGCATACGTGACTGTTAAGCTCATTCTCCTGGCTGTCTCGGTAACGAGTGTCCTAGCCTTTGCGGCAGGACTGCTGTGGGCGAGCATCGCTCCAGCGCGGGTTGGCCACCTCGCCTGGCTTGTTCCACTTGGGATGGGGGGCGCCGGTCTCGTCGAAGCAATGAACTGCTGGAGTCTGCGCGTAGGCCTGCTACGCGACTTCGCCCTCGGCCGCCTGATTTTGCCGGTGACCATGGCCCTGCTGCAACTAACTTTTGGGCTCGCCCATTTCGGAGGTGAGGCGATGGTGCATGCTCATATCCTGAGCCAATTCATCTTTATCGGAATCCTCGGCTCTCGGATTCTGAGCAGGAAGGACATAGGCGGCATCGCCCGAGCGCCGTGGCGGACCGTCTTTGCCGTCGCCAGGCGAGAATACAAGTTTCCGTTGTTCGACATTCCCTCGGCCCTAGCGAGTTTCGCCATCATTAATCTTCCCGCAATACTCGTTGGTTCGCTGTTTGGCGCCGCTTTTGCCGGTTACCTGGGAGTTGCGTCACGGCTGGTGACCGCACCCGTCACGCTGATCGCCAACCCGCTTAGCAATGTTTTTGTATCTGAGGCGAACAAAACCAGCAGTCGCGCCCATTTGCTCGGCACCGCGCACGGCCTCTTGATGCTTTCAGCCGGCCTCACTGCATTGCCAATATTAGCGCTTGGCCTAGCCGCGCCATATATCGTCGTTCCCCTCCTGGGCGCGCCCTGGGTCCCCGCCGCAGACATTATGACCGCGCTGGCGTTCATGGGTGCTACGCAGGCGTTGTCGACACCGCTTCAAGATGTCCCAGCTCTTCTGCGGCGGCAAGAGGTACGACTTCTCGTCGACGGCGCGCGGACGGCGCTTGTATTTGGCCCGCTACTCGCCGGTGCTGAGGCAGGTTGGGAACCACTCAAAGTCATTTATCTGATGGCGGCCGGGGGCGCCGTCGGGTTTGCACTGAAAACGGCGGCCTCTCTGTATCTTCTCCGCCACGACGTCGAACCAGTGGGAGCCGCCATACCAAAGCAGAGTCATCATCTCGAGGGAAAAACACCATGAAGCAATCGCAGCTTGATCAGCTTCTGACGACCGATGTGGTTGACCAACATCATCGCGCTGATGCTTCGCGACTGCGCCCTTTCATTTCAGTTGCCATCCCAACCTTTCGCCGACCGGACACGATCCGCCGGGCGATGGATAGCATTCTGAGTCAAGATTTTGCCAGTTGGGAGCTGGTCGTCAGCGACGACGAGGGCCGAGAGGGAGCGACCTGGGCAATCGTGGCCGAGTATGCACGGACCGAGCCTCGCATCCGAATTGTCGAGAACGGCCGTGGCCGGGGTCAGGTCGAGAATACCAACAACGCCATGCTCGCTTGCGTCGGAAAATGGATCAAGCTGCTCCATGACGATGACTGGCTGGCCCCAGGCGCACTCAAGACCTTTGCCGAGGTTTCAACCAAGCATCCCTCGGCTGCATTCATGACCTGTGCCGCGAACATAATCGAGGACGATCGGATGAAATTCCGATTGCCACCGCAAGGGCGACAACGGATCTCCGTCTACTCGAGCCAGCAATGCCTAACGGACCTCTATCTGGTCCGTACGACGCGGAGCCTTGGGATCATCCCGTCGACGCTGTTGATCAACCGCGACGTCATTCACGCGGGTTGCCTGATGCGCGCACACAATTCAATCCCGGCCGGAGTCGACCAGCTGTTCTTTGTCGACCTGGCATGCCACGGAGACATGGTCGCGATAAATGACGGCTTGATCTTCTACGACGCGACGAATCACCCGAGCATCACTACAACCAAGAGCTTCGATGAAGTTGATCAAGTAACTCTTGCTGTCAAAGAGCTTAACTGGAATCTAATTCAGGATCGTAAACACCTCCCTCGCCCCGAGACTTTGTTACGGGCGCTGCGGGTTGCTCGTATTCCTAGCAGATTCCACCAGCAGTCCTGGCGAGCGACGATCCAAGATGCTATCCAAATTCTTCGCCCATCAGTTATGAAAATTGCGAGCCAGCACATTCTTACCTACGTGTTCGCGATCCGCCCGAGACTGGGCCGGTTGCGTAGCCGGAGACGAATTTAGCGTGGCGGCGGCGTCGAGCGCCCGCGGCGGGCCGGCCGGTGTGCATTCTATACCGTCGAAGGCGACGTTCCTTCGTCCAGCTTTTGGGGATAGCGAGATGACCATTTGTCCGGCGTGTGGCAGTGTATCAACCGCAAAATTGTTCGAAGTGACAGCAGACGAGGCCTCTCGACATTTCATCAATCCGCGTCAGGACCCTGATCGCTCTCGAAAGTTAACAAGCCACCTGTCGGATCTCTGGGGCAGTAACACTTGCGACATTCGCAAATGCGCAGATTGCGGATTCGGTTTCGCAGATCCGTTCGTCGCCGGAGGCTTTGAGTTTTATAACTTAGCCTGGGCGTACCCTTCGTATCCAACTATGAAATGGGAATATGCAAGGACAATCGAAGAGCTCGCGGGCCTGAATACTGGCGGAAAGACTGCTCTCGAAGTGGGATCGGGGTTCGGGTATTTTCTCGACCGCATCAACAACAAATTCTTCCATACTTCAGATATTTCTGCGGTCGACTACAACGAAACGGCGCGATCAGTTTTGGCGTCAAAAGGCTTCAAGACCTTTGCGAGCGATTTTCGGGAGGGCAGCTTCGATTCTATGAAAGAGGCCTTCGATTTTATTTTCATGTTTCAGGTCTTCGAGCATATGGACCAAGTGGATGAGGTTTTTGCTCGCTTAAAATATCTTCTGAACGCGCAAGGATCTGCCTTCATTGCCGTGCCAAATGAAAACAGAACGTACTATATGGAGTCTCACGGCTCGCTCGTAGACATGCCACCAAACCACATTGGCCGATGGACGAAAGAAGCCTTCGATGCCATGTGCCGGCGGCACGGCTTGCAATTGAGCAAATGCGAGCGCGAGCCGTTCAATCTCGCCAAATTCCTGAAGCAAGACATCGTCCACAGCTTTTTGCGAAAGGGACAAAAACCAGGTAGTGTGAGTGAGTTCGTGCGGGCCCTGCCGCGAAGCAAAGCGCAACGAATGGCGCAAGGTTTGACTGCCCTTGCGATTTCACCGTCACGCTTGCCGGCATGGGCATACGCCATCAGGAACGCATCTACGATGGGCGGGAGCGCACTCTGGGCGAAAATCGACAAAGTCTCGTCACCTGCGCTACGGATTCATCGCCAAGCCAAGCAGTAATGAGCGGTGCGCCACGCCGCTTGCAGCGGGAAGGTGATTTTGACACCACCAGGCTGCGGGACCTGCCAAGCAGATGAAGGACGGCGTCAGGGGCGTCGCCTCAGGTGTGGGTTCCGGAATTCATGAATGCCGGTCCGGCGGCTCCTGGCCAGTAGGTTTCGTTGTGACACATCGGACCCACGCTCCGGATGGACCTCTCCGCGGCAATCCCGGCTACTGACGAATGGCCCGCGCCGGCAGTCGATCGGCGCAGCGCCTAAAGCGGTGATTTTCAACCAGGCGGCGGTGGGAAGTACCCGACAATAAAAGCCGAGCTCGTCATGCCCTCTCCAGCAAGAGATCGGCGCTGTCCCCGAATCGGTAACCCGAGTGCTTCCTGAGATTAACCTTCGTGAGAACGCTTGCGACGGGAACCGAAGCTGGCGTATCGCCCGCAAGCAGGTCTAGAACGCCTCGCGCGATGCTGCGTCGCGTTTTCGCCCAGCGAACGGCGAAAAGAACCACGTCACCCCAGCCTGTCAGGAGTCTGGCCTCTGGTCCCTCAAGCCCCAGCGGTCCATTTATGATGACCACCCGATAGACCGAGTGCAGTTCATCTTTGAAAGGGGAGCCGTCGACACTGGACAGCAAGGGCAGCAGATCCTCCGACGGTGCGAGCGCCATGAAATCGATTCCGATTGCCGACATTCCAGCTATCGCATCGTGCAGCGCACAACGGTCACTGATATAGTCTCCGAAAAAATTGTGCGGCTTACGTGCGCTGAATTCCTTCACAAACTCGCCTGTAAGGCGGCGGTCCGTGCGGTCCAGATCAATAAAGAGTACTCGCCCTCCAAGTCTGGTGGCCGCCAAGGCCATGCTCCATGCGAGCTCGGTCTTGCCATCATCCTCACCGCAGGATGTTATCAAGATTATGTTCGAGCAATCCCTCGCCCGTTGGGGCGCCGCGGCGACAAGCAGGGCCGTCACGGCGCGGCTGTATCTGGACTCCTGCTGGCCTGAAACCAGCTGCTGCAGTCGCCTCGCGTGCGTTGTGGCAGCCTGGGGTATTAGCCCGAGGCACGGAACCTTGAGCGCTGCTTCAGCTTCGGCCTCTCCGCGCAAGGTGCTATCGAAGCGTTGGCGGACAAGTATGAATATCCCCCCAATCAGGCCAAACACGACCATGCCGGGCGGAATAAGAAATATTGGCGAAAGAGTCGTTGGATTGGTAGGGGGCCACGCCGCTGAGAGAAGCCTGACTCCGGGGGATGGACTTGCAATACGCCGCGTCAAGTCTTGTTGCCGGGTCAAAAGGTCGTTGTAGCGCTGCGTCAGGATGCTGACCTGCGGCTCGAGAGCGCGCAATCCGGAAAGCCGGCCGGCTGTATCGGCTACGACCGCATCCAGGACATCCTTGCGCTTTTGCAGCGCCGCAATCTGAGAGCGATAGATGTTGGCCTCGGCAGCGGCGCTGGCGATTTCTTGGTCAATCTGACGGTCGATCGCATCTGTGACGTCCTCATCTGTCGTGTCGTTGGCCTGGCGTGCCAAGAGATCGGCCAGCACGGGTGATCCGACGGCTTCGGCGATCGAGGCAACCGACGCGCCCCGCTTTCGCAAGTCCTGAATGTGTTGGAGTCGAGATTCCGATGCGGAGAGATCCGCTTTCGACAAGGAGATTTGCTGGGTAAGTTCGACTATCTCTTTGGCGGCATTGTCCGCTGCACCTTGGTCGACCGCGCCATGGCTCAGCCGATACCTCTCAAGACGATCGGTCGCTTCTGCGAGACTGTTTTGTGTAGCTGGAAGTCCGGCAACTATCGATTCAAGTTCCAGTCTGTCCGATGCTTGGCTTTTCCTCGCCAGATCGCCAATATACACTTGGGCGAACGTGTTGGCGATCAAGGCGGCCCGCGCCGGATCGTGATCGGTGAAGCCGACACTGATGACCCTCGATCGCAGCTCCTGGCCGATCCTTATACCCTTGCGCAGTATCTTGAGTTCAGCCGCATCTGGCTCCGCCGGAGTGCTTCGCGGCCAAATTTTGGCCAGCAGATCGGCTGTACCCGAGCGCAACGTCGGCGGCTCAAGGCCCGCAGGGTTAGCAGCAGAATTTTCGGTGCCAGCATCAACCTTTGTAGTACTGTTGAGAGCGTCCGTTTTGCGCAACGCTGCCACCACGCTTCGCAGATGGCCTTGCGACGAGAGCATGGTTATATGGTCGTCAATGCTGGAATCCACCGCATCCTGAGCAGAGACCAGGCCGCCGGCAGGTCCCGCTCTGCTGGGTGCGTCGACGATCACCTGTGTGGTGGCTTCATACAGGGCAGGCCGTGCAAGACCGGCAAGCGCGGCTAATACGCCGCCGCTGACGACCATGGTCATCAGGAACCATTTTTTTCTTGCCAGGGTAACGAGGAGCTGATGGAACGGGGTTTGCGTGTCCATCTGTTCGCGTAGCGGACGTTTCATGCGCGGAGCGATTTCGCGCGCAGGCACGTGCATTTCGTTAACGTGCGGAAGGTGGATGCGGCTAACTATGGACCCTTCCATCTTAATCTCCTGTAAGTTCGGGCACGCGAGAACCCGTTGCGGGCGGCGATGGCCGCCTTGCCTCGTTGTGCCAGGCCTGGAACATCAAAGCGGGCCACAATTTGCGAGAATGGTCGTGCCTGCCATCAACGTGATCGCGCCAGCACGCATCGACCTCCGCAAGGTCGAAAATCCCGTCTCCGGACAAGCGCATATCGGCGACAAGATCGTTTGCCCAACTGAGCAGCGGGCCTCTCAGCCAGACTGCTATGGGAACATCAAAACCCTGCTTCGGCCGCTCGATCAGCCGCTGCGGAACGTACCGGCGCAACAACTGACGAAGGATCCACTTGCCTTTGCCATTCCGAACCTTCGTATTCGTCGGCAGGCGCCAGGCAAATTCGACAACACGATGATCGAGCAGCGGGCACCGCCCCTCGAGGCTGTTGGCCATGCTGGCGCGGTCCAGCTTCACCAATATATCCCCGGGCAGGTATCCGGCCATATCGTCATACAAAAGCCGGGACAGCAGCCCATCAAGCCGGTGCTCGACGTGAATTGATGAGGGTGGCTGGTGGAGGCTCAGGTTCTCGGTCGATGATCCCGTAAGCCGCCGATACAACTCGTCCTCATTGGCTGCAGCGAGGAGCTGAGCTAGGCGATTCAGCCGATCCCCCCGAAGCGCATGCCGTGCACCCTCCGAAAGCGGCAGCTTGCCGACGAGATCGTGACGGGCTGCACGGACCAGTAACCCAGTGCCTGCCGCGAGCGCCCGACGCAGTGCTGACGGCAGAGTATGCTGTCGTCGCAGACGGGCCGCCATGAAGTGGCGGGCGTAGCCGGCGAAGCATTCATCGCCACCGTCGCCCGACAGAGCCACCGTAACGTGCCGGCGGGCGAGCCGCGCCACCAGCAGAGTTGGTATCTGCGATTCGTCAGCGAAAGGCTCATCCCAGATCTGCGGCAGTTCTGGAATGACGTCGCGCGCTACGGCAGCCGAAAGGTGGAGTTCGGTATGGTCGGTGCCCAGATGCCGAGCGACTTCCGCGGCGTGGGGAGCCTCATCGAACCCGCCCTCTCCGAAAGCGATCGTGAACGTTCGCACAGGCTTTTCCGATTGAGCCTGCATCAGGGCCACAACCGTCGAGCTGTCTATTCCGCCCGACAGGAAGGCCCCCAGCGGGACGTCAGCGATCATGCGCTCCCGAACGGCAAGCCGAAGCAGGCCGTCCAGTTCATCGGTGAGTTCCTCGTCGCTGCCGGCGACCTGCTCCGTCCGTCCTTTCGTGGCGGCTTCGGCCAGCGACCACCAGTGTCGAATGCGATGCGACAGGGACGCGACACTGCGTTCCCCGGAGAACTCAGCGGCCGTTACCGACAGGACCGAACCCGGCGGCAGCTTGAATACGCCTCGCCAAATGCAGCTGTCATCCGGTACCCATCCCTTCGAAAGCATTGCCGCGGCCGCATCCATATCGAGCTCCTGGCAAAACCCTGGAAAACGGTTGATCGCCTTCAACTCGGAAGCAAAAACAAGTGCATCGCGTGTTGAGGCGACATAAAGCGGCTTTTTGCCCATTCGGTCGCGGGCGAGATGGAGCGTCCTTGTCTTAAGGTCCCATAATCCTAAAGCGAACATGCCGGCGAAACGCGTGAGTGCTTTTTCGAGGCCCCAACTCTCAACTGCGGCGAGCATGACTTCGGTATCGCTGGCGCTCCGAAAATGATGGCCTGTACTCTCCAGCTCACGGCGCAAATCACGGAAATTGTATATTTCGCCGTTGAAGGTGATGACATATCGGCCGCTTTCGGAATGCATCGGCTGACGGCCAGCCTCCGATAGGTCAACGATGGCCAGCCGCCTGTGACCGAAGGCGACACCCGATTCACAGTTTACCCAGAATGCCTCGCCATCCGGCCCGCGGTGGCGAAGTGCGGCCGTCATCTGCTCTATTGCCCTGAGCGGCCTCGTGTCCGCTGAATCGGATGCAAGAAGAATTCCGGCAATACCACACATACCATTACCCCGGATTGTTGGAGATTGCAGAAACTGCTTTCGGCGTACCGGCGACAAGGCAGATGGTCAGCGCAAACCACACGATCGGGTGGCGGATGATCAGGTGCGGCATTCCGAAGATGATGATTGACACCACGAGCGCTAACAGCGCGTCGAGCTTCGCACGCCACACCGACATGATGGCGGCGCCGACGATCCAGACCAGCGCCAGAACCGCAATGAGACCACCTTGAGTGTACAGGTCGAGGATCGTGTTGTGAGCCTCGAAGGGTCGTTCCAGAAATTGCGAGTCGAACACTGATGGGCGCTCGAGATGCGGACCTGGACCTAGGCCAAGCGATCCGGATTCGGCGCCCTTCTCCAACGCTTCGTCCCAGAGATGCACGCGGAGCGCGGCGGTTTCCGCAGTAGCCTCGCCGCCCTTGTCCTTGGTCAGGCCCTTGGCGAAGTTTTCGAGGACGCTCGCCTCCGTTACGGCATAGGGGGTTATCGCCATCGCCAACGGAAGGATACCGACAAGCAACAGGAGGACGGCTTGCCGTGAAAAGCTGATCCCGTTGCCACCGGTCTTGAGCCATGTCCTGATCCGCAGCCCGAGGAATGTCAGGCAGGTCAGGATGCTGGTGTACAAATAGGTATCGCTCTTTGTCAGCCTCCCGACATAGAAAGTCAGGAGCAAGCTGGCGATCCCAAGAAACCTGCCCCATCGGTTGCTGGTGGTGGTCGCAAGATGCAAGGCTAGGGGGCCAAAGATTGCGCAGTAGAGCGCGAGCTGGTTTGGATTATGCGACCAGCCACGAAAGCGGTCCCAGTACCAGGGATCGACGCCAGCTCGGGGGATCCAGCCCCAACCCTGTCCCAGCTGAATGGCAAGGGCCATATTCGCGATGCCCACAACCCACCAGCCAGTACGACGCAGACGGCGATCAGCCTCGGGTTCTGCAGCGGCAAGGCAGGTGATGCCGACCAACAGCAGGTAGGCCATCGTATCGTGCATCAGGCCCGTCAGATATAGAACTGTGGTCAGATAGCCGACGACGGTGCCGACCCCGAGAGCAAGCGCCATGATCGTCCAGAAGCTCACAAGGCGTGTCAGCGCCGGCCTGGTCTCCAGGTGACCGCCGGCGAGTACGCGCCCAATCGACAGCATGATCCAAAGTACGAGGAGTAGTTCGCCAATCCCCAAGGGCGACCCAGGAATGTCGAGTTGCACCGCATAGGTCATTGCGAGGCCGCAGGCCAGGATCGCGTCCCGGATCATCGGCTCACATCCAATCTACTACTGACAGCACCCTCTCCAATTAAGATCGGAGACGCCGGTCGGGCGAGATCGCTGTGGGATTTGGCGCCAAGGATATTTTTGTACAGATCGCAATATTGGGCCACCACCCGCGGCAGCGCGAACTGCTCCCGGACGAGTTCGACAGAACGACCGCCCATGACTTTTCCGTGACTGCGGTCGGACAGGATGTCAACTATTCGAGATGCAAGACCATCGGCGTCGTGCGGTTGGACAAGGTAGCCGTTCCATCCATCCTCGACCACTTCATTGCAGCCGGGCATCTTTGAGGCGATGATGGGCAATCCCGCCAGCCCTGCCTCGAGCAGGACGCGCGGGATTCCTTCTCGATATTGTGTGGGGAAGGCGAACACGTCGGCCATGCCAAGAAGTGCTGGAACATCGCGTCGTGGGCCAAGCGCGATGACATGAGGAGCATGTCGATCGATTTCCGACTTGTCGACTGCAAATGGACCTTCGGACTCCCAAGGGCCGACAAGCACGAAACGAGCATTAGGCCTTTTGGAAAGGACGCGGGGGACTGCTTGAAGCAGTATCGGGATGCCCTTCTGGCGGGTCAGCCGGCCCACAAAAATCACGATCTCCGCTGACTGGAGCCCGAGTTCCTGGCGCATTTTCGTTGCCGGCGGAGCAAGGTGCCTCGCCATGGCGAACGCATCGACGTCGATGCCAGAACTGCGGATCACTCTTCCGCTGCCGGGTTCAATCAATCGAAAGCGCTTGAAGAAAGCCTCATCGTCCCGGTTCTGAAACACCGTCGCTGCCGTCCAGAAGGAGGCAAGCCATTGCAGTCCGCAAAAGATTGGACGCAAGGCCAGAGCCCGCGGTTCCAGCGAGGAGAATGTCCAGCCCAGGCCGTTGATCGTGCGCACGACCGGCACCGTTCCGCGCACCGAAAACGGCGCCAGCAGGTTAGGCTTGGTGTCGAAACTTTGGATGATGTCAGGCCGGAGTTCCGCAACCAGTTTCCGAATCGCTCTTACGGCGGTCCACTCGCCACTGCCGCTGGCAAATCGATCGAAACCGTAGCGGCGATGCGGAATGCCATGCCGCAAAAACGCGGCCTCATCACCGGTCGAAACTGCAGTGACCCGGAAGCCGCTTTCGCGCAGCGACATTAGGAACGGAATTCTCAGGGCGTGATCTTCGCCTCCCACACAAACGAGATGCGGATTCATCCCGAAGCTCCCGTCCGTGCGCCGTGTTTCGGTCGCGTGAAGTAACTGCCTTTCGCATCTGCTTTCATGGTTTTGCTTCGTTACTTCTGTGCGCGTGAAAGGGTACGGTAGGAGGAGGCTTGCCTACTGTCCTCGTCTGTTTGAATGAGGTAAACCGCATTGGGATCACGGCCTTACGCATATCGCGAAGCACCTCGGCGGCACCTTGTTGGTACGCGGATGAATTGCGCCTCGAACTCAAGGGAGTTCTGCCAAGCCGGACTCGCCACTGATAAGACAAGCGAAGAAAGCGCTTCCGACAGTCGTGCGCTGTACGGCTGCTCTGCGCTGGGATTCCTAAGCTCCCTGTCCGGTCCGCGTGCTACCAGGCATGATGATCAGCCCCCCCTCAGCCACAACGCCCGACGCGACTTGCCTCCTGCGACCAGCGGATAAGCCGATTCGACCCCTCCCGATGTCGGAAACCTGATCTGCCGACCGATATCCCGCGACAAGCGTGCAGACGCCTACGAATTGTCCACAACTAATTGGTTGCGGCAATGAGACTGTGGAGGGGCTTGGCTCTTAGATTAAATGTTCGTCTGATCTGTAAATTGGCAAGTTAACAGCTAAATAAAAAATTTAGTTCACAATTCAATTCCGCAACACGCAAGCTACCTTTTTAGACAATGAAACTACCGATTTCCAATTAAATCAGATAATCTTGATAGATATACGGGCTTAAAGCGATGATATTCTTGATATCATTGAATATCTCTATTTAGATTTCTCCTTCCGTGCAGCATTCCTGTTGGCGATCAATCATTCTATCAGAGCCTGCAGGTATGTGATTTGGCGCTAATATACACCCTCTAGTAGGCAAGCTCCGGGGCGCTATCGAATGAGACAAAGGAATATTGGATGGCAACTCTGCACTATGCATCGGGTGGATCCGCCACCGAAATCGCAACCGCCGGCTTCAATCTGGCTGACGTTCAGTATGTTTCGCTGGTCAACGCATTGCCGGATGGCATGAAAGGCCTGGTCTATCTCAATGAGCATGAGGGCGTAACCGCATCCTTCATCGAGAAAATGACCCCCTTCCTTGGCAATCCGAATGTGTTTGGGTTCTATCTTGTTGACGAGCCCGATCCCACCGGCAGGTGGGGCACCTATGCAACCGCTGAGAACCTGAAGGCGGAATCCGACTGGATCCATGAGCATTTTCCAGGCGCCAAGACCTTCATCACCATGATGAACATGGGATCCCCGACCAATCCGGATTTTACGAATACCTACAATCCGGCCAACACGCATATCGACTATTTCGGCATAGACCCGTATCCGGTGCGCACGGGAACGGACACGGTCGACTACGACATGATCGATCGAGCCGTGGCTGCAGCGGTGAAATCCGGCATCCCGGCTAACAACATCGTTCCGGTCTATCAGGCCTTCGGCGGCGGTAACTGGGAGACTTCCGACGGCGGAAGACAGGTCATGCCCACCCCCGAACAGATGCAAATCATGATCGATCATTGGGCCGCACTGGTGCCGTCACCTGCCTTCGACTACACCTACAAATGGGGAACGCAGAACGGCGACACCGCTCTTGAAAGCTCTCCGGAACTGCAAGCCGTTTTCCGGGAGCACAACCTCGCTACCACCGGGACCGAACCGCCTCCCGTCGACACAAGCGACACCTTGTACGGCACCAGCGGCGACGATGTGTTCCACGGCGCCGGCGGCCACACGATGATCGGTTATGGCGGCAATGATACCTATTATGTCGAGGATGTCCGCGATAAGGAGATCGAGGCGGCGGGTGGCGGTACCGACAAAGCATTCGCGTCAGTAAGTCATGCGCTTGCGGCTGGCTCCGAGATCGAGCTTCTCGCCACCAGCAATCCGGCCGGCACGACGGCAATAAACCTCAACGGCAACGGCTTTGCCCAGACGATCCAGGGCAATGCCGGCGCCAATGTCATCAACGGCCTTGGCGGCGCCGACATGATGAGCGGCTATGGTGGCAACGACACCTATTATGTTGACAATGCCGGCGACAAGGTCATCGAGGCCGTGGGCGGCGGCTCCGACAGAGTGATCACTTCGGTGAGCCATGCGCTTTCGACGGGCTCCCAGATCGAGCTTCTCGCTGCAAGGTACCCATCCGACACGACGCCAATGAACCTCAGCGGCAACGAGTTCAGCCAGACCATCCTGGGCAACGCCGGCGCCAATGTCATCAACGGCCTTGGCGGCGCCGACATGATGAGCGGCTATGGTGGCAACGACACCTACTATGTCGACGATGCCGGCGATAAGGTCATCGAGGCCGTGGGCGGCGGCTCCGACAGGGTGATCACTTCGGTGAGCCATGCTCTTGCGGCCGGCTCGGAGATCGAGCTTCTCGCCACCAGCAATCCGGCCGGCACGACGGCAATAAACCTCAACGGCAACGGCTTTGCCCAGACGATCCAGGGCAATGCCGGCGCCAATGTCATCAACGGCCTTGGCGGCGCCGACATGATGAGCGGCTATGGTGGCAACGACACCTACTATGTCGACAATGCCGGCGACAAGGTCATCGAGGCCGTGGGCGGCGGCTCCGACAGGGTGATCACTTCGGTGAGCCATGCGCTTTCGACGGGGTCCCAGATCGAGCTTCTCGCTGCAAGGTATCCGTCCGACACGACGGCAATGAACCTCAGCGGAAACGAGTTCAGCCAGACCATCCTGGGCAATGCCGGCGCCAATGTAATCAACGGCGGACGAGGTGCCGACATCTTGACCGGTAACGGAGGCAACGATGCATTCGTGTTCAACAGCGCTCTTGGGGCCGGCAATATCGACAGGATCACCGACTTCAACAAGCTCCAGGACAAGATCCAGCTCGACGACGCGGTTTTTGCCGGGCTTAAGCTTGGTGGCCTTTCATCCGATGCTTTCTTTGCTGGCACGGCCGCGCATGATAGCTCCGACCATATCATCTACAACAGCTCAACCGGCGCGCTCTCTTTCGACAGCGACGGGATCGGTGGCGCAGCTCAAATACAGTTCGCCACTCTCTCTCCAGGTCTGTCGCTTGCGGCAGGTTCGTTTCTTGTGATCTGAACGACCGGAACGGCGGACCTTCTGCTCAAGCCGGTCCGCCGCTCCGTCTTTGTTCAAGCACCGGATTTTTCCAAACGTAGTGACCGTTCGGGTGGTGCTCAACCTTCATCACCCAACGGGTTCGCTAGCAGGGCATCATTGAAGGGTGGCTTTGAATCTGCCCGCCACCGAGTTTACTCGGCGCGGTTCGCGACCCGCTTCCCTCGGCCGAACAGTTTTGATGTCGCTTAAAGTCTTCCTCATGGGCGAGTGCGGCAGGCGCACCAACTGGGAACCGCCCCTATTCTCACCTTGAGCGGTTTCCTACATTGATTTGATCTCGATCACGGAGATCTGCCGACCGATATAAGATGATGAGCGCGCAGATGCCTACGAATTGTCCACAACTAATTGCTTGCGGCAGTGAGACTGCGGAGCGGCTTGGCTCTTAGGTTAACGTCTGTTTTATTTTCATCTCGTAAGGTAAATTTATAAATCAAAACAGACCAATAATGTAACGTCCCCGTAATACAAACGTCATGAGTTGCGAATCTACAGCTGCTTCAAAATAATGTCGCGATTCCGCCGGGATTGTGACCTCAGAAAGCGATAAATTTCTTGTCTACAATCGGTTTTGTCAAAATAAGCCACAATGCATGCAGCATTCCTACAAACGGTCAATGATTCTATCAACGGGTGTCTGTATGTGATTTGGTGCTAATATACACCCTCTAGTAGGTAGGCCTCGGGCGCTATCGAACGAGAAAAAAGGAATATTGGATGGCAACTCTGCACTACACCTCGGGTGGTTCCGCCACCGAAATTGCAACCGCCGGCTTCAATTTGGCCGACGTTCAATATGCTAGCCAGGTCGATGCATTGCCGGATGGCACGAAGGGTCTGGTGTATCTCAATGAGCACGAGGGCGTAACCTCATCCTTCATCGAGAAAATGACCCCCTTCCTTGGCAATCCGAATGTGTTTGGGTTCTATCTTGTTGACGAGCCCGATCCCACCGGCAGGTGGGGCACCTATGCAACCGCTGAGAACCTGAAGGCGGAATCCGACTGGATCCATGAGCATTTTCCAGGCGCCAAGACCTTCATCACCATGATGAACATGGGATCCCCGACCAATCCGGATTTTACGAATACCTACAATCCGGCCAACACGCATATCGACTATTTCGGCATAGACCCGTATCCGGTGCGCACGGGAACGGACACGGTCGACTACGACATGATCGATCGAGCCGTGGCTGCAGCGGTGAAATCCGGCATCCCGGCTAACAACATCGTTCCGGTCTATCAGGCCTTCGGCGGCGGTAACTGGGAGACTTCCGACGGCGGAAGACAGGTCATGCCCACCCCCGAACAGATGCAAACCATGATCGATCATTGGGCCGCACTGGTGCCGACGCCCGGCTTCGACTACACCTATAAATGGGGAACGCAGAACGGCGACACCGCGCTTGAAAGCTCGTCCGAACTGCAAGCCGTTTTCCGGGAGCACAACCTCGCTACCACCGGAGCCGAACCTTCCGACACCACCACCAGCGACGGCAGCGCTACCGCGACACCCCCTTCCGACGCCGCCACCAGCGATAGCACTTCGACTGTGACTGCCCCTTCCCATGACGCCACCGGCGACAGCACTTCGACTGCGACTGCCCCTTCCGACACCGCCACCAGCGACAGCACTTCGACTGCGACGGCCCCTTCCCACGCCACCAGCGACGCCAGTGCTACCGCGACGCCCCCTTCCGACACCGCCACCAGCGACAGCACTTCGACTGCGACGGCCCCTTCCCACGCCACCAGCGACGCCAGTGCTACCGCGACGCCCCCTTCCGACACCGCCACCAGCGACAGCACTTCGACTGTGACTGCCCCCTCCCACGCCACCAGCGACGCCAGTGCTACCGCGACGCCCCCTTCCGACACCGGCGATAGCACTTCGACTGTGACTGCCCCTTCCCACGCCACCAGCGACGCTAGTGCTGCCGCGACGCCCCCTTCCGACACCGCCACCAGCGATAGCAGCTCGACTGTGACTGCCCCTTCCCATGACGCCACCGGCGACAGCACTTCGACTCCGATCGCCGCTTCCGGCGCTACGACCAGCGATGGCAGTGATAGCAAGAGCGCCCTTTCGCACCTCCTCGCTGGCAATAGCAGTTCGACGGACACCGCCGCCTCCGGCGCCACCACCAGCGATGGCAGTGATAGCAAGAGCGCGCTTTCGCACCTCCTCGCTGGCAATAGCAGTTCGACGGACACCGCCGCCTCCGGCGCCACCACCAGCGATGGCAGTGATAGCAAGACCGCGCTTTCGCACCTCCTCGCCGGCAATGGCAGATCGACTGATGCCGCCGCTTCCGGCGCTACCACCAGCGATGGCAGTCACACCAAGACCGCGCTGTCGCACCTCCTCGCCGGCGACGGCAGCACGACGGACACCAACCACGATAATGCCGGCGACAAGGTAAGCGAGGACGGCGGCGTTGGCCGCCTGTTGGCTGCGTTGAGCCATTCTCTTTCGGCGGGCTCGGAGCTTCTCCCGACCAACGACCCATCCGACAAGACGGCAACCAGCCTGATCCGCCCAGGGTTCGCGCAAACCGTCCAGCCCGATGAAAATGTCGGCGCCCAGGCAAAGAACGGCGCCGCCGCCGAGATCATGTCCGGTCACGGAGGCAACGATGCCTTCGACTTCAGCAAGCTCCAGGACAAGCTCCACCTCGATCAATCCGCTCTTACCGAGCTTAAGTCGGGCGGGCTTTCATTGCATGCTACCCCTGCTGGTACGGCCACGGATGATGGTTCCCACCACATCATCTTTGACAGCTCAACCGGGTCGCTCTCTCTCGACAGCGACGCGGTCGACGGCGCAGCTCAAGCGCAGCTCGCCACCCATCTTCCGTGGCAGCACCACTCTTTGATCTAAAAACCGGAGCGGCGGACCTTCGACTCGAGTCGTGTCCGCCGCTCCGTCTTTGTTCAATTGCGCCACGGAAGCTTGACCAAGGAAGATGCGATACCGGCGGACATCCGACAGATCGAAGTTGGCCGCTTATCGCCAATGCGAATTTCGGATTCGCCACACTCTAAGCAGTCTCGACAATTTTCAGCACGGTGTCGATCTCGGCCATCACCGCTGCCGGCAGCGGCCCTTTTTCCAGCGCGCCGAGATTGTCCTCGACCTGCTCGGGCCGCGTGAAGCCGGGAACCGGCAGGGCGATTGCCGACTTGGCGAGTATCCAGCCGAGCGCGCCCTGCGCAAGCGTGCGACCGCCCGAGGTGAGCAGGTCGCGGATTGCCGAGAGCCTTGACAGATAGTGCGGGTTGGCGGCGCCATCCCTGAAAAACACCATCCATTCGGCATTCCCGCCGCGCACATCGTTGGTGGGCAGCCGCATGGCCGGCGTGTATTTGCCGGTGAGCAGCCCCATTGCCAGCGGCAGCCGGCTGAACGAGACGAGGTTCTCGCGCGCCGCAACGGCCATCAGCTCGTTCGCCGGGGTAAACCACATTGAAGTCGTTCTCTACGGCGACGAACCCCTCGCGCGGCGCGTAGGCGGCAAGCCTTTCGCGGTGATCGGTGCTCCAGCCGAAGCCGCCGATCTTGCCCTCCTGGCGCAACAGGCCGAGCGTATCGAACACCTCGCCGGCGCGCTCGATCGGATACTCGTTGATATGTAGCAGCACGACGTCGATACAATCGCGCTGCAGGCGCTGCCGCGAATTGTCGATCGATGTCCGGATCGCCGCGGCAGAGGCATCCTCGGGTGCGATCTTGCGCGTTTCGGGATCGCCGAAATAGCCGACCTTGGTGACGATGACGGCTTCGTCCTTACCCTTCAACGCCCGCCCGAGGATCAGTTCGGCATTGCCGGCGCCATAGGCGGCAGCCGTGTCGAACACCCGCGCCCCGATCTCATAGGCCATCGCCAGCGCGGCTTGCGACCTGACATCGTCGACCTCGCCATAGACTGTCGCCGTGTCACGCCAGCGCGCGGGGCCACCCGCCGCCCAGGTGCCGATGCCGATGCGCGGTACCGAGCGGCCATCGCAAAGCATCATCATCTGCATGCCCGGTTCCTCAACGACGCAAGCTGGCGCGGCGGGCACGCTCGCGGATCTCTTCGCGAGAAATGCCGGCATCCGCCAGTGTGCTGTCCCGGGCCTGCCTCAAGCTCGCAAGCGTCTGGCGATAGGCAATCCAGCGGGCGAAACGGTATCGAAGTTCATCCAACATGATCGTCTCCTTTGGCCCGCAGAATGCCCGCGCGCCTGGGTTGATCGAAAGCGCAAAGCATCTGCGCCAATCGCATGCGCGATCGAAAGGGTTGAGTTCGCTTCTTGGCCAGCCGAGGCGCTTGTCACGCCCCGCCAAGCAGGATTGTCCAACGCCTCCATACTTGCGCGTGGTGCTCGCTTCGCGCTACAGCCACGGTCGCAAGGAGTTTTTCATTTCTGCAAAATGGATATCGGCTGGGACGATCTCAGGTTGTTTCTCGACGTTGCGCGGCTGGGTGGCTTGAGCGCAGCGACGGGAACCACGCGCCTCAGCGCAGCCACCCTTGGACGACGCGTCACCGCGCTCGAAAAGCAGATCGGCGAACCTCTGTTCGTGCGCCAGCAGACCGGCTATCGGCTGACCCCGGTCGGGGAAGAACTGCTGCGGCGCGCCGAAGACGTCGAGGCGGCAATGCAGTCGCTGACCCGCTGGCGCGAGGGAAATCTGCCCGACCGCATTGTCCGCATCTCGGCCGGGCCATGGACCTCGGCCTTCGTTTCCGCCCATATCGGCGAGATCTGGACGGTCGATGACGGCATAAGGGTGGAGCTTGTCACCACCACCGACCGGGTCGACATCGGCCGCCGTGCCGCCGACATCGGTATCCGCAGCGAGCGCCCGACCGAGCAGTGGCTGGCCGGCCGTCAGAGCGGCAAGGTCGCCCACGCCATTTATTCCGGACGCCACCTGATCAACGGCATCGCCGCCGGATTGTTCGTCGGCGTCACCGGCGAAGGCGCAAACATTGCCTCGGCGCGCTGGCTGCAAGCCCATCACGGCGACCGCATCGCCGTACGCGGCAACAACACCCATTCGGTGCGCGAACTGGTGGCCGCCGGCGCCGGGCTTTCGGTCTTTCCGTGCTTCGTCGGTGACAGCGATCCGCGGCTGGTTCGCGTCGCTCACCCTATCCCCGAACTCGAAACCGACCAATGGATCGTCACCCATCACGAGGAACGTCACTCCCCGCCGGTACGGAAAGTCGCCGACCGGATCGCTGCCTTGATGCGGGCGCACCAGCCACTGTTTCGCGGCGAGACGCCGATCCGGTAGGCCTCGGGCGTCGATCGGCCGCCAGTGGATCAAGAATCAGATATTTTGGTTGGTTGGACGATGTGCCGCCGCCGTTGAGGACGCCGGAGTGCGGCGCGCTGCTCGAGATCCTTGGGCGGAGAGAGCGGTATAACCGGTCAGCACCACGCTGCCTATCCGGTCACTCGTCCTTCTGCCGGCTCATAGCCGTATGCTTCGCCCTGACGCACCACGCGACCGATGCCCGGCCAGCCAAGGTGCGCGCCGGCGATCCACGTCCCCACCTCGGCCGCGTCACTGAAAACCTTTAGGCGGGTTGTGCGCGCGGTCAGCTGATCGTCGTCATAGCCCCAACTGAACGCGGGATTGCCGAACTGCAAGGCCGGCACATGAACGATGTCCCCGAAAAATAGGAAACGGTCCTCGTCCGTGTCGAACGCGTAGCCGGTATGACCGGCAGCATGACCGGGCAGGGCGACCGCCCTCAATCGCTCACCCACCTGGTCGCCATTCTGGACGGGCTTCAGCAGGGGCCGGAACTGCGCAAGGTGCGCGTAAGCGAAAAAGCCCTCCACAGCCGCCTCGGGAATTACGATCGCCTTCAAGTTTGGAAAGAGCACTCGGCCGTCGGGGGTCAAAAGTCCGTGCACATGATCCTGATGGGCGTGGGTGAGCGCCAAGACCGTGATCGAAGCCGGGTCGATCTTGGCTTCCGCCATGGCCTGCTCAAGACACCCCACTGTCGGGGCCCAGCCCCCTCCTCCGCTGTCGATCAGAACGCCGTCAACGCCTGGACCTGCGAGGGCGAAGCAATTGACAGACAGGCGAAGCGGCTCTGCCTGCAGAGCTTGCGGCACCGGATTATCCTGCGGGTCTCGTAGAAGGTCCGCCGACATCTCGATGTAACCGTCCGAGAGCGACCAGACGCGCCACCGTCCCGACGTGCTGCCGAGCACGTTGTTGCTTTGCGATGTCACGATCATAAGGCCACCCGCCGCAAACTAAAATGGAGGATAGGTTCGATTGTCACTATTGGCTCTCTGCATCCTCTGCGCAAAAGCGCGGGGAAACCGATGAAGATTAATCCGGAAAGCACCCGATCTCGATAAGCCACGGATTGGAAAATGATCGGTGACCGATCTGCTAGCTTCGCGGCGATGCCAGCTCTTGTTGCATGCCCATGTAGATTCCTCCCTTCGTAAGCTCGTCAATCATCTGATTTATGCGCTTTCGGCGTGTTTCCGGGTGACGGGCGCGCTCGATCCAATGCAAGTAATCATTACGCTGATAGGGAGGCCGTTGCTTGAAAGCAGGCATCAGATTTGCGGCCTCGAGCTCTGCACGCAAACTGTCGGGCATTTTAGCCAACGGACTTTCAGCAAATCACGTCTCCGCCATTCGAATCCTGATGCTGGAATAGATCACAAGTCAGCCCTCGCGCCTGCGAGACCGCAGCCGGCCTGGCGACAGCCCTTTCAATCGGGTCACGACGCGATTCATATGGGCCTGGTGAGTGAAACCCGCGTGCTGAGCAATCTCGGCCAGCGGCAGATCGCTATTTTCCAAAAGCTCGACCGCGCGATCAACGCGGCGGCGTAAAATGAATTGATGTACCGGCAATTGCGTCGCCTCGCGAAAGGCGGCGGTGAAGGCGCGTCGTGGCATTCCCGCGATTCCGGCAAGATGGTCGATCGACACCCCCTTTTCCAGATCGCCGTCAATCGCAGCGAGAACCCGGTCGAACCGCTGCGAGGTTAGGACCGGAGACTTCTGCTGCCGCTGACGTGCATGCCCGAGACGGAGCAGGTTCGCGAAAACCAGGCCCAGCGTCCATTCGCGGACGATGGGGTTGGCTGGCGGGTCGCCTTCGAGGCGTCGGCACAACTCGGCCACCAGCGAATCGCGTATCGGTCGATCGGTCAGGATTACCAGGTCCTCGGGGGTCCCGCCTGCGGATACCAGGAGCCTTGATGCCAGAGCGGAGTCAACGGTGATCATCGTCAGCTCGCGCGGCTCCTCGATCTTGAACCGCGTGGCACGCTCGGGAAGGCTGAGCAGCAGGTCGCCGGGGCGGGTGAAGACGCGCCGCAGCCCGCGGCCAAGATCGATCTCTGCATAGGATGAACCGCTGCGAATCACACGCAGCTGAACGACTCCGGCCGGCGCATGGCGATAGTCGCCGGCAGGAAAGAACAACCTCTTTGCACTTGCCGCGGTCACCATCGTTGTACCGGGCGCCCGGACGCAAGTTCCTGCAGGACTTCGATGATCGATCGCCGCATCCTCGATCCTTGACGCCTACACTTTTGCCCGTTTGACTGGTCCACCAGGCGCATCATTTGCCAGGGCAGTCAGTTCACCAATCCGGGGCACAAAGATGTTGTGCAGTGTCTGGGTCATAATGGTCATTTCACGCTGAATTTGTAGTTCCTGTGCGGCGGGAAACAATGTGTCCTGCAAGAAGAGTTCCAGGCCTGTCTTGTCGTCCCATATCTCGATGATGCGATAGCCATCGTCGGTGGCATGCGCGATGTGCTGGTAGATGCCGCCAGCCGGCCGTTTCTCCACGCCGATCCGATCGAGGATGCGGCTATAATCTTCGGCCGTCAGGCCGGCAATATCAAGTGTCGTCACTACGGCCATGGTTCATCCTCGCTGCTGATAGTGGTTGTTTGAAGTGGAGTTCTTGGACGGGCCCCGGATCCTATTGGGCCTACGTCGTTTGGCATCGCCGTCCTGACGGCGAGTTTGACTCCCGAACTTCACCGACAGGAGCGGCCTTGGTTCCTCAGCCACCAAGCGCCTCGATGACAAGACGGGCGGTCGCCGCTCCGGAGAAGTTCTGCTGGCCGGTGATCAAATTGCCGTCGCGCACGGCAAAATCGCGCCACAGCCCGGCATGAACATAATTCGCGCCGAGCGCACGCATCTCATCCTCGATCCGCCATGGCATCAGATGCGTACCGTGCGGCAGCGCGCCCATCTCCCAGACGGCATTATCGGCGAAGTCTTCCTCGACATTGGCGAAACCGGTAACAGTGCGCCCTTTGGCCAGCAGCTCGCCGGTTGAGAGGCGCGCGTAGCGCAGCAGCGCGACGCCATGACACAAGGCGGCCGCGACCTTGCCGGCCACGAAAAAGTTGACGAACAGCCGCTGCAACTCGGTTGCGCCTTCGAAGGTGAACATCGGCGCCTGGCCGCCAGCGACGACGATCGCGTCGAACGCGTCGACCGACAGCTCTGCGATGGGCCGGGTCGTCTCCACCAGCGCCGCCAGTTTCGGCGTCGACAGGAAACCGAGCGAGATCAGATCCGTATCCGAATAGCCGGACGGATCGCGCGGATCGCTCAACGCATCCGCCTCGCATTTGCCGCCCTCAGGCGAGAAGATCGCGACTTCGTATCCGCGCTCGGTGAAGGCGAGCCAGGGATGAGTTAACTCGCTCCACCAAAACCCGACCGGCCAGCCTGTGGTGGTTGAAACAGCCGGGTTTGAAAGGACCATCGCGACGCGTTTGGGATGCCGCGGGTCGAGTGGGTTGGAATCGCGCACGCTCATCGCGCCATCTCGACTGGTTCGCCAAGATTTGCCCAAATCGTCTTGTATTGGGTGTAGCTTTCCCACGCCTCGCGGCCCTGCTCGCGGCCATAGCCGCTCATCTTGAAGCCGCCGAACGGCGCATTAGGATGGTATTTGTGCCAGCAGTTCAGCCAGACCGTGCCTGCCTTGATCCGGTCGGCGAGCCGCAAGGCGCGGCCGAGATCGCCGGTCTGGATGCCCGAGGCGAGCCCGTAGCTGGTGTCGTTGGCGATCCGGATCGCGTCCTCCTCGCTGTCGAATGGAATCACCGGCAGGACGGGGCCGAAAATCTCTTCGCGCGATATCCTTAGGTCTTTGGTCGCATCGGCGAAGATGGTCGGCTCGATGAAGAGGCCCTTGCCGTTGACCTGGCGGGTGCCGCCGCCCGCGGTCAGTCGCGCGGTGTGCTTGCCCTCTTCGACATAGCTCAAGACCTTGTCATACTCGCCGCGCGACGCGATCGGCCCGATCATGGTCGCAGGGTCCAGCGGATCGCCGAGCGTCGCCGACTTCGCCATGGCGCTCAGCTTCTCGACAACCTCGTCATAGCAGGCGCGTTCGACCAGCAGGCGCGATCCGGCGACGCAGACCTCGCCCTTGTTCCAGAAGATGCCCCAGAAGGCTGCCTGTATCGCGGCATCGATATCGGCATCGGCAAAAACGATATTGGGACTCTTGCCGCCGAGCTCCATGGTCAGGTGTTTCATCGTCCCGGCACCGTTGCGCATGATGCCCTGGCCGACGGCGGTCGACCCGGTGAAGGCGATCTTGTCGACGCGGGCATCGTTGACCAGCGCGTCGCCGATGGTGCCGCCCGGCCCGGTGAGGAGATTGTAGACGCCTGGCGGCACGCCCGCGTCGAGGATGACTTGCGCCAGGGCGAGGGCCGTCAGGGGCGTGTCGGTCGCAGGCTTGTGAACGACCGTGTTACCCGCCGCGAGTGCCGGCGCGATTTTCGAACAGGACAGCGCGAGGGGAAAATTGAACGGGGTGATCGCAGCGACCACGCCGAGCGGCTCACGCCGCGTCAGGATCCTGATATTTGGTTCGTAGCTGGTACGATAGGCGCCGTCCATCGCGCTCATGGCGAGCCCGCCGTGAAAGCGGAACAGTCCCGAGCAGTGCGGCATGATGATATCGCGGAAATCGCGATAGGGCATACCCATATCCATCGCCTCGCGCACCGCGAAATCCTCGGCCCGCTCGTCCATCAGATCGGCGATGCGAAACAGGATCTTGGCGCGCTCCTCATGATGCATCCGCGCCCAGGGTCCTTGCTCGAAAGCCCGCTGCGCGGCCGCGACGGCATCGCTCGTATCGGTGACGCCCGCCTTCGCAATATTGGTGATCGCCGCCTCCGTGGTCGGATCAAAAGTCGTCGAAGTCTCGCCACTGACGGCATCGCGCCATTGGCCATCGATCAGCAGACGTCCTACTGGAATCGCCTTGCGCGGCGCGGGTAGATAATCAGTCATGAACCGGTTCCGTCCTGTCGAATGAGATTGAAGGAAATTGTCGGCCCCATCCCGTGCCGATAGGCGAGCTGGACCAATAGCAGCATCATCGGCTCGATCAGGCGCGAGGCCGTGAGATCGCCGACATCGACCGGCATTGTCGGCAGATCGGCGAGAAGCCGGCAAACCGCCGCCTTGGCATCTGCGTCATTGCCGGCGACATAGCTCGTCACCGGATCGCCGTTGAGACGCGGATCATCCCTGTCAAGCAATTCGGCAAAGGTCGGAATGCACTTGACGACAAGCGCGCCCCGCGCGAGCCTCTGAACCTCCTCGCCTACCGACGTCGTAGTGCCTAGCAGCATCGTGGAAAGGTCAGGCGCGACTGCATTGGTATTGTCCCAGACGATCTTGCCGGACAAATCGCCAAGCGCGTCCATCGCCAACTCGAGAGCCGGCCATGGCGTCGCCAGGGCAATTACGTCGGCCCATCTCGCTACTTCGTCGGGGGCACCGAAGCCGACACGGAGGGTTGCCGCGATTGCGCGCAACTTGCCTTCGTCGCGACTGAAGCTGAGGCGAATTTCGTGCCCGGCGAGGCCAAGACATTTCGCCAAGGCCTTCCCGAGCGAGCCTGGTCCGATGATCGCAACTTTCACAACTGCCTCCCGACACGCGATCGGGCTTGCCTAGCACCATTGCAGTCGCGCTTATTTCACGAATTGCCCTTGCACGATCGGGCGCACTCGTCACATGGGTCGGCGCCAATTGGCATGCGGATCCGCCGCGCAGTCACGCCCTCCCCTGAATGTGTCCCTACTGGGGATATATGTGCGGGGCGACTATGGGGCAGGGTGCCATTTTCTCAGCGGAGTTCCCCAGGGCACAAGGCTGCTCACATTGGTTGACGCTAGATTTTCTTTGCCTAATCCGTCGGCGTTGCGATGACTTTTGTGGCATCAGCATAACGCGATTGTCTGCAAATCCGGGGAAAGGCCGCCTCAGGACGGCTTTCCGGACTGGCACGCCCCTTGCTTCGTTATTCACGTGCAGAGCGTCTAGGGTTCCGGCCGTGTCGATCACGGTGCTGGTCCAAGAGACGCGACCGCCATGGATGCATTGAAGCATCCGGCGGAACACGGCGGGCCAAAATCCCGGGAGAACCCTGCACGGGTTTGCTGGCGCGAACCTCTCCCGGATGCGCGCTCCGTGAACCCCCCAAACAGACGTTCGGACGCAATCCGGATCGCAAACAGGGGTATGCCATGCTTCGCAAACTGGCCGCAATCATCCTAGCCGCTTCACTCAGCGTTCCCTCCATATCGGCCGCGGAAGCGGCGCCCAAGAAAGACTTCAAGATTTGCTGGTCGATCTATGTCGGATGGATGCCGTGGGGCTATCTTTCCGACAGCGGCATCATGAAGAAATGGGCCGACAAATACGGCATCAATGTCGAGATCACCCGCATCAACGACTATGTCGAGAGCATCAACCAGTACACCGCCGGCGGCTTTGACGGCTGTTCAATGACCAACATGGATGCGCTTTCGATCCCCGCCGGCGGCGGTGTCGACACGACGGCCTTGATCGTCGGCGATTTCTCCAACGGCAACGACGCGGTCATCCTCAAGAACAAGGCCGCGCTCAAGGATATTGCCGGCCAGAAGGTGAATCTCGTCGAGCTTTCCGTCTCACATTACCTACTTGCGCGCGCGCTGGAGACGGTGGGGTTGGCCGAAAAGGACATTACGGTGGTGAACACCTCTGATGCCGACATGGTCGCTGCCTACGGCACCAGCGATGTCACCTCGGTCGTCACCTGGAATCCGCTGGTCTCGGAAATCGCCGCCATGCCGGGCGCCTACAAGGTATTTGATTCGACTGAGATTCCCGGCGAGATCATCGACATGATGGTCGTCAACACCGCGACGCTGAAGGACAATCCGGCCTTGGGCAAGGCGCTTGTCGGTGCATGGTATGAAGCCATGGCGCTGATGACCTCGGGCACGCCCGAAGGCAAGGCGGCCAAGGAAGAGATGGCCAAGGCGTCGGGGACGGATCTTGCCGGTTTCGACGCTCAGCTTGCATCAACGGCGATGTTCTTCGAGCCGGCCAAGGCGGTCGCATTCACCAACGGCGCCGAACTGCCGAAGACCATGGATCTGGTGCGCAACTTCCTGTTCAGCCACGGCATTCTTGGTACCAACGCGCCGAGCGTCGACGTGATCGGCATGAGCTTCCCCGATGACTCGACGCTGGGCGACGTCAACAACGTCAAGCTGCGCTTCGATCCGGCCTTTATGGCAGAGGCAGCGGGCGGAACGCTCTGACGGGGGAGCGCGACATGCTAGCCAGAGGAACCGGCATCATGCAGGCCGCAGTAGGCCCCGAAGTCGCGCGCCTGCAGCTTAGCAGGCCGAAAGCGCGGCTTCGCATCATCAACGCGACGGTCTCCCGCGGCGGAGCGTTGCTGCTTGGGACGCTGCCGTTTGCCGCCGTGGCGATTGCCTATCTCTTCGCTTCGGCGCAAAGGCTGGCGGTCAATCCCAGCGACAAGCTGCTGCCCTCCCCTGCACAGATGTGGTCGGCCTTTTCAGACCTGGCGACAGTGCCGGACAAGCGCTCCGGCGACCTGATCCTGTGGGCCGACACCTATGCCAGCCTGATCAGATTATTCGCCGGAGTCGGCATGGCCACGCTGGTGGCGCTCAGCCTCGGCGTCGCGATAGGTTTCATCCCGCGCGTCAGGGCGTTTCTGCTGCCCTTGGTCACAGTTGTCTGCGTCATCCCGCCACTGGCGCTGCTGCCGATCCTGTTCATTGCGCTCGGCCTCGGCGAAACGGCCAAGATCACCTTGATCGCTCTCGGCGTCGCGCCGGTCATGGTGCGCGACATCGCCAACCGGGTGATGGAATTGCCGCCGGAGCTCGTCGCCAAGGCACAGACGCTCGGCGGCAACAGCTGGACCATGGTGCTCAGGCTGGTGCTGCCACAGGTGATGCCGCGTCTCATCACGTGCGTACGGCTGGCGCTTGGGCCGGCATGGCTGTTCCTGATCGCGGCAGAAGCCATCGCCTCCACCGAGGGGCTCGGCTACCGCATCTTCCTCGTTCGTCGCTATCTGTCGATGGACGTCATCCTGCCTTACGTCGCCTGGATCACGCTGCTTGCGGTGATGACCGACTGGCTACTCGTGCGGCTCTCTCACATCATCTCGCCCTGGGCTCATCCGGTGCGGACCAGATGAGCCGGATCCTCGTCCATGGGCTGGAGAAGAGCTACGGCGACGCCCGCGTGCTGGAACGGGTCAACGTCTCCGCCGAAGCGGGTGAATTCCTGTCGCTGGTTGGCGCCAGCGGTTGTGGAAAATCGACGTTCCTGCGCATCCTGCTTGGCCAGGAACAGCAAAGCGGCGGCGTGGTCGTCGTCGGCGACCAGCCGATCGTGCCGGAGCCGACGCCGCAGCGCGGCATCGTCTTCCAGCGCTATTCCGTGTTTCCGCATCTGACCGCGCTGCAGAACTTGCTGCTGGTCGAGGACTTCCGTTCGGGCGGACCATTCGGCCGCGTCTTCGGCGCCAGGCGCAAAAGCGCCAGGCAAGAGGCCGAAACCATGCTGGAACGCGTGGGCCTCGCCTATGCGCGCCACCTCTATCCGGCCTCGCTTTCTGGCGGCATGCAGCAGCGGCTGGCGATCGCTCAGACCTTGCTCGGCCGGCCGCAGATCCTGCTTCTCGACGAGCCGTTCGGCGCACTCGATCCCGGCATTCGCATCGAGATGCATGAGCTGCTTACCGAGCTCTGGACCGAACACGGCATGACCGTCGTCATGGTCACCCACGATATAGGCGAGGCATTCAAGCTCGGCACCCGCGTGCTCGTCTTCGACAAGGTGCGCCACGACCCCCAGTTCCCGTCCGCCTATGGCGCGACGATCACCTACGATCTGAAGCTCGACCGCAAGCACCGGGCTTCCGCACGAGACGTGGCCGAAGTGGCCGCGATGGTCGGGACGACCCGACTGGATAGCGCAATCGCGACGACGGCGTCGTGAAGGAGGTTTTCATGCACAGAGATAGTCCAGAACGCCGGTATCGCCGCGCCGGGCTCACCGACCGCCAGCCACGCCAACGCTTCCACCATCCGAACTTCGAGATCCGCGACATGCAGGGCTGGAAGTCGATCGAGGCGGAAGGAAAGCTGCCCGAGGATGGCTGGCGCAAGGAACAGAAATGGGCACTCGACATGGGCCTGCCCGGATCGGATTCGATCATCGACAAGTCGATCCCGACATTCGCGCGAGGCGAGTTGCCGCATTTCGCCGGCATCAACACCTTCCTCAAGGCGCCCTATGTCGAGAACGTCCGCGATGTCGGCAGGTATGACGCTGCCGTCATGGGCATTCCTTTCGACAGCGGCACCACCTACCGGCCCGGAACCCGCTTCGGGCCGCAAGGCATTCGCCGCATCTCGGCGCTCTACACGCCTTACAATTACGAGCTCGGTGTCGACCTGCGCGAGCAGATGACGCTTTGCGACGCCGGCGACGTCTTCACCATCCCCGCCAATCTCGAAAAGAGCTTCGACCAGATCACCAAGGGCGTCAGCCATGTCGCCTCGTCCGGCGCGCTGCCGATCATGCTGGGCGGCGACCATTCGATCGGGTTTCCGTGCGTGCGCGGCATTGCCGACGTGACCTCCAAGCGCATCGGCATCATCCATTTCGATCGCCACATCGACATCCAGGAAAAGGATCTCGACGAGCGCATGCATACGACGCCCTGGTACTGGGCAACCAACTTGCCGAACGTCTCGGCCACCAATCTGGTGCAACTCGGCATCGGCGGCTGGCAGGTGCCCCGCTACGGCGTCGCCGAGGCGCGGAAGCGCGGCACCAACGTGCTGACGATTTCCGATATCGAACAGATGGGGCTGGAGAAGGCGGCGGAGATCGCGCTCGAGCTCGCATGGAAGGACACCGACGCCGTATACATCTCCTTCGATGTCGACAGCATCGATTGCGGTTTCGTGCCGGGCACGGGCTGGCCGGAGCCGGGCGGGTTCCTGCCGCGCGAGGCGCTGAAGCTGCTCGGGCTCGTCTCTGCGCCCGGCATCTGTGGACTGGAAGTGGTCGAGGTGTCACCGCCCTACGACACGTCGGACATCACGGCGCTGTTTGGCGTGCGGGTGGTCGTCGAGGCGCTCGGCTCGATGGTCGCGCACGGCAATCTCGGCAAGCACAAATCCATCATCGACAAGCCGACGAGCTTTTGACCATGCACGACGATCATCGTCACCTCAGCCATGACCATGGCGACGGCCACCATCACGGGCCGAACGGCCATCATCACCATCCGCACCCCGTCGGCCACAACGGGCCGGTCGGCAAGCCGTTGCAATGGCAGACACCGCATCTACCGCACGACCATGCGCCCGAACCCACCGACGCGCGGGCGACGGATCTCGATCTCGTCGAGATCGCGTTTCTCGAAGGGTTTTCGCGGGCGCCCGACCCCTCCAGTTTCCTGCGCCTCGCCGGAATTCCCTTCGTCGGCGAAACCGCCGACGGCATGCGGCTGCATCTCCTGCGCGTCGAGACGCAGGACATGGTCGATGTCGGCGCCGTCATGCCGCTGATTGGTGGCGCCGGCGTCACCTATCACCCGCTGCCCGCGAAACTGACGTCGCGCCGGCGCCGCCTGGCCTTCGTCTACCATGACGGCAGTGGACAAAGACCCCTCGACTTCGGCGAGGCGCGGCTTCTGGCGGACAGGTCCGGCGCCGCACAATTCACCATGCCAGGGGCCGGACAATGAGCACCGGCCTTGAACCGATCGCACCTCTATCAAACAGGTCCAGAACCATGAACAGAACGCTTTCATTCTTCGGCAGACTCGCCCTGGCAGCCGCCACAACCCTCATCCCCTCATTGGCCTTCGCCCATAGCGGCGGTTTTCATGCCCATGGGTTTGTAGACGGCCTTCAGCACCCGCTGGCCGGTATGGACCACCTGCTTGCCATGATGGCTGTAGGCATCATTGCCGCTCGCGCCGGCGGCAGGGGGATCATCATCGTGCCGTCGTGCTTTGTCTCGGCGATGATCGCTGGCGCCCTGCTCGGTATCGCCGGCATCGGCCTGCCCTCACTGGAAACCGGCATAGCGCTATCGCTGGTAGTCTTCGGCGCCATGATGATGCTTGCCAAGCCGTTTCCGCTCGCTGTGGCTGCCTCGCTGACTGCCCTCTTCGCCCTCTTCCACGGCAATGCCCACGGCGTCGAAATTCCCGAGACCGCCAGCGGCATCGCTTATGCGGTTGGCTTCGTGGTCGCCACCTCGGCTCTTCACACGACCGGCGCGTTGGCCGCCCTGACACTTCGGCGCTGGCCGGGAGCCATCCGCACGGCAGGGGTCGGCACGTCGGTGGTCGGTATGGCGTTGGCAGCACAGATCATCTGACCCAGGCATCTGCGATGAACAGGAGGGGAAGGCATGACCAAGCGGCTGACCGTTTGGCAGGGAATTCGGAACATGCTGTATCAGATCCTGAAAATCCGGGCTGAGCGGCTCTGATCACATCCGCCCGAGATCAAACCCGCGACCGGCTTCGTGCCGGCCGCGGTTGTTCCTATGCGCATAGAGGCTTCCCTGAACCATGAGTATTCTGCGCTCAGGCGCGAACCGGTTCGCGCCTGAGGGCAGAATTGTGCCAGCAGGGGGTCGCAGACGATGCCGACGATCGGGGCGGATCCCAAGCATCTCGGTGCACGCACTGGCATTGCACCTATGTTCCCACTCATCGGAACGGGCGCTGCGGCACCATCCGCATGTCATGCCGGGCAGCCGCATGGCGCCGGACGGAAGCAGGTGGATGTCATCGCGCCCGACCTTCCTCCTCCAGTGCCGGTGCTCGGGGAACTGTTCCGCCGACTCGTCACCCGGCCGATCGCCGTCCATTATGCTGGTAGGCTCCGCCCAAACAACTCTGAGGGGAACGGAACTTGGAGGGCTGGAAAGTCGATACCTCCCAGTGAGTGGGCTTCTCCCTTCTTGGCCAAGGGAGAACGCCAGTGAACAGGCTTCTCGGTCCCCGCTAATGATCGTTATGCAGGCCGTTCGGTAGCACTCGGTCGCCACTTGATGAGATGCTTCTCAGCGACGTCCAGGATGCTGTCGATAATCAGCACGAAGATCGCCAGGATCAGGATGCCTGCGAAGACGCCGACCGCATCAAAATTGCCTTCCGCCTGAGCGATCAGATAGCCTAGCCCGGCCGAAGCGCCAAGATATTCGCCGATAATCGCCCCGACGACGGCAAAGCCGACCGATGTGCGCAACGACGACAGAATCCAGCTTGCCGCCGCGGGGAAGTAGACGTGGCGAAGCAAGTCGGACCGCTTGGCTCCCAGAATGCGGGCGTTCGATAGCACCACCGGGTTCACTTCACGGACGCCCTGCATGGCGTTAAAGAAGGTGACGAAGAACACAAGCGTGACCGCGAGCGCCACCTTGGACCAGAGACCGAGGCCGAGCCAAAGTACGAAGATAGGCGCAAGCACGACACGGGGAATTGCATTCAGGCCCTTGATGAAAGGATCCAGAATGCGCGCGGCCGAACGGCTGAGACCGAGCCATACGCCTGCCGCCACGCCAAGTGCCGTTCCGACCAAATAGCCGAGCACGGTTTCCGTCAGGGTGATCGCTACATGTCTATAAAAGCTGGCGTCTATCACCCAGGATACAATCTGTTTGAAGATGTCCACCGGCGCCGGAAAAAAGAAGACGTCGATCACCCCTGCCATAACACCGAGCTGCCAGCCGCCGACAATTGCCACCAAAAGCGCGGCCTGGATAGAGCGTTCAGTCGTGGCGTTCATAGCTTTTCTCCACTTCGCCGCGCAGGGACGACCATATACTGCGATAAAGATCCATGAAGCGTGGATCGAGCTTGATTTCGGCGACGTCGCGTGGGCGTTCAAGGTCGACGGGGAAGCTGTCGATCACGTGCGAGCATGGTCCGGCGGCAAGCACCACGACCCGATCACCGAGAGCAATTGCCTCTTCCAGGTCGTGTGTGATCATCACAACGGCGCGCCGCTCCTCCTGCCAAAGCCGCAACAGCTCATTCTGCATCAGGTGGCGGGTATGAATATCCAGCGCCGAGAAAGGCTCGTCCATCAGGATAACCTTGGGACCAGTAATCAGCACCTGTGCCATCTGCACCCGCTTGCGTTGACCGCCTGAAAGCTGATGCGGATAGCGATGCTCGAAGCCCTTGAGCCCGACTTTCGCCAGCCATCTCATCGATCGCCCACGACGATCGGCAGCGCCGACACCCTTGAACATGGGGCCGAGTTCCACGTTCTCGATCGCGGTCTTCCACGGAAGCAATGCATCCTGCTGGAAGAGATAGCCGATATCGTTCTGGATCCCGCGCACCGGCTGACCATCGATTGATACGGTGCCACTCGCTGGTTTCAGCAGGCCGGCAACCGCATTGAGTATCGTGCTCTTGCCGCAGCCGGTTGGGCCAACGATGGCGAGGAACTCGCCATCGGAGACCTTCAGATTTACATCTTGCACCGCCACATAGGCACCGAAGGCCATGGTGACCGCGTCGAGGGAAACCATCGACTTTGCTTGATGACGGTTGTTCGCCGGGGGGGCGGTTTTTACTATGGCCAATGCCATGACCTCCTCCTGTCAGTTGGCGGGGACGTTCGGGACCTTGCCGACGAACTCGTTCGTGTAGGTTTTCGCAAGATCGATTTCAGCCGCGGCGACTTTTTCGTTGAAGCTCTTCAGGACGGCGAGCGGCGTCTTGATGTCTTCCTCGTTGATGCGCCCGTCCTTTGAGAAGATCGCTTTCGCGTTCTCGACCGCCTTGACGTAGGTGTCACGATCGCCGGAAATAAACTCCTTCGGCAGCTTTTCGACGATCTCTTCAGCGGAGTGGCTATCCATCCACGCAAGCGCTTTGACAGTCGCATTGGTGACTTTCTGGATGGTTTCCGGATTGGCCTCGATAAAGCTCTGCGTGGCATATAGGACCGAGGTCGGGTAGATCCCACCGTAGATCGCTTTGGCGCCCTCGTCGCTGCGCGCGTCGATCAGGATCTTGCCGACACCCTTGGCTTCGATGATGGTCGCCGCCGGATCGTAGTTGACGAGCAGGTCGACCTTTCCTTGTTCGATCGCCGCAACGGCGGCGGAGCCGGAGCCGACGCCGATCAGCGAAATGTCGTCCGCGGTCAGTCCGTGGCGTTGCAAATAGTAACGAACGAAAAAGTCGGAAGACGAGCCCGGCGAAGTAATACCGATTTTCGCACCTTTGATCGTTTCAGGCTTTGCCGGGTCGAACGTGCTCTTGCTGCCGCCTGCCAGCACGAGACCGGAATTGCGAGCGAGTAGCACAAAGGCCACGACGGCCTTCTTCTGCGCCTGCATCTGGATCGTATGGTCGTAGAAGCCGACGGCGATATCAGTCGAGCCGGCAACAAGCGCCTGAAGTGTCTTTGACCCGCCCGATGCGAAGTTTTCGACGGTCACCTCCAGGCCTTCCTTTTCATAAAGGCCGAGCCCCTGGGCGACCGGAAATGGAAGATTGTTGAGATTGTAAGAGCCGACGCTGATGCGGACCGGTTCCGCGAACGCGGAGCCGACAAACGCGACGGTTGCCGCGAGGGCGAGCATGAGCTTGCGCATAATATTCTCCTCCTGTTTGTGGCGCCCTCCCGGCGGCCACGGTTATTATGCCGCGCAACCCAGTTGCGTGACAGGTTTTGCGAATACATGTCCTTCGAACAGCCGGCGGGCGGTGCGAAGGATTCCGGCGACGACTTTGCCGTCCCTTTCATACAGCTTGACGTCCAGGTGGCCGCTTGGATGCTCTATGGAAAGCACGACTGGGGGCGCACGCACGCCGATCAGGAGCGACGCAACCGTGCCCTGGCTGATACAGGCAGTGGCGATCCCTACGGCGCCCGTGGTTGCCAGCGACGGATGACATTGATGAGGCATAAAATACCGTACGCTGATATCGCCTCCCGACGTTGGCCGGGAAATGAGCACCGGCTTCGGCGTTACCTGATTGCAAACGTCTCCAAGGCCCATCAGTTCGCCGGCGGCGATGCGCAGCTTTTCCAGCCGCGCTAGCAATTCCCTATCGGCATTCAGTTCAGCCGCTGACTCGAAGCCGCTTGCGCCGATCGAGTTTGCCTCGATCAATATCATCGGCATGGCGCAGTCGATGCAGGTGACAGCCACACCATCGATCAAGTCGACTGGTCTGCCTGTGGGAAACAGCTGTCCCGTACGGGCCCCCGCTGCGTCCATGAAGGTCAGTGCGATTGGCGCCGCACGGCCGGGCACGCCGTCAATCGCAGCTTCACCGAGATAGGAGACGCTGCCGTTTGGAGTGGGAACTTCGGCCTCGATCAGCTTGCTGGTGTTGACGTTGTGGATTCGGACGAGCGTCGTTTCGCCACGAACCGGGACAAGTCCAGCTTCGATGGCAAACGGACCGACCGCAGCCAGCATATTGCCGCAGTTCGGCGAAGTGTCGACAATCTGTTGATCGACCCGCACCTGGGCAAAGAGATAGTCCACGTCGGCGCCAGGAATGCTGGCAGGTCCGACGATAGCCACCTTGCTCGTGACCGGGTTGCCGCCACCGATGCCGTCTATCTGTAACGGATGGCCCGAGCCCATGACGGACAGTAGGATCTCGTCACGCTGCGCGGCAGCCGCGGGAAGATCGCTTGCCAGGAAGAACGGACCCTTCGAGGTGCCGCCTCTCATCAGGACGCAAGGGATCGCGAACAGGTCGTTCATCGCTTGTGCTTCCATCAGAATTATGTCACCGCCGTATCAATCAGCGCTCTTTGATCCAATTATCGGAAGAAGGCTTTTATTTGTGAAATGCTAAGAATCGGGGGATTGATGCAAGATGAGCATTAATTGCGAGATCCTTGACCTTCGCGCCTTCCTGAGCGTCGTAGAGTTGGAGAGCTTCCATGGCGCGGCCGACGCCTTGCATCTGTCACAGCCTGCGTTGAGTCGACGCATTCAAAAGCTGGAACAGGTTATCGGGTCGCCCCTCCTGGAGCGGACGACCAGGCGTGTATCCGCGACTGCTCTGGGTACAGAGCTCGTGCCGCTCGTCCGACGCATGCTGGAGGAGTTCGATGGCTCTCTGTTTGCTGTCCGTGACGTTGGACCCAATCGAGGCGGATTGGTGACGATCGCATGCCTCCCTACCGCGGCATTCTACTTCCTGCCCACCGTCATCCGACAGTTCAATGAGGAGTACCCGAACATCCGCTTTCGCATCCTGGACTTGCCGGCGACCGACGGTCTTCAGGCCGTGGCACGCGGGGAGGTGGAGTTCGGCATAAACATCATGGGCACGTCCGATCCGGACCTGACCTTCGAGCGGCTCGCGGAAGACCCATTCGTGCTTGCAGCGCGCAAGGATCACCTGCTTGCAGCAAAACCATGGGTGGAGTGGGCGGAGTTGGAGCCCTATCATCTGATCACGGTTCATCGATCAAGTGGCAACAGAACGCTGCTCGACGCGGCACTGGCCAAATCGAACATCAAGCTTCGCTGGTTCTACGAGGTAACGCATCTGTCCACCTCCCTCGGGCTGGTGGAGGCAGGCCTCGGGATTTCGGTGCTGCCACGAATGGCAACCCCGCAAGAAGACCATCCTTTTCTGATTACCCGCCCCATCCGCAATCCCGAGATATCACGCACTATCGGCGTGGTTCGCCGTCGCGGCGGCACCTTGTCGCCGGCGGCAGAGCGATTTCTCAAGATGCTGATCGACGTATGGGGAACTGATTGAAATGCCTTAGGAAGTTCACGGTTGCACCATAGCCGCCGGGAGCGCAGAAAGCAGCAAATGCAAATGACTTAGCCAGTCTCATTTTGTCCTCCCTTTGCGTGCTCCACATGCCCACCCGATGGATAGCGGCCAATTCGACTGCGCCGCGGGCGCGCTCAATGGCCAGACGCGGCTTACATTAGGTTTTTCTGATATGATAGCGCAAGCACAGTTGCGGCCCTCTGAATGACCGAACTTCTACGTGCCGTCCAGAACCTCCGCGCGTGGCCGATAGAGCCGCATCATGTAGTTCCAGCCAGCCACCATCGGCAGGCAATTGGCAGCTTGCCGTCGCATCCTCCTCCTGACGAACACCTAGTACGGTCAACCCTTAGGTACCACGCCGCGCCGCTCGAGCGCGGTCTTACGGATGATTTCCGCGATCTCCGGGCTGCTGCTGCACAGCATCTGGAAATCCGCCGAGTGCAGCGACAGGAGTGAGACCACCGTTATGGCGCTGACGGTCGCCGAGCGCGGCTCGCCGCTGATCAGCGCCATCTCGCCGAAGAAGGCGCCAGGGCCAAGCTCCACCGGGTTCGGCGTCGCGACGCTGACGCGCCCCTCCACGACGAAGAACATCTGATCACCGGTCTCGCCATTGCGGCAGATCACAGCGCCCGCCGGCACGATGCGAGGTCGTAATGCGCGCACGATCTCGACTAGCGCGGCCGGGCCGAGCTTCTGAAACAACGGCACGGCGGCGACCAATTGCCAATTACGGACGAAATCCTCGCGACGGACTTCTTGGTAAAAGCCGGTGGCAAGAATGCCAGCCCAGAGCGCGAAGATGCCGATGCCACTCATCATGACCGCCCCGGCAAGGACGCGGCCGGCGAAGCTTTGCGGAATAGCGTCGCCATAGCCGGTAGTGGACAGCGTGACCACCGCCCACCACATTGCCTGGGGGATGCTGCCGAACTTTTCCGGTTGGACGTCGCGCTCGATGACATAGGCCGCGAGCGAAACACCGAATAGAACGATGCCGAAGACCGTGGTGACGCCGATCAGGTTGCGCGCTTCGTTGGTCAGGATCCTGCCCAGCAGCGGGAAGAAAGTCGAGTCGCGCAGCGGTTTCAGCAGCCAGACAGCACAGTAGAGGCTCCGGTCGGGCGTGCCGACGAGCAGAAATGCGGCTAGTGGAACCAAAACCGCGAGCACATCAATGGCGATTGCCGCCGTCCTGTCCCGAACGTCTCCCGCCCGGCGCTTGAGCAGCGTCTCGGCCAGTTCCAGAAGATAGACGCCCCAAATGACCGCGAGCACGGCAGCCAGAGCCAGTCTGCTTCGTCCGGACATATCCGGTGTCGTGAGCGTAGCCACCGCCACAAGCCCAGTCGCAGCCAGCAGCGCGTTGAGCGGCGCGTAAATTCTTAAGAAACGCAGTACCGACATTCTATGCCCACGAGCGGCTACTACCCTCCAGAATAGGATGCCTTCAAGGCAAGCGCAAAGGTGCTTACTGTCGCTGCGATGTGCATCACCAACGGTGAACTCAGATGTCCGGGAAAGTGAACTGACACGCCACAACCCGATTCGGACAATTGCAATAGGTTCCGCGAAGGTCAGCTTCGGAGAAAAGACGACATGGGATCGCGACGGAAAACTGACATATCGGACGCCGCAACGCGACGCGGCAGAAGCGCCAAGCTGGTTGGTGATCATCATGTCGGTTCGTCTAGTACCAGGCGTCGGGCGCCAAACTCGCCTTCCGGCCTGAGCTAACAGGCCAGCCGAACCTCATCGGCCAATCTCAACCGGTTCGCCATCAGGGTTTCGTCCGGATTCCGGTCCGGGCAAGCCTCAATGCCGTCGAGAACCCCAAATGCGGCATGTTGAGCATTTCGCCTTCTCGCGATCGTGGCAAGGCAGCTCGACCCGGCGTTCATCTTCGTCGACAGCCGCCGGATGCCGGCTTGGCACAGGTGGAAAAGGAAACAATCCCGGGCTCTTAAGTTACACCGAAAGGCTCGCCGAGGTCGGCTGCAACACGCCGGGGAACGGCCCGATCCTGGCCGGGCGATGCCCGGACTGGAAGAGGTTGCTGTGGAGGTTGGCGATCCACTGCTTGCCTTCGGTCGTCAGCTCCAGATAACGGATCGCGTCGCCGATATAGGGCTCGACCTGCAGCGTGAAGAAATCGGTGAAGATGGCGCCGAGATCGGCGGCGGTCTTGCAGCCGAGCTTTTCCACCATTCCGATCTCAGAGAACTCGGCAAATAGCGCCGGCAGCTTGCGGTGGTAGAAGGGATCAGCGAGTTGGCCGATCAGGTCCGCGGCCCTGACCAGCGCCGGCTCGGTGTTGGTGACCTGGTAGGCCGGATCGTTCGGCACCGGAAAGCGCGTCATCTCGATCGCCTCGACAATGCGCTCCTCGTTGATGAACTTCGACGAAGCAAAACGCTGGCGCGCATAGATCTTGGCGCGCTCGATATGATAGGGCGCAAGAACCGCGTCGGAGGCGCCCCGCGGTGGCGTATGGCGGTCGCCAGCGTCGTTAATGACGAAGCTGTCCTCGGTGTCGCCCCGGCATACGCCGTGCACCATGCCAATGTCGTGGACAAGCAGCGCGCAGGTATAATGCAGCCAGTCATCGGGAGTCAGGGATTCCGAAAGCAGCCGGCCGCGGATGATCTGCTGGCCAGCGAGCGTAACCATCAGTGTATGCTCGATGTTGTGATAGAGCGCGTTCGAATTGCCGATGCGCTCCAGGACAAGGCGGGCCGCCCCGCCTATGTAACTCGCATATTCCGGATTGCGATGCGAGAAATACTGGAGATAGAGTTCTGACAGATAATCGCCGAGCCGGTCGGCCATTATGGAGATTGGATTGAGCATTACAATCGTTCCTGAGCGCTTTGAAGCACGACAAGTCGCGCCGCGTGGCGGCCATCCTAGCACGGTTCCGGCGTAGATCTTATCTTAGGACCAAGGCCCCAAAGGCAGCGGCGACTACCGAATGCTGCTGCGGTCGCCATCGCCTCTCACGAGGCCGTGGCCGCTGTCGGTGCTATCTGCACCGTCGGCGCGACTGCCGTGGACCATCTTTATCCATGCTTCGAGGCTCATCTCGACCGGGCATCCACGACTCTAGCGTCGTTTCCAGCGATGTCTGCTTTCAGGAAGTGGCAAAGCTGGTCTCTACGTCCGACATTGCGAAGGGTTTCGGGTGCCGTCAGGCGTACGAAAGCCTCTCATGCAGGAACCCGCGGGCAGCAGGCGGCGAGCTATGGGGATTTGTGTTTCGAGGTGTGCCGGCGCCTGTCGCGAACGTCCGCGCGCGGTGCTGTCAGGGCGTCGAGGAAGTAGCCTTCCGGCCTGGTCGGGTAGCCTGTCGCGATGAGGACGGTGTGGTTTGGGTCCCGGGAGACTGGCGCCACAGCGAAGCGCACAGGCGTTTCCGTTGACCCGCGCCGGCGTAGCGCGGGTGTGTGGCCAGACCGGCCATGCCGGGTCATGGGGCGGTCTCCCGGTTCGTCATCCGTGCGCCCGGCGGTCCGCGCGGCTGGCTGCACCGTTCGAACACCTCGATGACGATCATACGCCCGCCGCAGCATGGGCACGGCCGGCGGAAGTCGTCCGGTTCCGCCGGAGGATCGTTCGTGACGGCAGGCGCGACCGCCAGCAGTTGGCGGGCGCGCGCGAGGCAGTCCTTGCGAGAGCCGCCTGCAAGCAAGCCATAGTGGCGGATGCGATGGAAGCCGCGCGGGAGGACATGGAGCAGGAAGCGGCGAATGAACTCGTCTGTGGCGAGCGTCATGACCTGCTGCCGGTCGGTGCCGTCGCGGCGGTAATCCTTATAGCGGAAGGTGACGCCAGCCTCTTCGAAGGCGATCAGGCGGCGGTTCGAGATCGCGGCCCGGTGGGTATAGCGCGACAGATAGGCGAGCACCGCCTCGGGACCGGCGAAGGGCGGCTTGGCGTAGACCACCCAGCGCTTCTTCTTGAGGGGAGCCAGGTGGCGTAGGAAGGCCCGTCGCTCGGCGAGGTGCGCCATCGATCCGAAGAAGGCGAGCCGTCCAGCATCGTGCAGTGCGATCAGCCGGGCGAGGAACAGGCGGCGGAACAATTTGCCGAGCACGCGCACCGGAAGGAGGAAGGCCGGGCGCGAGGAGATCCAGCGGGTCCCGTCGAGCGCGATGCCGCCGCCCGGCACGATCATGTGGACATGAGGATGGTGCGTCATTGCCGAGCCCCACGTGTGGAGCACGGCGGTGATGCCGATGCGCGCGCCGAGATGCTGGGGGTCCGCTGCTATCGTCAGCATCGTCTCCGATGCCGCGCGGAACAGCAGGTCATAGACCAGCGCCTTGTTGTGGAAGGCTATGACGGCGACCTCGGCCGGCAGCGTGAACACGACATGGAAGTAGCCCACTGGCAGCAGGTCGGCTTCGCGCTCGGCGAGCCATGTCCGCGCGGCCGCGCCCTGGCACCTGGGACAGTGCCGGTTGCGGCAGGAGTTGTAGGCGATGCGCCACTGGCCGCAGTCCTCGCAGGCCTCGACGTGACCGCCAAGGGCTGCGGTGCGGCAGTTCTCGATCGCCGACATCACCTTGAGATGCTGCTGGCTCAGGTGCCCTGCATGGGCGACCCGGTATCCGGGACCCGCAGCACGGAAGATATCGGCGACCTCCAGGTCCCCCCGCACCGGTTCAGCCGGGAGGCGTCTTGCCTTCCATCAGCGCCATCAGCCGGTCGAGCGGCCCTGCGACCGCGTGGATCGTCCGGGTCGAGACCTTGGTGTAGAGCGCTGTCGTTTCGAGCTTGCTGTGCCCGAGCAGCACTTGGATGACGCGGATGTCGATATCCTGCTCGAGCAGATGGGTGGCGAAGCTGTGCCGCAGCGTATGCGGGCTGACGCGCTTGCGGATACCGGCGACTTCGGCGGCTTCCTGAACCGCGCGATGTAGTTGCCGTGACGAGATCGGATCGGTGCAACTGCGCCCCGGGAACAGCCAGCCATGCGGAAGCATCACCCCGCGACGCTTGCCTTCGCGCCACCACAGCCGCAGCAGTTCCAAGAGTTGCGGCGAGAGCATGGCGTTGCGGTCCCTGCGTCCCTTGCCCTGTTCGACCCGGATCAGCATGCGTGTGCTGTCGATATCATCGACCTTGAGGTGCGCGACCTCCGATACGCGCAGGCCCGCGCCATAGGCAACACCGAGCGCGGCCTTGTACTTGATGCCAGGTGCTGCTTCGAGCAGCCGCGCCGCTTCCTCCACGCTCAGCACGTCTGGCAGCTTTCGTGGATAGCGCATGATCACCAGCACACGGGCCAGATCCCGCCGCTTCAGCGTCATCAGGAACAGGAACCGCAACGCTGAGACCGCGCCGTTGATGGTCGCAGGCCCGACGCCGTTCTCATGCTGATACAGCTGGAAGCGACGGATGTCCTCGGGCGTCGCAGTATCGGGAGAGCGTCGGAGGAAGGCTGCGAAGCGCCGGACGTGACGAACGTAGTCCTGCTGGGTATGGGGCCCCAGGCCCCGCATGAGCATATCTTGCTGCATGCGCTGGCGAAGCGGCGTAATCGGTGCATCGGTCGACAGAGTATCCATGGCAAGTTCCTCTCGTTGAAGGAACTCCATGGTCGGATCGCAGCTACTACCCGCTCAAGACCAATCCCTGTCGCACCATCTCAGAACGACGTGCCCCTCCCGCGAAGCGGGTTCGTGCATCAGGCGCAAAGCTGTCATTCGCGTCGTGGAAGACGTACGTCGGCTTCGGGTCAGACTTTCCGTTCCCCACCGGTCTTTGCAGCACCGAGCCAGATCCAAATGAATGGTTTCAATCGGACCGGTGCAGGGCGGCTTATCGGCCGCCCTTTTTTTTAGGCCCATAATGGGCCCAAAACGTTTTGGGCCGAGGCCACTTTTTCGCAATAAAATCCAATACTTTGGTGGGCCCGGAGGGACTCGAACCCCCAACCAAGCGGTTATGAGCCGCCGGCTCTAACCATTGAGCTACAGGCCCCACGGCGCTGGATTAGTGTTTTTCCCTGAACTGCACAAGGCTTTCCCTGGGCTTTCCAAGCAGGCGTTCCAAGGGGGCTGGCAGAGATCGCCCAAATCAGCCCATATTGATAACCTAATGCACGTCGCCCATTGGACGCCGCCCAACACTCGGCCGTCTTGGGATCGCAGATCGAGGAGATTTCATGACCAGACGTATTTTGCCCCTGGCAATTGCCGCCGCAATCGCATTTCCGGCGATCGCCGGCGCCGCCGATTCACCACCGCCGCCGCGCATCGTCGTCACCGGCGAAGGCGAGGCGGCGATAGCACCCGATCTGGCTCTGCTGACGCTCAGCGTCATGCGCGAGGCCAAGACGGCACGTGCTGCGCTCGATGCCAATAACGACGCCATGGCCGCGGTGATCGCCGCGATGAAATCGTCCGGCATCAAGGAGCGCGACCTGCAGACCGCGGGCATCCAGATCAACCCACGCTATAACTACACCAACAAGCCCGACGGCAGCCAGGAGGCCGAGCTTGTCGCCTACCAGGTGACCAACACGCTGTCGGTGCGCATCCGCGACATCGACAAGACCGGCGACATTCTCGACAAGGCGGTGTCGCTCGGCGTCAACCAGGGCGGCGGCATCTCCTTCTCCAACGACGATCCGGCGGCAGCCGTCACCGAGGCGCGCAAGAAGGCCGTCGCCAATGCCATGGCCAAGGCCAAGACGCTGGCCGAAGCGGCCGGCGTCGGCATCGGCCGGGTCCTGGAGATCACCGACCAGAATTTCGCACCACCGCCGATGCCGATCAACGCCAAGGCATTCGATGCCGCCGGTGCGTCGGTCCCGGTGCAAGCCGGCGAAAATTCCTATACCGCACAGGTGACGGTGACTTTCGAATTGAAATGATCATCGCTTGCAGCATGAAAAACCCCGGAGGATCGATCCTCCGGGGTTTTTTTGAGCCACGCTTTCCGTCCTGGCGGAAAGGGCTCCGCTACTCTACCGGCTGCAAGTCAGCCGGCCGCAGGGCCGAAGACCTTAGCGATAGATGATCGGACAGCCGCGCTCGTTGGCGAATACGATCACGACGCGGTCGCCATACTGGCGGCCGGCGACCTTGACGGTGCGGCGGTTGATGTCGATGATGCGGGCGCGGTGCAGGCCCATGCGTTCGGCCTTGTCGATGGCACGCTCCGGCGAACAGGACCGGCGCCAGCCGCCATGACGGCGGTGTTCGCGATAGTAACCATCATCTTCGTCGCCGGTATAGACGCCGACGCGCGGATCCTGGTTGTTGCCGAAGCCGAGATAGATGCTGTCAGCATGAGCGGGGATGGCAGCAAGCGTGCCAAGGCCGACAAGAGCCGAAAGAGCCGCCGTCTTGATGGTATTGAACATTGTCTTCTCTCCTTGTTAGGGTTTCCACCCGTTTTCGTCGAACCTATGGTAGGAGAATGCACCCGTCTGTCTGAATTTTTTGCGAACCGGCCGTTCATCTCCAGTTCATGAGGCACAACCAGAATAGTCTCTCGCTTCTGGAACCGGTGTTATGGACGGCGGTGCTACATAGGGTGGATGGGCATGGTGGATGGACAACGTCCGTTTTGTCGTCGGTTCCGGATTTTCGATTTCGCGGTAAAAACCTAAGGCTCGTCCGCGAGCATATGGTCGAAATAGTCGTCCGGCTCGGCAAGGTCGGTCTCGCTGGCGGTGACCCGGTCGCGCATCGAGATGCCTGCCTCGTGCACGGTCTCGTCGCTTCCCGACACCAGCCTGTGCCACCAATAGAGATCGCGGCCCTCCGCCACCAACCGGTAAGCGCAGGTCTTGGGCAGCCAGCTGATGGTGCGCACATTCTGCGGCGTCAGCCCGACGCAATCCGGAACACGCGCCAGCCGGTTGGCATAGTCGGAGCAGCGGCAGCTTCCAGCGTCGAACAGCCGGCAGCCGACACTGGTCCAGTAGATCTCTCCGGTGTCCTCGTCTTCGAGTTTGGACAGGCAGCATTTGCCGCAGCCGTCGCAGAGTGATTCCCACTCGGCCGGGGTCATCGCCTCGAGCGTCTTGGTCTTCCAGAACGGCTTTTCCATCGTCGGCATGTGGCCCTCGGACGCTTCAAGGTCAAGCACGGCAACCGTGCACCCTCGACCGAACGATACGCCGGGACCATACGCCGGAACATACGCCAGGACCATACGAATGACATGAAGTCGCCTTCAAAACGCCGGTCAATCGCCCTGTGCCACAGCTAGAACCTACAAACAGGAACCAAACATGGTTGCTGAAAGTTTGGGCAGGGATGGGATGCCACAAGGAGTGTTTATGATGAAACCACGGATTCTGGCAGGCACGGCGCTTGGCCTGTTGATGGCGTCCGCGCCGTTAGGCGCGTTCCCGCTGCAAGGCAATGCCGCATTCAGCCCCGTGCAACGCACCGCAGCGCCGCTCATCCCAGTGCAATCGAGTTGCGCCGAGGGCGAGTCGGCGGAGGCCTGCGCGCAAAGCCAGCAGGCAGAGCAGCCCAAAAAGAAGAAGCGCGACCAGCAGCAGCAAACGGAATCCGCTCCAGCCGAGTCCGAGCAACCCCGCAAGAAGCGGCGCAATCAGCAGCAGCAAACAGAATCCGCTCCGGCCGAGCAGATCGCTCCGGCCGAGACCGAACAGCCCCGCAAGAAGCGGCGCAACCAACAGCAGCAAACGGAATCTGCTCCCACCGAGCAGATCGCTCCGGCCGAGACCGAACAGCCCCGCAAGAAGCGGCGCAATCAGCAGCAGCAAACAGAATCCGCTCCGGCCGAGCAGATCGCTCCGGCCGAGACCGAGCAACCCCGCAAGAAGCGGCGCAATCAGCAGCAGCAAACAGAATCCGCTCCCACCGAGCAGATCGCTCCGGCCGAGACCGAACAGCCCCGCAAGAAGCGGCGCAATCAGCAGCAGATCGAAGCGGCCCCATCGGAACAACCGGCCGAGCAGGCAGCGCCGGCAAACGACAACCAGCCCAACGTCAATCCGCGCAAGAAGAAGCAAAAACAGAACCAGCAGATCGAGGCTGCCCCGGCAGAACAGGCTCCGACCGTCGAGCCCGGACAAAAGCCGGGCAAGCGCAAGAAGCCTGCTGAATTGACCGGACCCGCCACGGAGCCGGAAGGCCAGCCGGCGCCGACCAATAAGGAAGCGACCCCACAGGCCCAACCGGCTCCGACCGAGCAGCAGGCCGCTCCCGTCCAGGGCGAACAGCCCCAGGACAAGATCAAGAAACGTGGCAAGAGGCCTGTCGGCGAACAGCCGGTCACAGGAGAGCAACAGCCCTCGACCGGCGAACAGCCTTCGACTGGCCAGGCCGCGCCGGTCCAGGGTGAAAATCCGGTCCAGGGTGAAGCCCAGGCAAATCCGAACGAGGCACCTGTTCTGGACAGCCAGAAGGATGTCTTGCGCAAGCGCAAGGGTGGCAAGGAGCGCGGCCAAAATGCCGGCAAGCAGCAGGGCAACCAGCCCGCCCAGCAGGGCGAGAACCAGGCGGAAGCCCCGAAGCCGGCTCCGGTCGAGGAGGGACCGCCACCCACCGACGACCGGGCGGCCCAGAAGGAGATCAAGCCTGAAAAGATCGTTCCGGTGACCGAGGAAAAAGGCAAGCGCGTCGAGCGTGCGCCGGACATCGAGGATGTTCGCCGCCGTCCGCGCCCCCAGGGCGCCAACGTCGTGAGGGAATTCGGCGACCGCGTCATCCTCCAGTTCAACAACCAGACGTTCGTGGAAAGCAGCGATGCCCCGCGCATGCATCGTGGAGCCAGGAATGTCTATTATGAGGACCTGTCGGGCGATCGCACCCGGGAAATCGTCGAGCGCGACAACGGTGTCCGGATCGTCACTATCCGCAACCGCTACGGCGACGTCATCCAGCGTTCACGCTTCGCGCCTGACGGGCGCGAATATGTGCTGAGCTATGTCGACGAGCGGAACTATGACTATGATGCAGACTGGCGCGACCCGGGCGACGACCTGCCGCCGATGCGCCTTACCATCCCGCAAGAGGAATACATTCTGGATTCCGAAGAGGTCGAGGATCCGGACGACTACTACACCTTCCTCGAACGGCCGCCGGTCGAGAGGGTCCAGCGCCTCTATTCGATCGACGAGGTGAAGCGCTCGGCCCGCGTGCGCGACATCGCCCGCCGCATCGACCTCGATACGCTCAACTTCGAATTCGGTTCGGCCTCGATTTCCGACACCGAGGTCCAGAAGCTGGAGGGTGTTGCCAACGCCATGGACAAGCTGCTGAAGAAAAACCCGGCCGAGAGCTTCCTGATCGAGGGCCATACCGACGCTGTCGGCACACCGGAAGCGAACCTTGCTCTGTCCGACCGCCGCGCCGAGGCGGTCGCCGAAGCCTTGACCAACGCCTTTGGCATCCCGGCGGAGAACCTGACGACGCAGGGCTATGGCGAGGAGTATCTCAAGGTCAACACGTCGGGGCCCAACCGCGAGAACCGCCGCGTCGCCATCCGCCGGATTACCCCCTTGGTAGCGCCGGTGGCCAGCGCCCAATAAACCGGAATGTGAACCGCGCGATTTGATCAACCATTGAATCGCGCGGTCATCAATCTTGAAACGCGCGGTTACCAATCCCAGATTCTGGACAGGGCGTTCCCTGCCCTGTCCCGACTCCAGCGGGACACACGAGCCCCGCCGGTTCCCCTCCCCGGCGGGGTTTCGTTTTTTGGAACCTGGCAAACCGCCGCAGCCTGCGTGAATACGGCACTCCGACAACGGAGCCCGAACCGCCGCGTGACGCGCCTCGAACTCGCCATCGAATCGATCATTCTCGCCTCGCGCTGGCTGCTGGTCGTCTTCTATCTCGGACTGGGCGCGGCGCTCGGCAAGAAGCTGTTCGAGGTCGTCTCCCTCGCCTTCTCTCGGCACTGATGCTTGCCTATATCGACCGGCTGATGGGTCTTGGCAAAGCCAAGAAAGCCGAGGAGTGAGCAGGCGTCTGTGCCGGTCTTTTAAGAGATACTTCCGTAGCGAGATACTTTCCGTCAGTAGATACTTTTGATTTTGGTATCCGTCCGGCCGAACACCTCGTCCGGCACAAAAAAGTCACCGGCGAGCGGGCCTGTCGCGCCCGGCGCATAGGCTGAGAAATCGCTGACGCCCTCGGCGCGCAGCACTTCTTCGTCGATGTAGAAATTGCCGGTTGCCTCGCGCGAGGGCCTGGCCAGGATGGCGTGTGCGGCATCGGCCATGATGTCGGGAGAACGGCTCATCGCCGCCACCGTCGCTCCGCCCAGGAGGTTGCGCACCGCCGCCGTGTCGATGGTTGAGATCGGCCATAGCGAATTGACCGCGATGCCATCCCTGGCGAACTCGGCGCTCATGCCCAGCGTGCACATAGACATGCCGAACTTAGCCATCGTATAGGCGACATGGTTCTTGAACCATTTGGCCTTCATGTCGAGCGGCGGTGCCAGATTCAAGATGTGAGGATTTTCCGCCAACCTCAAGTGTGGAATGCACATTTTGGAGACGAGAAAAGTGCCGCGCGTGTTGATCTGGTGCATCAGATCGTAGCGCTTCATATCAGTCTCCAGCGTGCCGGTGAGTTGGATGGCACTGGCGTTGTTGATGCAGATATCGATGCCGCCGAACCTCTCCACGGTCTTGGCGACGGCTTCGGCGACCTGTGCTTCATCCCGAATGTCGCACAGCACCGGCAGCCCCTTGCCGCCGGCCTGCTCGATCTCTTGCGCCGCTGTGTAGATCGTCCCCGGCAGCTTCGGATGCGGCTCGGCGGTCTTGGCCGCGATCGTCACATTGGCGCCGTCGCGCGCGGCGCGCAGCGCAATCGCCAGCCCGATGCCGCGCGACCCGCCGGAGATGAACAGCGTCTTTCCCTTGAGCGACATCCTTGCGCCTCCCTGCAACATGAAAGACACGATCCTTGCGCGGCTGAGAACCGCCGCGCAAGGCCCAACACACCGGATGCGGGTTACGCTGCGTCGGCCTTGAGACAATCTGAGCTAGACCAGCACCAGCCCCTGCCGCATGGCGGTAGCGATGGCATCGGTGCGGTTAGCGGCACCGAGCTTCGTCAGGATCGCCGCGACATGGAATTTCGCCGTATGCACGGAGATGTTCAGCCGCCGCGCGATGACCTTGTTGGGCGCACCTTCGGCGAGCAGTGCCAGCACCTCGCTTTCGCGCGGCGAAAGCGTCGGCCGGACGATATGCTCGTCAGTCGGTTCCTCCTCGAACCGGTCGCTGTCATGGAAGGTCAAATCGTGATGCCGATCGGATAGAGCATGGCTGTCGCGCGAAATCCGGTAGCCCGCCGCCGCCAGCCGCGCGGCGGCGGCGATCAGCAACTCGTCCGCTTGCACCGGCAGCACGGCAAACACTGTATCGGCCGGCCGTTCACGGGCCGCTCGCGACGATAGCAGCACGCGAGGCATCGCCGCGTCGAAGAGACCGCCTTGTAGCCCATGATCATCGACGATGGCGACATCCGCCGCCCCACGCCCGTCGACTTCGCCCGCCAGAACCGGCCGCAGATCATCGGTCGCAGCGAGAGCCGCGGACAGACTTCGCGCGCGCTCGACGTCACCGAGCGCGATCAGCACCGTCAGCCGTCTGCCAGCGACCTCACCGCTTACCATCTATCCCTCAGCTCAGTGGCTTTTCACCGATAGTCAGGGAGACCTCACGGTTCTCGCCACCGCGCACCACGCCGAGTGTCACCAAGGCACCGGCGCTGTCCGGCCCGAGCTTGCGGATCAGCTCGCGCGGGCCATGCACCGTCTCTGCGTTCCACGACACGATGATGTCGCCGAGACTGAGACCGGCTGCTTTCGCCGGCCCGTTATCGTCGAGGCTCATCACCATGGCGCCCTGTGTATCACCATTGCGGACCGGATGCAGGCCGGCGCCAAGATAGCCGCGCGCCACATGACCCTTCTCGCGCAGCGTCGTGACTGCCCGTTCGATCGTTTCGTAAGGCATCACCAGCGCCCGCCGGCGTGGCCCGAACAGCAGCATGCCGATCAGTCCGCCCTTGGCATCGAGCACAGGACCGCCCTCGAAACGGCCGCCGGCATTGACGGCAAGATTGATGCGCCGGTCGATCGTGCCGCCGCGCATTGAACGCCAAGCCGGACCGACCTCGCCGACCGTGCCGAAGGTAGCGAGCGAGGTGCCGTCGCTATTGCCCGCGACGACCGCCAGATTGCCCGGCCGCACCGCATCCGCCTTTACCAGTGACGGCACGCTCGGCGCGCCGGCCGGCTTCAAAACGGCCGTTCCGGTGGACGGGTCGCGGCCGACCAGTTCGGCCTTGACGGCTTCGCCCGAAGAAAACGTCAGCTCGATCTCCTCGCCGGCCTCGACCGCCTCCTCGGCAGTGACGAAATAGCCGTCCCGCCAGTGGAAAGCAGTTGACGTCCAGTGGTGCGTCGCGAAGCTGGCCGTCGCTGGTGCCGCGGCTGCCGCGATGTCGGCAATGGCGTCGGAAAACGTGCTCAGATTGAAATCGCTCATGATTTGTCTCCTGGGTTCTTCGTGACCCAGATATCGCCCCGCAGGGCGTTGGCGGATACTCGCCTGACGGCTAGTTGGGCATTTGACTGGCCATCTGGTCAGGTCGCGGCCGGTCCGGCCGCTCCGCACATATAGGCATTGTTCATCTTGTTCCAAAAAAGCTACGGAGCCCTCAGATGGCCCTGCCCGCCCGGCAATTGCAATATGACGATGGCCTTCTCGATGCCTATTCGGCGACGGTCGCCGATGCCGTCGACCGTATCGGGCCCGCCGTCTGCCGCATCGAGCGCGTCGGTGGCCCGGGCGGCCATGGCTCAGGCTTCGTCATCGCGCCGGACGGGCTGGTCGTCACCAACTTCCACGTCGTCGGCGATGCGCGCAGCGTGCGCGTATCAATGCCGGACGGCGCCTCCAGGGAAGGCCGCGTGCTCGGCCGCGATCCCGACACCGACATTGCGCTGGTGCGCGCCGACGGCAACTTTGCCGACGTTGCGCCGCTTGGCGATTCCAAGCGGTTGAGGCGCGGCCAGATTGCAATTGCCATCGGCAATCCGCTCGGCTTCGAATGGACCGTCACCACTGGCGTCGTCTCGGCACTCGGCCGCTCGATGCGTGCCTCCACCGGCCGGCTGATCGACGACGTCATCCAGACCGACGCCGCGCTCAACCCCGGCAATTCCGGCGGACCGCTGGTGTCCTCGGCCGGCGAGGTGATCGGCGTTAACACCGCGATGATCCATGGTGCACAAGGCATCGCCTTCGCGGTTGCCTCCAACACGGCCAATTTCGTCATCTCGGAAATCATCCGCTTCGGCCGCGTGCGCCGTGCCTTCATCGGCGTTTCCGCCGACACCACCAACCTGCCGCGCCGCGCAGCCCTTTTGTCGCAAGTATCGAGCAGCACGGCGGTGCGCCTGCGCAGTGTCGAGAAGAACAGCCCGGCGGACAAGGCCGGCCTCAGGGAAGGCGACATTATTGCCGCCATCGACGGCCGCCCGGTCACCGGCGTCGACGATCTGGTGCGCATGCTCGACGCCGAGCGCATCGGGCGCGAGACACTGTGCACCGTGGTGCGCCGCTCCGGCATTACTCAGGTCACGGTGATGCCGTTGGCGCGGGCGAGTTAGCCCGCCGCAGCACCCTGCGCATATTGCGCCAGGAATTCTGGGCTCGGCGGGATCGGCCTGATCACGTCGATCAGCACGCCGTTGGGATCCCTGGTGATGAAATGGCGCTGGCCGAAGGGTTCGTCGCACAGCGTTCGCAAGATCGGAAGGCCAGCGGCGGTGATCCGCTCATAGACGGCATCCGGATCCCTGACCTCGAAATTGATCAGCAGACCGGACGTGCGGCCCCGCGCTTCCTCCGGGATCGTCTCATGATCGCCCTGGACGATGCCGAGGTTGACGCGGCGATCTTCGGCTGAGCGCAGATGCACGTACCAGTCGGCCTCAAACAGCCGCTTGAAGCCGAAATGCGCAACATAAAAGGCCGCCGTGCCGGCAACGTCGCTCGTCATCAGCACCGGATAATAGCTCGTCGTCCTCATCTTTCCTTCTCCCGGCGAATAACATACAGTCTGCATGTAAATCGCATTAACATACAGGCTGCATGTATGCAACAGGGATCCACTCGTCGCTCCAACCGTGATCGCACCGAGGCGACACGCGCCGAGCTCATCGCCGCGGCGCGCAAACTGTTCACCGAAAAGTCCTTTGCCGAAACGGGCACACCCGAGATCGTCGCCGCTGCCGGCGTCACACGCGGCGCGCTCTATCATCACTTTGCCGACAAGCAGGCGCTGTTTGCCGCTGTGGTCGAACAAGAGGCGCAAGCCGTCTCGGAAGAGATCGAACGCGCGTCACCGCCTTCGCTATTTGCCCGCGATGCGCTGATAGCCGGCTCGGATGTCTATCTGGCTGCCATGCGTGCGCCCGGCCGCACGCGGCTCTTGCTGCTTGATGGCCCGGCCGTGCTCGGCCGCGCCGCCATGGATGCGATCGACAATCGCCATGGCAACCGTTCGCTGCGCGAGGGCCTTGTCGCCGCAATGCGCTCGCACTCCATGACGAGACTGCCTGTGGAAGCACTGACCGCTTTGCTCGCCGCCGCCTTCGACCGCGCAGCGCTCGCCATCGAAACTGGAGCATCGATCGAGGACTATCGCGCCGTTCTCATGGCGCTGATCGACGGCCTGTCTCCGGCTCCCCCTCAGGCACCTCACCCGGTTCGAACTCGTTGAAACAGCCTAGCTGGCGCTTGAACTGGTCGATCAGCCAAGCGGCCGCCGGTTTCGGGCTGCGATCGGCGCGGTGCATAGCATAGAGCGGCGAGCGGACTTCGCTGTAAGGCTCGAGATCGAGTTCGACGAGCCGGCCGTTCGCCAGATCATCGGCAATCAGCCATCGCGGCAGCCCGCCCCAGCCCAGCCCCTCGCGCATCAGCACGTGCTTGGTGCGCACATCCGTCAGCCGCCAGGTGCGGTAGGCGAAGACGCCATAGTCACGCCCGCGCGTACGCTCGGACTGGTCCGAGACCACCAGTTGAATGTGTTCGCGGACATCCTCCAGCGCCACTGGTCTCGGCAGCAGCGCCAGCGGGTGATCAGGCGCTGCGGCTGGCACCAGAGAGAAGAAGCCGATGCGAAGCAGATTCACGTCCGCCTCGCCCAGAAGCCCTCCGATGCCGAGATCGGCCTGTCCGCCGACAACATGATCGAGGATAAGGCCAAGCGAGCCGATGTGCAGACGCAGTGTCACGGCCGGAAACTGCGCCTCGAATGCCTTTAGCACCCGAACCAGCACCGGCGACGGTAGCGTCACGTCGACCGACAGCGCAACTTCCGCCTCCAATCCCTGCCGATATCCGTCGACACGCGAGCGGATGCGTTGCAGCACGCCGACCATGCGTCGCGCATCTTCCAGCGTCGCCTTGCCGACATCGGTCAGTTGCGGCTCACGCGTGCCCTCACGCTCAAACAGCTTCAGCCCAAGCTGCGCTTCGAGGTTGGCAATGGCGTAGCTGATGACCGACTGCGCGCGGTTGAGCTTACGGCCGGCAGCCGAGAAGGAACCGGTGTCGGCCACCGCAACCAGGATCTGCAGTTGGTCAAGCGTCGGGTTGGGCTGCATCTTTCAATCCACAATTTAGATGGATCATATACAAAATATACCAGTTTTTCAAATGAGTCTGCGCACACATATTTGCCGGGAGATTTTAATCCAACCCTGGAGAGTCACCATGTCCATCCTTCTTGTCACATCCAGCCCACGCGGCGCCGCCTCGCACTCGACCCGCGTCGCCAACGAACTCGCCGACAAACTGCTTGCCGCCGATCCTTCGGCCAAGCTTGTCGCCCGCGACCTCGTCGCCAACCCGCTGCCGCATATCGACCCCGACTATTCGACCGGCATCTATACGCCGGCCGAAGCGCGCACCCAGCGCCAGGCTGAGGTCGTCGGCGTTTCTGATACTGTACTGGACGAGCTGTTTGCGGCCGACACCGTCATTCTCGCCACCGGCTTCATCAACTTCAACATCTCGTCGACGCTGAAATCCTGGGTCGACCACGTCGCCCGCTCCGGCAAAACCTTTGCTTATGGCGATGCTGGCCCCAAGGGCCTCGTCACCGGCAAGAAGGTCTATATCGTGCTGGCTTCGGGCGGAATCTATTCCGAAGGTGCGGCCGTGCAGTTCGATCACGCCATTCCCTACCTGCGCAGCGTGCTCGGCTTTCTCGGCATGACCGATGTCGAGGTCATCCGCATCGAAGGAGTCGGCATGGGCGCCGACGCGGTGGCAGCAGCGCTGGCCAAGGCCACGGCCAAGGTCAATGCCATTGTGGCTGCGACCGGAAATGCCGAGCGCGTCGCCACCGCGGCATAAAGCCTCAGCATCGTCTGAATTGTACAAGGGCAGGCGCCCGGCGCCTGCCCTTGTTTTTCGTTAGCGACAGCCTGTCGTGGGCCACACAACCGCCATTGGTTATTCCGCATGTCTGCGCTATCGGTCGCGGATGTTCCTGTCTGTTGCCACAACTCACCGTCCGGCCACCGATCTCGGTTTCTTGCTGCACAAGCATCCGGATCGCCTGCACAAGACCGACCTGTCTTTCGGCAAGGCGTGGCTGTTCTATCCCGAGGCAACCGAAGACCGTTGCGAGGCTGCACTCCTGCTCGACGTCGACCCGGTGGGACTGGTGCGAGGCAAGGGCCAGGCAGAAGGCTTGCTCGACCAATGTGAACGACCGGCCTTACGCTGCATCATCCTTCCTGTCGGTGGCGCTGAACAAAATGCTGCGGACGGCGATGACCGGTATATCGAAGGAGCGCCAGGAACTAGCCGACAGCGAACTGCCGCTGGAGGCCGTGGTTACTCCACTGCCGATGCGCGGCGGTGAGGCTCTGGTTCGAAGTTTGTTCGAACCCTTGGGCTGGACAGTCGATCTGACGTCAATCGAAGGAATCGGGACTGCAGGCGAGCCCCGATACGGCCATCTGAAGCTGACCGGCACGGGCCGGCTCAGCGCCTTGTTGAATCACCTCTATGTGCTGATCCCGGTGATGGACGATGCCAAGCATTATTGGATCGGCGAAGCAGAGATCGACAAGCTGCTGTCCAGGGGAGAGGGCTGGCTGGAAAACCATCCGGCCAAAGACCTGATCGTGCGCCGCTATCTTGGCAATCGCAGGGCCTTGGCCCGCATCGCCCTGGAGCGGCTGGCTCCCGAGACGGCTGGCGAGGCACAACCTGCCGAGCTGCGCGTTACGCCCGAGGAAGCGCTGGAGACGCCGATCCGGCTGAATGACCTACGGATGGACGCGGTTGTCCACGCCATCCGGGCGACGGGAGCAAGCACGGTTGCGGACTTGGGATGCGGCGAAGGCAAGCTGCTCGGTCGGCTCGTGCGCGAGCGATGGGTTCATAAACTGTTCGGGCTCGATCCGGCGGTACGCGAACTGGAATGGGCTGCAAAGCGTCTCAAGCTGAACGAATTAGGCGGGCCGCCCGAGGGCCGGGTCACGCTGCTGCATGGATCGCTGACCTACCGGGACAGCCGTTGGGCCGCAGCCGACGTCGCTGTTCTGGTCGAGGTCATCGAGCATCTCGACGAGGACAGGCTGCCCCTGGTCGAACGCATCGTTTTCGGTGAGACGGCGCCCAAATCCGTCATCGTGACCACTCCGAATGCGGACTACAACGCTCTGTTTCCAAGACTGGCCCCCAGCGCATTTCGCCATCCCGATCACCGTTTCGAATGGAGCCGGGCTCAGTTCCAAGCCTGGGCGGCCAAAATCGGCGAAATCTATGGCTATGCAGCCACCTTCAGCGGTATCGGAGCCGAGGACCCTACCCTCGGCGCGCCCACACAGATGGGAGTGTTCACCCGATGAGAGAACCCGATAAGACCAACCTCACCATTCCTGACTTCGCCCTCGTCGTGCTGATCGGCTCGACCGGATGGGGCAAGTCGACTTTTGCCGCCAAGCATTTTCTGCCGACCGAGATCATCTCCTCGGACCAGTGCCGGGCGCTGATCGCCGACGACGAAACCGACCAGGACGTCTCTGCGGATGCCTTCCATCTGGTTCGCGAAATAGCCGGCAAACGGCTTAAACACCGCAGGCTGGGCGTCATCGACGCCACCAATGTGCGAGCCGCCGACCGCAAGGCCTGGATTGAGCTGGCGCGCAAGTGGCACGCTTTGCCCGTCGCCGTGGTCCTCGATCCAGGTGTCGAGGTGTGCGTCGCACGCAATGCGGTGCGAGCCGACCGGCCGTTTGGCGCCGGGGTCGCCCAGCGCATGACAACCGCGATTCGCAAGGGTCTTGGCGGCCTGCAACGCGAGGGCTTCCGCCAGGTCTGGAAGCTTGCCAGCGAGGCCAGCATCGACGCGGCCGAGGTGTCGCGACAGCCGTTGTGGACCGATAAGCGCGACGATCATGGCCCCTTCGATATCATTGGTGACATCCACGGCTGTTCGGATGAGCTTCATATCCTGCTCGCTCGATTGGGCTACAGCATCGCCTGGTCCGAGCATCAGGGCGACCGAACGGTCACCGTGGTCCCACCGGAGGGCCGCAAGATCGTCTTTGTCGGCGACCTCGTCGATCGCGGCCCCAACTCGCCCGACGTACTGCGCATTGCGATGAGCATGGTCGCGGCTGGAACCGCATACTGTGTCCAGGGCAACCATGAACGCAAACTCAGCCGCTGGCTAGAAGGCCGCAAGGTCACGGTCGCCCACGGCCTCCAGCAGACTGTAGATCAGCTAAGTGCACAGGACCGAGGCCTGCGCGAGGCGCTGCCGGCCTTTCTCGACGGCCTGCGCAGCCATGTCTGGCTCGATGGCGGAGGTCTCGCCGTCGCCCATGCCGGCCTCAAGGACGAGATGGTCGGACGCGGTTCCGGCGCCGTGCGCGAGTTCGCTCTGTACGGCGAGACCACAGGCGAGACCGACGAGTTCGGGCTGCCCGTCCGCGCCGACTGGGCTGCGGCCTATCGTGGCAAGACGGCCATAATTTATGGACATACGCCCACGCTATCGGCTGAATGGGTCAACAACACCCTGTGCATCGACACCGGATGCGTATTCGGCGGCAAGCTGACGGCCTTGCGCTGGCCGGAACGCGAACTGGTCGAGGTGCCGGCAATCAAGACCTGGTCGGAGCCGATACGTCCGCTGGGCGGGTCCGGTCCCGGTAAATCGGCACAGGCCGACGCCGACGGCGTGCTCGATTATCAGGACGTCTCCGGTCGCCGTTGGATCGAGACCGGACTGAGGGGCCGGATTGTCGTGGCTGAGGAGAACGCGTCGGCAGCACTGGAGGTGATGAGCCGCTTCGCGCTCTCGCCGCAATGGCTGATCTATCTGCCGCCGACCATGTCGCCGTCCGAGACGAGCAGCCAGGACGGCTGGCTGGAGCGTCCGGAGGATGCCTTCGCTTACTTCCGCGAGCGAGGCGTTGCGCAGGTCGTATGCGAGGAGAAGCATATGGGTTCGCGGGCAGTGATCGCGCTCTGCCGGAACGCGCAGGCGGCACGCAGCCGCTTCGGGATCCCGGGCGGCGAAACCGGCGCAATCTGGACCCGCACCGGACGCTCCTTTTTCAATGACAGTGCCATGACGGAGGGCTTGCTCGCCCGTCTCCGCGCCGAGGTCGACGCGGCGGACCTGTGGAAGGAATTGAACAGCGACTGGCTGCTGCTGGACGCCGAGATAATGCCTTGGTCGGCCAAGGCCGGCAGTTTGATCGAAAGCCAATATGCGCCGGTGGCGGTATCCTCAGCCGCCGGATTCAAGGCCAGCCGCGAGGCGCTGGCCCGTGCGATGGCGCGCGGCGTCGATGCAGCCGGCCTGAACGCACGCCTTGAAGACCGGGCCGTCCGCGCAGCCAAATACGCCACCGCCTGGGCGCCCTACGTATGGCCAGTTTCGGGCGTCGAGGACCTTAAGGCCGCGCCTTTCCACCTGCTGGCCAGCGAGGGACGTGTTTGGTTTGACCAGGACCATGTCTGGCACATGTCGCTCGCGGACCGTCTGGCTGCCCGTGGCGGCGTGGTCACGCCGACTCGATGGCGTATGGTTGATCTGGCCGACGGCAGCGCGTGTGCGGAGGCCATCGCCTGGTGGGAAGCACTGACTGGCTCAGGCGGCGAAGGCATGGTGGTCAAACCACGCGACTTCGTCAGCCGTGGCAAGAAGGGACTCATTCAGCCTGCGCTGAAGGTCCGCGGCCCGGAATATTTGCGCATCATCTATGGTCCCGAATATGACGCGCCCGACAATCTCGTCCGCCTCCGAGAACGCGGCCTGGCCGGCAAGCGCAGCCTGGCGCTGAGAGAGTTCGCGCTTGGTCACGAAGCGCTAACGCGATTTGTCGCCAAGCAGCCGCTACGCCGGGTTCACGAGTGTGTCTTCGCCGTGCTGGCGTTGGAAAGCGAGCCAATCGACCCAAGGCTGTAGTAGCCGATCTACCCGAAGATCTTTTCGCCTTGCTCGTCGACCAGTTGGATGCCCTTTTTGATCGAGATGTCGACGGCGTCATCAAGCCCGGCAAAGCGGTCGGCGCGGATGAATTTGTGCTTCTTCATCACGCCGTCGATCTCCTTCGAAACCACGCCGCAGGTCTGGTACTGGCCCTCCGCCTTGTAGGGCGTGGCGCTGATCAAAAATCCCTTGTGCTCGATCTGCTTTGCCGGCGCCGCTGTCTTTGGCTCGGCGGCTTCGTTGCCTCCGCCGAAAAGACGCTTCAGAAAAGACATGGGTATCCTCCAACGGCAATCATCCTGCACTACATAGCGCGGTGCAGGATGATTTTCAGTACCGGTCCTTGGCCGAGCGGGCAAGGGCCGCAGCTGGCTTGGCACTCAGAGGTCAGTCGCGCAACAACGCTTCCAAGGCCTCTGCGGCAGCTTCCAATATACTGATTGCCTCGGCCTGCTTTGCTTCAGGCGCATCGACGATTTCGCCGAGCGCGGCGCGCAGCCGGTGGCGCACGGCGCGAAACTCGTCGCGCTTTTCCGAGCGGCCGCGGCCGCGCCGGCCACCGTCGCCGTCATCGTTCCAGCCGAACCAGTCGCGCGCCTTCGCCATCTTGCGGCCGAAGCGCTCGAGATGTTCGAGCACGTGGTCGATCATCTCGCGATTTTCGTTGAGGTGCGCCTGCCCAGCCTCGGTGATTGAAAACACCTTCTTGTTGCCTTCCGCCGCAGAAACGGCGTAGCCGGCCTCTTCCAGGAAGGTCAGCGTCGGGTAGACCACGCCGGGGCTCGGGCTGTAGAAGCCGCTGGTGCGCTCCTCCAGCGCCTTGATGATGTCGTAGCCGTGCCGCGGCGCCTCGGCCAGCAGCGACAGCGTGATCAGCTTGAGGTCGCCGTCAGCCAGCATGCGCCCGGCGCGGAACATGTCGCCCGGCCCGCCGCGTCCTCCGCCTCTCATGCCATGCCCGAACGGGCCGAAGCCGCCGCGTCCGCCGAACTTGCCGGCCATATGCATGAAAACGCGCTCGGCGTGTTCGCCGAAACGATGATGCCCGAAATGATTGCCTTTGTGCATTGTTTGCTCCTTGAGTTATGTCTTAAGATATATCTCAGTTAGATACCCACGGCCACCGAGTCAAGATATATCTTACGATGTATCTGAAAATAGCGCCAGCAGGATTGATTTCGCCAGCGAGGGCAGCTAGGAAGCGCGTGAGGGTCGAAGACCCTCCGTAAGCGTCTGACGTGAAGCAACGCATCCACCCCCGGTCGTTCCGGGCAGTGACGCCGAAAACCGGCGAATGGATGCCAAGGCGACGGACCGGATGCTTCAGGGAAAATCCCAGATGATTGTGAAAACCTCGCGCAGAAAGCTGCCAGCGCACTATGCCGCCATCGTCAGCCCGCTGGTGCTGTCGTTGCTGATGACGTTCATCGTGTCGTTTATCTCGACCCTGAAAAGCCTTGGCTTGCAGCCCGATCTGCCGGCCACCTGGCTGACGGCCTGGGGCCTGTCCTGGCTGGTGGCATTTCCGACGCTGCTGCTTGTGCTGCCGGCGGTGCGCCGCATCGTTGGCTGGCTTTGCGAGCCTGTGGCTCGATAGCCGGCCATACGAAGGCTTGGAAACAATCTCGGGGCCTTTCGTGCCAAGTGAACTGGCACCGTCACCAGCGGCCTTTGCGCCGATTCCAGGCATAGAGCAGATCAGCAAAACGATCATAGGCATAGCGCGTCAACGGCAGCGCGGCGGGATTGCCGAACAGCGTCGCCAACCAGCCCTCGCCCGGCGTTATCAGCCACACCGCAACGGCAACATCGGCGCCGACCAGCAATTTGCCGTCGGCGTCGGTCGCATGCAGCCGGCGCCGGATATCCTCTAGCCCGATGCCGTAGCGGGCCAGCGCCGTCGGTTCGGCATTGATGTCGCGAAATTCGATCCGCCCGGCCTTGACCGCCTCGATCAGCCGCCGCTTCTGCCGGCTGATGCCGGCATCACAGACCGGACAGCGCGTATTGTACCAGACGGTCAGCAGAGGCTTGCTCATGTTTCGAATCGGCACCAGAGGGACGCGCACGGACTATCCGGCAAACGCCGTTGCGCCGCAACGCAACATGACACCCGCGAAATGGCCGGCCAGGCCTGGAGCGCAACTTACCCGAGCGAGGTGATGATCTCGCGATAGGCATCCTCCGGGAAAGCCTTGAGCGTCCGCGTCCTGACGTTTCCACCCGTCGCCAGCATCAGCGAGAAACGGGCGAGCACCGCATCGTCGGGCGCTTCGAGCACGGCCACCATGTCGCAATCCCCCATGGTGAGATAAAATGCCTTGAAGGACCCGCCCATGTCGCCCAGCAGTTTCTTGGCGGCATCGAGCCGCTTCGGCGACTCGCGCACGTTTTTGGCGCCTTGCTCCGTCCAGTTGATCAGCACGATGTAAGTTGTCATGGCACACCTCCCTCCGGTGCCGCGGAGCACGGCGTCCAACCGCCGGGGCGGGCATCCGGGTTTGTCGCCCAGAGAATGCGTCCGTCGCGGAATTATCCTCTCGTAGGGCACGACCCGCAAGAGCGGCGGGTCCAATCGTGATCGCCTATGCCAAAACGGAAAAGGGCGCCACCGGCGCCCTTTAAACTGCTTATCCGTCATTGGCCTCAGCTGTCGAGGAAGCTTCTGAGCTTGCGCGACCGGCTCGGGTGCTTGAGCTTGCGCAGCGCCTTGGCTTCGATCTGGCGGATGCGCTCGCGGGTGACCGAGAACTGCTGGCCGACCTCTTCAAGCGTGTGGTCGGTGTTCATGCCGATGCCGAAGCGCATTCTGAGCACGCGCTCTTCGCGCGGCGTCAGCGAGGCCAATACGCGCGTCGTCGTCTCGCGCAAATTGGCCTGGATCGCTGCGTCGATCGGCAGGATCGCCATCTTGTCCTCGATGAAGTCGCCGAGATGCGAATCCTCCTCGTCGCCGACCGGCGTTTCGAGCGAGATCGGCTCCTTGGCGATCTTCAGCACCTTGCGCACTTTTTCCAGCGGCATGGCGAGCTTTTCCGCCAGTTCTTCCGGCGTCGGCTCACGGCCGATCTCATGCAGCATTTGGCGCGAGGTGCGCACGATCTTGTTGATCGTTTCGATCATGTGCACCGGAATGCGGATGGTACGCGCCTGGTCGGCGATCGAACGGGTGATCGCCTGCCGGATCCACCATGTCGCGTAGGTCGAGAACTTGTAGCCGCGGCGGTATTCGAATTTGTCGACCGCCTTCATCAGGCCGATATTGCCTTCCTGGATCAGGTCGAGGAACTGCAAGCCGCGATTTGTGTATTTCTTGGCGATGGAGATGACGAGGCGCAGATTGGCCTCGACCATTTCCTTCTTGGCGATCGCGGCTTCGCGCTCGCCCTTCTGCACCTGGTTGACGATCTTGCGGAATTCCTGGATCGAAATCGCCGTCTCGGTGGCGAGGTTCTGGATCTCGGCGCGCAGGTCGCGGATCGCGTCCTTCTCGTTCTTGGTGAATTCCTTCCAGCCGCGCGAGGTCAAATTGCCGATCGAGCGCGTCCAGTTCGGATCGAGCTCCGAGCCCTGATATTCCTTGAGGAACTCCTCGCGGCGCACGCCATAGCTTTCGGCCAGCCGCAACAGCTTGCCTTCGTTCTGCACCAGGCGCTTGTTGATGTCGTAGAGCTGCTCGACCAGCGCCTCGATGCGCGCCGTGTTCAAGGACAGCGACTTCACCGCCTTGATCAGCTGGTCCTTCAGCTCCTTGAGCCGGCGGTCCTGGCTGGGCGACAGCGTGCCGGCGGCGGCCAGCCGGTTCTCGACCTGCTGGTCCTGCAGCTTGCGCAGTTTCTTGTAGGTGTCGGCAATGACGTCGAGCGTCTCCATCACCTGCGGGCGCAGTTCCGCTTCCATCGCCGCCAGCGACAGGCTCGCCTCGTCATCGTCTTCCTCGTCGTCGTCCACCAGGCCACGGGTGTCGCCGCCGACATTGGTGATGTCGTCCTCGTCCTCGCGCGAACGGCGCGACTTTTCCTCGGTCTTGGCTTCCTCGATACGCTCGACAACCGGCGCCTGCTTGGCCTCCGGCCCGGCATAGGTCGCCTCGAGGTCGATGATCTCGCGCAGCAGGATCTTCGATTCGTTGAGCTCGTCACGCCAGATGATGATGGCCTGGAAAGTCAGCGGGCTTTCGCACAGGCCCGCGATCATCGTCTCGCGGCCGGCCTCGATGCGCTTGGCGATCGCGATTTCACCCTCGCGCGACAGAAGCTCGACCGAGCCCATCTCGCGCAGATACATGCGGACCGGATCGTCGGTTCGGTCGGTCGGCTCTTTCTTAGTCGTGGTGGCGGCGACGGCGGTGCCGGTCTGCTCGGCCAGCTCGTTGGCATCTTCCTCGGCGTCAGCGGCGGTATCGGCGGCTTCGGGCTCCTCGCCCTGCTCGTCGTCCTCGACCACATTGATGCCCATGTCGGAAAGCATGGCCATCGTGTCCTCGATCTGCTCTGAGGTCACTTCCTCCGAGGGCAGCACCGAATTCAGCTCGTCCATGGTGACATAACCGCGCTTCTTGGCGGCCTTGATCATCTTCTTGACAGCATCGTCGGAAAGGTCGAGCAGAGGGCCATCGGTCGCGGCCTCGCGTTCGGTCTCGACTTCTTCCTTTTCTTTTGTCGCCATAGTCTTTATTTTCTCCAAGCGGCTGAGTATCAAAGCCGCGTAAGCTGCCGGTCCGGTCAAATTGGATGCGCTCCTTCCAGAACGCGCTTTACCGGGCCAGTAACTGCATCTCTCGTTAAGTCCAAATTAACCCTGATATCTGTGGCAAGCTGACTGCCTGTCCAGTGATCAGTACCTTACATCGCTGCATTCCCGTCGATGCCGGGCGGGTTAACGTTTCGAATCGACCTGATTCCGCCATTCTGTCGGAAGGTCAAGCGCCTCTCGCATGATTCGCATGAAAAAAGCGAATCAATTACCCGACTTAGAGCACCGCACGCTTGATTCAACGTGCAAGCACGTCCTTACATTTCAGTCTTCTGGAGGCTTCGATCTAAACGCGCCCAGCCCTGCCCGACGATACGCCAAACCCTTCGATCAGCGCTTCCGTTGCCTGCACATCACGAAATTGCGCCTGGATTTCGACCAGGTGCCGGTAGTTTTCGTCCGTGGGATCGCTGGCGAGCGCTGCTTCCGCCTGCTTCAGCTCCTTATGTAAGGTGCGCGCGCTGCGCTGCAAGTGGAGAGCTTGGCTGAACGCATCGCGAGCATCGTCGAGTGCTGCCGTTTCCAGCGCCGGCCATTGCCGCGCACGTTTGATCAGCGCCACCGCGCGCTGCCAGATCTCACCGCAGCCGGCCCGCTCGATCGTCGCGATTACAGCCTCGCGGTTGTTGGCCATATCGTGCGCCATGGCGTCGAGGATGGCCGCATGCAGCCGCTTCAGATCGGAGTTGGCGAGATCGAGGAACTCGACATGGGCGAAATTCTCGTCGATCAGCACGGGATGGTTGACGAGGGCCGCAATGATCGTCGCCTCGCGCACCGACATGCCCTCGCCACCGCGCCTGACCAGCGCCGAGCGGCCGAGGCTTTCGGTGATCGCGGTGCGCCCACCGGCATTGCCGCCGCGCGCAAACTGTCCGCCCGGTGCGGAGACCCTGCCCGGGAAGCGCTCACTTGGCCGTCCGTCCTGACGTCCCTGGCGTCCGCGCTGGGCCCCGAAGAAGCTCTGTACCCGCTCGCGCATTTCCTGTTGGTAGTGATAGCGAAGGCTCTCGTCGCGGATGCGGCTGGTCAGTTCGCGCAGTGTCTTTTCGAGCTCCGCCCGCCGTTCCGGCGTGTCGAAGATGCCGCCAGCGGTCTCGCGCATCCACAAGAGGTCGGCCAGCGGCCGTGCCTCGGAAAGCACGGCGCGGAACGCATCCGGTCCGTCACCCTTGACCAGATCGTCGGGATCCTTGCCCTCCGGCAGCAGGGCGAAGCGAACGGAGCGGCCAGCCTGGACCATCGGCAGCGCCATGTCGGCGGCGCGCCACGCTGCCTTCAACCCGGCCTGGTCGCCGTCGAAGCACAGCACCGGCTCGCCGGCCATGCGCCATAGAAGTTCGAGCTGGTTTTCGGTCAGCGCAGTGCCGAGCGGCGCCACGACATTCTCGAAGCCGGCCTGCGTCAGCGCGATCACGTCCATATAGCCTTCGACGGCAATGACGGTGCCGCCCTTGGCCAGCGCTTTGCGAGCGCGGGCGAAATTGTAGAGCACGTTGCCCTTGTGGAAGAGCTCCGTGTCCGGCGAGTTCATGTATTTGGCAGGCGCATCCGGCGCCAGCGCCCGCCCGCCGAAGGCGATGATCTTGCCTCTGGAATCCGGGATCGGGAACATGATGCGGTCGCGAAACCAATCATAGGAAACCGGGACGTCGTCGCCATGGCGCACCAGCCCGCACGCCTCGATGTCGGCCTTGGGGACACCCTTGGCGGCAAGATGCTCCTTCAGCGCATTGCGGCTGTCGGGGGCATAGCCGAGGCGGAAAGACTGCTGCGTCGCCGGTGTCAGGCCCCGGTCGCGCAGATAGGCGCGGGCCTTTGCCCCTTCCGGTCCCTGCAGTCGTTCCTGGAAGAACACCGTCGCCATCTCCATGACGTCGGTCAGGCTGGCGCGTTCCTTTTCGCGCCGCTCCTCCTGGGCATCGCGAACCGGTATCGGCACGCCGGCCATGTCGGCGATCTTCTCGACCGCTTCAGGAAAGCTCATGCCATCGAGTTCGGTCAGGAACTTGAAATGGTCGCCGGAAACCGAGCAGCCGAAACAGTGATAACGGCCCTTCTTGTCCTCGCAGTGGAAGGACGGGCTCTTCTCGCCATGGAACGGACAGCACGCCCAATAATCGCCGCGTGGCGCGTTGGTCTTCTTCCTGTCCCACGCGACGCGCTGGCCGATCACCGAAGAAATCGGTACGCGGTCGCGTATTTCGTCGAGGAAAGCAGGCGGAAAGCGCATGGGGGACAGCTCGTTTGGCCTCCATATAATCACACGGGCGAAGCCCGACGACTCCTAATGGCGGCCATACCCGGTTTTCACAGGCCAAAAAGAGAAGGCGGCCCGCGGGCCGCCTTCCCGATCTAAACCGGCGCAGCGCCGGTCAGCCGCTCCGGGCTCACTGCGCGGCGATGGCGCCGAAGATCAGGCCGGAGAGAACGCTTACCAGCAGATAGTCGTTGCCGACCCGGATCCACTCCTGGCCGGGACCGGGACGGCGCAGGCCATAGTGGCGATAGTCGCGGATCGGCTGGTGACGCTTCCAGCTGGAATATCTCTGGCCGTTGCGCCAATGGCTGCGCTTAACAACGATCTTCTTCTTCACTACGACGCGCTTGTTCACCTCGACATGCTTGTTCACGTCGACATACCTGCCGGGCTTCTGCCAGTCGACCTGGCTGTAGTTCGACTGCGGCGCGTTTGGTGTGTTCAGCGGTGCAGCCTGGCCCTGCAGGGCCGTTGCAGCCAGCATCGAGAAGGCCATGGCGGAAAGAACGATGCGTTTCATAGCGGGTACTCCTAGGTTGTCGACGCCTCTGGAATAGAGCCGGAAGGATGAACCGAAACTGAACACCGGGATTACGTTTTCGTAATGATTTCTTACGTTTAGCACAACTAATTCAGCGCTACCTTTAAAGCGACCGTCCGAGAATGGACGCGTGACCCTCCGCAACTCCGCAGTCTATGCAACCATTTTGTCAGCCATCCATTTCCGACACGCTCCGTCGCTTGCCAAAAGGCGTCCGAACCGGGCAAAATTTATTATTCGGCTAAAAAAAATCGGAGTAATATCAACCTCTGCAATGTCCACGATTCGCGCCCACTTTTGCCCCCTTGACGTCACGGCGCTCGCGTCGCTGATACCGGTCGGGTTGCGAGGCCTGGCATGAGTGGTTCCGTCGTTTTGCTGCACCTTGCCGGCGCGGTCGCACTGATGCTGTTTGCCACCCGTTTGGTGAAGACCGGCGTCGAGCGCGCCTATGGCGATGTGCTGCGCCACAAGCTGCGCGCCACCATGCGCAATCCGTTCATGGCGGTTCTGGCCGGCTGCGGCCTAGCTGTCGCACTGCAAAGCTCGACCGCCGTCACCTTGCTGGTCGGCTCATTCGCCGGCTCCGGTATTGTCAGCGGCATGTCGGGCCAGCTTGCGGTGCGCGGTGCCGAGATCGGCTCGGCCCTGGTGGTCAAGCTGCTTACCTTCGATCTGTCGCTGCTGGTGCCGGTCTGCCTTGTCGCCGGCACGGTCATGTTCATGGCCACCGAGCGGCGCGACTGGCGCCAGTTCGGCCGCATCCTGGTCGGCATCGGCCTGCTGCTTCTGTCGCTGGAGATGATCGGCCAGGCGTCGGAGCCGCTACGCCAGAGCACGCTGATGCCACTCATCGTCGATTACTTCTCTGGCGATCCGGTCACCGCCTACCTTCTGGCGGCGTTGGTCACCTGGCTGTTCCATTCCTCGATCGCCGCGGTGCTGCTGATGGTGACGCTGGCCGGCCGCGGCTTCATCCCGCCCGAACTCGGCATCGTGCTGGTGCTCGGTGTCAATCTCGGCTCTTCGATCATCGCGCCGCTTCTGACCCGCAACGCAGAACCCGGCGTTCGTATCGTGCCGATCGGCAATCTCCTGATGCGCGGCATGGGCTCGCTGATCATGCTGATCCTGTTCCTGACGTTCAAGCCGCCGGTCGCCTTCTTGGGCAGCACCGTGCCCGACCAGATCGTCAATGCCCACATCGTCTTCAACATCCTGATCCTGATCGCCGGCCTGCCGCTGGCGAGCCTGGTCTATCGTGCCTCGGAAAAGATCGTGGCGCTGGGCACCAAGCCGCAGCCCGCCAACGCGCTCGACGTCGTCGAGCTTTCGGCGCTCAACGAAAGTGCGCTCGACGTGCCGAGCCAGGCTTTGGCCAACGCCACCCGCGAGGTGGTGCGGGTCTGCGAGACGGTCGAGATCATGCTGAAACGGATCATCGAGCTCTATGAGAGCGCCGATGCCGACAAGATCGGCGCGCTGGCCGCACTCGACGACCGTGTCGACAGGAAGCACGCGGCGATCAAGCTCTATCTGGCCAAGGTCACCAAGAACCCGTTGAGCGAGGACGAGGCCCTGCGTTGCCAGGAGCTGATCGGCGCCTGCGTCAAGCTGGAGCAAGTCGGCGACATCATCGTGCGCAACATGCTGGTCCACGTGAAGAAGAAATTCGAGCGCGGGCTGGAGTTCACGCCGGAAGGCTGGCGTGAGCTTTGCGCCTTCCATGCCTTGGTGCTTGCCAATGCCAGGCTTGCCTTCAACGTGCTGGTGTCCCGCGATCCGGAGACCGCTCGCCAGTTGGTGCTGGAAAAGGACCGGCTGCGCGACCGCGAGAAGGAAACCAGCCAGAGCCATTTCGTGCGGCTGCGCGACGGCACCGCCAAGAGCGTCGAGACCAGCTCCATCCATCTCGACACCATTCGTGACCTCAAGCAGATCAACTCGCTGCTCGCCTCGATGGCCTATCCTGTGCTCGAGGAGCGCGGCCTGCTCACCGGTTCGCGGCTGAAGGCTGGATAGATTGCGTCCACAGGCCGGGTAGCTTCAGAACATCGCCTATGAAAATTGCTGTGGGCCAATGCGCAAAAATTATCTTTGCGCCACCTCCTGTCTGTCGGCTAAAGATCGCCGCATCTACCGGAAGGAAGTCGATGGACACCCATTCTCGCAGCTTCGCCAAAGCGCTTTCCTGGCGCGTCACCGGTACCATCGACACGATGATCATTTCGCTCGTCGTGACCGGAAGCATCAAGCTCGCCGCGGCCATCGGCCTGACCGAGGTCGTCACCAAGTCGCTACTCTACTATCTTCACGAGCGGGCGTGGCTGAAAATTCCTTATGGAAGGAAGGCAGCCGCCTAGCTCTTGCCTCCGCGGCGGGCGCCTGACCGGCGGTCAAGAAAAGCTAAAGCGGCGTCGACAATTTCTGGATTGCCTGTTGCCCTCATCCGTGGTTTGAGGCCACCTTATCCGAGGATCGCCTTTCCGCCATGCTCCCCCTCATTGCCCTGTTCATTGCCGCCTTCGCCTTCGGCACCACCGAATTCGTCATCGCCGGCGTGCTGCCGCAGGTGGCGGATGGCCTTGGCGTCGCGATCCCGACCGCCGGTTATCTCGTTTCCGGCTATGCCGGCGGCATTGCAGTCGGCGGCCCGCTGCTGGCGCTCGCTACCAAAAGGTTCTCCCGCAAGGCCCTGCTGCTTGGACTGACTGCGGCTTTTACCATCGGCCAGGCGGCCTGCGCGCTGGCGCCCGACTTCGCCTCGATGCTGCTGTTGCGGATAGCGGTGGCCGTCGCGCATGGTGCCTATTTCGGCGTTGCCATGGTGGTGGCCGTCGGCCTCGTGCGCGAAGACCAGCGCGGCATGGCGGTAGCGCTGATCCTGTCCGGCCTCACCGTATCGAACGTAATCGGCGTTCCGGCCGGCACGGCAATCGGCAACATCTGGGGATGGCGTGCGACATTCTGGGTGATGTGCGCGCTCGGCGTGGTGGCCTTCGCGGCAATCGGCGCCCTGCTGCCGCGCACGACGGGATCGTCGAGCCCGTCCGTCAGTCTTGGCAGTGAGGTCCGCGTACTCGCACGCCAGCAGGTCTGGACCTCGCTCATCATCATGCTGATGCTGATGATCGGCCAGTTCGGCCTGTTCACCTACATCACGCCGACGCTGCTTGAGGTCACCGGTCTCGACGAGAAATGGATACCTTGGGTGCTCCTGCTCAACGGTGTCGGCGCAACGATCGGCGTCTTTGTCGGCGGGCGGCTCGCCGACTGGAAGCTGATGCCGTCGCTTATCGCCATGCTTTTCCTGCAGGCGGTAATGCTCGCCTTGATCTACGCCGTCAGCCCTTACCCACTGCCAATGGTGACGGCGATCTTCATCTGGGGCGGCCTCAACTTCGCTATCGGCACGCCGATCCAGACCCGCATCCTGACCTGGACCGCGGATGCCTCCAACCTTGCCTCGTCACTCATTCCGTCGGGCTTCAATGTCGGCATCGCACTCGCCGCATCGCTCGGCGCGGCCATGCTCAACGCCGGCTATGGCTATCGCAGCCTGCCGGTGGTTGGCGCGATCGCCATGCTGGTCGCCGTCGCGGTTGCGCTTGCCTCGCATGTCTGGGAATGGCGCAGCCGAGCTGCGCCGCCGCTGCCGGCCGCCGCTGAATAGGGCTACAGATCGATCCGGTAGCGCAGGCTTTCCACGCCGCCATAGGCAGCGTCTTCGAAGAAACGCCCGACAAGCCGGCCGCCATTGGCCAGAACCACCTTCTGCGAGGGCACGTTGTGAGGCTTGCAGGTGATTTCGACGAAGGGCAGGCCAACCGCCCTCGCCTCCACCAGCATCAGCCGCAGCGCCTCGGTCGCATAGCCGCGTCCCCGTTTCCACGGCACCACCGCATAGCCGATGTGACCGAGCACATGCGACGGCAGCGCCGCGGTGCCGGGCTGCCAGCGCAGGCCGATCGAGCCTGCGACTTCCCCGTCCCAGATCCAGCGCCGGAATCCGGGCAGCCGCGGCACCGTCGAACCGTCCGGCAAGGCGATCGGCGGTCCCTTGCCATCAGGATCGTCGAGATCGGCAAGGAAAGTCGCTGGATCCTTTTCGATAGCCGCAAGCTGCTCGCGCGTCGCGTCGAGCAGCCGCACATTGTCCGGCGACCAGCCGCGCTCGAGGGCCGCCCTGTAGGACGGCAGGTGTTCAAGCGCCGGTTTGAGGAGTTCGATCATGGGCGCGAGCTTTTGGCTGTCGCCAGGATTGCGGGCGCGACGGCAAGGGCCTTCCGCAGCTTACTGAAGCAGGCTCTTGACGATGCCGCTCGCCTTGGAGAAATCCATCTGCCCGGCGTATTTTTCCTTGAGCGCCGCCATCACCTTGCCCATGTCCTTGACGCCGCTGGCGCCTGTCTCGGCGATGGCGGAACGGACGGCGCTTTCCGTCTCGGCCTGGCCCAGTTGCGTCGGCAGGAAGTCGCGGATGATCGCCATCTCGTCGCGCTCCTGCGCGGCAAGCTCCGGCCGCTTGCCGTCATCGAACGCCTTGGCCGATTCCTCGCGCTGCTTCACCATCTTGGCAAGGATCTGCAGGATTTCGTCGTCGCTGGCCGGCTCATTGCCGGCGCCGCGATTGGCGATATCGCGATCATGAATGGCCGCCTGGATCAGCCGCAATGTGGGCAGCCGGCGCTTGTCCTGCGCCTTCATCGCGCTCTTCAGGGATTCGGCGATTTTTCCTCGCATAGTGCTTTCTCCTTCGAATGCGGCGGACAATAGTCGTGCCGATAGCTCAAGGCAAACTCGATGGCGTCCGGCAAACCGCTGATATTGTTTGACGAAATAAATCCAGGCTCGCACGGCGCGGCATCATTGACCCCCTTGGCGCCTTCCCCTATGTACTGGGCCTTGCATGAATTGAATTCTAGTGCACGTCGCCCAAAAGTGCGTAGCGGTTTTGGGGCCACGACATGCACAAGTGAAAAGTTAGCGCGCCGAGGCTGTGAGATTGCCGCTTCGCGCCTTTTGTTGCGCCGATTGAGGGGCGCAGCCTTTAGGAGTGCCGCCATGGCAACGATGACCGCCGCGTCGACCCCCCCTTGGGCCACCGAGAGGCCGACAGCCCTGCTGGTGCTGGCCGACGGCACCGTCATCGAGGGCCGCGGTCTGGGCGCTTCCGGCTCCGCCGTGGCTGAGGTCTGCTTCAACACCGCGCTGACCGGCTACCAGGAAATCCTCACTGACCCATCCTATGCCGGCCAGATCGTCACTTTCACCTTTCCGCATATCGGCAATATCGGCACCAATGACGAAGACATCGAGGACCTCAATCCGCTGGCCCGCGCCGGCGCCGTCGGCGCCGTGTTCAAGGCCGATGTCACCAACCCGTCGAACTACCGCGCCGGAACCGGTCTCGACCAGTGGCTGAAGAAGCGCGGCATCGTCGCACTTTCAGGCATCGACACGCGGGCGCTGACCGCGCTGATCCGCGAAAAGGGCATGCCCAATGCCGTCATCGCGCACGCCCCAGACGGTACCTTCGACATCGATGACCTCAAGCGCCGCGCCGCCGCATGGTCGGGGCTTATCGGGCTTGATCTCGCCAAGGAGGTCACCTCCGGCCAGTCCTCGGTCTGGCGCGAGACGCCCTGGGTCTGGAATGAGGGCTTTGGCGAACAGGCCGATCCGTCGATGCACGTCGTTGCCGTCGACTACGGCGTCAAGCGCAACATATTGCGCCTGCTGGCCGGCCTCGGCGCCAAGGTCACGGTGGTGCCGGCAAACACCGGCGCCGAGGAGATCCTGGCGATGCGGCCGGACGGCATTTTTCTGTCCAACGGCCCCGGCGATCCGGAAGCCACCGGCGACTACGCCGTGCCGGTCATCCAGGATCTGCTGAAGACCGAAATCCCGCTGTTCGGCATCTGCCTCGGCCACCAGATGCTGGCGCTGGCGCTCGGCGGCAAGACTGCAAAAATGCATCAGGGCCACCACGGCGCCAATCATCCGGTCAAAGACCACACCACCGGCAAGGTCGAGATCGTCTCGATGAACCATGGCTTTGCCGTCGACGCCGACTCATTGCCGAGCGGCGTCGAGGAAACCCATGTCTCGCTGTTCGACGGTTCGAATTGCGGCATTGCGCTGACCGGCAAGCCGGTCTTCTCGGTCCAGCATCATCCGGAAGCCTCGCCCGGCCCGCAGGATTCGCACTATCTGTTTCGCCGCTTCGTCAATCTCATCCGCGAAAAGCGCGGCGAGCCGGCACTGGCCGAGCGTGTCTAGCGCATTGCGTAAAAACGGATTTGACTGACGGCGCCGGCCGGGGCTCCCGGCGCCGATCAAGCCCCGTCCGTCACCGCTTCCTGCGCGTGCATGCGTTTGACTTCCTTCGGCGTCGGCTTGGCCACCCTGGTGACGAAGACGACGAGCGCCAGCGTGAGGAAAATCGCGCCGAGCAGATATGGGGCACCGCCGAAAACTACGGGCGCGCTCGGCCCCGTGAACCAGGAAAAGATCGCCGTATAAAGCAGCGGTGTGATGATCGAGGTGATCGAGAAGATCGAGGTCATCGCGCCCTGGAGTTCGCCCTGGGCGGAAGGTGGCACCTTGGCGGCCGCCAGGCTTCTGAGCGGCGGGTCGGCCAACGCCTCGAGACATCCGACGACGATCACTGCATAGATCATCCAGCCTTGTGACGCGAAGGCGTAGCCGAAGGCGCTGAGTGCGGTAAATGCCAGACCGATTACCGCCGTCTTCCACTCGCCAAGTTTAGGGATCACGCGCGGCAGGACTGTCGCCATGACGATCGCCCCGCACAGGCCGAAGGCGCCGAGCGAGAAGCCGATCTGTTGTTCGCTCCAGCCATAGCGATAACTGGAGACGAACGACCAGACCGCAGGATACATCATGTGCCCCAGCGTCATCAGAAAGAAGACAAGTCCGATCCAGCCGATACCTTCGTAGTTGCGCATCTGGACGAGCGTGCCGACCGGGTTCGCGCGTTTCCACTCGAAGCGGCGACGGTGCTTGTTATCAAGCGTTTCCGGCAACAGAAACAGCGCGATCAGAAAGTTTGCGAAAGCAAGCCCTGCAGCGAAATAGAACGGAACGCGCGGCCCGAACGTGCCGAGCAACCCGCCCAGGACCGGCCCGATGACGAAGCCGACGCCGAAAGCAATGCCGAGCAGCCCGAAATTCTTCGCACGATTTTCGTCGGTCGAGATATCGGCAATGAATGCCGATGTCGTTGAATAGCTGGCGCCGGAAATGCCGGCCAGCACGCGGCCAATGAACAGCATCGGATAGGACCAGGCGATAGCGCAGATCAGATTGTCGATAGCGAACGTCAGCACCGAGGCGAGCAGAATCGGCCGCCGCCCGAATCGGTCGCTCAACCCGCCCATCACTGGTGCGAAAACGAACTGCATCGCCGCATAGACGAAGAACAGCCAGCCGCCCTCGATAGCCGCCTCACTGATGCCGACGCCGGTCAATTCCCTGAGATAGGCCGGCAGCACCGGCATAATGATACCGAAGCCAATGACGTCGAGCAGCAGGGTGGTGAAAACAAGCGCAAGGCCCCGTCTGGCGGTTTTGGGGTCTATCATGATGGTATCTCCTCGGGCCGCCCGAGCGAACGGGAACACACCTTATAGGCGAGCACATCGCTGGGAACAATGAGGGAACGGGCAGAGTGTTTTCATCCTGACATCCCCTGACTGCGATCCAGTCTCTCGGATTACGAGAAAACCGTCGGCTCAGATCGGGTTGTTGAACGTGTCGCAGTCCGATAGCTTGCCGTTCTGGAAGCCGCGCGCCAGCCAGGTCTGCCGCTGCTGAGACGTGCCGTGGTTGAAGCTTTCCGGCACGACGTAGCCCTGCATCTTCTTCTGCAGCGTGTCGTCGCCGATCTGCTTGGCGGCGTTCAGTGCCTCCGCCATGTCGCCCTGTTCCAAAATGCCCTTCTGACCGGTGAAATGTGCCCAGATGCCGGCAAAGCAGTCGGCCTGGAGCTCGACCTGCACCGACATCTGGTTGGCGTCGCCCTCGCTCATATTCTGCCGCATCTGGTTGAATTTGGGCAGGATGCCGGTCAGGTTCTGCACGTGATGGCCGACCTCGTGCGCGATAACATAGGCCTGTGCGAAATCGCCCGAGGCGCCGAACTGCTGGTCGAGTTGCTGGAAGAAGGTGGTATCGAGATAGACCTTGCGATCGTTGGGACAGTAGAATGGTCCGGCCGCTGACGAGGCAGAACCGCAGGCGGAGCGGATCTGGCCGCTGAACAGGACCAGTTTTGGATCTTGATAGGTCAGACCCTCGGACTGGAAAATACCGGTCCACGTATCCTCGGTCTCGGCCAGCACGGTCGACACGAACTGCTTCATCTCGTCGGACGCCGGCGCACCGGTGCCGCCGCCCTGCCCGCCGCTATTGTCGGTGATCTGGCCGCCGCCGCCAGGCTGCAAGCCGCTGTCATCGAGAATTTGGCTCGGGTCGAAGCCGAAATACCACCCTGCCAGGAAAATCAACGCTACGATGATAATGCCCGACATGCCGCCGCCGCCGGCGCGACCGCCGATCGGGATGCGAAACTGCCCCGGACCGCCGCCAAGCCCGCCACTCTGGCCGCGCTCGTCCTCGACATTGTCACTTTGACGGCGGCCTCTCCAGAGCATGGCAACTCCCCGTGATGCACGTTTGCAGTCAACCCGCCGATGTCCTGGCCGGTTCCAACCCAGCAAACAATTATCCCAATGGCTACGCCAAGTCACAGTATTTTTCGTGCGAGCAAGCAACACTTGCTGACGCTTGTTTGCTCCGGCCGAGACATCGCAAGGTCTGTGGCGTCCACTCTGCATGTGGGAAGCGAGTGGCGCGACGAGGTGCGTTGGCCGTGCTTTTCAGCGGGCGGCGATTATCGCCTTGCGAAAGGCTTCGAGCGTCTCGGCGCTGACATGGTCCTCGATTCAACGCGCGGCGATTATTGCCTTGCGAAAGGCTTCGAGCGTCTCGGCGCTGACATGGTGCTCGATGCCTTCGGCGTCGATGCGCGCCGTCTCGGCGCTGACCCCGAGCGAGCGCAGGAAGGCCTCTACCGTCTGGTGGCGAATGCGGCTCTCTTCCGCGACCTTGCGGCCGGCATCGGTCAGGAACACGCCACGATAGGGTTTCCGGGAGACCAGCCCGTCCGCGCACAGCCGCGTCAGCATTTTCGCCACCGTCGGCTGGGCGACGCCGAGCCGTGCCGCGATGTCGACCTGGCGCGCCTCGTTGCCGTCCTCGATCAGGTCGGCGATGAGCTCGACATAGTCCTCGACCAGCGCACTGCGACGCGCTTCACGGGTCTGCCTGAACCCTTCGGAGTGGATTTCTGCATCAGGCAGCGGCTTTTCGCGAGGAACCGGTCTTTTCTTCAGCGCCAATACGCGCTCCTCCCGGCAGTTTGAATCGGCTTTGCAGTCATAGCACAGAACCCTATTGGTTCTGGCCGTTTATTTCCATTCGGTGGTCGGCGCAACCGGCGTTCACTGCCGTGCCGGCCGCACGGCCAAGCGGCTACACGAAAGCTCAGACAATGAAATATAGCATATTGCATAATGTTCAGCCGTGGCATACATAAGGAGAGAATGTCGATCGCTCCAGTGGAAAGCCAGTTCATGTCGGAAGCCGAAGCCACCTCAGCCCCCCGGTCCATGTGGCGATTTGCCCGCCCGGAGGACGGCGAGCAGCCCAGCCTTCGCGAAGTCAACGCCACGATCGCGGTGCCGCACTCGGGGATCTGGCTTCGCCGGCTGTTCGCCTTCATGGGGCCGGGCTACATGGTTTCGGTCGGGTATATGGATCCGGGCAATTGGGCGACCGACCTCGCCGGCGGGGCCCAGTTCGGTTACACGCTGCTGTTCATCATCATGTTGTCGAACCTGATGGCGATCCTGCTGCAGGCGCTCGCCGCCCGGCTAGGCATCGCCACCGGCCGTGACCTTGCGCAGGCGTGCCGCGCCTATTACCCGCGGCCGGTCAATTTCATGCTTTGGGTCGCTTGCGAATTGGCCATCATCGCCTGCGACCTGGCTGAGGTCATTGGCACGGCGATTGCCTTGCAACTGCTGTTCGGGATTCCGCTGATCGGCGGCGCCATCATCACCGCGCTCGATGCCTTCCTGCTGCTGTTGCTGATGAACAAGGGCTTCCGTTTCCTCGAGGCCTTCATCATAGCGCTTTTGATCATCATCTTCGGCTGCTTCGCCATCCAGATCTTTGCCGCCGCGCCGCCGGTCGGCTCGATCCTGCATGCGATGTTCGTGCCGTCGTCCGAGATCGTCACCAATCCGGCCATGCTTTACATCGCCATCGGCATCATCGGCGCCACGGTGATGCCCCACAATCTCTATCTGCACTCCTCGATCGTGCAGACCCGCGCCTATGAGCGCACCGATCGCGGCAAGCGCGACGCCATCAAATGGGCGACGACCGACTCGACCATCGCGCTGATACTGGCGCTGTTCGTCAATGCCTCCATCCTGATCGTGTCGGCGGTGGCGTTCCACGGCACCGGTCATCATGACGTTGCCGAGATCGGCCAGGCCTTCGAGCTTCTGTCGCCGCTGCTTGGCCTCGGCATTGCTTCCATCCTGTTTGCCGTAGCGCTGCTTGCCTCCGGCTTGAACTCGACGGTGACGGCGACGCTCGCCGGCCAGATCGTGATGGAAGGGTTCCTGCGTCTGCGCATCCCGCAATGGGCGCGCCGCCTGCTGACGCGCGGCATCGCCATCGTCCCGGTGGTGGTGGTCACTGCGCTCTATGGCGAGAAGGGAACCGGCCAGTTGCTGGTCTTCAGCCAGGTAATCCTGTCGATGCAGCTTCCCTTCGCTGTCGTACCGCTGGTGCAGTTCGTCTCGGACAAGCGCAAGATGGGCAATTTCGCCATTTCCCGCGCTGTTGCCGTGCTGGCCTGGGTGGTCGCTGGGCTCATCCTGGTGCTCAACTTCAAGCTGCTCTACGATACGGTCGTCGGTCTGGGCTGAGCGTTTCTCTTCTCCAAGCCGATGCAACAAGGTCGGCAGTCATCCGCCCTTCCAACCCTGGAAAATTGCCGGCCGCTGTCGGATAAATGTCCGTTCGCCCGTCCTTGGCTCGAACTCCGGCCATGACGGTACGGATCAGGGAAAGGGAGCTCCAATGAGGAAGATCATCGCCGCAACATTCGTCAGCCTCGACGGCGTCATGCAAGCGCCCGGCGGCCCGCAAGAGGACCCTGTCGGCGGCTTCAAATTCGGCGGCTGGACGTTTCACTACTGGGACGATGTGATGGGCGCCGCCATGGGCGAGACGTTTTCAAAACCGTTCGCGCTGCTTCTCGGCCGCAAGACCTACGACATCTTCGCCGCCCACTGGCCGTACCAGAAGAGCGGTCCGATCGCCGACAGCTTCAACGCCGTCACGAAATATGTGGCGACGCACAGGCCAGATACGCTGTCCTGGCAAAATAGCCAGCCGCTCGGCGGCGACGTCGTGGCGACGTTGCGCCGGATGAAGCAGGAGGACGGTCCGGACCTGCTCATTCAGGGATCGAGCGAGCTGATCCAGACCTTGCTCGCCAATGACCTGATCGACGAGATCAGCCTGCTGATTTTCCCGCTGGTGCTGGGCAAGGGCAAAAAACTGTTCGGCAGCGGCACGATACCCGCCGCGTTCAAGCTGACCCGTTCGCAGGCATCGACCACCGGCGTGCTCATGGCGAGCTATGAACGCTCCGGCGAGATCAGGACCGGGTCCTTTGCCACGGAGCAGCCGTCCGAAGCCGAGATCGAGCGGCGCAAGAACTGGAAATAGAGGCTGCCGAGGCGATCAAGGACGGCTGAACACTGGCCGTCCTTTTTGCTGTTTTCTAAGCCGCCTCTCGTCGGCGTGCCAACCCATCGCGGAGGTGGCCCGCGAATGCCAATGCAGCCGGCGCGACGCCGTGCTTCGGCAAATGCAGATTGATCGAAAAATTCGGCAATGACGGCAGCTCCGGATCGTTGGCCAAAATATCGAGGTCGGCAGGCACGGTTGACGCCAACCAGGTGGTGACGGCCAAGTCCGAACGCACCGTCGCCGTCGTCGCGTCAATGCTGCCGTTTTCGAAGACGGTGCGCCATTCCAGCCCGTGCTCGTTAAGCGCCTCCAGCACCACCGGGCGGAACGCGCAGGTCTCGGCGACCATCGAAACCGGCAAGGGTCGCTTGCGGCGGGCGCCACCGCCTTTGGCGCCGACCCAGACCAGCCGGTCGACAACAAGGCATTCGCCGGGCGACCGACCGATCGGCTCCTCGATCACCGCGAGCTCAATCGTGCCCGCCGCCAAGGCCGCAGCCAACTCCGGCGACGAGGCGCAGACAAGCGAGATCTCGACCTGCGGATAGGCCTCGGCATAGGCCTTGAGCACCGGCGCAAGCAAGGTGCCGACAAGGTCGTAGGGCACGCCAAGCCGCACCTGACCGGCGACCGCATCGCCCGCCATCTCCGCCAGGATCTCGTCATTGAGGGAAAGCAGGCGCTTGCCCTTGCCGAACAATCGCTCGCCGGAGCGGGTCAGCCGCAATCCGCGCCGATCGCGGTCGAACAGGCTGCAGCCGAGAACCTCTTCCAAGCGCTTGATATGTTGGCTGACGGCGCCTTGTGTCAGATGCAGTGCGTTGGCCGCCGCCGTCATGCTGGCCTTGTCGACAACGGTGACGAAGGTTCGAACCAGGGCAGTGTCGAGGTTGCGGAGCATCCGGCTATTATATTTGCTAATGCGCATCATAGCAAACATTGCATTTACTAATGAGCCGAACAGCCTACCGTGCAGGCTTCAAAGGAAGCAGCATGTTTGAAACCGTCCTTCCCCTCGTCGCGTTCGCGCTGGTCTCAACCTCAACCCCAGGCATGGCCACGACCTTGTCGACGGCGTCCGGCGCGCAGTTCGGCTTTCGCCGCTCTATCCCGCTGATGGCCGGAAGTGCGGCCGGCCTGGCCACGGTGGCTGCGGCAGGTGCTGCCGGGCTCGCCGGTCTGCTGGCCGCCGCTCCTTCGCTGCAACTGGCAATGAAAATAGCCGGATCGCTCTATCTGATGTGGCTTGCCCTCAAGATCGGCCGCAGCGGGCCGCCCAACCTGGACGTGACCATGACAAAGCCGAACAGCTTTTTCGGCGGCGCCGGCCTGCAATGGATGAATCCCAAGGGCTGGGCCATGGGGCTGGGAGCGGCGGCATCTTTTGCCGCGCTCGCCAACGGGCCGCTGCAGCTCGCCGTACTGCTCGGCACGGTCTTCGGTCTTGCCGCGGCCCTATCGCTGGCGGCGTGGTGCGTGGCGGGCACGCTGCTCGCCCGGTTGCTGCGAACCGAGCGGCAGTGGCGCATGCTCAACATCATGCTTGGCCTGCTGCTGGCCGCCACGATCATTCCGATGTGGCGGACAGCGTAAGACCAAGCTGTGGCACGTCGCCCAGCAGCGCTTCGAGGAGATGTTTGGAAAAGAGCAGACGGCAAGCCTGCGAGCGGCGCTGGACGAAATCGCCGCGTTGGATTTTGACGCAGCGCCGGCCGCGAGTTGAATTATCGGCGGCCGGCAGCCAAGCTTTGCTAACAAGCCTTATTCGGCCGGCATCGTCACCGGTCGCGCCGCCAGGTGGCCCGCCAGCACCACGCCCAAACCAATGATCGGGAATGCCGCCGCGACCACGCCGAGGTCGGCCGGTGCGCCATAGCGCAGCACTGCGGCGCCGACCACCGCACCCAGTGCGACGCCGAGATAGAGTGCCGAAGCGTTCAGCGACAGCACGATGGGGGCGGCATCGGGCGCCAGCTTGATGATGCGGCTGGCCTGCGCCGGCGGGAATGCCCAGCCGACGATGCCCCACGGCACCATCATGGCCATCAGCGCCGGCCCGGCGATCTCGCGCGGCAGGAACATCGGGATCAGCGAAAACGTGACCAGCATGGCGGCACTCAGCGCCAGCGACCAGCAGACGGTGCGCGTCGCGCCGAAACGATCGGCGGCCTGGCCGCCGCCGATGTTGCCGATAACCGCGCCAACGCCGAAGGCGAGCAGCATTCCGGGAAGCGCGATCGGGTTCAGTCCGCCACCTTCGATGGCGAGCGGCGCGACAAAGGCAAAGACGGTGAAGGCGCCCATCAGCGCCAGGATCGTCGTCACCAGGATAGGCATGACGCCGGGGCGAAGTGCCGCTGCCAGCCGCATGCGGAGCGGCAGCCTGGTGCCGACGATGCCGCGCGGCAGCCGGTACCACAGGATCGCGCCGGCGAGCGCGCCAAGGCCGGCAATGGCAAAGAACGTGCCGCGCCATCCGGCAACCGTCGCAACAAGCGCGCCAAGCGGCGCGCCGACCGCGACCGCCACGGTGGTGCCGCCGACGACCACGGCAATGGCGCGGGCGCGATGATGGTCGTCGACAAGCGCAACGGCCGTTCCCTGTGCGGTCGCCGCGAACAGGCCAGACGATAGCGCCATGACGATGCGCGCGATCAACAGCAATTCGAAGGAGGAGCTCAGCGCCGCGGCGACGTTGCCCAACACGAAGAACACCAGCGTCCACAGGATGACGCGGCGCCGGTCCCATTCGCCGGTCAGCGTTGCCAGGATCGGCGTGCCGATCGCATAGGCGAGCGCAAACGCGGTGATCAGCGTGCCGGCGAGCGGAACGGAGATGGCGGCATCCTTTGCAATGTCGGGCAAAAGGCTGGAGATGACGAAACCTTCGGTCGAAATCGTGAACGATCCGAGCGCAAGCCAGATGAGGCGCTTATCCATGGCAATTTCCTTAGTTCAAAGGTTATTGAACAATTGGACATAACAGGGCATGATGTCAATAAAGCCGCTGCAAAATAGCCGAACCATCCTGACAGCCCGGTGTCAGGACGGGGCGACGGGGCGAAACTATGTGTCCATCAGCCACGAGAGGAGATGCGTTGAAATCGGCCCCGAATGTGCTTAATTCCTGGGCATGACCTTGCCCCATCCCACCGCCGACCAGATCAGCCTGCCGAACGTGCTTGCCGTGCTGGGCGACCCGACGCGGTTGGCCATCGTGCGCTATCTCGCGAGCAAGGAGGGGGTGCCGCTGAATTGCAGCCGGTTCCTAGACCTCTGCTCGAAGACCAATCTGAGCTACCATTTGGCCAAGCTGCGCGAGGCCGGCGTTACCCGCACCGAGGCGGTTGGCACCAGTCGATTGATCACGCTGCGCCGTGACGATCTCGACCGCCGCTTCCCGGGCCTGCTCGACAGCGTCATTGCCGCGGCCGGCGACGACGCATCGTTGCCGGCGGTCGGCGGCCACGAGATCGAAGTCCGCGCCTGAACGACCCGAAGTTGCGTTCCGCTCTCGCCCGCTTCGCGAGACGAGCAAAGTAGCTTCACCTGCCCTCCAGCCATTCCAATTAACGGAGCCTCCCATGCGCATTGCCGTCCTCGCCGACATCCACGGCAATGTCCTGGCGCTCGAAGCCGTGCTCGACGATCTGCGGCGACGCGGCGGCGCCGACCTCATCGTCAATCTCGGCGATTGCGTTTCCGGCCCGCTCTGGCCGCGCGAAACCATGGAGCGGCTCGAAGCGCTCGAGCTGCCGACGGTGCGCGGCAACCACGACCGCCGCGTTGCCCGCGACACCGCCGACGAGACCATGTGGCCGTCCGACCGCTACGCGCACGAACGCCTGACGGCAGGCCAACGCGAGGCGCTGTTCGCTCTGCCGCTCACGCTGGAGGTCACGCCCGGCATACTCGCCTTCCACGCCCGGCCCGACCACGACGAAAAATACCTGACTGACGCAATAGTCGACGGCCGGCTGGTGCGCGCGCCGCTGGCCGCAATCGAACGGCGCCTCGGCCCGATCGATCCCACCTGCCGCATCATGCTTTGCGGCCATAGCCATCGTAGCGAGTTGGTCCGCATCCCCGGCGGTCCGGTCATCTTCAACCCGGGCAGCATCGGCTGCCCGGCCTATGACGATTCGACCCCACCGGCGCATGTGTCCGAGCAAGGCTCGCCGCACGCCCGCTACGGCCTCGTCGACTTGCACCCCGATCGCTTCGAGGCCATTGCTGTCGACTATGACCACGAGGCGGCTGCGCGTCAGGCCGAGCAGGCGGGACGGCCCGAATGGGCTCACGCGCTGCGCACCGGCTTCATGCCGGGCTGAGCTTGCTCATCCCAGGCTGAACGGATGACCGCCTTCGAGCGCCAGAAGCCGCGACCGGTCCAATCTTCAGTGGTCGGACGCGGATCGCTTCGATCGCTTGGCAGGACGTCGGGTGCTGGCCGCCGCCGAAGTCTTGGGCGTCGAAGTCTTGGGCGATGAAGCCTTTGGCCGTGACGGCTTTGGCGCCAGTTGCGTTGGGTTGAAAGTCTGTGCAGGAACCGATTCGGAACCAGCCCGAATGTCGGCGTCGCGCACCTGCTGGCCAAAGTTCAGGCCGGTCAGCTCTTCAATCTCGGCCACCGTCGAAAGAAACTCCGATACCCTGGCAATTTCAAGCGGGTCATCGAATGCCTCGGCACGCTCGCCGAACGCTTCGGGCATCACTTCCAAAACCGGCTTCTGGTCCGCCAGCAGCGCGATGGCGCGCAGGCCAGCTTGATCGGACCACAGCGCGATCTTCCAGAACTTCAGCGGAACATGGCTGTTGAAGCGGTAAGGAGGATCGTCCTCGTGGAACACTGGCCCGGCAAACACCGTGACACGGCCTCGCGTCGTATAGGCGTTGCGCAGCACATAGGTTTCCACCGCGCGCCATCTCAGCTTCCCCTTGGAGCCGGGATGGTTAAGCGAGCTTCCCTGATTGAAGAAGCCGACTTGCGGCGCTGCATTGGTATAAAAGAACGTGTCGCGTTCTGCCGCGACCGCCTCTTGATCCACCCCCCATGCAGGGTCGCCGCGAAGCGTAATATGGCCCTTCTGGAACATTCGAGCTATTCGTTCCTTGGATTTTGCGACGGGAAATCCAGGCACATTCTGGCTCGAATAGAATTCCTGGGTCATCTGCTCGCCAAGGTCGATGCGGCGATCGGGCCGGAAAGCATCGCTGGCTTCCGAACCGGAAATCGACTCCACCCCCAATTCGACAAGCGACGGGTTGTCGATGATCGTCTTGTCCTCACGATTGACCGCCTTGGTGCGGGATCCATCGATATTGCAGGCGGTGACGAAGGCAAGCCTGCGATCGGCGTTCATCAAGATCGAAAAATGATGGTAGCGCAATTCGTGTGGGTCCTCGCCCGGTTTGGCAAGAAGGTTTTTGGCCAACCGGAAGGGTGAATTGGCAACCGTCGGCATTGGCAGGACAAAGCCCGGTATGAAGCCGGGCTCATACCCTCCACGATCGTCGAAGTCCTCTGTTTTCCAACCCGCTGCCTCGGCGATGGCTACCTTCGCGGGTTCGCTTGCCGGCCCTTTGCCGTCGTTTCGTCTTGCATCGCCTCCGTCGCCGTCGATCAACGGCGCCCGGACATTTATCTCGACGGGAAAAGTCCAGGTGACCGAGCCATCGGCATTGTGTCTCGTCGCCGGCGGATTGCCGTCCGGTTCCGGTCGCTGCACCGGCTTGTCCAGCACATCTTCGCGAATGTCGGCGTTCAGCCGAACTGTCTCGTCCATCATGCGCGGCGTGCCGGCCCAAATCGCCAGAGCTTCCGAAACTGCCGATGCCGAGGAGCCCGGCAGCTTGGACTTTCTAGTGCTGAGATCGTCAACGATGGCGCTGATCCGTATGCCTTCGTTGATTTCGCGCGTAAGCGCATAGCCACCTATGCCCGTCACCTCGTGGAACGGGCCGGCCCAATGGTGCAGGGCGATAGGCTCCCATTCATTGTTGAAGACCGGGGATCCGGACGAACCCTGTTCGGTATCGGCGACATAGTGCAGCACTTGCACCGTTTCATCGCGGGCCACCAGCCGGTTTTCACGCAGCACCAGTTCCTTGAAGCGGCCATCGGGATGCTGAACGATGTTGGCGATTTCGCCAAGCATATGCTTGTCGCGCGCATCCGACAGCGAGATAAAACCGAACTCCCCCAATTCCTTTGGACCGGAACGCCGCTCGCCGACCCCGATCAGCGTATAGTCCAGACCCTCTATGCTATCGGTCACGAAACAGGATTCAGGATCGAACAGGAACGTCGTCGGCGTACGCACGGCATTCGCACCGTCCTGCTCATAATCGAACTGGACCTGGAAGCGCCGGGAATCCGCCGGCGACGAAATCACATGGTTGTTTGTGAGGAACAGCCTTGGCCCGACCAGGAAACCCGATCCTTGTGGATTGCCGTTGAGAAAGGCAACGCGGCCGACCGCATCGGCCACACGGCGCCCACGCTCCAGAAATGCGACCCCGATGAAATCGAGTGTTGGGCCGAGAATTGCTTCCGGCCCTGGCTGCTTGGCGGCCTTTCTCTCCCCGGCAGACCTCATGTCGATCGCTGCCGATATCATCTCCGCTTCGGTGCGGCTGAGCGACGCCTTTACCTGCAACCTGTCGAGCCGCCTGGAGAGGGTCTGTTCGGCGGCCAGCGGATTGCCGTTGGCGATGTGACCAAGTGAAGCCTCAATTTCGGCGCGCGTTTTCTTGATACGCTGGCGAACTATGTTTTCCACCTGCGCAAATATTTCAAGGTCGACCATTTTGCCCTCCTCAACCTTACTTGAGAGAGTGCATATTTACATGAAATGTGCAATATTTTGCCGGCTGTTAGTTCACGGAAGTGGCCTGGCCGCGATTCAACACGCGGCCCCTTTTCGGGCTTACACAGCGCCGCCTCGTCGCCTATAAAAACCGGCTGGCGTGCAATGGCGCTTTCGTGCCTGGCCGCGCCTTCGGCAATTGAACCTACCGCCCATGGCAGATGATTAGGCGCACTGTAACACTCCCGACGACGCTGCTTGCGATGGTTGCCGCTCCGCTGATGCTGGCGGAGCTGCCGGCCAACGGCCAGGAGCCGGAGCCCATCATCTCGATTGTGACGGGTCTCGCGCCGGATGACCTCCTCAACGTGCGCGCCACGGCATCGGCCATGGGCAAGATTGAGGCACGGCTGCCGAGTGGTTCGAGCGTGAAAAATCTCGGCTGCGGCGACGTCAGTGGCTACAAGTGGTGCAAGGTTGAAGACATCGACGACCCGAAGTTGAGCGGATGGGCTCCGGCGCGCTACCTCGACCCCATCAATCCTCAGCAAGTGACACCCCAGGTGGCGGCCAGTGCGGAGAACCCTGCCTCTCAACCGCTGCCCGATCTGACAACGCGCCTGGGCGCAACCGGCGCTCCCGAAACCCCGCTGAACTCCGCTGACGCAATCGGCAGGGTGGCGATCGAGGATGCTTACCGCCTGGCCCTGGCCGGTGGAAACCCCGCGACTGGACAGGTTGATGGATCGCCGCGCGCGGCAATGGGTCCCGTCCAGAATTTCGGCGCGGCCAACGCGGCGCCTCCGGCCGACGCACAGACCGTTGCGCGGCTGCAGCCGCCGGGGACACCGGTTCCAGGTGCCGGCAACGCCATCCCGTGCGCGCGCTATCTCGGCCAGCCGATGACCAGCTGCAAGGCAGGCGTCGCGCGCACCGGCGACAAGATCGACGTCACCGTGACCTGGCCCGACGGCGGCACGCGCATCATCAGCTTCAAGGCCGGCAAGCCGGCCGGTTCCAACGGACCCGGCGAATTCCGCTTCACCCGCGAGGGCAGCCTGAACATTATCCGCGTCGGCGTTTCCGAGCGTTTCGAGATTCCCGACGCCATGGCGTTGGGAGGTTAGATAGATTCGAGACGCCGGCGGGACAGCGCCCCCCTCTGTCCTGCCGGACATCTCCCCCACAAGCGGGGAGATTGGCTGTTTCGCTGACAGCGCCTCTTTTTCGAGGTTGGCGATTGGCGAAATCAAAGGTGAAGGCCGATCTCCCCCCGTGTGGGGGAGATGTCCAGCAGGACAGAGGGGGGCGCGACGGAACGAGACGCTTGTTTGCTCAGGCAGCCCCGCACAAAGCCGCATTTTCGGGGTTACATCCGGCAAAACTCTTCCCTATAAGGCCCTCCTAGCCTGATACCAGAATCGCGAGCACAACCGGCCGGGTCATCCCGTCCGGCTTTTTGTGCAAGCCGCCCGCCGAACGGACCTCGACATGCCAAGACGCACCGACATCAAGTCGATCCTGATCATCGGGGCCGGCCCCATCGTCATCGGCCAGGCCTGCGAGTTCGACTATTCCGGCACCCAGGCCTGCAAGGCGCTGAAGGAAGAGGGTTTTCGCGTCATCCTTGTCAATTCCAATCCGGCCACCATCATGACCGACCCGGAACTGGCCGATGCCACGTACATCGAGCCGATCACGCCCGAAGTGGTGGCCAAGATCATCGCCAAGGAGCGGCCCGATGCGCTGCTGCCGACCATGGGCGGCCAGACCGCGCTCAACACCGCTTTGTCGCTGCGCCGCATGGGCGTGCTCGACCGCTATCAGGTCGAGATGATCGGCGCCGACGCCACCGCAATCGACAAGGCCGAGGACCGCGCGCTGTTTCGCGAGGCGATGAACAAGATCGGCCTGGAAACGCCGAAGTCGATGCTGGCCAACGCCACCGACGTCAAGAATGCCGACCGCAAGACGCACGAGGCCGAGCGCGCCGCGCTGAAGGCCGAGAAGCCGGAAAATCTCGATGCCGCGCTCGATGCGCTGGAAACGCGCTGGAACCTCGGCGAAGGCGACCGCAAGCAGCGCTATATCAACCACGGCATGGCCATCGCCGCGCAGGCGCTCGATCATGTCGGCCTGCCCGCCATTATCCGCCCGTCCTTCACCATGGGCGGCACCGGCGGCGGCATCGCCTACAACCGCGCCGAATTCTACGAGATCGTCCAGTCCGGCCTCGACGCCTCGCCGACCACCGAAGTGCTGATCGAGGAGAGCGTGCTCGGCTGGAAGGAGTATGAGATGGAGGTCGTCCGCGACAAGGCGGACAATTGCATCATCATCTGCTCGATCGAGAACATCGACCCCATGGGCGTGCATACGGGAGACTCGATCACCGTCGCCCCGGCGCTGACGCTGACCGACAAGGAATACCAGATGATGCGCAACGCCTCGATCGCGGTGCTGCGCGAGATTGGCGTCGAGACCGGCGGCTCCAACGTGCAGTTTGCCGTGAATCCTGCCGATGGAAGACTCGTGGTGATCGAGATGAACCCGCGCGTCTCGCGCTCGTCCGCGCTCGCCTCCAAGGCGACCGGTTTTCCGATCGCCAAGATCGCCGCCAAGCTCGCCGTCGGCTACACGCTGGACGAGCTGGAGAACGACATCACCGGCGGCGCGACGCCGGCCTCGTTCGAGCCGAGCATCGACTATGTCGTGACCAAGATCCCGCGCTTCGCCTTCGAGAAATTTCCCGGCGCCGAGCCGGTGCTGACCACCTCGATGAAGTCGGTCGGCGAGGTCATGGCCATCGGCCGCACCTTCCAGGAATCTCTACAGAAGGCGCTACGCGGGCTGGAGACCGGCCTGACCGGTCTGGACGAGATCGAGATCCCCGGCATCGGCCACGGGAACGCGCCCGCCAATCACGCCGACGACCGCAACGCTATCCGCGCCGCCTTGGGCACGCCAACGCCCGACCGGCTGCGCATGGTGGCGCAGGCGATCCGCATGGGCACGTCGCTGGAAGACGTGCACGCAATGTGCAAGATCGACCCGTGGTTCCTCGAACAGATCGCCGGCATCCTCGCCATGGAGGATCGCATCCGCGAGCACGGCATCCCGCAGGACGCCGCCAATCTGCGCATGCTGAAGGCAATGGGTTTCTCCGACGCCCGCCTCGCGTCGCTGGTCAGGAAAGACGTCGAAGAGATCCAGAAGATTCGCGACAAGCTCGACGTTCATCCCGTCTACAAGCGCATCGACACCTGCGCCGCCGAGTTCGCCTCGCCCACCGCCTACATGTACTCGACCTATGAAGTCCCGTTCGCAGGCAGCCTTGCCAATGAGGCGCAGGTCTCCTCGCGTAAAAAGGTCGTCATCCTCGGCGGCGGCCCCAACCGCATCGGCCAGGGCATCGAGTTCGACTATTGCTGCTGCCATGCCGCCTTTGCGCTGCGCGACGCCGGCTTCGAGGCGATCATGGTCAACTGCAACCCCGAGACCGTCTCGACCGATTACGACACCTCCGACCGGCTCTATTTCGAGCCGCTGACGCCGGAGGACGTGCTGGAGATCCTGCGTGCCGAGCAGGCGTCGGGCGAGCTGGTCGGCGTCATCGTCCAGTTCGGTGGCCAGACGCCGCTGAAGCTGGCGGATGCGCTGGAGAAGGCCGGCATCCCGATCCTCGGCACTTCGCCTGACATGATCGATCTCGCCGAAGACCGCGACCGCTTCCAGAAGCTTTTGCACAAGCTCGGCCTCAGCCAGCCGAAGAACGGCATCGCCTATTCGGTCGAGCAGGCCCGCCTCGTCGCCGGCGAACTCGGCTTCCCGCTGGTGGTGCGCCCGTCCTATGTGCTCGGCGGCCGTGCCATGCAGATCATCCACGACGAAAGCATGCTGCAATCCTACCTGCTCGACACCGTGCCCGGCCTGGTGCCGGAGGACATCAAGCAGAAATACCCCAACGACAAGACCGGCCAGATCAACACGCTGCTCGGCAAGAACCCGCTTTTGTTCGACACCTATCTCTCAGGCGCCATCGAGGTCGACGTCGATTGCCTCTGCGACGGCAGGTCGACCTACGTCTCCGGCATATTGGAGCATATCGAGGAGGCCGGCATCCATTCGGGCGACTCAGCCTGCTCGCTGCCGGTGCACTCGCTGCCCTCGGAGCTGGTCGACGAGCTCGAGCGCCAGACGGCCGCCCTTGCCCGCGCGCTCAATGTCGGCGGCCTGATGAACGTGCAATATGCGATCAAGGACGGCACCGTCTACGTGCTGGAGGTCAACCCGCGCGCCTCGCGCACCGTGCCCTTTGTCGCCAAGACCATCGGCCGTCCCATTGCAAAGATTGCCGCCCGCATCATGGCTGGCGAGAGCTTGGAAGACGCCTTCGCCCATTACGGCGCCATGCCGGACCCGCGCAATCCCGGCCATATCGCCGTCAAGGAAGCGGTGTTCCCCTTCGCCCGCTTCCCCGGCGTCGACATCTTGCTCGGCCCGGAAATGCGCTCGACCGGCGAGGTCATGGGCCTCGACCGCGACTTCGCGCTCGCCTTCGCCAAGAGCCAGCTAGGCGCCGGCGTCGACCTACCGCGCTCCGGCACGCTGTTCGTCTCGGTGCGCGATGAGGACAAGAAAGGTATCCTGCCGGCGGTCAAGCGCCTCGCCGGCCAGGGCTTCAAGGTGCTCGCCACCTCCGGCACCGCTCGCTTCCTCGCCGAAAACGGCGTCGCGGCGGAGAAAATCAACAAGGTGCTGGAAGGCCGCCCGCACATCGAAGACGCCATCCGCAACCGCCAGGTGCAAATCGTCTTCAACACCACGGACGGCCAGAAGGCGGTCTCGGACTCGAAGTCGCTGCGCCGGGCGACGCTGATGCAGAAAGTGCCGTATTACACGACGCTGTCGGGTGCGGCGGCCGTGGCGGAGGCGATTGCGGCGCTGAGGGCGGGGAGTTTAGAGGTTCGGCCGCTGCAGGAGTATTTTGGGTGAGGCTTCGGGACCACTCTCGATACCTTGTGGTGTAACATCCAATAAATGCTGCTGCCCTAACTAGAGGGCAGTTGGCCCAAATCGCTTACTGCGGCCGCGCCGGGTCATCGTCGCGTTGTCCAGTGATGACCCACAACTTGTCTGGCAGCAGTCGTTGCGCCTCAGCCAGAAAGCCGCTCGGTATACCTGAGAGGTGAAGCGGAAAGTTACCTTATGACCGCTTCGCTTCCAATCATCATCTTTGGTGCCGCCCCATGGTATCCGATTGTTGCCAGTCTTCTGGCTGAATTGTGCGAGTGAACGCAGGCAGTTCACTACAGCCAGGTCGTCTGAGTTGACCGTCACGCTGAACCGATATGCTGAATGCATATGACCCTCAGCTCTCGCCAATGGCGACATCGGTCAGTTCGTGCAACAATTCTTCGACTATACCGCTGGCGGCATTGCAGGCCTCGATCTCTCGTTCGCCCTCGGTGTAAAGCTTCGAGCGCGGGGGCGGGATCGTCACCTCAACGGCAGCCGTTCCCGTTTCCGTGGCTACGCTCATCCGATACGTCCAGTTTTTCAGCTTTTCGAGCTTGAGGCTCATGTCTTTAATTCTCCGCTAGTCTAGGCACTAGCCGACGTCTTGATGTCAAGTTCGACCGGATCGTCATCGTCGTCGTAAATTTGAGAAACGTTCATTGCGAACGTCTTGAACCAGCGAACTCGCTGAGCCGCCGGCCAGCCCAGCTCCGTGGGCGGTATTTTCTTCAACAGTTCAATCAAAAGCGGATCGAGATCAAGCCTTACGCCACCGCCGTCGCCGTCACTACCACCGCCGTTGCCCCCCCTTTCGCTGTGCGGCAGAGGCGGAGGCGTAAGACCGGCTACGGTTGCCGGCATAACGAGCCGGTTCTTGCCGTGCTCGAAAAAGCCCGCCTGATCAGCTGACTTCTCAAATCGCTGCCGCGCTCGATCCTTGACCTTCTCCGAGACCCCCATTGCGACCATCTCGCGCTCTAAGGCTGCCGCCTGAGCAGGCAGGACACCGGTCTTGTATTTGTCGAATATGGCTTTGAACAACGGGACGTTCATGAATGCTTGCGCCCTCGAAGCCCGCGCCTGATTGGGATCGACAATTGCAGCGCCAAGGTCGGTCAGCTGGTGCTTTCCCCCCTCCGATGCGATCAAGCCGAATAGCTTTGCCGCCGACAACTGCAATCTGAATCCGCTGCTTTTGACGCTCTGCTTGCTCCACGCGGCGAGCTGGGCATCGTCACACTCTCCAAGGCCAGCGTTGCCATGGATGGCAGTTGCCAGCTCTATCGCCGAGTCGAGATCGTCATAAGGAAAGGCAATCGTCGAGCGTTGCCTGGTTTGTACATCATCGGCCTTCGCTGCCTCGGACACGGATATGGTCTCGCCACTCATAAGGCTACCTCCATTCGCGCCGCTGGATTGCGGCCTACCCTTAACTTATGCGCGCGACGAACAGGAGTCAACTTGTTTTGCGCGAAATGGATAAGCTTGTTGACGCTGTCCATTTCTCGCAATAGATTGGTCAAGGCAAGAAGGAATCACCATGACAACAGTTTGAGCCCCAATGCGGCAGCCGACGCTCAGGGGCGAGGATGAAGGAAGGGCCGGCACACCCTGACCCCGCGAAGGAAAGGTGACCGGCCCTGCAATAGGCTACTTAGCTCTCCCCGTTCGTCTAACGGTAGGACGCCCTTCCTTACAAGTATGGCAATCCAGGTCCGAATCCTGGCCGGGGAACCAAGAATCGATAAGGCCGATCTGCGCGAACAGTCGGCCCGGATCAATTCGCAGGGGTTGGCCCCTGCGTCATGACGGCTCCGCTTTATATAGGATTCCCGGTCTTTCCGCCAGAGGCGGACGCGAAGTCAATCCCATAAACCACAAACGTTGGATTGGCCCCATGGATATTCTGCTCAAGGCAAGTTGCCGCCATGGTCGGAACGCCAATTCCGTAGCCCGCCTCAGTTGAGAAACCCAATAAACCGTCCAGCGAAAAGCACCGACGTCCACAGCACCAGCGACAGCACCGCCAGGATGGTGACAGTCCCGCCGGCCGGCTCGTCACCGCCTTTTGCGCGGCGCATAAACGCTAGGAAGTTGGCGCCGGCGAGGAGGATGAGTGTCATCTTGACGAGGAAAATGGGCATCGCCGCATACTCGCTCGCCCTGACGGAAAAGAGCAGCGACCCCGTGACAAGCGCACCGGCGAACGCGGTAAATGCGGTGCGGCGCAGCAGCGCGATGAACGCCGCCCGAGGCAACGAGCGGAAGGCGCCCAAGATCCGGAGGTCCATGAGCGAAACGCTGGTCAGCAGCGCGCCGATCGACATGATGTGGAGCGCGTTGACTATGGGGTAGGCGACGAAAGAGGCCTTCAGTCCCCGCACCAAGGCGAGTTGCTCGATACCGGCGAGGATCTCGTTCAAGCCGGCGGCACGCGGTCGGGATAGACGTCATACGTCTTGCCGTTGACGATGACGCGGGACGCTTTCATGCGCTTCTCGGTCTCGTCGAGCGAGCGGTGGCCGATCGCGGTCACCTCGTCGCCGACCTTGGCGACATCCTCGGTAAAGCCGGCGGCAATGGTGCGGGACGGCGGCGCCATCTCCACCCGCCAGACCTCGCCGTCGGCGTCGACGTCCAGCGTGGCGTGCGGATTGCCGATATAGATGGCCGTGATCCTGCCCTTGAGTTCGAAGAACCCGTCCTGCGTCCACGACCAGCCATGATGGGCATAGGCCGCGGTGGCGGCGGCAAGCATCACCGCCGCTGCCAGCGTGACGCCTCCGGTTGAAGGTGACAGCATCGCTCGTCTCCTCGGTTCCGGCATTAGAGGGTAGGTCAGCGCGTGGCAGCGTCAAATCACATGAGGGCCTTTTGGGTCGCTGCGCTCCACAGCCACGGTAACGGCATGGATCCTAGGGTCTGCGCTCCGCTTCGCGTTCGCTCCGCCCTAGGATGACGAAGCGAGGGGAGTTTCCAGCCAATCTCCAACGTCCGCGATTAGCCTTATGCCACTGTATCTTCGTCATCCTAGGGCGGAGCAGGAGCGAAGCGACGTCGCGGAGACCCTAGGATCCATGCCGTTACCTTCGAGCGTCGCAGCCTCTGCTGAACATCGCCGCACTTACCGAGGCGCCTGCCCGATCCTTCACCCCGCCCAGTCCACCTCGACCATCCCCAGCCGCTGATAAAGCCGCATCGCAGCCGCGTTCTCGACCGTATTGGTCTTGAGATCGACATGCGCCGCACCCCTCGCACGAAACACCGCGAAGGCGTGCCGCATCAGCGCTTCGGCGATGCCCTTGCCGCGTGCCTCGGGGTGGACGGCAAGGTCCTTGACGAAAGCCCGCGTCCAGCAGAGCGCGGCGCCCGCCAGCCGGCCCTTGCCGTCGATGACCAGGAAACACAAAGCCGGGTCGAATTCCGCGTCGCCGGAAATGCGCGGCCACCATTGGTCGAACGGCCCGTCGGCGCCGTCGTCGAACACCGCGGTCAAAAGCGCATGCAGTGCAAGCGCATCGGCGGCTTCGAAGCCGCGCATGAAAAAACCTTCTGGCCAGCGCGGCGCCAGAAGCGTGTCGTCGAGGATCTTGCGCAGGCGGATGTCGTTTGGCGCCGGCGGGCGCGGCTCAGGCATCGGGCTGCATGCGGCGGCGCAGGCTGTCGCTGCCGAGGCCGGTTTCGCCCAGCATCCCCCTGCGCTTGGCATCGTAATAATAGCCGCTCTGGTAGAGCCGGTCGGCGCGCTTGGGGTTGCCGCCGGAGACCAGCCAGGCGCCGCGCAGATATTTCACTGCGTATTTCAAATTGGTCTCGGCGTCGAACAGGCCGCTGGCCGGCCCGTCATAGCCCATGCCGCGCGCCGTCGCGTGCTTGATCTGCATCAGCCCCCAATGCCCGCGATTATAGGCTTTCGGGTTGAAAGTGCTCTCGCGGTTGACGACGCTGCGCACCAGATCGACCGGCACCTGGTAAAGCGCGGAATATTTCTCGATCAGCCGCTCGATCTCGCTGCGGCCGCCGGCATTCGACTGGCCCTCCGCCGGGTCGGTCGCGGCCAGAGCGGCAGGGTTCTGTGACACCGCGTAGGAAACCGACTGAACGCCGGGCATGGCGGCGGCCTGTTCGGCGACCGGCATGGCGACAGCGGGCGTCGCGGAAACAGGCTGGGCATTGGCGGTCATGACGGCGGGGGTAGTTGCCGCCAGCGGCGTCGGCCCGGCAAAGGCGGCGTCCGGCTCGACCGGCAGTGCTGCCACCTGGGCGACGCCGGATGGTTCCGGTAGCACCGAAACCGTGTCGGGCAGCGCCAGCGCAAAGCCGGCATCGGTGTTGGCCGCATTTTCGGTGAAGGCCGGCGCCGGGGTCGCCGGCGAAGTCGAGGTGCAACCGCTGAGAGCGGCGACGGCCAACACCGCCGCAAGGACGGGAAAGAGGAATTTTGCTGGCAAGCGGCGCTCGGGTCCGGTTCGTCGGGTGTTAAGAAGTCCTTACACCAGCATCTTTCCCCCTGCAATCCGCGGTAGAAGGTGGTTTTCGGGTGGCGAGCCGAGCCGGGAAATGCGATATTGTTCTGGATTTGTACTTCAAAAGATTTCGGAAAGGAACACGCCATGGACGCCTCTCATGCCACCGCCGGCCACGCGGTCTTCGAAACCGTGCTCGGCTTCATGGGCATCGCCTGGAGCGATGCCGGGCTGACCCGGCTCTGCCTGCCGCAGCGCAACCGCGACGCGGTAGAGCGCCGGCTGCTGCGCCATGCGGCAACCGTCGAGCAACCCGTGAAGCCCGAGCCGCAATGGGTTGCCGAGCTGATCGCGTCGATCAAGGCCTACGCCGCCGGCGAGGACATCGATTTCTCCGGCGTGCCGGTCGATCTCAGCGGCGTCGACGAGTTCCGCCTGGCGATCTATGACGCCGCGCGAAAACTCGCCTTCGGCGAAACCACCACCTATGGCGAACTGGCCAAGCGCGCCGGCCATGCCGGGCTGGCGCGTGAGACAGGCGCCGCACTCGGCGCCAACCCGGTGCCGCTGGTCATTCCCTGTCACCGCATCCTTGCCGCCGGTGGCAAGATCGGCGGCTTTTCCGCCCCCGGCGGCTCGGCCACCAAGGAAAAGATGCTGGCAATGGAAGGCGTGCACGTCGGCGCGCCGCCGCCGGCGCAGGTGTCGTTCGGGTTTTAGGGTATGTCGATGTTCAGGTGAGGCCGATATCCCGGCACGTCATCCTAATCCGGAAGCAGGCGCCGGCGGAAGCGGCGGTCGATCTCCACCCGCTTGCATTTGTAGACGGTGCAGGAATTCGTATCGGCACTCGGCACCGAGGCCCGCGCCCTGACCTCGCCGATGTCGCAGAATTGCTGGCTCCGCACGTAGCGGTCGTAGAGCGCCAGCCCCGGCACGCGCGCCGATCTGTAACGCAGGATGACCGCACCCTCGCGCGCGATCGTCGCCTGCACCTTGCCGCAGCTCATGCGCGTCGGATCGTAACGCGACACCGCCTGCGCCTCGGCGGCCACCAGCGTCAGGCAGGCGGCAAGCAGAACGATTTTCATGGCCCCTCTCCCCAAAACCTGGTCGTGCCCGAAGCCGGCGCGATCTCCCGCGTCAGGCGCGCAACGACGACGCTCTCACGCGATTGGGGCGGCCGTTGGGCAGCGTTGCCGCCGCGCCATTTTCCGCCCCGTCTTGTTTTTCGCGCGAAAGCATATTATATGCGGTCCATTGATATTTCGGCCGATCGATCCGGGCCTCGCGATGTTCGCGTTTGCTGACGTTCTATCTCCAAAATCTCGATACAAGCCGGCTGGGTTTCGGTCCAGTCAAACTAAAGCAAACGTAAAGGACTATCGAAATGGCAACAGGTACGGTCAAGTGGTTTAATTCCACCAAGGGTTTCGGCTTCATTCAGCCTGACAGCGGCGGCGCGGACGTTTTCGTCCACATCTCCGCAGTTGAGCGCGCTGGACTGTCGACCCTGGTCGAAGGCCAGAAGATCAACTTCGAGATCGAGCAGGACCGCCGCACTGGCAAGTCGTCCGCTGGATCTCTGAGCAAGGCAGCCTGATTTTGCGAATGGCGCGCGCCGGGCGATAGCCCGGGGCGCGCGGCAAGTCACGGATGTACTGACAGTCGCGCGAGAAGCGCGCCGGAGCGACAGACCCCGACAAGCCGAAGCAGCAGATTGCTGCCGGCCCGGCCAAAACGCTCCCGATCAGGCTACCAAGCATGGGAAGGCGGGATTTTGTCCCGCCTTTTTGCTGTCTGGATTTAGACCGACGATTGGCGAAACCGCAGATACAACGTCCTTCTCCCCGTCTCTATAGGGGGAGAGGGGGAGAAGTGCCCGGCAGGGCGATGAGGGGCAGCGCGACGTATCAAGACTGCCCTTCGCCAAGCCAAGCACGATATCACAACAAAGGCTGGCGCTGCCCCTCATCTGGCTGCCGCCATCTTCTCCCCGTGTAGAGACGGGGAGAAGGACGCCCTCGCCGAAGTTTTCGCCAATCACCGGCGTTGCTGGCGCACCTCGTCCAATACCAACACACTTTGCCCTGGAACCCCGATCATGTATTTTCTGCCCATGACCAAGCTCGAAGAGATCAAAAAATCCATTGTCGAACTGAGTTGGGAAGAACTGAAGGCATTCACCGTCTGGTTTGAGGCATTACAGGGCGATTTGTGGGACCAACAGATCGAGGCCGACGCAAAAGCCGGCAGGCTCGATAAGCTTGCAGAGCAAGCTTTAGCTGAGATTCGAGCCGGCCGGATCCGCCCGCTCTAAATCACACCACCACATCACACAGCCCGAATAAGCACCACCGGCCAAGGGCCGCTAGCGCGACCGGGCGTCGCGCCTGTTGGCGCGCCCGTCCGGAGCGAGCCGCGAAGCGGCGACAAGCGTGAGGACAGAATTAAGGCAGCCACTCCAGCGGCACATGCCCCGGGTCGGCCTCGACCCTTTTCAGCCAGGCGGCCACCGCCGGATAGGCGTCGAGCTGAAACCCGCCCGTCTCGGCCGTATGCGTATAGGCATAGAGCGCGATGTCGGCGACGCTGAGCGCATTGCCGGCGAAGAAGCTGCTCCCGGCCAGGTGCTTGTCCATGACGCCGAGCGCCTTGTTGCCGCGCTCCAGCGTCACCGCCAGCCGATCGGGTGTCGCGTCTTTCGCGCGTTCTGGAAAGGTCAGCAGCGCCCTGCGCACGGCGATATAAGGCTCGTGGCTGTATTGCTCGAAGAACAGCCACTGATAGGCCAGCGCGCGTTCATATTTGTCCGCCGGCAGAAACCGCGTGCCTTCGGCGAGATAGAGCAGGATGGCATTGGATTCGGCCAGCCGGCGGCCGTCGTCGAGTTCGAGCAGCGGCACCATGGCGTTCGGGTTTTTCGCGACATAGTCGGGCTTGCGCGTGTCGCCGGTATGCGAGCTGACTTCGACATTGGTGAAAGCGATGCCGAGCTTGGCCATCAACAGGCGCGGCTTGTAGCAATTGCCGCTGTCGATCATTCCATAGAGTATCATCGGTGCTCCCCTTGCTCGCAACCACCCGACTCAAGGCTTGATCCAGCCTCTATCGCGGCAGCGGCGGCTTCATCCAGTGATTTGTTTTGGCGTAACCATCAGCGCCGCTGATGCATTCATCCGAACAAGGGGATGACGTTGCTATCCCTGCCGAGCAGCCTGTCGATCGACAACGGCTCCTCGTCGAACAGCGTGCCGGCCAGCGCCGGCCGGGCGAGGTAAAAACCCTGCAGCAGGTCGACGCCGCCATCCAGCGCGACGCGCAGATGCGTTGCGTTCTCGACGCCTTCGACCAGCACCTTGGCGCCGCGGTCGTGCAGCGTCGAAACCAGCGGCCGGAAAAACCGCTCGGCGGCGGCATGGCGGCAGAATTCGGCGAACCAGGTGCCGTCGATCTTGACGATGTCGGGCTGCACGAGGGCGACCCTTTCTTCCGTCGAATGCCCGGTGCCGAAATCGTCGATGGCGATGCGGACGCCGTCGCGCCGCATCTCACGCGCCAGGCTGACAAGCACCTTGTCGCCGGCCGCCTGCTCGGTGATCTCGCAGACCAGCATGCCGGGATGCAGGCCGAAATCCGTCAGATGCCTGGTCATCAGCCTGATTTCGGCCAGCGCCCGTGCGGGGTCATCGTTGATCAGCGGATTGTAGTTGAAGAACAGGTCGAGCTCGTCGACGCCGATGTTGCGGAAGTTGCGCAAATGCAGCACCCGGCACATGGTTTCGACAAACAGCCGATCCGCTGCCGGCACGCCTTCGAAGAAGATTTGCGGCGCCATCGGCCTGCCTGCACGATGCGGCTCGATCAGTCCCTCGACCGCAACGGCGGCGAGAAACCTGCCGCGCGGCGCGAAGACCGGCTGGTAGGCGCTCCTCAGCCGGAATGCGCCGTAGACGCCATATTCGATGCCGACCTCGTCGGCAAAGATCGCCTCGCCGACCCTACGCCGCATGTCGGCTTGCCCGGTCACGATGCCACCCTGCGGCCAAAGGCCCGCCTCGGTCGCCGCGAAGTCGGAACTGCCGCAGGCACCTCCTTCATGTCCGGCGACACTGCGACCGCCTGCCCGCTCTTGTCGAAGACGTGAAAGCTGGTCGGCGCAAGCTCGGGGCGCGCCAGCACATAGCCCTGCACCATCGAGGCGCCCGACTTTTCGGCAAGCTCGAGCTGCCAGCCCGTCTCGATGCCCTCGAACACCGTACGAATGCCTTGCTCTTCGAAGCTGGTCACCATGGCGGTCAACAAGGCGAAGCCGGCACCGGATTCCATCAGCGTCATGATCCAGTCGGCATCGAACTTGACGATGTCGGGCCTGAGTTCCTTAATGCGATTGATGTCGGATTCGTCGGCGCCGTAATCGTCGACGGCAATGCGCAAACCATTGCCCCTGAGCGCCTCGACGAAATTGTAGAGCGTTTCCTGCGACGCCGATTTCTGCTCGGTGACCTCGCAGACGACGCGGCGCGGATCGATGTCGGCCTCGTGCAGCACCAGCCGCATGTCGCGCAGCGCATTGTCGGCGATGCTGCGGTCGGTGAACACCGATGGATCGAAGTTGATGAAGATGGAGGCGTCTCGCGGCAGGCAGGCGCCGGCGTTCAGAAGGTGCAGCGTCCTTGTCAGCGCCTCGATATGCAGGCGGTCGACCGCCGGACAGCTGTTGAAGAAACTCATTGGCGGCTGCGGCTCGCCTTCGCGGAACGGCCGGATCAGCCCCTCGAACGCGACGACGGAAAGCTTGCCCTTGTTGAAGGCGAAGATCGGCTGGAACGCGCTTTGCAGCGTATAGACCCCCCAGACACCGCTGGCGGTGCCGTCATCATGGCGGATGATATGGGCAAGCCCGATGCTGCGCGTCACGGTTCCTCGCTGTGCGAGACTGGCGGACCGGCTACGGTCCTGCCGTTCAAGCTTTTACCGATCGTTGATGAATTTATTGTTGCCAGCATTGCGCGCTGGCTCATTCGACAATGCCTGCGCTGGGCTTGCGCTTGGCAAGACGATGCGACATGAGAGGCGCCGCGGCGCCTTCGCCGCGCCGGTCCTTCTGGAGACATCTGTCATGGCCTTTCTTGCCGACGTCCTTTCCCGCGTAAAGCCTTCCGCGACCATCGCGGTGACGCAGAAGGCGCGCGAGCTGAAAAACGCCGGCCGCGACGTGATCGGGCTGGGCGCCGGCGAGCCGGACTTCGACACCCCCGACAACATCAAGAACGCCGCGATCGAGGCGATCCGCCGCGGCGAGACGAAATATCCGCCGGTATCCGGCATCGTGCCGCTGCGCGAAGCGATCGCGAAAAAGTTCAAGCGCGAGAACAATCTCGACTACCGGCCGGAGCAGACCATCGTCGGCACTGGCGGCAAGCAGATCCTGTTCAACGCCTTCATGGCGACGCTGAACCCCGGCGACGAGGTGATCATCCCGCGGCCTTATTGGGTGAGCTATCCCGAAATGGTGGCGATCTGCGGCGGCACCTCGGCCTTTGTCGAGACCTCGATCGACAACGGCTTCAAGCTGACGGCGGCCGTGCTGGAAAGGGCGATCACGCCGCGCACCAAATGGCTGTTGATGAACTCGCCGTCCAACCCCTCGGGCGCCGCCTATACCGAGGCGGAGCTCAAGAGCCTTGCCGACGTGCTGTTGAAGCACCCGCATGTCTGGGTGCTGACCGACGACATGTACGAGCACCTGACTTATGGCGACTTCGTCTTCAAGACCATCGCCGAGGTCGAGCCAAAGCTCTATGAACGCACGCTGACCATGAACGGCGTGTCGAAGGCCTATGCCATGACCGGCTGGCGCATCGGCTATGCGGCAGGCCCGGTGCCGCTGATCAAGGCGATGGACATGATCCAGGGCCAGCAGACCTCCGGCGCCTGCACCATCGCCCAATGGGCGGCGGTCGAAGCGTTGAATGGCCCGCAGGATTTCATCCCGAAGAACAAGGCGATCTTCCAGGGCCGGCGCGATCTCGTCGTCTCGATGCTCAACCAGGCGCGCGGCATCACCTGCCCGTCGCCGGAGGGTGCGTTCTATGTCTATCCGTCCTGCGCCAAGCTGATCGGCAAGAAGACGAAGACCGGCAAGGTGATCGACAGCGACGAAATCTTCTGCTCGGAACTGCTCGAGGCCGAGGGCGTGGCGGTCGTCTTCGGCTCGGCTTTTGGCCTCGGCCCGAACTTCCGCATCTCCTACGCCACGTCGGAGGCCTTGCTCGAAGAGGCCTGCACGCGCATCCAGCGCTTTACCGCCTCGCTGGCCTGAGACGTTTCAGCCGCCATACTGCTCGTCGCTGACCTTCTCCAGCCAATCGACATGCACACTTTCGAGTGCCTCCTGCATGGCGATGTGGGTCATCGCCGATTTGGGCGCGGCGCCGTGCCAGTGCTTTTCGCCGGCCGCAAAGGAGATGACGTCGCCGGCCCTGATCTCCTGTATCGGCCCGCCCCAGCTTTGCACGAGACCGGCACCGGACGTGACGTAGAGCGTCTGGCCGAGCGGATGCGTGTGCCAGTGGGTGCGGGCGCCGGGCTCGAAACTGACCAGCGTGGCGCGTAGCCGCGCCGGCGCCTCTTTCTCGATGATCGGCGTCTGCAAAACCCGGCCAGTAAAATATGTCTCCGGCGCAACGATCGTCGGCACGCTGCCGCAGGCAATGATCTTCATCGTCGCAAATCCTCGATCCAATCTAGTGTCTAGAGCCTACCACTTTCGTCCGACGCCGGCTGCATGTCCTGCCGGCTGCGGGCAAGGCGCGGCCAAAACAGGCCGGTGCGCCTGCGGTAGGCGTCGTAGGCGTCGGCCAACCTTGTCCGCGAAAATTTTCGTTCTTCGTCCAAGGCTGCGATCACATAGATCGCAACGATACCGGCGACCGGCACCACCGCCCAGACCGACCAGGTCGCGATACCCCACCCGATCCAGAAGATAATGTAGGACGTGTAGAACGGATGACGGACATGGAGATAAGGGCCTTCGGTCACCAGGCTGTCGGGATTGTCCGGATCGAACGCGAACCGCAGTCGCGCCTTGCGGGAGACCGAGATCGCCCACCAGAACAGCGCCGAGCTTGCCAGTTCGATGGCGAGCCCGCCGATCTTCGCCGCCACCGGCTGCCGCTCGATCCACAGCAGTGCAAGAAAGAACAGCGCCGTGCCGACCACGACGGCCGAAATGATCATCGCGCCTTGAGACATGGTCTGCGACTGGAAATGCGCGCGCATCGACCAGGCATATTGGCCGAGCGTGGCGATGCTGCTGATCGAGAGGAGAAGGTCGAGCGTGGATTCCATCATCAGGGTCCCGGGGTTAGCTGTGGTGGATTCGGTCATCATACCCGGCGCAAACCGAGAAATCATTTCTTAACCACCGTTCTAAACAAGATGGTGACCTCGGCATGCGATGTTGACCTGGAGACAATCCCAAGGTCCAACCAGATATGGCCGTTTCCCACCGCACGATCCGCACGCCGCACGCGGATTTGCGCCTCAGCCAGTCGTCGGGACCCGGCATCCCGCTTGTCCTGATCCACGGCTCGGGCAGTTCGCGCGCCGTATTCGCCCGCCAGTTCGACAGCCCGTTGGCCGCTGCCCATCGGTTGATTGCTTTCGACCTGCCCGGCCATGGCGAATCCTCGGACGCCCGCGATCCGGCGACGGACTACACCATCGCCGGCCTTGCCCAATCGGCGGCTCAGCTCCTCGATGCCTTGGGCATCGGCCGCGCCGTCGTCTTCGGCTGGTCGCTTGGCGGGCACGTGGCAATCGAACTCGCGAGTTTTCACCGCGCCGTCGGCGGGCTGATGCTGACCGGCGCGCCGCCGGTATCGAAGGGTCCTTTCGGCATGCTGCGCGGCTTCCACGCGCATTGGGACATGCTGCTGGCGTCCAAAAAGACGTATTCCGAACGCGATGCCGAGCGCTTCGAGACGCTGTGTTTCGGCGACACCGCCGATCCGTCCTTCCGCCAAGCCATCCTGCGCACCGACGGCCGGCTGCGCGCCGCGGTGACGCGCGGCATGCTCACCGGCAAGGGCGCCGACCAGAGACAGGTGGTCGAGCAGGCCGCGTTTCCGGTCGCCATCGTCAATGGCGAGAACGATCCGTTCGTCCGGCTCGGCTATTTTGAGACGCTCGCCTACGGCTCGTTGTGGGAGCATTGCCACATCATTCCCGGTGCCGGGCATGCGCCTTTCTGGGAGCGTGCGGACCTTCTCAATCCGTTGCTCGCGCGCTTTGCCGAGACGGTGGCGGTGCAGCGCGTGGACGCACCCCCGCTGGCGTCGCGCCTAGCCGGCACCGGCTGAACCCAGCCCCTCAACTTCAAATCCCTTCAACTTCAAATCCCTTGCCCTCCCGGCCTGCCCGTGGGACGATGCCCATTGGGTAGGTGGCAAATTGAAAAAAGCCTCGCCCGCGACGGCCGACAGGCCGGCCGCCGCTCACAGGGAAACGCCTGAGTGGAGGTCAGCCATGGGTACTCGCGCCGGAGGACGACGCACGGGACCGAAATGCATTGCCATAGTCGGTCCCTTCGCAAGCGGTAAGACGACACTTCTCGAAGCCATACTCGCCCGTACAGGCGCCATTCCCCGCCAGAATCCCGTTTCGTCCGGAAATACCGTTTCCGATCATTCGCCCGAGGCGCGCGCTCACGGCATGAGCGTCGAGGCGACCTTCGCCACCACCGATTTCATGGGCGAGCCGTTCACCTTCGTCGATTGTCCCGGCTCCATCGAATTCTCCTTCGAAGCCGAGCCGGTGCTGGCCGCCTGCGACGTCGCCGTGGTCGTTGCCGAGGCTGACGAGAAGAAGATCCCTGCCCTGCAGCTGATCATGCGCAAGCTCGACGATCTCGGCGTGCCGCGCATGCTGTTCCTGAACAAGGTCGACAAGGCGATAGCAGGCGTGCGCGACACGCTGAAGATGCTGCAGCCGGCAAGCTCGGTGCCTCTGCTGCTGCGCCAGATCCCGCTGCGCAAGGACGGCGTCGTCATCGGCTCGATCGACCTCGCTTTGGAGCGTGCCTACATCTATCGCGAATATGCCGAGAGCGAGGTCGCCCAGATCCCGAGCGACGACAAGGCGCGCGAGCTCGAGGCGCGTTTTTCCATGCTGGAGACGCTCGCCGACCATGACGACCGCCTGATGGAGCAATTGCTGGACGAGATCGAACCGCCGAAGGACGCGATCTTCGACGACCTCGCCGCCGACCTGCGCGACGGCATAGTGACGCCGGTGCTGATCGGCACCGCCGAGAAGGGCAATGGCGTGCTGCGCCTGTTGAAGGCGATCCGTCACGACGCACCCGACATCGAGGCGACGCGCCAGCGTCTCGGCGCGCCCGATGGCAATGCCACCGTGGTCCAGGTGATGAAGACCATCCACACCGCGCATGGCGGCAAGCTGTCGGTGTCGCGCATCCTGTCCGGCCAGGTCGCCGACGCCGGCGAGCTGTTCCTTTCCAATGGCGAAACGGCAAAGGTCTCCGGCATCTACAAGATGCTCGGCAAGGACCAGGTCAAGCTGACTTCGGCCAAGGCCGGCGACACGATCGCGCTCGGCAAGCTGGACGCCGTCAGGACCGGCCAGACGCTGAGCTCGACCAAGGGCGGCATCAAGCCGCTGGTCACGCTGGCGCCGCCGCAACCGGTCTTCGCCTTCGCGCTGCGGCCGAAAGAGCGCAAGGACGAGGTCAAGATGTCGGCGGCCATCCAGCGCCTGGCCGAGGAAGATCCCTCGCTCAACCTGCATCACAACCAGGATTCCGCCGAAACCGTGCTGTCCGGCCATGGCGAGATGCATCTGCGCGTCGTGCGCGAGCGGCTGGAAGGCAAGAACCAGATCCCGGTCGAAGGCCATGTGCCGGCCGTGCCTTATCGCGAGACGATCCGCAAAGCGACGCAGCAGCGCGGCCGCCACAAGAAACAGTCCGGCGGCCACGGCCAGTTCGGCGACGTGGTTCTCGAGATCAAGCCGCTGCCGCGCGGGTCGGGCTTCCAGTTCACCGATACGATCACCGGCGGCGTCGTGCCGAAGACCTACATCCAGTCGGTCGAGACCGGCGTGCGCGATTACCTGAAATCCGGCCCGCTCGGCTTCCCGGTCGTCGATGTTGCCGTCAACCTCTCCGACGGCTCCTATCATGCGGTGGATTCCTCCGACATGGCCTTCCAGATGGCGGCGAAGCTGGCGATGAAGGAAGGCATGGCTGCTTGCTCGCCGGTGCTGCTCGAGCCGGTGATGAAGGTCGAGATCGTCACGCCGTCGGATGCGACGTCGAAGATCATCGCGCTGATCCCGCAGCGGCGCGGTCAGATCCTCGGCTACGACGCGCGGCCCGATTGGCCGGGATGGGACGTGGTCGAGGCGACCATGCCGCAGGCCGAGATCGGTGACCTCATCATCGAGCTGCGCTCGGCCACGGCGGGTGTCGCCAGCTATCGGGCCGTCTTCGACCACATGGCCGAACTCACCGGCCGGCTGGCCGACGAAGCGCTGAACACCAACGGCAAGGCCGCCTGAAACGGCAGCTTGCGGCCAGAACACTAACGCATGTCGCACAAAAGTGTGCAGCGGTTTTGCGATAACGACATGCATCAAACAAGGACCTAAAAGCGCGTCGCATGAGGCCGGTCGAACGCGACTCGCTTTTAGGAAGCACACAAGGAAACGGCGCCCGGATCATTCGGGCGCCGTTTCGTTGCGGACCGTCTTCGTGGGAGGCGAAACGGCAGGTCCGCCGCATACTTGCCGCCGGTGCCCGGCGGCGGAGGAAGGTTCGGACGCGGTAGCTGCCTGAGCCCGGGTCGTCCGAGTGATGCCCCCATCCCCCGGACGAGCCACACCGCGTCCTATGCTCTGCTTAGTCGATTTGGCGCGCCCGCGGCATGTTACCCGAGGTTACATGTCACTGTTACGCGACCGTTCCGGCCGATTTTCTGGCGATGTGTTGGTTTCGGGCAACAAAAAAGCCGGATCAATGAAGACCCGGCTGAGTTTGATTGGAAGTGCCTGTTAAGGCTAACCTCCAGAGGGGAACACTCGAGAGCGCTAATGGGAGGAGAACGCGCTCAGGAGATGATCTATATATGTGCTCTTCATGCCCAAGAAACAAGCATCTATTTTGCAACACTCACATGCAAAAAGGTGCCGGCTGTGGTCTAATCCGTCCCGAAGCGCAATAGGACCAGTTGAATCGCTGAAATACGGCGTGCGGCAAGGCAAAAATCGATCCGCAGCCGCGAATCAGCAGCAATTCTTGCCTGAAAAATCGAAAAAGGCAGGATGACGTGGAATCGTGCAGCACGCGTTTGTTTTTTCGGCAGCCAGACCTTGCTGGTGCATACCGCCCAAAAGCTTAAGCGCGTCGCAGAAGACCGTTCAAGCGCGCGCCATAGAGCATGATCCCGGTCGAACAGGAAGATAGAGCCACATCCCGATCCCATCGGGGTGGAACGGGCTCTAATGCATGTCGCGCAGAAGTGTGGAGCGGTTTTGCGACAACGACATGCATAGAAACAAGAATCTAGAGCGCGTCGCATGAAGGCCGGTCGAACGCGACGCGCTCTAGCTAAGGAGACCTCCATGCGGGCCGCTTCGGCGATCGCCGGCAGCTTCATCTTCCTTGTTGCGGCGCCCGGCGTCGTCGCCGGACTGGTGCCTTGGCTGCTGACCGACCGCTATCGCCTGCCCTGGTCGAGACTGCCCGGTTTCGTTCCTGTGGGCTGGCTGCTGGTTGTCGCCGGCACAGCCGTGCTGCTGCATGCCTTCGCCCGGTTTGCCCTGGAGGGCTTGGGTACGCCCGCCCCGGTCGCGCCGAGCGAAAGGCTGGTCGTCGGCGGCATCTACCGCCATGTCCGCAACCCGATGTACGTCGCCGTGCTGTCGATCGTCCTCGGCCAGGCACTGCTGTTTTCGAGCTGGACGGTCGCCGCCTATCTAGTCATCGCCGCGGCCGCCATGATCTCCTTCGTGAAACTATATGAGGAACCGACGCTTGCCCGCCGCTACGGCGACGAATACGAGGCCTACCGCCGTGCCGTACCAGGCTGGCTGCCCCGCCTGACACCTTGGCGCGGGTAGGTCTGGACGCCGACGATTGGCCAAACCGGCGTTACAGCCCCTCCTCCCCGTCACTTACGGGGAGAAGCGCCCGGCAGGGCGGCGGCACGACATATCAGGACTGCCCATCGCCGAGCCAAGCCAAGTACGACAAAGGCTGGTGCTGCCCCTCATCTGGCTACCGCCATCTTCTCCCCGCAGAGTGACGGGGAGAAGGACGCTTTCACCGAAGCTTTCGTCAATCGCCGGCGTTGCTCGGAAAAGTCGGCGAGCTGCACTAAACGCTAAAACGACCAGCTGCGCGCCTTTGCGATGATGAAATCGCGGAAGACATGCAGCTTCGCCTGGTTCTTCATCGCGTCGGGATAGGCGAAATAGGTATCGAAGGACGGCACTTCGGTCTCGGGCAGCAACTGCACCAGCCCGGAATCCTTGCTGACCACGTAATCCGGCAGCATGGCGATGCCGGCGCCGCCCTGCACCGCCCGCTTGATCGACAGGATGTCGTTGATCTGCAGCGTCGGCACCCTTTGCCCGCCTTCGAAATCGCCGACCGTTTCCAGCCAGTTCAGTTCCGACAGATGCGCCGGCACCGGAACGCCGAAGGTGACGATGCGATGGGCCTTCAGCTCGGCGATCGAATTCGGCTTGCCGTATTTGTTCACATAGGATGGCGCCGCATAGAGATGGAAATGCACGGTGAACAGACGGCGCTGAATAAGGTCCGGCTGCTGCGGCTGGCGTAGCCGGATGGCGCAGTCGGCCTGGCGCATCGTGAGGTCGAGTTCCTCATTGGCCAGGATGAGCTGCAGGCTGACCTCGGGATAGAGCTCGATGAATTCCTGCACGCGCTCGGTCAGCCAGCCGGCGCCGAGGCCGACCGTGGTCGTCACCCTGAGCACGCCGGAGGGCCGGTCCTTGGTTTCGGTCAGTCGCGACTTGATGGTTTCGAGCTTCATCAGCACGTCGTGCGCCGTGCGGAACAGCATCTCGCCCTGCTCGGTCAGCACCAGGCCGCGGGCGTGGCGGTTGAACAGCGGGACGCCGACATCATGCTCGAGCGCGCTGACCTGCCGGGAGATCGCCGATTGCGACAAATGCAGTGTTTCCGCCGCATGCGTGAACGACCCCGCTTCCGCTGCGGCGTGAAACACGCGTAGCTTGTCCCAATCCAACGCCATGATTTCCCCTCGTCCTGTTTTCTGGCGTCCGCCTGTTATGGCGTCTGAATGAAAAATCAGGCTTTTGCGCGGCTCTTCTCAGCCGCTTGTCGAACAATCACTCCGCCGCTTCGCGGTGAACCTCGATCCCTGCCAGATATTTTTCCGCCTCGAGCGCGGCCATGCAGCCGAGCCCGGCAGCCGTCACCGCCTGGCGGTAGATATCGTCGGTCACGTCGCCGGCGGCGAACACGCCCGGCATGTCGGTGCGGGTCGAATCCGGCGCCGTCCACAGATAGCCGTTCGGCTTCTGCTTCAGCTTGCCGGCAAACAGCTCGACCGCCGGCGCGTGGCCGATCGCCACGAACACGCCGTCGACCACCAGGTGCATCTCCTGCCCGGTCACCACGTTGCGCAGCTTCAGCCCTTCGACCGAAGGCGGCAGCGGCGCCTTGCCGGGCCGGCCGGTGACCTCGTCGACAACCGTATCCCAGATGACGCGGACATTGTCTTTCCGCAGCAGCCGCTCGCGCAGGATGCGCTCGGCGCGGAAATCGCTGCGCCTGTGGATGACGGTGACGCTCTTGGCCAGGTTGGAGAGATAGAGCGCTTCCTCCACCGCCGAATTGCCGCCGCCGATCACCGCGACATCCTTGCCGCGGTAGAAGAAGCCGTCGCAGGTGGCGCAGGCCGAAACGCCAAACCCCATGAAGGTCTGTTCGCTCGGGATGCCCAGCCATTTCGCCTGGGCACCGGTGGCGATGATCAGCGCGTCGGCGGTATAGATCGTGCCGGAATCGCCCTTGGCGCGGAACGGCCGCACGTTGAGGTCGACCTCGGTGATGATGTCGTTGACGATATCGGTGCCGACATGCTCGGCCTGCCTGAGCATTTCGCTCATCAGCCATGGACCTTGGATCGGTTCGGCGAAGCCCGGATAGTTTTCGACGTCGGTGGTGATCATCAGTTGCCCGCCCTGCTGCAGGCCGGCGACCAGCATCGGCTTGAGCATGGCGCGGGCGGCATAGATCGCCGCCGTATAGCCGGCGGGGCCGGAGCCGATGATGAGAACAGGCGCGTGCTTGGTGATCATGAAAAGCCTCTGCGGGGGAGCAGCCATGGATTGTGGCATGAACTCTCGTCGATTGTTGCGCGTAATGTAAGTGTTGCCTGCGACGCCAGCAAGGCAAGTTGCCGTTCGTCCCCGGAAAGCTTCGGCGCCGGCGACGGCGACAAGCAACCCGCAGCAAGATGATGCGAAAAACCTCGATCCAGCGGATGGAATAGACAGCAAAGTCGTTTAACTACAAAGTCGCGAAAGATTCTTTCGCGTCACCACGGAAGCCTCACGGAAGCCACCATGCCGATCAAGGCCGATCTCGATGCCATCGACTGGAAGATCCTGCGCGAGCTTCAGCAGGACGGACGCATGACCAATGTCGAACTGTCGGGCCGTGTCGGCATTTCGGCGCCGCCGTGCCTGCGCCGCGTCCGGCGGCTGGAAGAGGCCGGCATCATCCGCGGCTACCGCGCCCTGCTCAACGCACCGGCGCTCGGCCTTGACGTCGTCGCCTTCTGCCTGATCGGCCTGCATCATCAGGCCGACGCCGAGCTCAAGACCTTCGCCGAGCGCACCCGCGGCTGGCCGATCGTGCGCGATGCCTGGATGGTGTCGGGCGAATCCGATTTCCTGCTGCATTGCGTGGCGAGCGATCTCGGCACCTTCCAGACCTTCGTCATCGAGGAACTGGCCTCGGCCCCAAATGTCGATACGGTGCGAACCGCGCTGACCATCCGCCGGGTCAAGGACGAAGGGCTGGTGGCGTTTTCAGCTTGAGAGATCAGGCAAGGCGCCTGAGAAACAAAAACCCGGAAACAAAAAACCCGCCTCGGGGGCGGGTCGTCGGTGGGAATCATCACCATACCCAAATTAGTAGCATAGCTGCCGGCACAAAGCAAGAACAAAATGTGGCCATGCGTAAAATAATAATCACTGCAGGCTGGCGCTGCCCCTCACCCTTACCCTCTCCCCGTGAAGGACGGGGAGAGGGGTCGCCGACGTTGCGGGCTAGTCCCTTCTCCCCGTCCTTCACGGGGAGAAGGTGCCGGCAGGCGGATGAGGGGCGGCGCCAATGTTGACAATTGACGGCCTCTACCCGGCCTGGCGCAATCACCCCGCGTCGCAGAGGCGCTCTTCGACCATTTCACACAAATGGTGATAGAGGCACAGATGCCCCTGCTGGATGATCGGCGTGGAGGTCGAGGGTACGTTGAGCAGGATGTCGGAGAGCGGCTTCAGCTTGCCGCCGGTGTCGCCGGTCAGGCTGATCACCGTCATGCCCATCATGCGCGCCTGCTGGGCGGCGGCGAGGATGCTTGGCGAATTGCCGCTGGTCGAGATGGCGAGCAGCACGGCGCCCGCCGAGCCATGCGCCTCGACCTGGCGTGCAAATACCGTGTCGAAGCCGTAATCATTGCCCCAGGCGGTCAGCACCGCCGCGTTGGCCGGCAGCGCGATGACGTTGTAGGCCTTGCGCTCCCTGAGGAAGCGGCCGACCAACTCGCCGGCGATGTGGATCGCGTCGCTGGCCGAGCCGCCATTGCCGGCTATCAGCAGCGCCTTGCCCTGCGAAAGCGCAGCGACGACGGCGTTGACCGCCCGCTCCATCTCGCTGGTCAGGTCGCGCTCGACCATCGCCGAAATCGCGGCCGCCGAGCGGGCCAGGTAATCGTTCAGTTCGGACATGAAACCCTCAGTTCCCGGCGCGCAATCTGCCGATGGTGCCGGTCGTGCTCTTGCCGGCGACGAGATCGACCAGCACGACGCGCCCGCCGGCCTTCTGCACGACATCGGCGCCAACCACCTGATCGACCGTATAGTCGGCGCCCTTGACCAGTATGTCGGGGCTCAGCGCCTCGATCAGCGAAAGCGGCGTATCCTCCTCGAAGATGACGACGGCGTCGACCGAGGCAAGTGCTGCCAGCACGCAGGCCCGGTCATGCTGGTCGTTGACCGGGCGCCCCGGCCCTTTCAGCCGGCGCACCGAGGTATCGCTGTTGAGGCCGAGCACCAGCCGGTCGCACTGGCTGCGCGCCGCATGCAACAGGCTGACATGGCCGGCATGCAGGATATCGAAACAGCCATTGGTGAAGCCGACGCTCAAGCCCTCGTCCTTCCAGGCCGCCACCAGCCGCGCCGCGGCGGCGGCATCGAGGATGGCGTCCTTGTGGGCAACCGGGCCGTGCGAGCGAAACAGCGCGCCGGTGAGTTCCTCGATCGTCAGCCGCGCCGTGCCGCGCTTGCCGACGACAATGCCGCCGGCTGCGTTGGCGATCGATCCGGCCATGACGCGGTCGGCGCCTGCTGCAAGAGCCAGCGCGAAGGTCGCGATCACCGTGTCGCCGGCGCCCGAAACATCGAACACTTCGCGGGCCTGCGTGGCGATATGGCGGGCATCGTTTGGACCGACGACGCTCATGCCCTTTTCGCTGCGCGTCGCGACGACGAAATCGAAACCGTGCGCCGAAATCAGCTGGCGTGCCGCCGCCTCGATCTCGTCGTCGGCAAACACTGCGCGGCCGACCGCCTCGCCAAGTTCCTTGCGGTTGGGCGTGATTGCCGTCGCGCCGGCATAACGCGCATAGTCGCTGCCCTTCGGATCGACCAGCACCGGCTTGCCCGCTCCCCGGCAAATCGAGATCAGCTCGCCGGCGACGCCGTCGAGCAGCACGCCCTTGCCATAGTCGGACAGGATGACGATGTCGGCGCGCGCCAGCGCTTCGCGAAAATGCCCGACCAATGTCGCGCGCTCGGCATCGACCAGCGGCTTGATTTCCTCTTCGTCGAAACGCAGCACCTGCTGGTTGAGCGCGCTGAAGCGGCTCTTGGACGACGTCATGCGATCGGCATCCTGCGCCAGCCCGCCGGTGTCGACGCCAAATTCGCCGAGCATGCGCATGAGGTTCTTGCCGGCCTCGTCAGCGCCGATCACCGAGACCGGTATGACGGCAGCGCCGAGCGAAACGATGTTGGCGACGACATTGCCGGCGCCGCCCATCGCCAGCGTTTCGCCGCGCCCGTGCAGCACGGGGATCGGCGCTTCCGGCGAAATGCGCTCGATCACGCCGTTGACGAAACGGTCGAGGATGAAATCGCCGACCACCAGCACGGTGGCGCTGCCGAAGCGCGAAATGGCGCGGTGAAGAGGTTCGGGAGAGGGCAGCTTGATCATGTCAACGCGTGGGAGGGCCGATTTTCAGTGACGGGAAATTCGACTGGCAGGGCCGGCCGTTCATGGCGATGCCGATATACCGCAATTTCAGCCGACGCAACGGTAGGCCTTCGACCGATCGCGGCGGCGAGACAGTGCGTCAGCTTTTCTGCAACGCGACATGCATGCCCAGCCCGACGAGCACCGTACCGCCGGCGCGCCGCATCAGGCGCTGCGCCCGGCTCGACTGCCGCAGCCTGGCGATCACCGCGCCGGCCAGTATCACGCAAACAATGTCGGCCGACGAGAACATCAAATTGACGATCGTTCCAAGCACGAGGAACTGCAGCCAGACCGGAAACGCTGCCGAGGCATCGATGAATTGCGGCAGGAACGCCATGAAGAAAATCGCCGTTTTCGGGTTGAGCACCTCGACGGCAACGCTCTCGAAAAAGGCGCGGCGGGCGGATTTCGGCTGAATTCCCGGCAAGACAACGTCGCCTTGCGCCTTGGCGCGAAACAGCGAAACACCGAGCCAGATCAGATACAGCGCACCGACCAGCTTGACCGCCATGTAAAGCACCGGCACGGCATGGAAAAGCACCGACAGGCCAACAGCCGCGGCGAAGACATGCACATAGCCGCCAAGATGGATGCCGAGCGCCGCCATCAGGCCAGACCAGCGGCCGCGCGCCATGGTTTGCGCGGCGGCATAGAGCATGGCCGGGCCGGGGATATAGGCGAAGATCGCCGTGGTGGCGAAAAAGGCGACCAGCAGTTCGGTTGACGGCATTGCCTTGCTCCTGTCGCCGGTCGGCCGGCAGGCCGACTGAAACGTGACCTTTGCGGCGCCACGATGGCGCTCATCCGGCCGCCCCGCCACCTGCTTTGTCGACAGCCCGGCCCGCCTCCCCTATAAGGCCAGAATCCCACAAGGGCTGCAACCGGCACAAGGTACCAGAGGCTTTCATGATCATCGTCACGGGCGGCGCCGGCATGATCGGTTCCAACATCGTCGCCGCGCTCAACGCCGAGGGTTTCAGCGACATCCTCGTCGTCGACGATCTCACCGACGGCCACAAGATCGCCAACCTCGCCGATCTCGAGATCGCGGACTACCTCGACAAGGACGATTTCCTGGCGCGGATGGAGGCCGGTGACCTCGGCCGCATCGAGGCAGTCTTCCACCAGGGCGCCTGCTCGACCACCACCGAATGGAACGGCAAGTTCATGATGGAGGTCAACTACACCTATTCGAAGCGCCTGCTGCACGCCTGCCTGGCCCTGCGCGTGCCCTTCCTCTATGCCTCGTCCGCTTCGGTCTATGGCGACGGCGCCGAGTTCCGCGAGGAGCCGCAATACGAACGCCCGCTCAACGTCTATGCCTATTCGAAAAAGCTGTTCGACGACTATGTCCGCCGTACCGTATTCGATACCGATCACTCGCCGGTGGCGGGCCTGCGTTATTTCAACGTCTACGGACCGCGCGAGGCGCACAAGGGCGCCATGGCCTCGGTCGCCTTCCATTTGTTCAACCAGGTCGAACGCGGCGAAAACCCCAAGCTGTTCGGCGCCTATGACGGTTTCGGGCCCGGCGAGCAGAGCCGCGATTTCATCCATGTCGGCGATGTCGCCGAGGTCAATCTGTGGCTGTGGAAACGCGGCTCGAGCGGCATCTTCAACTGCGGCACAGGCAAGGCCCAGCCCTTCCGCGCCATTGCCGAAACGGTCATCGATACGCTCGGCCAAGGCCAGATCGAGTTCATCGAGTTTCCCGACCACCTCAAGGGCAGCTACCAGAGCTTTACGCAAGCTGATATGTCCCGCTTGCGCGCAGCCGGTTACAATGGCCAGTTCCGCACAGTGGAAACCGGCGTCAGAGACTATGTCGAATGGCTGAAAGCCCAACGATCCTCGTGATCGGCCCACGCTGGGTGGGCGACATGGTGATGGCCCAGTGCCTGTTCTCGGCGCTGAGGGAGCTTCATCCGGACGCCGCCATCGACGTGCTGGCGCCGGCCTGGGCAGCGCCGCTGGTCAAGCGCATGCCTGAAATCCGCCAGCAGATCGACCTGCCGCTGAAATCCGGCGCGTTCGAATTCCGCATCCGAAGGCGTTTCGGCCGCCTGCTGCGCGGCCGCTACGATATGGCCTTTGTCCTTCCGGGAAGCTGGAAATCGGCGCTGATTCCGTTCTTTGCCGGCATTCCGCGCCGTGTCGGCCATCTCAAGGAAATGCGCTATGGGCTGCTGACCAACATCGTGCCGTTGCCCGATCGCCTGAAACGGCGCACCGCGCAGGCCTATTTCGGCCTTGCCCTGGGCGGCGCCTTCCGGGCCCCGAAGCTTGCCGTCGATCAAGCCAACCAGGCGGCACTGCTCGGCCGTTTCGGGCTGACGGCGGGGAAATTCGTGGCACTCATGCCCGGCGCCGAATTCGGTCCGGCCAAGCGCTGGCCGAGCGAAAACTATGCCGGCCTCGCCCGCGAGATGATGGCGAAAGGGTTTGGCGTGGCGCTGTTCGGATCGAAGAACGACGCCGAGGTGACGGCTGAAATCGCCGCGCTGGCGCCGGGCGCCGTCGATCTCGCCGGCCAGACGCGGCTCGAGGACGCCATCGACCTGATCGCCGCGGCGAGGCTTGCCGTCTCCAACGACAGCGGGCTGATGCATGTCGCCGCCGCCGTCGGCACGCCGGTGGTCGCCGTCTACGGCTCGACCTCGCCTGACAACACGCCGCCGCTCGCCGAGCACCGCGAACTGGTCTGGCTCGGCCTGTCCTGTTCGCCCTGCCACAAAAAAATCTGCCCGCTCGGTCATCTCAACTGCCTGAAGACGTTGGAGGTCGAACGCGTCGTGGCGGCGGCCGAGCGGCTGCTGGAAATGCCGGCCGCCGCATGAGGGTGCTGATCGTCAAGACGTCGTCCATGGGCGACGTCATCCACACCTTCCCGGCGCTCGAGGATGCGCGCTGCGCCCGGCCTGATATCTTCTTCGACTGGTGTGTCGAAGAGGCGTTTGCCGGCATCGTGGCGCTGCATCCAGCCATCCAAACCATCCACAGCGTGGCGGTCCGGCGCTGGCGCAGGAAACTGCTCGAGCCCGGCACATGGCGGGAAGTGATCGCCCTGCGCCGGGCCTTGCGCGATTGCCGCTACGACCTCGTCCTCGATGCGCAGGGCTTGCTGAAATCGGCTCTGGTGGCGAGGCTGGCCGCGGCACCGATCGCCGGCTTCGACCGCTCAAGCGCCCGCGAGCCTTCGGCCACGATATTCTATGAGCGCCGTTACGCCGTGCCCCGCGGCCTGCATGCCATCGAGCGCACGAGACGTCTGTTCGGGCTGGCGCTCGGCTATGAGCCGGATTTTTCCCGGCTTGAATCGGGCATCCGGCCACCTGCCGACGGCTTGGCTGCGATCGCCGGCCAAACCGCCTTCCTGCTGCACGGCACCAGCCGCGAGGACAAGAAATGGCCGGTCGCGGACTGGATCGAAACCGCCCGCCTGCTGGTGGATGGCGGCATGACGCCGGTCACCACCTGGTCTGACGACAGGGAAAAGGCGGTCGCCGAGGCGATCGTCGGCGCCGTGCCGCAAACCGTGGTGATCCCCAAATCGCCGCTTGCCGAAATCGCCGCCGTCATCGGCGGCTCGACGCTGGTCATCGGCGCCGACACCGGCCTGACCCATCTCGCCAGCGCTTTCGGCCTGCCGACGGTGGCGGTGTTCCTGGCGACGGAGCCCGGCCTGACGGGGCCACGCGGGCCATTCTCATCGACGCTGCTGGCGAGGCCCGGCCGCAGCGTCACGCCGCCGGAGGTGATGGCGGAAGCCGAGAGATTGCTGGCGCTTCGGGAGATCGGTCAGCTCAAGGTCGGTAGGGGATAACCCGGAAAGTTGGCGCCGCCCCTCATCAGGCTGCCGCCATCTTCTCCCCGTATAGGGACGGGGAGAAGAACGCCTTCACCGGGGATTTCGCCAATCGGTGGCGTTGCAGAAACGGCGCCGAGGTTCCGGATGGCCCCTTCTCCCCGTCACTATACGGGGAGAAGTGCCCGGCAGGGCGATGAGGGGCGGCGCTGACTGATGAGGCTAAAGGCGCCCACGCCCTTAACCCCTAAATAAATTGCACCTGGACGATCTCGTAGCCCCTGGCGCCGCCCGGTGCGTTGACTTCGATGGCATCGCCGACTTCCTTGCCGATCAGGGCACGCGCGATCGGCGAGGAGATCGAGATGCGGCCGGACTTCACGTCCGCTTCCTGGTCGCCGACGATCTGGTAGGTCTTTTTCTCCTCGGTATCCTCGTCGACCAGCACCACGGTGGCGCCGAACTTGACCTTGTCGCCGCTGAGCTTGGTGACGTCGATCACCTCGGCCCGCGCAATCAGGTCCTCGAGTTCGTTGACCCGGCCCTCATTGAGGCTCTGAGCCTCTTTTGCCGCGTGATATTCGGCATTTTCGGAGAGGTCGCCATGCGAGCGCGCTTCGGAAATCGCCTCGATAATACGCGGCCGCTCCTGTTGCTGGCGCCAGCGCAGTTCTTCCTTCAATGACGCGAACCCCTCGCCTGTCATCGGGACCTTGTTCATAATGCCTGACCTTTCCTGCCGCCGCCCCCGCAATCGGGAGCGACCTTGTCGATGGTACAAAAAGAAAACGGTCCGGCAGCCTCGCTAACGGAACCGTCTCACCACAATCTTGCAAGATATAGCAATCTTCGCGGGTTTTTCACGTCCAAAAAGTCGGATTTTGAAAAATCATCCACCGATGGCGCGGCTGACCTAACGTCAAGGAGCGCATCACGTGTACCGTGAGGCCAATTCCGGTTCGGGGCAGCATGTGCAGCACAGTAAAAAACCGGCTGCGATCGCCGCAGCCGGTTATGAGCAGCGTTCCGGAGGTCGGATCAGCTCCTCATGAAATGATCGATCTGCTCCGACAGCATGCCGTATTCGCGAGACCCCTTGCCCGTGCGCTTCTCGATTTCGCGGAGCTGTTCCTGGGCGCCGGCAAGATCGCCGATCTGCAAGTGCGCCTCGCCGAGATATTCGCGTACCAGCGTGTAATTCGGGTCGATGCGCAGCGCTTCCTCGTAATAGCCGAGGCCGACGGTGATGCGGCCGGAATGGCGGTGCGAATAGCCGAGATAATTGAGGATGCGCGGGTCCTGCTTGTTGGCGGCGAGGCTGAGCACGGCGATCGCCTCGTCATAGCGTCCATCCATCGCCAGCGCGCGACCAGCATCATAGATGCTGTCGTCGTCCAGCATGCCTTGCTTCGGCGAGACACATTTCTTCTGCTTCTTGTCCCAGGCCTCCCCCTTCTTGCACTGGCTCTGGCCGCCGCCGCCGCCATTGCCGCCGCCGCCGCCACCACCTCCCCCGCCTTCACCAGCCGAAAACGCCGGAGCCGCAATCAGCGGCAGGGCGGCGATGGCCATGGCGTAAATCAGCAATCGTCTGCGCATCGAACTCTCCTTTGAACCTGACAATGCAACACTAACGCCGGGCCGAAGCCGTTTCGTCCCCGGAAAATGCCATCCTATCTCAAAACCGCGATCTCTCCCAGGAAGGCCATCTTATCCCGGGAACAGAGGCATCGGAAATCATGCTTCACGATTAACGCCGACGCGCAAGAGAACGTGACGAGCGCTGCAAATCCGCTATCATCGGGCCGACCGAGCACGAAGCAGGGAGACGGCCGGTGCAGCAACGCGTTGAACGAGACTGGGAGCTTTCGATCGGTCCCGACACCGTGCGCCTGTTCATCCTCAAGGCGAAGGCGCTCAGCGCCGCCGTCAACGAAGACTATGCCGACGGCGCCGAGCACGAGGTAGAGCTCGACGGCAACGCGCACGACAACCACCATCATGACGGCCTTGCCGAGGAAAGTTCCGAAGATCTCACCGAGGAAGAACTGCGCGAGCTGATCGACGATCTCAATGTCGACGAAGCGGCCGAACTGATTGCGTTGGCCTGGGTCGGCCGCGGCGACTATGACGCTACGGAATGGACGGACGCGCTGGCCGCCGCCCGCGAGCGCGCCAACAAGCGCACGGCAAAATATCTGCTCGGCATGCCGCTGCTGGCGGACTGGCTCGAGGAAGGCCTGGAAGCGATCGGCGCGTGACGGCGCGGTTACCGATTGTGATCGGCCGCCCCCCTCGCCCAAGGCAACTTCCCTGCATTCTGGCCGTTGCGACGTAATGGCGGCGCTAGGTTTTTCCAAACTGTGCAGATTGGTGCTAGCCGTTGCGGCTACGTCGATGCTGACGGGACCCACTTTAGCGAAGGCGCCAGAGCTGCCGCAAACTGCACCGGTTCCGCAGCTCAACCAGCAAGTCACTCCGCCGCCACCAACCGAGATCCCGGTCCCCGAACCGCGCCCGGCGGATGCCCCGGCGGCTGAGCCGCCCCAGGCCACTCAGCCGCAAAGCGGTCAATCCCAGAACGGCCAGCGCCAAAATGGCGAACCAAAGACCGAGCCGCCGGAGCCGCCGGCGATTGCACCGCAGCCGCCCGAAAAGCCGGCGCGGGCTGGGCCGCCGGCAAGCCCACCGGGCGCGCCACCAAACCCGGCCGAGGCAGACAAAAAGGCGGAGCAAAAAATCGTTCCAGATCCTCGATCGGCCGCCATTGCCGGGAAAGAAATGCCGGGCGAGGAGTTGGCCTGCCGCAGGCGGCTGAAGTCGATGGGCGTCGATTTCGAGGAGCGCAAGCCCGAGCATGATACGGCGGTCGGTTGCTCGATCCCCTACCCGATCGTGCTGAAGACACTCGGCAAATCCATCGCCATCGGCCCGGAGCCCGAGCTGAATTGCCAGATGGCGGAAGCGGCCGTCCGCTTTGCCGCTTCGGTCATCCAGCCTGCCGCAAAGGCCGAGTTCGGCACGGATATCAAATCGATCGGCCAGGCCTCCGCCTTCGTCTGCCGGCCGCGCCACGCCGGCGGCAAGCTATCGGAGCACGCCTTCGGCAACGCCCTCGACATCGCCAGCTTCACGCTTTCCGACGGCAAAGAGATCGATGTCGGTCCAACGCCGCCACAGAAGGACGCGAAATTCCTGGATACAGTGCGCAAGGCGGCCTGCGGGCCGTTCAAGACCGTGCTTGGCCCCGGCAGCGATGCCGATCATTCGCTGCATCTCCACTTCGACCTCGAACCGCGCCGCAATGGCGGCACGTTTTGCCAATGATGTCGGGCGCCGATAGAGGGCGCCGCAATTTGGCCGCAGGCGTGAACGGCGTCGCTGATTTTCCTTTACTCTTCAGGTTTAGAGTCTGTGCCATCTGGGGACAGGAACCCTTCCGATGGCCGGGCTACTTCGCGCTGCGCTTGCCGCTGCGCGGCAAACAAGACGCGCGCGCGTGGCCGGCAGGCTTGCCGCCCTGCTTGCCATTGCGGCGGTCTCGGCCTGCAATACCGGCAGCGTGCTTTCGCTGCAGCCGGCGATCGATGTCGGCAGCCAGACCGCTGCCGTCCCGCCCAATTCCGACCCACAATATTCCGGCCCCCAAGATTCCGGCCCGCAAGATTCCGGCCCAGAATATTCCGGCATGCAGCGCCTCGTCCCGTCCAACCCCTATATGACGGCCGCCTATCCGCGCATGGATAACCCGATGTCGCCGGCCGAACAGATGCCGGCCACAGAGATCGATTGCCGCAAGGAGCTGAAACACCTCGGCGTCGTCTACACCGACGTTGCGCCGATCCATGAAGGCCAGTGCGGCATCGACTATCCGGTCAAGGTCTCGGCCATCGGCAGCGTCGAGATGAAGCCGGCGGCAACGCTGACCTGCGACATGGCCGCTACTTTTGCCGGCTGGACCAGGAACGAACTCGTCCCGTCGGCCCGCTGGCGCTATTTTTCAGGCGTCAAGACCATCCACCAGGGCTCGAGCTATTCCTGCCGCAGGATTGCCGGCGAAGGTGTTTTGTCGGAACACGGCAAGGGCAATGCGCTCGACGTGATGAGCATCGAGCTCAACAATGGCGACGACATCGACGTCCGCAAGCCCGGCCTGTTCGCCTTCCGCACACGCGGCTTCCTCAACAATGTGCGCGCCGACGGCTGCCAGTACTTCACCACCGTGCTCGGCCCCGGCTACAATTACGACCACCGCAACCATTTCCATTTCGACATCAAGAACCGCAAGAACGGCTATCGCGCCTGCCGCTGATTGCAGCCCCTGCCCAAGACTTGCTGCGGCGGTTAAGATGGTTCGCCGACGCTTGGGTGGTGCCTCTTGAGCCAACGAAGCCTTCGACGACGTGCAACGACCTGGCTGGTGGCATGCTGTGCCGCCTATCTTTCGCTCGCTTATTTCGCCGCGCCTGAGTTCTGGACGTTGCGGGACCGCAATTTTCGCAATCAGCAATTCGAGATGGTGACGCACACGCCGCAGGGCATTCCGGGCGATCCGATCAATGTCGGCCTGGTCGGCACGAAGAAGGAGCTTGTCCATGCTTTTGCCGTCGCCGGCTGGGATACGGCAGACGCGGTCACGCTGAAGACCGCGATCGAGATCGGCGAAAGCGTACTGTTTAATCGCCCCTATCCCGACGCGCCGGTCAGTCGGCTGCTGTTCGAAGGCCGCGCCCAGGACCTCGCCTTCGAAAGGCCGGTCGGCGACAGCGCCGACCGGCGCCACCACGTCCGCTTCTGGCAGACCGATGCAACCGGCGACGACGGCCGGCCGCTTTGGCTTGGCTCGGCAAGCTTCGACCGCGGCGTCGGCCTCAGCCATGACACCGGCGCGATCACCCATCATATCGGCCCCGACATCGACGCCGAGCGTGATGCGCTGATGCGCGACCTCTCCACCGCCGGCATGCTGATCTCGACCAGCAAGATACCAGGCGTCGGCGCCACAAAGACCGGGCGCAACGGCGAAGGCGATCCCTATTTCACCGACGGCAAGGCCATCATCGGCGTCCTGCTGCAACTGCCGTAGGCGCGCAATCGGCCTTCCCGTCTGGCAACCATTTCGTCCCGACGGGCTCAGGGCACGGTGATCACGATCTTGCCGAACGGTCCCGTCTCCAGACGCTCAAATGCCTGCGGCACCTGGTCGAAGCCAAACACCTTGTCGATCACCGGCTTGATCGCGAGCGTCTCGATCGCCTGGTTCATTCGCTCGAAAGCGCGGCGGTGGCCGATCGATATACCTTGTACGACGATCCGGTTGCGCAGGAACGGAATGATCGGAAAACTGAGCTCCATGCTGCCGAGAAGGCCGATGAGCGACAGCCTGCCGTCGGCGCCCAGCGCATTGAGCGAGCGCCGCGCATTGTCGCCGCCGACCATTTCCAGCACATGCCTGACGCCGGCCCCGTTTGTCAGTTCGCTCGCCGCCTCGTCCCATGCCGGCTGGCTGCGATAATTGATCCCCTTCCAGGCGCCGAGCGCCTTCGCCCGCTCGAGCTTCTCGTCGCTGCTCGAGGTGACGATGGCGCGCAGGCCGAAGGCGGCGGCAAACTGCAGCGCAAACAGCGACACGCCGCCGGTGCCCTGGATGAGAACGGTTTCGCCCGGGATCGGCTTGGCCGCCTCGACCAGCGCGAACCACGCCGTCAGCGCCGCGATCGGCAGCGTCGATGCCTCGACGTCGCTGAGCGACGGCGGCGCCGCCACGGCGGCATCCTCGTGAAAAAGCACATGCTCGGACAGCGTCCCGGGCAGTGACGAACCCAACGTATGCTTGTGCAGCACCGGCGGGGCGTCGCCGTCCGGCCAGTCGGCGATCACCTGGCCGAGCACGCGCTGCCCGATGCCGAAGCGGCTGACTTTGCTGCCGATCGCCACCACCTCGCCCACCGCGTCCGATGTCGGCACGAACGGAAAGCTGAGGTCCGGTATCAGCACGCCATCGACGATCATCCTGTCCTTGTAATTCAGCGATACCGCTGTGACGCGTACCAGCAGATCGTGCGGCCCGGGTTGGGACAGCTTTCCCTCGGCCGGCTTCAAACTGGACAGGCCGAAACCGGTCATCTGCCAGGATCTGTTTTCGGTGCTCATTTGGTTCGCGCTCCGTGGTTGATGGTGGCGCGAGACATTTACGCCGTTTCACTATGGAGAAAAGTGCTTCCATGTGGCATGTTCCGCAACAGATTAAGGAGCAAAATTCTACAATAGGAGCGCTTCATTGGAATCGGCCAATTTGCAAGGCATCGTCGCATTCGTTCACGCGGTGGAGGCCGGCAGCTTCACCGGCGCCGGCGCACGGCTGCATGTCACGAAATCGGCGGTCGGCAAGTCGATTGCGCAGCTGGAACAGCGATTGGGCGTCCGCCTGCTCAACCGCACCACCCGCAGCCTCAGCCCGACCAGCGAGGGCCTGAGCTATTACGAAGCCTGCGTCAGGGCACTGGCCGAGATCGAAGCCGCCCAGTCGCTGTTGGCATCGCGCAAGCAGGTGCCTTCCGGGCGGCTGCGCGTCGATCTGCCTTTGGCCTTCGGCCGGCGGTGCGTCGCCCCGCTGCTGTTCGACGTTTCCAAAAAATTCCCGGATCTGACGATGGAAATCTCGTTCAACGACCGGCGCGTCGACCTGATCGAGGAAGGCATCGACCTGGCGGTGCGCATGGGCGACCTCGACGACAGCCTTTCGATCGCTGCGCGCCGCATCTATGCCCAACGTTCGGCCATCTGCGCCGCCCCCGCCTATCTCGACGCCCATGGCAGGCCGCAATCGATCGCGGACCTGGCCAGGCATAGCCTGATCGGCTACGGCCGCGACGGCACCGTCCATCCCTGGACCGTCAGGCATGCCGACGGCCGCCTAGAAAAATTCGCGCCCAAGGCGCGGCTGGTCCTCGGCCACGGTGAACCGATGCTCGATGCGGTACTGGCCGGCTGCGGCATCGTTTATCTGCCGACATGGCTGACGGCCGACAGCATCAGGCGCGGTGAGCTCGAAATGGTTCTGTCGGACTGTCTTGTCGAAAACACCGTGGTGCATGCCATCTGGCCGGTAACACGCAACCTCGCGCCAAAGGTGCGCGTCGTCGTCGACGCCTTGATCGGGCATTTTTCCGCGCCGCCCTGGGATGAGGCATGGGTGCCGCCTGATTGCCCGGCTCGCTAAATTTAAAAAGCGCGGCCGTCCTATTTTCGAAAACCGCGCGGCAATGCTATGGACCCGGCATGCTTTATGCTGAAATTGCCATCGTGGTCGTCCTCATCTGTGTGAACGGCCTTCTGTCGATGTCCGAGCTCGCCATCGTCTCGTCGCGGCCGGCGCGCCTCAAGGCGATGATCGACCGCAACGTCAAGGGTGCCGGCCGGGCTCTGGCGCTCGGCGCCAATCCGGGAAAATTCCTGTCCTCGGTGCAGATCGGCATCACCTTGGTCGGCGTCCTGTCCGGCGCGTTTTCCGGCGCCACGCTGGGCGAGCGGCTGGCCACCTTCCTGGCGTCGGCCGGCGTCCGCGAAAGCCTCGCCGATCCGCTCGGCGTCGGCATCGTCGTCGCCATCATCACCTATGGCTCGCTGGTCATCGGAGAACTGGTGCCCAAGCAGATCGCATTGCGCGACCCCGAACGGGTCGCCGTCAGGGTCGCTCCGGCGATGACCATCCTCGCCAGCGTTTCGGCGCCGCTGGTCTTCCTGCTCGATTTTTCCGGCCGCGCCCTGCTGTGGCTGCTTGGCCAGCACGGTCAGAGCGAGGATAAGGTCACCGACGAGGAGATCAAGATGCTGGTCGCCGAAGCCGAGCACCACGGCACCATCGAATCCGACGAACGGCGGATGATCGCCGGCGTCATGCGGCTCGGCGACCGTGCTGTGCGCGCGGTGATGACGCCGCGCACCGAGGTCGACTGGATCAATCTGCAAGCCGACGAGGCGGCCATCAGGAAGCTGCTGATGGACACCCAGCATTCGCGCCTGCCGGCCGGCGACGGCGGCGTCGACGCCATGATCGGCGTCGTCCAGACCCGCGACGTGCTGGCGGCGATGCTCGGCGGCCGCGCCCTCGACCCGCGCCGGCACGTGCGCGCCGCGCCGATCGTGCATGACCAGGCCGACGCGCTGGACGTGCTTGCGACGCTGAAGGAATCCGACGTGCCGATGGCGCTGGTGCATGACGAATACGGCCATTTCGAAGGCATCGTCACCCCGGCCGACATACTGGAAGCGATTACCGGCGTCTTCCGCTCGGACCTCGATGCCGGCGACGAGGAAAACGCCGTCAAGCGCGAGGACGGCTCATGGCTGCTCGCCGGCTACATGCAGGCCGACGAGATGGCGGAGGTCCTCGGCATCGACCTGCCCGAGAACCGCGACTACGAAACCGTCGCCGGCTACGTGCTGTCGCATATGCACCATCTGCCGGCGACCGGCGAATGTGTCGACGCGCAAGGCTGGCGCTTCGAGGTGGTCGATCTCGACGGCCGCCGCATCGACAAGCTCATCGCCACTCGCCTGCCCGGCGGCCACCGCGAGGTCGTGCGGTAAGAAGCGGCGCGGTCGGTGTGACCTATTGTGGAACCGTATTTCGCGGCGGCGGCGACGCGGAACGCGACTGCCGCCGACCGTAGGTCAGAGCCAAGCTTGGCAATCGCAGGACTTGGCGGTCAATCGATTGCGTCGATGCCTTGCGCCTTCAGCCGTTCGAGATGGTCCTTCATCTCTTTCAGCCGCTCGGGGGAGTGGCCCTGCCACCCGGTGACCTCGCCCGTGATCCTGAGCGGCTCGCGGCAGCGATAGGACTGCGTCGGATTGCCGGGAAATTTCTTGTCCGTAAGATTGGGGTCGTCCATGGTCGGGCCGGTTGGTTCCACGATGTAGATCCTTTCGCGTCCGTCACCGGCGGCCAGTTCTGCACCCCAGATAGCCGCATCCAGAGTGCCGGTCAGATAGACCCAGGCTGCCTGCTTTCGCGCGCCGGTAATTGGAGCTGTAGCCGGCTTCGATCAGGTCTCCCGGTTTAAGGTCGGCCCGGGTGCCGTGGTAGAATTGGCGCGGTTTGTCGGACGCTGTCATCGGCTCGCTACTCATCCTCGCTGTCTCAGGCATCATGGTATCGTAGCGCGCACTATTTCATGCACGTCACCAAATCAAGCATCTGGCCGTGCGGTTATCGGCTCCCGAGACCCATTCCGGTTATCCCGCCCGATGCACGCTAGCGGTAGGCCGCCGGCGCGGTTATTATCGGCGCCCTGTACCGTCGCTATGGTGGAAACATGGATCTGCGAGCCTTCAGGGATTCGATTGCCAAACCACAGCCGCCAGTCGGCTTGAGCCCTGCCCTGCTGGCGCTGTGGTGGGATGCAAAGGGCGATTGGACTAAGGCGCACGAGTGCGCGCAGCAGCGCGACGATACGGCGGGCATGCACGTTCATGCCTATCTCCATCGCAAGGAAGGCGACCAGTCGAATGCGGAATACTGGTATCGCCGCAGCAACGCCGCGCCGTCGTCATTAACGCTTGACGAGGAATGGCAAGAGTTGGCGCGTGCACTTCTAGGGCAAAGCTGACGCTTGCTCAGTCACCGTAAAATAGCCGGTCCTGCATCCACTCGCCGGGGTTTCAGCTGGCGCCCTGTGGCTTGTCCCTGCCGTTCCATTCCGCATTGCGCGCCCGCGCCTCTTCGGCGATCAGCTTGAACTCCCGCATCTTCGCGGCCTCGATGGCGAATGCGCTGCTTGGCAGGACGCCGGGGTCCTCCTGACTGTTCTGAAACTGAAGACGGGCCTCCAGTTCGGCCCATATTCGCTCGGGTGCCGTATCCTTGCTGGCAAGCAGTGCGACGACCAGCGCCAAAGTCTCGCGCTGCGCGTTCAGCCGCCCTTCGATCTCTTCATTCGGCAATTCGGACATGCGGGTCGCTTCCAGTTTCTGGCTCAACGGCAAAATCGCACCCTTGTTCCGGAATTCAGCGCCCGCGCGGTCGGGCTGAGCAGCAGATGCTGGCGATCGCTGATTTTTTTCCTCAGTCCTATTGACTGCTGAAGCGAATTGTCGAGACCGCTCGGAAACAGCTGAGAAGCCTTGGCGTTGTTGGCATCTGGCATCTCGAGCGGACGCTATGAAACCTTCTGATTTTTAAGCCGTTATCGCCGGATGCCCGAGGCTCAATTCAAGCCGAAATCGGTTGACGGCGCCCAATCGCGCGATGTCGAGAAGTCGCGCCACGAGAAGCTATCGACCGTCGAAGTCGCGTCCGAGGTCGTCGGCGAGCCCGCGCCGCCGCCGGATTTCATCGAACCCGATCCGGAGTTGACACCCGAAGAGGCCGAGCAGGCGCGCAAGAGATATCTGCTGAAGCGCTTCTGGATCAGCGCGCGCGGTTATTGGGGCAGCAGTGGCGACAGGGTCGCTTGGCCGTTGACGATCGGGCTGTTGGTCCTGATCGTCACCAATGTCGGCTTCCAGTATGGGATCAATGTCTGGAATCGCGCAATTTTCGACGCCATTGAGCAACGCAATGCCCACACCGTATATTGGCTGAGCGCCGTTTTCGTGCCACTCGTGCTCGGAAGCGCCAGCCTCGTGGTGGCACAAGTCTTCTTTCGCATGAGAATACAGCGCCGCTGGCGTTCCTGGCTCACCACCGCGGTCATCGCGCGTTGGCTCGCAAGCGGCCGCTATTATCAGCTGAACCTCGTCGGCGGCGACCACAGCAACCCCGAAGCCCGCATCGCCGAGGATTTGCGGATTGCCACCGAATCGCCCGTCGATTTCATCGCCGGTGTTATCGTCGCATTTCTGTCGGCCGCGACCTTCATCGTGGTGCTCTGGACGATCGGCGGCGCCCTGACCCTGACAATCGCAGGTTGGACCGTCACCATTCCCGGCTTCCTTGTCATCACCGCGGTGCTCTATGCCGCGATCACGTCCACCTCGATGACGGTCATTGGCCGCCATTTCGTCCACCTCTCCGAGGAAAAAAATCAGGCGGAAGCCGAGTTCCGCTACACGCTGACGCGCGTGCGGGAAAACGGCGAGAGCATCGCATTGCTCGGCGGCGAGGAGGAGGAGCGCAGCGGCATGGACAAGACATTCGCCCATGTGCTCAGGCAATGGGCGCTCCTTGCAGGCCAGCACATGCGCACGGCGCTGGTGTCGCAAGGGTCGAGCCTGTTTGCGCCTGTCGTGCCGGTCTTGCTTTGCGCTCCAAAGTTTCTCGAAGGCAGCATGACACTTGGACAGGTCATGCAGGCTGCCTCGGCGTTTGCCATCGTGCAGGGCGCGTTCGGATGGCTGGTCGACAACTATCCCCGTCTCGCGGATTGGAACGCCTGTGCACGTCGCATCGCCTCGCTGATGATGTCGCTCGACGGGCTCGAGCGGGCGGAGCAGAGCAACACGCTGGGACGCATAAAGCGGGGCGAAACCGGAGGCGATGCGATGCTCAGCCTGAACAATCTCTCCGTGTCGCTCGACGACGGCACCGCCGTGGTCAAGGAGACCGAGGTCGTGATCGAACCGGGCGAGCGGGTGCTCGTGGCCGGCGAATCCGGCTCGGGCAAGAGTACGCTGGTGCGGGCCGTCGCAGGTCTGTGGCCATGGGGCAGCGGCAGCGTCAACATCCGCGCCGACAGGCGGTTGTTCATGTTGCCGCAACGGCCTTACATCCCCACCGGGACGCTTCGCCGCGCAGTCGCCTATCCAGGCGCCGCCGACAACTGGACGCTGAATAAGATCAAGGCTGCCCTCGACAAAGTGGGACTCGATTATCTCAACGACAGGATCGAGGAGGACGCGCCATGGGACCAGACCTTGTCGGGTGGCGAAAAGCAGCGCCTCGCCTTCGCACGTCTGCTGCTGCACCGCCCCGATATCATCGTGCTGGATGAGGCAACGTCGGCACTCGATGAGAAGAGCCAGGACAAGATGATGGAGATGATCATTCGCGAATTGCCGAAGGTCACCATCATAAGCGTAGCGCACCGCGCCGAGCTGGAAGCCTTCCACAGCCGCAAGATCACATTGGAGCGGCACAAGGGCGGCGCAAAACTTGTCAGCGACATCGAACTCGTCCCGCGCAAGGACAGACGGAACTTGCTCATGCGCCTTCTGAGGCAACGGCGCGCCAACGGAAGGCCAGCGCGACCTTGAGCAAAGTGGAGCTGCCCTACACAAAAAGTGAGGCCGCCGGTCAGGACCCGGCGGACCTCGCCTGTTCGAGTCACTGCCCACATCTGGTCCTGAAAGCACCAGCCGTGGTACCTTGATTCCGTGCAGCTGCCGCGGTCGGAACGTCGGATGGTGCGAGCGCATTCCTGTTCGTGGTGCAACGCCGACGCCGGCTGCGAAACGCCCCGAGGGCAGGAAAATGGCCGAATTGGCTGCAAAACCCGGAATGGCATCAAAAGCCCAGATTGATTTCGAAAGTAAAGGGACCAGCAATGACAATCGCCAAGAACACGATCTGCCTTTGGTACGACAAGGACGCCGAGGCTGCGGCCCGCTTCTATGCCGAGACTTTTCCCGACAGCTCGGTGAAATCCGTCCACCGCGCTCCCAGCGACTACCCGTCCGGCAAGGCGGGGGACGTGCTGACGGTCGAGTTCACGGTCGCCGGCATCCCCTGTCTCGGCCTTAATGGCGGGCCCGCGTTCAAACATAACGAAGCCTTCTCCTTCCAGATCGCCACCGACGATCAGCAGGAGACCGACCGCTACTGGAACGCCATCGTCGGCAATGGCGGCCAGGAAAGTGCCTGCGGTTGGTGCAAGGACAACTGGGGCATCTCCTGGCAAATCACGCCGCGCGTGCCGACCGAGGCGATGGCCGCCGGCGGCGATGAAGCAAAGCGCGCATTCGAGGCGATGATGGAGATGTAGAAAATCGACGTAGCTGCGATCGAGGCAGCGCGGCGCGGCTGACAGTCCTGGGCTGACCCGACGCGAAAAGATCAGAGCGGAGCGGCTGGCAACGCCGCCTGCCCCATCATCTCCAGACAGGCGTGCGATGGTGTTGAACTGCGCTGCGTTTTACGACGCCGAATTGCGACGGCACAACGAGGTCTTCAGGGCTGCGGTCAAGGCGGGAACGCGTGATCGCGTGCTCGATATCGGATGCGGTTCGGGACAATCCTCTCGTGATGCCGCCCGTGTCGCGGTGGAAGGCAGCGTGCTTGGCGTGGACGTATCGGCGGAGATGCTCGAGATCGCCCGGAGGCGTAGCGCGGAAGAGGGATTGCGAAACGTCGCCTTTGAGCGCGGCGATGCGCAATTGCTGGTGTTTCCGCCTGCCGGCTTCGATCTGTGCATCAGTCGCTTTGGCGTGATGTTCTTTGCCGATCCGGCGGCGGCGTTCGCCAATATCAGCCAGGCGATGCGACCAGGGGCACGTCTTGTATGGATGGTATGGCAGGGCCAGGACCGCAACGAGTGGGCGACTGCCATTCAGCGGGCAATTGCGCCGGGGACAACCATGTCGGCGGGCGCCACCCCGTTTTCGCTTGGCGACCCGGCCATCACCGCGGAGATCTTGCGTGCATCCGGCTTTGTGTCGATCGACTTTGCCGAAGTGCATGAACCGGTCTTCTACGGCCTGGACGTCGATGTGGCCTATGACGCTTTGCTTGGCCTGCAACTGGTGAAGGATCCGCTCGCCCGCGCGGCTGTGGATGTCGATGCGGCACTGCGGCGGTTGCGCGATCTGCTCGATGCGCATTTGACCGCGGACGGTGTGCTTTTCGACTCGCGTGCCTGGATCATCACCGCATTTCGGGCGAGCCGATAATAACCGCTCGATATAGACGATCCTGTTCTCTCGGCCTTCCCGTCAGTCCATTTGCGGCGTGACTTCTGAAAGCAGCCAATCCCGGAAAGCCTTGACTTTGCGCTGACGGATAGCCTCTGGCGGGTAGACGAGATAGAAGCTGGAGGGGGATTTCAGGGCGTGGCCGAAGGGGCGGACAAGTCGCCCGGCGGCGAGGTCGGCTGCAACGAGCATGGTCCGGCCGAGCACCACCCCCTCGCCTTGTGCGGCCGACTCCATGGCAAAGGTGGCAGAGTCAAACGTAATCCCGCTCTGCGGGTCCACGCCCTCGACCCCGGCGCTTGCCAGCCAGGTCGCCCAGTCGATCGGAAAGCTGTCACGGATCAGCGTGTGATGTCTGAGGTCCTGAGGCGTACGGAGCGGGTATGCGCCCTCAAGAAGCTTTGGGCTGCATACTGGAAACACCTCCTCGCCGGTCAGCAACTCTGACGTGAGCCCCGGATAATTTCCGCTGCCATAACGGACGGCGACATCGATGCCGTCGCCGAGGAAGTTGGTCAGCTTCCCGCTCGTCGAAACCCGCACATCGACGTCGCCATGCGCACGGTGAAAGCGGTAGAGGCGCGGCACCAGCCATCTCCCCGCGAAGCCATCGGAGGTGCTGACGTTCAATGTCGAGCTCGAATAGCGCGCTGTTGCTGCAGCGGTGGCGGCGGCCAACTGGTCGAGCACCTCGCGCACCGCCCGCGCATAGGGCTCGCCAACGGCTGTCAGGCTCACCGAACGCGTACCGCGCTCGAACAGCTGCACACCGAGCTGATCCTCAAGATTCTTGATCGCCCGGCTGATCGCACCGTGGGTGACATGAAGTTCCTCTGCCGCCTTGGAGAAACTCAACACGCGCGCCGCCGCTTCGAAACTCGGCAAGGTGGTGAGGGGAGGCAGTTTCCGGGGCATGGATCGATACCTGTATGTGTGAGCGATGCTCACACATTGTCGCCGATAAGTCGTTTGTCGTCCAGGCCGAGAGACGGCATGTTTGCTCACGTAATCAGTCATTCACCGCGGCTGAAAAAAGCAAGTTTGATGTGACTGATACTCTCGCTGACGAAAGTCGCGGGGCAACTGCTGGAACCGAAACTGCCGGCACTCTGGGAGAGCACCATGAACGCCAAACGAGTTGAACCCATCGTCGACGCCCTCGCCGGCATGGCCGGCCGCATCCTCGCCTCGACCAGCCGGCGCCGGATCGAGCGGCAGATTGCACGCTTCTCGACCCGCCGGCTCGAAGACCTCGGGTTTGCCCGCGACTGGGACGGCTCGGTCTATTGGCCGTCGGACCACCGCTAGCCTGAACGAAAGCAACAGCGGACAGGCTCTTCGCCAAAGATCGCTGTCGCAAGGAATTAATGGAGAACGGACATGGCCACCATCCACCCATTCCTCTGGTTCAACACCGATGCGGAGCAAGCCCGCGATTTCTATCTCTCGGTCTTCAAGAACAGCAAAGCGCTCCAGACCATCGAATACACCGACTGGGTGTCCGGAACCAACAAGACGGTCCCGCATGCCACCTTCGATTTCGAGGTCGAGGGTCTGCACCTTACTGCGCTCAATGCCGGGCCGCAGCCGCCCTTCAACGAGCGGCTCTCGCTCTACATCGAGACCAAGGACCAGGCCGAGACCGACTACTACTATGAGGCGCTCACCGCCGGCGGCGGCAGGGCACAACCCTGCGGCTGGCTTACCGACAAGTTCGGCGTCTACTGGCAGGTCATCCCTGAAATCCTGCCGCGGCTCAGTGCCGATCCGGATCGCGAAAAGGCCAACCGCGTCCGGCAGGCGATGTACGGGATGCGCAAGATCATCGTCGCCGACCTCGAAGCCGCCTACGCGGGCAAGGCCTGACTCTCCCACCGGAATCGCAACGAACGGAGAACCCCTATGACATCGACCGATGCCGGAGCTGCCGCCGACGACGATGACTTTCTTGTCCACGAGCGGCTGCCTGCAGTTTCTCGGGCGACCGGCCGACGATCACGACCTTCGCTCCGCTGTTGAGAGCAGCTTCCGCGACGCCGAGACGAACGGACGCTCAATGCGGGCCACGTGACCAGCTTGGTCGCCGACATGACCGACGAAGCAGACGTCGCCCGCCTGTTCGACGAGGTCGGTCCTTTCGATCACCTGGTATCGACCGCCGGAACACTGCCGCCCGGCGATCCCATCGGCAGTACCGATATGGAGGCTGCGCGACGCTTCGTCGATAACAAGCTGATTGGCGCCGTCTTGCTCGCCAAGCACGCTGTGCGCACCCTGAAAGCCGGCGGCTCCATGACCTTCACCTCTGGAATAAACAAGGATCGGCCGCCGGTGCCGGGAGGCTCGGTCGTCTCCGCAATTGCCGGCTCATTCAGCTACTTCGCCCGCGCCCTGGCGCTCGAACTGGCCCCGACGCGCGTCAATGTCGTGTCGCCCGGATGGGTAGACACACCGATGTGGGACATCGTTGGAGAAGCCAAATCCGGCTTCTTTGCCGACATGGCTGCCCGGTTGCCATCGAGAAAAATTCCGACCGCTGCGGACGTCGCCGCCGCCTATGTCTACCTCATGGAAAGCGAGTTCACGACTGGCGAGACAATCCGCATCGATGGCGGCCATAACCTGATCTAGCCGCCGTTTGCACGCCGCCTGAATGGGTGAGCCGGCATGACCGCTAGACCGGCGCACTCCTGCCGAAGGCGGCGAACGCCGGCGGGTCCCTGCCGGCGTCGCTCAATCGGGGTTTACATCGGCAGCCAGGTCCCTAGTTTTAGCGTTTCGCGCCGCGCACCTAAGTGCGTGGATGATCGAGGACGGGACCGTGAGCTTTGGCCGGCCCCTCGAAACTTTCAAAGGATGGCTATCATGACACAGGCCAAGAATGGCGACACCGTGCGCATCAATTACAATGGCCGCCTGGCCGACGGCACTCAGTTCGATTCTTCCGGCAACGAACCGCTGCAATTCACGCTGGGTGAAGGACAAGTGATCCCTGGTCTTGAAACCCATGTCGAGGGCATGGAGGTGGGCGCGAAAAGCACCGTCACCATTCCCGCCGACGCCGCCTACGGCCCCCACCGCCCCGAAGCGGTCATGACCGTCGACCGCGCCCGCGTGCCAGACAACATCAACGTCGATATCGGCGCTCGATTGCAGGTCAGAACCTCAGAAGGGCGCCCGATGCCGGTAACAGTCGTCGGCGTGGACGACACCAGCGTCAAGCTCGACGGCAATCATCCGTTGGCGGGACGGGATCTGGTGTTCGACGTCGAGCTGGTCGAGATCGTTCAGGCGGCGTAGGGCACGGCAAAGCGCGTATCGGCCATGATTTTCGGGTGACGCACTTCCGCCGGCGGTTTCGGCGGTGCGTCACCTGTCGGAGGGAAAGACCGCGACGGCGGAAATCGTGTAGCTTGCACCAACCCTAGAGACATTCGGCATCTGGAATGTCCAACTCAGCGTCGCAGCTTGACAGCCGACTTCTCGTGACAGCAAAGTCTCGTGATGCGGGCGATTGGTTGGAATAGAATTGCGCGTGCCGGGGCAATCGTGCTGATGATCGGCACAAATGTTCCTGGACCGGCGCGTTCCGACTCGCTCCTTCTCACAAGCCCGTCCCAGCCAGCCAATGTCGGCGATGCGATGCTGGCGGCTGCCAATTATCATGATTCCGGCGACTATGATCGCGACCTTGCCGCTGTGGCGAAGCAGGCAGGCGACTGGGTCGTCAAGCGCGCAATGGAGGTGCCTCGCCCCGCACTGGTGCTCGATATCGACGAGACGGCTTTGGCCAACTGGGAAGTGATCACACGCGACAATTTCGGGCGCCCGATCGGCGGCGCCTGCGACATCGCTATCGACGGTCCCTGTGGCTGGGCCGCCTGGGACCAGCTTGCGAAGGATCCGGCCATTGATCCGGTGCTGGAGGTCTTCCGGCAGGCGCAAACGGCGAAAGTCGCGGTGTTCTTCATCACCGGACGTCCGGAGGACCAGCGTCAGGCAACCGAACAGAACCTGCAGTCGGCCGGCTATGCCGGCTATGAGCACCTTTACATGGTCCAGCCTGGGGCCAAATACGGCTCCGCCGCGGATTTCAAGGCACCCATAAGGGCCGAAATCGAAAAGGCCGGCTACACAATAATTGCCAATGTCGGTGACCAGCCATCCGACCTGTTCGGCGGGCATGCCGAGAAGCTGTTCCTGCTGCCAAATCCATTCTACCGGGTTCGCTGACGGCCTGTACGGCACAGGCCCGGATCCTCGGCTCCTTACCGAGCACCTACTAAGGTATCAAGACGACTTTGCCGGTCGCGCCGCGCTCCTCCAGCAGGCGATGTGCGTGGCTGGCCTGGTCGAGCGGGAAGCGACCGCCGTTGATCACTTTAAGCTCACCACTTGCCGCCAGATTGAAGAGCTCCGACAGGTCATCACGGAGCATGTCTGCAGAGAGCAGCGGCAGCAGTGCAAAACCTCTCAACGACTGGTTGCGGCCGATCATCGCCTCCATCTGCGGGGTGCCGAGCGCATATCTGCCAAGTGCGGCAAAGACCAACTCTCCGCAAGGCGCCAGAGCCTCCAGCGTAACCGCCGTCAGCGGGCCGCCGACGATGTCGTAGATGATGTCGACGCCAGCGCCGCCTGTCGCTGCCCGGACGTGCTCCGGCCAATCCGTCTTGCTGTAATCGACGGCAGCGTCGGCCCCCAGCGACAAAGCAAGGTCGAGCTTGGACTTGCTGCCGGCAGCCGCAGTGACGCGGCTCGCGCCGGCGCGCTTGGCAAGCTGGACAAGCAGGGAGCCGACGCCGCCCGCGGCAGCGGCGACCAGCACCGATCTGCCGGCCGGCGGGCTTTGCTGCGATAGATGCAACGCCGTCAGTCCTTGCACCATCAATGCCGTCGCGTTTTCGAACGAGAGCGCATCCGGCAAGGGCACGGCCAGGCTTGCGTCGATCGTCACATACTCGGAATAGCCGCCAAACGGCCGGCTCGAGGCGAACAACGGCGCGGCGACGCGCGTGCCGAGCAAGGAAGCCTCCACCCCATGCCCGAGCGCCTCCACGATCCCGGCGGCCTCGACGCCAGGGATCATCGGCAGCTGCGGCGTCACCGCATAGCGATCCCTACGCATCAGCACTTCGAAGAAATTTACGCCGGCCGCCTGAACGCGGACCAGGACCTCGCCGGCTTGCGGCTCGGGCTTCGGCACCGCGACTATGTCGAGAACGTCGGGCCCGCCGAAACGGCTCAGTTGAATGGCTCTCATCGCGTGCACCGATCGTTATTGGCATCGGCCGCTGTTTGCCACTATCTGCCTGGCTTCGACTACACACCGATTTGTCCGCTGCTGACCGGGAGGTGACTATGGCCAAGCTGATCAAGAGACTGCCGATGCTGCCGGCGGAGCGCGCGCTGAAAGTGATTTCGGGCCGCTGGAAGGCGGTCATCCTGTACCATCTCTTCGACGGGCCCCGGCGGCTGTCGGCGCTGCAGGCGCTGATGCCCGATACCACCCAGAAAGTGCTGATCCAGCAGCTTCGCGAAATGGAAGAGCACGGCCTCGTGCGCCGCGAGATCTTTGCCGAGATCCCCTCGCGCGTCGAATATTCGGCGACGCGGCTCGGCCTCAGCCTCGAGCCTATTATGCTGGCACTGTGCCAGTGGGGCCAGCACCACGCCGACGAGCTGAATGAGATGGACCGCCTTGCCGATTGCATCATCAGGCCACGGCAAGCGCAGGACGCGCATGCCGTGTGAACAAAAAGGGCGGCGCATGCGCAGCCCCAATTGCTTGGGAGAATTAATCCTTGGGAGGACTGTTCGAACCTGCTCTCAGGCCGCCTTGACTTCCTCGGCGACGGCATCGGCCTGACGCGCCGTCTTCAGCACCCTGGCCCACCATGCAATGTCGTTGACCAGCGCGGTTGCCGCCTGGTTGAGGTGCTCGAACTCATCGAGCTTCTTGTCGCCTTGCTTGACGGCAAGGAAATCGGCCCAAGCGATGTGTACGGCGGACTTCACCGGCGCCATCTGCAACTCGACCGCATGCAGCCTCAGCTGCTCGACCGCGCGCGCGCCACCGACGCTGCCATAGCCGACGAAGCCGGCCGGCTTCTTGTTCCACTCGTTGGCGGCGTAGTCGATGGCGTTCTTCAGCACGGCCGTCGGGCCATGATTGTATTCCGCGGCGGTGAAGATGAAGCCGTCGAATCCGGCGACCTTCTTTTGCCAGCGCTGCGCCACTTCGTTCTGCGACGGCGCCCAGGCGGAGGATGCGACCTCATCGAAGAACGGCAGCGGGAAATCGCGCAGGTCGACGACTTCAACGTCGATGTCGGCGTGCGACTTGGCGATCTTGGCAATCCATTGGGTCGGGACGTCGGCAAAGCGGGCCGCGCGGGTTGAACCAATGATGATGGCGATTTTGGGTTTTGACATAGAGGGGGCTCTCCTTACGGGAATACTGGTATCGTTTAGATACCTGAGCTATATGAGTAACTGGCCGCTCAATGTGCAAGGAGGCACTTTTTTGTTACCAAGGCACCCGCACCGCACCGAGGACTGCCGCGCCATCTCGGAAATCCTGCAGCGCGTCGGCGACAAATGGACCGTGCTCGTCGTTGGCAAGCTCGGCAACGGGCCGCTGCGTTTCAACGAGCTGCGCAGCGCCGTCGGCGGCATTTCGCAAAAGATGCTGACCACCACTTTGCGCGGGCTCGAGCGCGACGGCTTCGTCACCCGCACGGTGTTCCCGACCATCCCGCCGCGGGTCGACTACGAATTGACTGATCTTGGCTACGAGCTTCTGGTACCGGTCGATGCGCTCGGCGAATGGGCGCGCAAGAACACCGAGCGCGTCAAGGCGGCGCGCGAAAAATTCGACGCCATGCACAGCTGAACCCTTGCGCTGCAAGGGTTTGAACCTGTCGGGGATCCTCCGGATGAGCCCTACTGCTGTAACTGCATCTTGCTCTTCGGCAGCTTCTCGATCCGGTTCCATTTCGGGTTGGGACTGACCACCTTGCCGCCAATCGTGCAGGTCGTGGTCGTCTCCTTGCGGCAATTGCTCACCGTCGTGCCGCTGGTGTCGCATTTCGTCGCCGAGCAGATCTCGCACTTGGCCGCCTGCCCGTTGATGGTGCGGTTTTCCGATGTGCAGGTTGCGCCTGGATCGCCTTTTTTGACCTCGGCAAAAGCGCTTGCGGACGACAGGCAGAGCAAGGCTGCAAAGGCACCGGCCAGCGCAGCGTTCAGCATGTGTTGACGCATTGTCTTTCCTCCCAAGATCCCGCCGGTCGCGCTGCAGGCGCGCATGCGGGAACCCGTTGGCCAAAAACCACGCGGGATCGCTGCCCGCATCCCCCGCGCGGGAGAGACGGCTGTTTAAATCCGTCTTCTGGAATCAGGCCGGTCAGCCTTCGGCCGGAACCGCCTTCGGCTTGCCTTCGCCGTCCAGCGCCACCATGACGAAGTCGGCATGGGTGACCTTCTCCATCAGGTCGGAGAGATAGCGCTGCGCCCAGGCCTCGACCTTGAGCGTCATCGAGGTACGGCCGACACGTTCGACATGCGTGTAGATGCACAGCGTGTCGCCGATCTTCATTGGCTTGGCGAAGGACATTTCCTTCACCGCCGCCGTCACCACGCGGCCCTTGGCGCGCTCGGCGGCGCGGATGCCGCAGGCCAGATCCATCTGCGCCATCACCCAGCCGCCGAAGATATCGCCCGCCGCATTGGCGTCGGAAGGCATGGCCAGCGTCCTGAGCGTCAGATCGCCGATCGGCCGCCCGTCCGCGTAATGCACCATTTGGCCAATCCTCTCGAAGCCGAACGCCCGATCCCGTACCGTCATGGCACGGGCAGGTCAACGCCACTGAATGGTGTCGCAGCCTGAAGTTCGGGTATCGGTCGACAGTGTTGAAAAGATGCGGCGCGAAGCTAGACGAGCGCAACCATTAGGATTGCATTCCGTAGCGGAGCTGGCAGCGTATTCGTGATACGCGATCAACCTCGTCCTGAAACTAAATTCTAACGGAATGTGTCAGGCGGTTGGCTGGGTGACTTTTTCAACAATATGGGCGGAAAGCGGTCAATCGATGTGGGCTATGGCGCTCTATAGCACGCCATAAACCCACTCCTTTCAAACCAGCCGTCCTTGAAATTGCGACACAGGAACCGACCTGTGTAACCCTCAGAATATCCAAGGACGAGCACGACCGCGAGCACAGTTGAAGCGGCCAAGACTCGTCTCCATTTCATGGTTCTATGCTCCTGCTCCGGTAATGTTGTAACCGAAGTTCGCCGTTCTCTAAATGGCTGCAACGAGAAAGCTGGCGCGCCCGATGGCGCGACAGAACCAAGCCCCTGCCGATAGGCGTGCTTCACAAAGTGGGCCAGGGCGTCGGGACGTAGGCGTAGGTGTTGCCTTCGCGAATAACATGATCGATGCCTGGGAAGGGCAGGTGACTGTGGATCAATTCGGGCTGAAAAGAAGCAAAGTTCTGGCTCCATGACGGCGGCAGAGCCGATGGTCCCGCCAGCGCAATTCCTTTCTCTGCCCGTTTCGGACCGACGCTTTTCAGAACGCGAAATCCGCGGACTGAACGACATCGGCTGGGAGCCAGGTTTCATGAACCTGCAAGATCTCGGGCCCGCGGCTGTAGCCGCGATCGCGGACCACCATCGTCGTGACCCGGCCATTGTTCGGTTCATCGGAGTCCTTCGCGTCGCGTTGCCATTCGTGGTAGTTCACGACCGCCAGGTCGGCGCTTTGATGGCTGATCCGGATGTCGCGTATTTTGATACGGAAGGCCGGATTCGATCCGTAGATGCTCTTCATGTAACCTGCGAAGTCTTTTTTCCCGAACGCCCTGCCGCCTGGCATGATGGCGACCAGATCGTCGCTGATCCGGTCGAGCGCGTTCTTCTTGAACGTCGCGTCGTCGCCAGGGCATCGGCCCGCCACCCAGTCGGCGAAGAATTCGTGGATGTCGTGGATCGTCGCCTCGATTTCCTTCGTTTGAAGGGACATTTTTTCCTCCTGTCTCAAGATGATGCTGGATCAGGCGCTTTACGCCGTGGCTTGCCCCGACCGGACGCTGCTTGAGGACAGCCCGTACCACGCGAGCCACAGGCACATGAGAAGCGAGGAAATCAGCCAGATCGGACCCCCGATGCCGATCCCGAGCTGCTCACCGAGTGTCCACCCGGTTGCCGAAAGGATACCGAACGCCGAGCCGACGATCGCGGCCCATCGGGGCAGTATCCCGACGTTATCGCGGGCGTCGTGATACGCGACAAGCGCTGTCGCCAAGGCCAGCGCCCAGAATCCGTTACCCATGCCGCCGGAAAACGCCCACCAGGTCATGAAGGCGTTGGTGTCACCCCGGTCGGCCGCGACCGCGACCACCGATGCCTCGGCGACTGCGGTGGAAAACGTGGTCAGGGCGCCGAGAGCCATCACCATCCAGGCGGAACTCAGCATCGGCGAATGCCGGACCCGGGCGTTGAGCGCCAGGTTCAGGAACGAAGCGCCGGCGATCAGGAACAGCGCCGCTGCCGCCGTCCAATGGACCGTAGCCCATCGCCCATGGCCCTCGGCGATATTCTGCATCTGAACCGACAAATCCGCGTCCGGTGGCCCGTGAAAGACGAGCGCAGCCGCCAGCAGCAGCGTTCCCGTGGCGAGCCAGACACCGCCCGGCCCGCTCATGCTGTTACTATTCGTTTGCATCGGGAAAACCTCCTGTGGCCTTTGCCACGCCATGAAGTTTAGACCCGCGCCACGGTTGCCCGCTTCGGCGTAAATACCCACGCAGCGAGAAATTTTGGCTTGGGTAAGATTACCCAGATATGCCCATGCCGATCAGGCCGTGCTCGACCGCAAAGGCCGTGGCTGCCGCGCGCGTGCGCACGTTCAGCCGCGTCAGGATATCGCTAACGTGACGGTCTACCGTCCGCTGGCTCAAACCGAGCTCGCCGGCAATTTCCGGATTGGTCAGGCCCGACGCGATCAGGCGCAGAACCTGCGTCTGTCTGGGGGTGAGAGCTTCGCTGCCTGTCGCCGTCATGGTAGCCCGCAGCTTGCCGGCAACGGCTTCGTCGGGGCGCGCGCCGAGCTCGCGGAAAAGTCTTATCGCTTCGTCCAGTTCGGTCTGCGCCGCTTCAGTATCGCCGGTTGCGAGACAGGCCCGCGCTGTCACCACCCGCATCCGGGCAAGATGATAGGGCGCCCGAAGGTCCCAGAGGATTTCCACTGCGCGCCGGATATGGGCCAATGCCTCCGCGGCTCGACCAGCATGGATCAGCACCCGCGCGGTAGCCTCGGCGGCTGCGGCGCGGACTGCATCAGCGGAATATTGGCGCGCGCAGTCGCGCAGTGTTTCGCACAGTTCCCAGGCGTCATCGGCCGAACCGACAGCGAGAGTGATTTCCACCGCAGCCGGCAAGAGGCGGAGTTTGCCGGACATGTCGTCGACCGACTGCAGTGCGCGGCGGATCGCCGAAAGGGCCGGCTGCTCGTGCCCCTGCTGCAATCGCATAAGCGCCAGCCCCGGCTGGGGATCGAACCCGAGCCTGCTCGCTGCGCGATAGGCGGCATCGGCCTCGTCCCATTGGCCGCGGAGGCGAAAGACCTCGCCCTTCTGGTAGAATGCCGGACCGGCGTGGTGCTTCGAGGGCCCCTGCTGAAGGCGGATGCTGGCGACACTGGCCTCGCGGCCGGCCTCGTCCCAGTGGCCGTCGAGGATCAGGATTTCGGCCCGGTGGATCAGGCATCGGCCGGTGAAGGCAACGATGTCGGGCTGTCCCGCGCACCATCCGATCAGCGCCGATGTCCATTCCCTCGCCCGGCTCGTGGCATGAAATTTCTGACAGATCTCGATCACGCTGCAGTAGACCAGCCCGGTAACGATCGGTGAGAGCCGGCCCGAGGTGACCGAAACCATCGCCTCGTCCAGCAGTTCGAAGCCGCGCACATAGTCGCCGCGCAGGATCAATATCCGGCCCTGAAGGTGGCGCGCGATAGCCAAGAGGTCCGGATCGTCGCAGCGCTGCCCGATCTCCGCAGCACGTGTTGCGTGCGCGAATGCTTCGTCCGGACTGTCGGCGGCGAGGCATTGTTCGACCATTGGGAGCTGAAGGTAACCTTGTTCTGCACATTCCGGCGCATGATCCGCGACCAGCCGGTTGGCGCGGGTCAGCCATCCGCTGCCTTGGGCGAATTCGCCGCGAAACATCAGGGTGAGCCCGATCCAGAAGCCGCAACGCGCTGCGGATCGTTCGCGTCCGTTCCGGAGATGCTCTTCGAAGGCCCTCTCGTAATCCCGAACGAATTCCTCCTCGCGCCCAAGCATGTAGGCGGCTTCCCCGAGGCGCTGGAGCTCGGCGCCGCCAAGTTCACTGCGGCGGTCTCTGTCTGACAGTTCGCGGTGAAGCCTGGACCAATCTCCGCGATTGGCTAGCTCCGCATACGGATCCGATGCAACTGCACCGTCTTCCGGCGACTTGTCGGGTGATCGGTCGGAGGGCGCGGGCATATCCTCAGAATAGCACATATCTTGCTGAGGAGGTGGCGGCAGGTTACCGATGTGGCAGAAGTTCGTTTCGGGCTCAATCGAGCCGTTCATCGCGTCCGCCGCCGAGGACCGGGAAGGGTCGCACTCTGCCGTCTGCAAGGTGTTTGTCCAGCGACTGTTGTGTGGCGAAACCGGCTAAAATCCCTGTCGTGTGAAACGTGTCATGGCCGCTTAGGGTGTCATTTCGCCCTCTACCGGAACCGCCCCAACGTCGGCGCCTCTTGCTCGATATGATCCCACAGACGGTTCGAGATCGGCCCGTGCGGCCGGTCGCGGCGGCGCGCCACCACCAACTCCTCGGTACGGCCTGGCAGATGGCGGCCGGCAATGGATTGCAGGCGTCCGTCGCGCAGCTCATCCTCGATCAGGAAGCGGGGCATGTGGCCCCACCCGAGGCCCTGCAGGATGATTTCCTTCTTCATCCCCTGATCGGCCACCATGCATTGAGGCGCACCCTCGATCATGAAGTAGTCTTGTTGCGGCGAATGGCGGGCCGTGTCGCGCATGACACATTGGGTGAACGCGTGCATCTGATCCGGCGTGATGGGGTGCTTGATGCGCTCCGGCAGAAAGCCCGACGCCACTACCGGAACGAATTGCACCTTGCACAGATCGATCCATTCCACCCGCGGATCGCTCTTGTCGATCCAGTGCAGGATCAAATCGGCTTCGTCATCGAAGAGGCGCTCCCACGGGCCGCCCACCGCCTCGAAGTGCAGATGCAGGCGTGTGCCCGGACACTGGGCGAAGAACCGTCCGAGCATGCCCAGTGCCTGCGGGCGCGGGCAAAGGTCGCCGATCACCACATGGATCTCGGTTTCTTCGCCCATTGACAGCTGAGCAGCATGAAGCCGCAAGCCTTCCAGCTCGCGCAGCAGCGATTGTGCCCTGCGATGGAACGACAGCCCTGCCTCGGTGGGGCGCACGCGATAGCCGCTGCGATCCAAAAGAACGAGGTCGAGTTGCCGCTCCAGCTTTGCAACGGCGGCGAACACCGCCGGATGCGAGCGATGCAGCATGGCCGCCGCAGGCTGGAAGCCGCCGCAGCGGACAACGGCATCGAAGCATTGCAGGTCGTGCAGGGTGAATTCGGCCATGTCAGCTTCTATTACAGAGATCGTCCTATCTTTGTAATATCATCAAAGCACGCCGCGGCTAGGCTTTGCCACATTCAACGCTCCAAGAAGGAAGGTGTATTCACCATGAATGAGCTGGATTTCGTGACCGTCGGCGATGGCACACGCATCGCCTACCGCATCGACGGCGACGCCGGGAAACCCGTGCTGATGCTGTCGAATTCCATCGCCACCACACTGCGGATGTGGGACATGCAGGTCGACGAGCTGTCGAAGCATTTCCGTGTTCTGCGCTATGATTTTCGCGGCCATGGAGGGTCTAGCGTTCCGGCCGGCGCTTATTCGCTCGACCGGCTTGGCCGCGACGTGATCGAGTTGCTCGATGCCCGGGGCATTGAACGCGTACACCTCCTCGGTCTGTCGTTGGGCGGCTTCGTCGGGCAGTGGCTCGGCATTCAAGCGCCCGAGCGGATCGAGCGCTTGATCCTGAGCAACACCTCGTCCTATCTCGGACCGGCAAAGCAGTTTGACGAGCGGATTGCCGCCGTGCTGCAGGCGCCGGACATGTCGGAAACCGCCGAGATGTTCCTGGGCAACTGGTTTCCTGCGCGTATGCTGGCGGCCAACAAGCCCGTCGTCGAAGAATTTCGCGCCATGCTGCTGGGCATCGACCGGCAAGGCTTGGCTGGCTTGTTCGCGGCGGTTCGCGATGCGGACCTTCGCCGAACCGTAGCGCTGATTTCCACGCCGACGCTGGTGATCGCCGGCCGGCACGACACTGTGACAGCCGCCAGTCACAGCGAGCTGATCGCGGCGACGGTGCCCGGCGCGAAACTGGTTGTCCTGCCCGCGGTTCACTTGTCGAATGTCGAGTACCCCGCCGAATTCATGGAGGCCGTGCTCGGTTTTCTGCGCTGAGCCGGAGCACGGCGGGGATGCTGAGCGAATCCCCGTTTCGAACATCGCCCGCATGGACCGCAACCTATGATGCGCTAGCGCGCAATGCAGGCTAGACTGGGCAACATCGATAGCGAATGACGGCTGACATGGAACTCAGCATTCGCCCATTGACGCCCGATCTGTGGCCGGCGCTCGAGGATCTGTTCGGTGACAGCGCCGTCTGCAGTCGTTGTTGGTGTATGTACGGGCGGATCGGTCGTTCTTATCGAAAGCGACCCGGCGAGGAAAACAAGGCAGCGTTCCGGCAAGCCGTCCAGCATGGTCCGCCTCCAGGTTTGCTTGCTTTCGACGGCGATATGGCTGTCGGCTGGTGCCAGGTGACGCCGCGGGATGCCCTGCCCTGGCTCGATCGGCTATGGCAGCTCAAGCGCGTGGATGACAGGCCGGTCTGGTCCCTGTCCTGCCTCTACGTGCGAAAACAATACCGCCGGCGGGGCGTAACATCCCAGCTGATTGCACAGGCTCTGGAAATCGCAAGGCGCGCAAACGCTCCTGCACTCGAAGCCTATCCTTTCGACGCCGACGTATCGCCGAGCGCTTCCGGCAGCGGATATGCCTCCACCTTCGCGCGCGCCGGGTTCAGGGTCGTCGCTCGCAGGACGCCCGCCCGCCCAATCATGCGCTATGAATTCAAGCAGTGATGGGTCTGGCTGCCGTCGATGGCAGAACCGCTTCAGGTCAGGTGCCAGTCGCTTTTTTCACAAGCAATGCCGGAAGCTCCGATGATGGCGGCGGTCCGCGGCGTCTAGGCTGGGCGAAAATTCAGGGCCATCTTATCCACCATGCAGACCTATGACTTCATCATCGTCGGTTCCGGCTCGGCCGGCTCGGTCCTGGCCGAAAGGCTGTCGGCTTCCGGCCGCTTCTCGGTGCTGGTGCTCGAGGCCGGCGGCAGCGACCGCCACTTCTACGTGCAGATGCCGCTCGGCTATGGCAAAACCTTCTTCGACCCGGCGGTCAACTGGAACTACAAGACCGAGCCGGATCCGGGCCTGGCCGGCAATGTCGACCACTGGCCGCGCGGCAAGCTGCTCGGCGGCTCGAGCTCGATCAACGCCATGGTCTGGATCAGGGGCGCACGCGAGGATTTCGACGCCTGGGCAGCGGCCGGCAATCCCGGCTGGGGCTTCGACGACCTGCTGCCCGCGTTCAAGGCGCTGGAGGATAACCAGGCGGGCGCCGACCAATGGCGCGGCGTCGGCGGGCCGCTGCACGTCACCGACTGCTCGACCTCCGTCCACCCGCTCACCAAGCGCTATCTCGCCGCCGCCAGCCAGGCGGGCCTGCCGCTCAACCCGGATTTCAATGGCGCCTCGCAGGAAGGCGCCGGCGTCTACCAGATCACCACCAGGAACGGCCGCCGCATGTCGGCGGCGCGCGCCTTCCTGCGCCCCGCGATGAAGCGCAAAAACGTCCGCGTCGAGATCAATGCGCTGGCGACAAAAATCCTGTTCGAGGGCAAGCGTGCCGTCGGTGTCGAGTATCTCCAGAATGGCGCCACGAAAACCGCCCGCGCCGGCCGCGAGGTCATCCTGTCGGGTGGTTCGGTCAATTCGCCGCAACTGCTGCAGCTTTCCGGTGTCGGCCCGTCGGCGCTTCTTGGCGCGCTCGGCATTCCTGTCGTTCACGCCAACGAGAATGTCGGGGCAAACCTGCAGGACCACGTCGGCATCAATTATACCTTCAAGGGCAGGCTGCCGACGCTCAACCAGATCCTGCGCCCGTGGTGGGGCAAGCTGATGGTCGGCATGCAGTACGTGTTTTTGCGGTCGGGCCCGCTGTCGCTGTCGATGAACAATGCCGGCGGCTTCTTCCGCACCGATCCGGCCACGGCACGGCCCAACATGCAGCTCTATTTCCAGGCGTTTTCGACGGTCATTCCGAAGAGTGGCGAACGGCCGATCCTGACGCCCGACCCATGGCCGGGCTTTTCCATCGGCCTCTCGAATTGCCGTCCGTCGAGCCGCGGCGAAATCATGATCCGTTCCGCCAATCCGCGCGATTATCCCAGAATCGTCGCCAACGCCTTTTCGACCGAGGCAGATATCGCCGAAATGCTGGCGGCGGTGAAATTCGTCAGGAAGATCGCCTCGATGCCGGCGATGGCCGAGATCATCGAAGAGGAGGTTTTGCCTGGTCCCTCGGTCACCTCAGATGCGGATCTCATTCAGGATTTCAGGAAGCGCTCGGGCACCGTCTATCACCCGGTCTCGACCTGCCGCATGGGGCCCGACCCGGCGCGCGCCGTCGTCGATCCGCGCCTGCGGGTGCACGGCATCGACGCCTTGCGCGTCATCGACGCCTCGATCTTTCCCGACAACATAACCGGCAACACCAACGCCGCCGCGATCATGACCGGATGGAAGGGCGCCGAACTGGTTCTGGAGGATCAAAAATGAAAATCACCGACGTCAAGACCTGGGTTGTCGGCAATCCGCCACCCGGCATCGGCGGCAAATATTTCATTTTCGTCAAGCTCACCACCGATGGCGGCGTCGTCGGCTATGGCGAGGCCTACAACGCCACCTTCTCGGCCCACGTCACGGCGAAGATGGTTGAGGACATGGCCGAGCGTTATCTGATCGGCCGCGATCCGCACGACGTCGAAAATTTCTTCCGCCGCGCCTATTCGTCCGGCTTCACCCAGCGCCCCGACGTGTCGGGAATGGGCTGTTTCTCGGCGCTCGAAATCGCCTGCTGGGACATCATCGGCAAGGAGGCCGGCAAACCGGTCTACAAGCTGCTTGGCGGCCAGGTGCACGAAACGCTGCGTTCCTATACCTACCTCTACCCGCACAGCGGCAGCGTCCACTCCGAGGACGCCCGCGGCAAGAACGTCTACAACGATCCAGATCTGGCCGCCGCCTGTGCGCTCGAATATGTCGAGCAGGGTTTTAATGCGGTCAAGCTCGACCCGGCCGGCCCTTACACCGCCTTCGACGGCCACCAGCCGCGCCTCGTCGACATCGACCTCTCCGCCCGCATGGTCAAGGCGATCCGCGAGGCGGTCGGCACCAGAGCCGACATCCTGTTCGGCACGCACGGCCAGTTCACCGCTTCGGGTGCGCTGCGCCTCGCCCGCGCCATCGAACCCTACGATCCGCTGTGGTTCGAGGAGCCGGTGCCGCCCGACATGCCCGAGGTCATGGCTCAAGTGGCGCGGGGCACTTCGATCCCCATCGCAACAGGGGAAAGACTGACCACGAAATTTGAATTTGCCCGCGTCATCGAGAACCGTGCGGCGACCATTCTGCAGCCCGACCTTGGCCGCTCCGGCGGCATTCTCGAAACCAAGAAGATCGCCGCCATGGCCGAAGCCTATCACATCCAGATCGCGCCGCACTGCTATTGCGGGCCGATCGTCGGCGCCGCCAACATCCAGCTCGCGGTGACGCTGCCCAACTTCCTCATTCTGGAATCGCTGAAGCAATGGGGCGGTTTTCACGAGAAGCTGCTCAAGAAGAAAATCGAATGGCAGGACGGCAACGTCATCCCGTCGAAGGAGCCAGGCCTCGGCGTCGAGCTCGACGAAGCCGTCTGCGAGGCGCATCCCTGGACCGGCAAGGACCTGCATTTGCAGATGATGCAGACGCCGTTGATGCCGTGATCTGTCGAGCGGGCGACAATGTCACACGATTTCAACGTGTTGGACGTAGGGCTGGAATCACCGCCGAAAGAACTTGAATCGATCCCTCAACGGCTTGATTCAATATCTCAGCGTCAACGCACCGGGCAGGATCTCGAAGGTCGCCGGTATGCGACCCGGCGATTCGCCGTCTATGTCGATCAGCGCGGCGTTCTTTTGCAGATCGCCGAGCGGCTCGACAACCACTTTCTTGCCGCGCAGGATGGTGATCGCCGGATGGTTGCGGTGCCGCCCGCCATAGAGCAGGCGGATGTCCCAGATCAGCTTCAGCTTGCCGGCGGCGCGCAGGATGACGATGTCGAATTCGCCGTCGTTAAGCTCGGCGTCGGGCGCGATCATCATGCCGCCGCCGAAGAATTTGCCGTTGGCCACCGCCACCAGCGCCATGCGCGCCTCGACCGGGGCACCGTCGTCGACGGTGATCGCAACCTCCTGGAATCGATAGCGGAGGAACTCCCAGACCGTGCGCCAGTAGAACAGCGCCTTGGCCGAAACCTTGCCCTTGCGCTTGTCGGCGTTGACGGCACGGTCGGTAGCTCCGGAAAGCCCGAGGCTGGCGATGTTGATGAAATGGCGGCTGGCCAGCGCGCCGTGGTCGTCGACATAGCTGATGCAGCCGGCATCGACCTTGCGCGGCTTGGCCTCGGCAATCCGCTTCAGCGTCAGATCAACATCGTTCGACAGGCCGAGCCCGCGGGCGAAGTCGATGCCGGTGCCGCAAGGCAGCAGCCCGAGTTCGGCCGTCCGGCCGCTTTCCCGGAAAGCCTTCAGCAGCCCGTCGGCGACCTCACTGGCCGTGCCGTCGCCGCCCGCCGCGATCACCAGCTCGAAGCCGATGGCGGCAAGGTCGAGCGCCAGCCGTTCGGCATCGCCCTCGGCCTGCGTTTCACGCAGCTCGAAATCGCCGAAATGTCTTTTCAGCGAAGCCGCAATCTCGGGCCAATGCCGCTTGAGCCTGCCGCCGCCGGCGATCGGATTGAGAATCACCGCGACCTTCAAGCCTGCCTCCCCAAGGCCATCGAACACGCCTTCCAATCATTTGCCGGCATTGAAGCCCGCGCCGAGCCGCGGGGCAAGGGACGAATGCTCAATAACGCGGTTTCGGCATCGAGACGCCAAATCCCGGCAGGCGGTCGGCGTCGAAGATCGGCAATTCGCTCCAGTGCCGGACTCAGTCCCCGATAATCCCGCTATCCACAGGCTCGCGGCAGTTTCGCCAAACACTTACCCGGCGTACATTAAACCCATCTCAGGCGGCTACCGATCGCCATGCCGAAAGGCAAAGCGGAACGGGGATTTCCTGAGGCCCGTACGGCCCTGAACGAGAACAGGCTTGCCTGTTGGAGGGATGGACGCCGAGACCTACGGGGCCGCGGAAAGCGTGCGAACGCCGACGGCGGACCGATGCTGCCATGAAGGACGGCAAAAACCTTCGATGGCGCGCTGGGCAAAGCTCGCAAGAGTGGAGACCGGCGTGGTCCGGAACGGACGCTGCCCTCGGGTGGCGACTGGCAGGACCGTCAAAATCAAGGCCGGCATGGCGCGACATCTTTCGGGAGTTGCTGCCGCGACCGTGTCCTGATCTGACAGGGAGGCGCTGGGAGAAATCCCGGCGCCGACTGTCTTTGTGGCCCCGCCTGACGATTTTGCCGGCGACGCTTCACGCTGCGCCAAAATCAGCTACTATCCATTTGCCGTCGGGGACCGTTTAAAAGGGCTAACGGCAGGGGGACATTTCATGACGCTCATCCAGAAGCTTGCTGTTGCCTATGCTTTCCTGTTCTTCGGTGTTGTTGCGATCGGCTATGTGCCGGCCTTCAACGATGCCGGCGGCAATCTGTTCGGCCTGTTCTCGCTGCAATGGTATGACGATTTGCTGCACGCCTTCTCCGGCGTCTGGGCGCTGGCGGCCGCCTTCATCTCGCACCGCCAGGCGGTGTTCTATTTCAAGCTGTTCGGCTCGGTCTATCTGTTTGACGGCGTGCTCGGCCTGGTCACCGGTTCCGGCTGCCTCGATGGCGGCATCTTCATCAACGGCTTCCGCTCCCTGAACGACATCGAATTCCCGGCCCGCTTCTTCGCCAACCTGCCGCACATCGTCATCGGCGGCTTCGCCGTCTATGTCGGGTTCTGGCTGTCGAAACGTGTGTACGACCATTTCGCCACGGCCTGACCGGCCATGTTCCTGTTCCGCTGGCTGAAGCGCATCATCAAGGCGATCCTCCGGCTCGTCGTCATTGTCGTGTTGATCCCGATCGCCGGGCTGGCCTACGGCTTTCTCACGACGCCGTCGCTGGACACAACACCATTGCCGGGCGTCACCGAGGGTGCCCCGCCGAAGGCGCTGGCCGACAAGGTCCGTGCCGAGATCCCCGGCTACCAGCGGCCGGAGGAATCGACCTTTCTCACCTATCCGGAATGGGCCATCGTCTACGCCGCCCGCGAATATGCCGGCTTCGTCGACAAGAACCAGCCGAGCGGTTTTCCCTATCTCTCCTATATCGGTCGCTTCTGGCAGGACTATGCGATGGTCATCCGCGCCAGTTCCACCTACAAGTTCAACCTCGACAACCACCAGATGCTGGTGATCATCGGCACCAGCCACACGATCGAGCACGCCATCCAGTGGGCCTATGAAAATACGGTCGGCCGCGTCACCGAAGCGACAGCCGGCAAGCGCACCGCGGTCGACATCTACCAGGCCAAGGTGGCGGCCGAGTATGCCGGTTTTCTAGACCAGGTGCCGTGGTACCAGTTCCCCTATGCCGAAAAGCGCGCCGGCCTGTTTGCCGTCGAGCCGGCAGCGGACGACAGCGCCGTCCGCACCAGCGAACGCAAGCTCGCCTTCGGCCTCGCCGACACCATCAAGCAGGGCTACGCCGATCTGATCAAGTCGGCGCTCGCCGCCACCACCGACCCGGCCTTGCTCGACATTCACGTCTGGGCCAAGGGTCCGGTCAGCGAGGTGACGCGTAACGAGCCCGACACCTTGCTGGAGCGCGATCTCGGCGCCGACGGCACGGTCTTCGTCACCAGGCGCTACCAGGTGTTCACCGACATGATCCCGCGCCTGATCGGCAAGGGCGTCTCCTTCGTCGAGATCGGCGGCAATGACGAGATCATGGTCACCATGCTTTCCAATGACGAGATCAATGTTCCCGAAGGCGCACGCACCTTGTTCAGCTACCCGCTTCCGGCGGAACCCTCCACGCGCCGCACCGGCCTGACCGTCGCCGTGCGCAAGCTGCACCTCGTGCTGCCGGCGCTGATGACGGCGGGCGCCAGGCTCGAGCACGTCTACGACTACTGAGGCCTTTCGGTCACAGCCGGCCCCGGCAAGACGTTGCGTGATGCTCCGCCACGCTCATTCCACAATCGCGGCCAAATCCCGCCTTGTTCCGCAACGATTGATGATGCCGTAGCAATTTGTCTTGCGCACATCGCCAGGCAACTCGGAGGGACAAGACCGTGATAAAGACCGCCCTTGTCGCCATGACCATCGTCGGCTGCGATTGCGACGCCAGGCTTTGCGAATATATCGGCGAGACGCCCGCCAAATGGTCGACCATCGCCGAATGCGAAGCGGCGATGAAAAGCCAGATGCTGCACGAGCGCAATTTCGATTATCCGCTGGTCTCCGGCATCTGCCGGACACAAAACTCGTCTTCGTCATCGCAGCTCGCGGCGACCGCTTCGGAGCCCGAATTGACGACGGCCAGCACGGCCGCGACAGACCCGCTGCCACCGGAGCTGAGCCATCGGCCCAGTGCTGCCGTCGGAACGCAGGCCACGGCGACGGAAACGGAAGCCGTCCGGCCGGTCGCCTATGAAGCGGCGGTCGATGGCGGCCCCGCCGTGCTCTACCGCACGAAGGCCGGCTACGCCGTGGTCAAGACCGATCTCGGCCGCGCCGCATCGGCAACGATCGGCATCGCCAGGCGTTCGGCGAACTGGCTGGCGGCGAAGCTGCCTGACGGTCTGTAGCCGCCGCTCAGGCCGTGCCGATCAATGCCGTGATGGCGCGATAAAACGTCGACGAAAACAGCTCTCCCGGATCGTATTGCCGCTTCTTCGCCAGGAAGGACGGCAGTTCCGGATAGGAGGCAAGCAGTTCCTTGCCCGTATAATGAAGCTGGTAGGGCAGGAAAAAACGCCCGCCATGCTTGATCGTCACATCGATCAGCGCCCTTGTCAGCGCCCGCATCCTGGCATTGCCGTCGGCGTCTGTCGGCTGATTGATGTAGAGCACCAGCGAATAGGCCGGCTCCGGCGCATAATTCAGCGCCACATCCTCCTTGTGGACGATGCGCACCGACGCGTTGAGCACCGGCAGGCCCTGGTTGCGCAGGATCTCGCGCGCTTCCGCGATGAACGGGTTATAGGCGGCGCGCGGGATGAAATACTCGTGCAGGATGTCGGTCTCGTCGAGCAGATCGTTGAACAGATAGGGCACGGAATCGTGCATCGGATTGTTGCGGGTGACGAGGCAGGCCTCGCCTTCGGCCATTGCCGTCGTCCGCGCCACCGTGCAGCTCTCGAATTGCGGCTCCAGCGTCTTTTCGGTGAACCATTTCAGCTCCTGGAACAGGCTGCCCCATTTCGCCAGGTTGATGATCACCCGCTTGAGCCCGACCGAACTCGGTTCGCCGATTGCCGGCTGGTCGGCCGGCGGCTGGTCGGCGACCTTGTCGTAGCGGTAGACGATCATATCCTCGAGGAAATTGCCCGGCGCAGTCGACAGATGCCCATAAAACAGGCCGATCGCCCTGTTTGGCTCCAGCACCTCGGCGAAGAACGTTGGAAAGTCGTCCGATTTGATGATCTCGCGCGAGGTCCGGTAGACGGCGTTGTCGACGATGTCGAGCGTCGCCTCCAGCACCACGCCGAACAGACCGTAGCCGCCGACGACGTGGCGGAACAGCTCGGTCTTTTCGGCCGGTGAGCAGGTTGTCACCGAACCGTCCGCCAGCATCACCCGCATCGAACGGATCGAGCCGGCAACGGAGCCGGCCTGGTGGTCCATGCCATGCGCGTTGACCGACAGCGAGCCGCCGACCGAAAAGATGTCGGTCGACTGCATAGCCTTCACCGCAAAGCGCGGGTGCAAAAGGTTCTGAATGTCGTGCCAGTGCGCGCCCGGCTGCAAGGTCATCGTCTTCGCCGCCGCATCGACGCTGACCTTGTTGAATTTGCGCATGTCGAGGACCAGTGCGTTGTCGTCGAAAGCGTGGCCGCCCATCGAATGGCGCACCGCCGCGATCGAGACCTTCAAGCCATTGGTGCGGGCAAAGGCCAACGCGCTCGCAATGTGGTCTTCCTCGCTGACTTCGATAACGCCGTAGACTGGCGTCATCGACAGGCCGCTGGCATCGTTGATGTCGCCGCCCTTGGTCAGCCATGGTAGCGCCGGATCGTAGGCTGGCGGGCCCTCCAGCGGCGTCTGAGCCAGGTCGATCCCGTCAATGTCGGCAATGCGCCCGGAATTCTTCTGCCCGGACGGACCGCGCGCCAGCCGCGCCACGGTCGTGCCGCCCCACAGCATCGCGCCGCCCACCACCGCCGCACCCAGCAGCAGCCGCCGCGACAGGCGAAACCCCTTGCGTTCTCCGATCATGAATCCCTCGCTGCCCTCAGAGATAGCGCGAGCTTCCGGCAAAAACCATAGCCGGAGTGCGTAGCAGAACTACAGCGGCAGTTGAGGCATCAGGAGCATTTTCTTATGGTTGCAATGAAGGTATTTTTCGCGCTATGATTGAAAAAGCGAACGGATCCATGATGATGCTGACCATTGTAAGGGCGCCCATTCCATGAAGCACGTGTCCCGCGCGATACTGTCCCTGATGCTAGCGCTTGCTCCGATATCCGCCGAGGCTCAGGACTCCAGTCAGGGCGAGGACAGCGTCGTCGCAGTCGCGCCTGACGATCCAGATATGGCGGCGGCGACTGCACAGGCACGTGCCAGCCTGGATGAATTCCTGGCACTATCCCAGACACCGCCACCTGGAACGGACACATTCAAACTGAAGGTGATGATCAAGGACGGAAATGTGACCGAACACTTCTGGGTCATCCCGTTCCAGCGGAACGAAACCGGATTCGTGGGGATATTGGCGAATGAGCCACATAGTGTCCACAACGTCGTGGCTGGCCAGTATATCGAATTCAACCGAGACGATATTTCCGACTGGGGATACACCAGAAACGGTCACCAGGTTGGCAGTTTCACCGTTTGTGTGATGTTCAGGTCGATGTCGAAGGAAGAAGTCGACTACATGCGTAGCCAACGCGGCTTCGATTGCTGACCGCCCAGCCGGACTAACCCGCCTCCTCGTCCCTCGCCCCGATCTTGCGCACCAGCGCCGCTGTCGCCAGGATCGCGCCCATGTCGGCGATCATCGGCGCGACATGCTTGGTGTAGTCGAGGCGCGTGGGGATATCCGGCAGCTCGAAGAAATTCCTTTCCTGCGGCAGCAGCAGGAAGCCGTCACTGCCGCTGAGCGCCACGCGTGCCGGATCGTTCGGCCGGGTCTCGCCGAGCCATTGCAGCGCCTGCGCCAGCCGGCCGGTCACCAGCGGCCGCGCCGCCTCGATGTTGTCGGTGCGGAACTCGTAGGCGGCATCGAGCTCCGGCACGCCGCTGGACAATTCCTGCATCTTGCTGCCGAAGATGCCGCGGAAGAAGCCGACGGCTTTGTTGGTCCGGCGCGCGGCGACCAATGTGCCGGGGAACGGCACGATCGTCTCGAAGGCGACGATGACGCCCTTGAACACTGCCGTCGTGCTCTTGCCCGTCCCTTCCCGTAGATCTGCTTCGTACAGCTCGAATGGAAACCCTTCGTAGCGGCCGGAAAAAACATCGTCGAAAGACTGTCGGTTGAACGGGCCAACCGTCTCACGCGGCAGGCGGTCGAACGAATTCGGCTTGACGTTGTGCCGATACTGCATGTCCTCGATGAAGCCGAAGACGATCGGCAACAGCGTGCTGCGAAACGACTGCTGCAATTTGCTCGCCGGCTTGATCGCCTGGAAATAAAGCAAGATCGCAGCCAGGAATCCGCCGATATAGAGGAACACATGCGGGGTCGAGAACCACTGCTCGTTCGGGTCGGCAACCCCGTTGAAGAGCCAGGCCACAAACACCACGAACACCAGCACCAGCCCGATGAAAAGTGGCACCCGCCAGCGCGTCCGGCGATGGGCCGAAGCTCTTTCGGCCTCATAGGCCTCGATGTTCTTCCTGAGGCCGGCGATCACCGCTTCGCTCGGCATGAAATCCGCAGTTTCCATCACCCACCGCCGCCACAAGCCTGCCCGCGTTGAGCATGATAGCCGGTTTGGTGGACCGCGTCAGCGCAGCCGTCAGCGCCCGGCACCGAAGATCGCATCGAGGCGGGCCAGAACCCTTTGCCTCGATTTTCCCGCCAGCGCTTCGACCGGGACCAGCCGCTCGTGATCGCCGGCGCGCAGCCGCATGAAGGCATGCAGCCGGTAGGCGGCGATGGCCCCGCGCGTGCCGGGATCGTCGCTGATGTCGACGACGAGAATGGCGCCGATGCGGCCCGGCCACGGCTGGCGCGCGAAGGCCGTGCCGATGAAATCGCCGAGCCCATACGCAACGAGCGTCTTGCCGATCCGCTCGATCGGCTGCACGACATGCGCATGATGTCCGGCGACCAGGCCGACGCCATGTTCGGCCAGAAGCCGCGCCAGTGCCCGCGTCTTCGCACGCGGAAAATGCCGGAATTCCCAATCCCAATGCGGTACCGCGCAGAGGAGATCGACACCCAAAGCGGCGTCGCGCGGCCATTGCGTCGGATCGCCTTGCATCGAGACTCGGCCCACGAACTGAGTCGCGCCGGCATTGCGCCACAAGGTAAAGGCGGCAAGGCCGATTGTCAGCGCCCCGACTGCAAACCGCTCTGCCGGAACCGCAGTGCCGATCGTGCGGATGCCGAGCCGCTCCAGGGCGGCGACCGTCTCATCGAAGCCGGCAATACCCTGGTCGAGAACATGGTTGTTGGCCAGCGACAGCACCAGTTTTTCACGCGAAATGCCGGCGGCGGCCAGCGCCTCGGCAAGGAACCGCTCGCTCATCGCGTGGTGCGTGCCAAGCCTGGTGCCCAAAACAGCGCTCGGCCGTTCCACCACCGGGCTTTCGCAATTGCCGACCACCAGATCGGCCGAGGCAAGCAGTGCCGCAATCGCCCGATCGCAGTCCGGCGCGCGGCGATTGGCCACCGCCGAGATATCGCCAACGAAAGCCAGCCGCACCGTCCGCGCCGGCAGCGGTTCGAGCAGGGCTGCGGCCGCCGGAGCAAAGCCGTGCGCGTCGCCATCGAGCGAAGGCCGGAGGAAGCGTGGCAGCCACGACAGTTTGTAGGAAAGCGGATAGTTCGACACGCGACGGCCCAATGGTTTGCCTTGTGTAGACCGCCAGCCGGATTGATTGAAGCGCAGACTGTTATCGGTGAACCACAGGGCTACAGGCGCGCGAACCAAATGCGTGTATGATCCACTGCGGAGCGACAAAAGGGGCGATCACGATGAAGCGTTTTTCCAGGCTGGTGGCGTGCGCCATCATTCTTCTCCTGCCGCTGGCTTCACCCAGCGCCGCGGCTCCCGAAGCGGCGGCCCTGTTTGAGGCGAAAACCGTAGCCGAACGCGACAGCGCTCTTGCCGCCCTGGAAGCCGCCGCGCCCGGCGATCCGGCAGCGACCTACGCCGCCGGCGCCGGCGAATTCTTCACAGCGCTGGAGATCCTGGCCGGCGGCCTGCACCGCCACGGTTTCGACAGCCCGCAATCCTTCATGCTGCCGCTGATGCGGTTGCCGGTGCCGGACAACCCTGATCCCGAGCCGCTGAGCTACGAACAATTCCGCGCCATTCTCGTTGCCTTCCGCGACCGGCTGGAGAAATCCGCAGCCACGCTGGGTTCGGTACCCGCCGACGCGGACATCGGTATGGTCATCGACCTCACCCGCCTCGGCATCGACCTCAACGAGGACGGCACGATCGCGCCGGACGAAAGTGCCGCGGCTATCATGGCGTCTCTGTCACGCGGCGGCGGTGCGCCAGACGCGGCCGCACCCGCCCTCACCTTCCGCTTCGACCGCGCCGACGGTTATTGGCTGCAGGGCTATGCCGAGTTCCTGATGGCGCAGGCGGACTTCTGGCTGGCGCATGATTTCAGGAACACGTTCGACGGCTCCTTCCACATGCTGTTCCCGCGCGCAAAACTGCCGCTGCAGGACACGCTCGTGCCGCTGGACGGTGGCATGGGCGGCGGCATTCTGACGTCCGAATGGCGCCTCGCCGACTTCATCTCCCTGGTGCATCTCATCAACTGGCAAGTGGTCGAGCCTGAGCGCCGGCAAGCGGCACGCCGCCATCTCATGGAAATGATCCGGCTGTCGCGCGAGGACTGGAAAACCATCCGCGCCGAAACCGACAATGATCGTGAATGGCTGCCCGGGCCGCAGCAAAAAGGCGCCAGCCCGCTGACCGGTCTCGAAGTCGGTGAGCAGCAGGTACAGGCCTGGCTCGCCGCGCTGGCCATGGCCGAGGATCTCTTGGAAGGCCGCAGCTTGCTGCCGCATTTCCGCATCGCCGACAAGGGCATCAACATGAAGCGCTTCTTTGATGAGCCAAAGCCCTTCGACCTGGTGCTGTCGATCACCGGCCCGGCCATCGCGCCCTATCTCGAACGCGGCAAGATTCTCACCAGCGAGGAGTTCAACCAGATCCAGCGCCAGTTCGGCGGCGCCGGGTTTCTGACGTTCGCGCTTTGGTTCAACTGAGGGCGTGCTTCGACGTCACTCCTGACAGCCTGCTGTCAGCAGCCAAATTGCGCCTCGCGCCACCCGCCACTCCGCTCTTTCCATTTTGGCCGATACCTCCCATATTCGGGCCATGGCCAGACTCTCCGACAAGAAAACGCCGCCGCCGGCGAATGACGAGCGCGCTTCGCCGCCCAAGCGGCGCAGTCCGCTGACCGATTTTCTCGATGCCTCGGAGCCTCTGTACAAGGGCGGCTTTGCCGAGGCGCCGCAGGCCGAGTTCACCGGCGCGCCGCTGGCCGGCTCGATCACCGACTGGGCCGAGCAGATCGAGCAGGAAGCCGAGAAGGAAGGGCGCGTTTCCGGCAAAGTCGGCGGCAAATTAGCGAAGCCGGCGAAAAAGATCCCCGAACGCTCCTCTTCCCCCGGCCGTACGGCACGCGGCACCTCGATGGGCGGCGCGGCTTCGGCGCGGGAGCGTACTGCGGCCGGTCTCAACCCTGTCGCCGGCCTCGATGTCTCCCTGGAAGAGGCCGAGACCATGGCCTCGGGCGGTGTCACCGCCACCGTCGCGGCACTGTCGGCACTGATCGAATCCGGCAATCCGCTGCACAAGGACGGCGTGCTGTGGACGCCGCACCGCCCTGCCCGGCCGGAGAAATCCGAAGGCGGCATCGCCATCAAGATGGTCTCGGATTTCGAGCCGGCCGGCGACCAGCCGACCGCGATCAAGGATCTCGTCGAGGGCGTCAACAGCAACGACCGCACCCAAGTGCTGCTCGGCGTCACCGGCTCGGGCAAGACCTTCACCATGGCCAAGGTGATCGAAGAGACGCAGCGCCCCGCTCTGATCCTCGCGCCCAACAAGACGCTGGCCGCGCAGCTCTATTCCGAATTCAAGAAATTCTTCCCGGAAAACGCCGTCGAGTATTTCGTCAGCTATTACGACTACTACCAGCCGGAGGCCTATGTGCCCCGGACCGACACCTACATCGAGAAGGAATCCTCGATCAACGAGCAGATCGACCGCATGCGCCATTCGGCGACGCGCTCGCTGCTCGAGCGCGACGACGTCATCATCGTCGCCTCGGTCTCCTGCATCTATGGTATCGGCTCGGTCGAGACCTATACGGCGATGACCTTCCAGATGCAGATCGGCGACCGGCTCGACCAGCGCGCACTGCTCGCCGACCTCGTCGCCCAGCAATACAAGCGCCAGGACATCAACTTCGTCCGCGGCTCATTCCGGGTGCGCGGCGACACGATCGAGATCTTCCCGGCCCACCTTGAGGACCGCGCCTGGCGCATCTCGCTGTTCGGCGACGAGATCGAGGCGATCACCGAATTCGATCCGCTGACCGGTCAGAAGACCGGCGAGCTGAAGAGCGTCAAGATCTACGCCAATTCGCACTATGTCACGCCGCGCCCGACCTTGAATCAAGCCATCAAGTCGATCAAGGAAGAGCTCAAGCACAGGCTAGTCGAACTCGAACGGGCCGGTCGGTTGCTGGAAGCGCAGCGGCTGGAGCAGCGCACCCGCTTCGATCTGGAGATGCTTGAGGCGACCGGTTCCTGCGCCGGCATCGAGAATTACTCGCGCTATCTGACCGGCCGCCAGCCGGGCGATCCGCCGCCGACCTTGTTCGAATACATTCCCGACAATGCGCTGGTCTTTGTCGACGAAAGCCACGTCACCATACCGCAGATCGGCGGCATGTATCGCGGCGACTTTCGCCGCAAGGCGACGCTGGCCGAGTATGGTTTCCGCCTGCCGTCCTGCATGGACAACCGGCCGCTGCGCTTCGAGGAGTGGGACGCCATGCGCCCGCTTTCCGTCGCGGTTTCGGCAACGCCCGGCGGTTGGGAGATGGAGCAATCCGGCGGCGTTTTCGCCGAACAGGTCATCCGCCCGACCGGCCTGATCGACCCGCCGGTCGAAGTGCGCCCGGCCAAGACGCAGGTCGACGATGTCGTCGGCGAGATCCGCGACACGACAAAAGCCGGCTATCGCACGCTGGTCACCGTGCTGACCAAGCGCATGGCCGAGGACCTGACCGAGTATTTGCACGAACAGGGCATTCGCGTCCGTTACATGCACTCCGACATCGACACGCTGGAGCGCATCGAGATCCTGCGCGACCTGCGCCTCGGCGCCTTCGACGTGCTGGTCGGCATCAATTTGCTTCGCGAAGGCCTCGACATTCCCGAATGCGGCTTCGTCGCCATTCTCGATGCCGACAAGGAAGGCTTCCTGCGCTCGGAGACATCGCTGATCCAGACCATCGGCCGCGCCGCCAGAAACGTCGACGGCAAGGTCATCCTCTACGCCGACCAGGTCACCGGCTCGATGGAGCGGGCGATGGCGGAAACCAACCGCCGTCGCGAGAAGCAGATGGAGTGGAACGCGGCCAACGGCATCACCCCAGAATCGGTCAAGTCGCGCATCTCCGACATTCTGGACTCGGTCTACGAGAAGGATCATGTCCGCGCCGACATCTCGCAGTTCACCGACAGCGCCGGCGCCATGATGGGCAACAATCTGAAAGCCCATCTCGACGCGATGGACAAGCAGATGCGCGACGCCGCCGCCAATCTCGACTTCGAGAAGGCGGCCCGCATCCGCGACGAGATCAAGCGGCTGCGCGAGATGGAGCTGTCCATCTCCGACGACCCACTCGCCAAATACGCCGACATGGAAAGCCCGGTCTCTGGCCGCGAAAAGGGCAAGCACAACAAGGGCGTGGCCAAACATCGTACATCAGAGGAACAGGAGCGTTTCCGCAAGCTCGACGAGGCACGTGCCGCCGAAGAGGCAGCCAAGGCTGCACGGCCCAACCTCTTCCGGAAGCCGGAGCTCGACGAAATGGGCGCCGACGGCGCCGTGCCGGTCAAGAAGCCGCTGTTCGCCAAACCTTCGCTGGACGATATGGGGCCTGGGACCGACATGCCTACGCCATCAGGCGCGGTGTCCCGTTCGCTGTTCAAGAAACAGTCGGCGCAGGAAGCGCACGGCTCGGATTTCGGTATACCGGGTGAACCGACCAAGCCGCTGTTCAAGAAGAACTCGCTCGATGAGATGACGGTGCGGCGGACCGAGAAGCCGGTCGAGGGAAAAGTGCCGGGGAAACCACAGCCAATCTCCCCCCTTGCGGGGGAGATGCCCGGCAGGGCAGAGGGGGGCGCGAAGGAACGCGACGATTCCGCCAAGCCGATCGTTCGCCAGCGTGCCGGCATTGGTTCCTACGAGGATCCGGGCGACGCCCGCCGCGAAAAGCGTCGGCCGGGCAAGACAGGGCGGCCGGGAAGGTAATTCTGCCGTGGCGCTGCTTGAGCGCCGCATGTATCTTCTTGCCATCGCTTGGGTGGCTACAGATGATAACACGCCGTTTCTTTGCGTTTCTCGCTGCAGGGTTCTTGCCGTCCCGCGCGGCGTCTCAAACAACAAGCGCACCGCGGCGCTTGCAAGGCGACATTCCGATAGCCGCGCGGTGGATATCCAACGCACTGCAAAGTTCGGGCTATGGCGCGGATTTCTCACCACAGAGCATATCCGAGGTGGAACGGTTCTTTCGCGAGCAGACGAAGGATGAAGAGCCCATCTCCGGCGGTTTGATGTCGCAAGATATCGGGCCACGTTTGTTTGCATTGGGATGCTACTGCGGCGAGGTGCTTCGTAAGGAACTCGGCGGGCATTGGCTGACGAATGACGATGATCCCGAAGGGGAAATTAACGCGGCTCTCGAAGTCGGAAGCGGCGTTATCTGCTGGCCCATGCAACGGGTCATGAAGCGGCTGCGCAGCAGCGAGGACGACCTGGTGGCTTGGGCCGAAGGGATCAGGCGGGGCTGAAAGGCCGAGTATCCAAACCTACGACAACAATTGGCAGCAAACCTGGGTTCCATGCGGCAACAAGGCAAACTACATATTCTGCCCCTGATTTTGGGCAGCAAAGACACGCCCCTGCGGGTTGGCGCCGATCTTGGTCCGGTGCAGAAACACCTTGGCTTTCCTAAATGGCTGTATGTCTATCAGGATCAGCCATGCGGCTTTCTTCTGGGTTATGGTGATCTGGAAATCGACATTCTGACCAGTCGCAATCGAGCGCGCGTCAATCGCATCAGCATCAAACTTTGGAAGATGCCGGATATCCCTAAGCCCTCGCCTTTGAAATGGAGCGGCAAGAGTCAAATCGATCTCGACGGCTTTAGCCCGGCGATGATGTTTTCGGCCGCCAAGACCCTCGTCGCAAGTCTCGGATTGCCGGGCGACGAATATAAGGTGGATAGCAGGTTTGAAACTGTCCGCCGGCTCGTACTTCCTCACGCTGAACTTCATTTCTTCAAGGGACCGGAAGAACCTGTCCTGATGGAGCTTCACTTCCTGACGCCACAGGAAATCCAGCGAACCAGAGGTGACTACACATTCCACGTTCCAGACTAAGGGTGCGTGCGGAAGGGCCACTTGCGGTCCACCTTGCCCTTGGTATAGTCAATCCACACTCGAACGTCTTGAAAGGAGGGCTGCGTGTCTTTCGACCACCACCGTCAGCGCGGCCCTGTCCCGGCCCTGCGAGCTTGCTTGCAGGGCTGACCAGAGACGGTCCGGGTTTTTCTTCCCGCTTCGATTTTTTGGTCCGCCCTTCGTGGTGCTGCAACGCCGAGCCTGATGGCCAGCCTGCGCACCGTCAAAGTGCATCAACCGGAATCACTCCGGACAGACCAGAGAAATCGACATGGCCCTGATCAGCCTCAAGTCCCTCGGCGTCACCATGAGTGCGCCGCTCTTCTCCAGCCTTGATCTCACCATCGGCACCGGCGACCGGCTCGGCATCGTCGCCGCCAACGGCCGCGGCAAGTCGACCTTGCTCAAATGCCTGACCGGCGAGCTCGAACCGACCTCCGGCGACATCATCCGCACCCGCGGCCTGCGCGTCGGCTATGTCGAGCAGTCCGTTCCGCCTGCCTTCCTCGACCGCAGCTTCCATCAGGTGGTTGCCAGCGCCCTGCCCTCTGAGCAGGCCGAGAGCGAGCTGTGGCGCGTCGATGTGGTTCTCGACTCGCTCGACGTGCCGCAGCCGATGCGCGAGCGGCCGATGCGGGCCTTGAGCGGTGGCTGGCAAAGGCTGGCACTGATCGCGCGCGTCTGGGTCACCGATCCCGACGTGCTGCTGCTCGACGAGCCGACCAACCATCTCGACCTCGCCAAGATCAGCCAGTTCGAACACTGGCTGAACGCACTGCCGCGCGAGGTGCCGATGGTGATCGCCAGCCACGACCGTGCCTTCCTGGACGCCACGACCAACCGCACGCTGTTCCTGCGCCCGGAGCAGTCCCTGGTGTTTTCGCTTCCCTATTCGCGCGCCAGGCAAGCACTGGATGAAGCCGACGCATCGGCCGAGCGCAAATTCCAGCGCGACATGAAGGTGGCGCAGCAATTGCGCCGGCAGGCCGCCAAGCTCAACAATATCGGCATCAATTCGGGCAGCGACCTTTTGACGGTCAAGACCAAGCAGCTCAACCAGCGCGCCGAGCGCCTGGAAGATGCGGCGGCCCCGGCGCATCGTGAGAAATCGGCGGGCGCGATCAAGCTCGCCAATCGCGGCAGCCATGCCAAGGTGCTGATCACGCTCGACGACGCGGCGGTGGAAACGCCCGACGGCACGCTGCTGTTCAGGACCGGCAAGCGCCACATCTGCCAAGGAGACCGCATCGTCCTGCTCGGCCGTAACGGTGTCGGCAAGTCACGGCTGATCGGCCTGATCCGGAATGCCATCGTCGAGCCGCAAACGGCAGCGCAAGGCCTGAAGGTGACGCCGTCGACCGTGCTCGGCTATAGCGATCAGGCATTGTCGGGCATCGGCGGCGACGACACGCCGCTGGCGATGCTCTCGGGCAGATTCGATGTCGGCGAGCAGCGCGCCCGCTCGCTGCTCGCGGGCGCCGGCGTCAGCATCGACATGCAGGAGCGCAGGATCGGCGTGCTGTCGGGCGGGCAAAAGGCGCGGCTGATGATGCTGGCGCTCAGGCTCGCCAATCCCAATTTCTATTTGCTCGACGAGCCGACCAACCACCTCGATATTGATGGCCAGGGGGCGCTGGAAGCGGAATTGCTGGAACATCAGGCGAGCTGCCTGCTTGCCTCGCACGACCGCTCCTTCATCCGAGCTGTCGGCAACCGCTTCTGGCTGATCGAGAGACGGCGGCTGACCGAGATCGACAGCCCGGAAGGGTTCTTCCGGGAGGTTGCCGAGGCAGGCGGTTGACGATCTTGCCCAATGAATGGTGAGCGGCTCGGCACACTTTCCCGCTCGCCGGAAAAGGCGCATCCTGAGGTCTCGCAAACCGAGGGAGGAAACCGGTCATGCGTGGCGCGGACGTCGTTAAGAAGCTGTATGATGCCTATGCAAAACGTGACATCGAGGGCGCGCTGGTCGACTGCGCCGATGATGTCGTCTTTCGCTGGATCGCCGATCCGGTGCAGTCGCGCTATGCCGGAGTGGCCCGCGGCAAGCAGGAGTTCCTTGCCCGGCTTGTGGCGCTGGACAGCGATTTCGAATACCGGCGCTTCATACCGGTCGAGATCATCGACGGCGGCGACAAGGTTGCTGCGCAGGTCGAGATCCATTTGACGAGCCGAACCACCGGTGACGAGTTTGTCCTGCGCACCGCCGATTTCTGGACGGTACGCGACGGCAAAATCATCGAACTGGTGGAATATTACGACACCGCTCTGGCCGCATCTGTCATCTGAGTCCAGTCCGTCGGACGGCACGCAGCTCAGCTTCCGGTTGGATGTGCGCTGACTTGGCGGTCGTCGCTCGATTCCCGGCAGGTGAGAAACGCCGTCTTCGACTGAATCCGGCCTTGCGGAAAAAAATTCCGGCGCCCTGTCGGATGATGATCGCATGCCACGTCCTTGGGACGCCGACACGGTGATGCCGGCGCCAATCGAGGAGAAAGCATCATGTCTATTCTGTCATCCATAGGTCACGCCGTGACGCGTTACTCGGCGGCTCGCGCCCGTTACCGCAGCGAACGCGCCATCCTTTCATTGCCGATCGAATTGCGCAAAGATATTGGCTGGCCGGAAATCGTCGTCGACGCGCAAAACAGCCCGCGGATTCGCATCGAAGGTTGAAAGGTGCCAGTTGGCGGTCGCAGCAAGGCGCCATTTCGGACCCGCGCCCGGCATTTGAAAAAACCATCGGCCGTGTAGGATCGTCGCCGTTTCGTTCGTCCTGTGGTTCGCAGAGGCAAACCAGACGCAAAGAGGAGCATGACATGGATGACCAGCCGCAGACCCAGCCCGCCGCCAAAGTGCTTGGCGGGTTGACGCCCTACCTTCAGCTGGACGGCGCTTTCAAAGCCGCAGAATTTTACCAAAAGGCCTTCGGTGCCAAGCAGGTCTTTGCCTATCCGCCGGACGAACAGGGCCGTACCATGCATATCCATCTCCACATCAACGGTTCGACCCTGATGCTTTCCGACTTCTATCCCGAGCATGGAATGGCCGCTGTGAAGCCGCAGGGCTACACCATGCAGCTCCATCTCGGCAGCGACGACATCGACGCCTGGTGGAAGCGGGCCATCGAGGCAGGCTGCGAGGAAGTCGTGCCGTTGCAGGTGATGTTCTGGGGCGACCGCTGGGGCAATATGCGTGATCCGTTCGGCGTCGAATGGGCGATGAACGCACCGGTGAAGAAGGCTTAGCACATTCTTCCTTCGCCCTTTGCGGGAGGAGGAAAAACCTACCCAGGAGGAAATCCAATGTCTTATGTCGATGGTTTCGTACTTGCCGTGCCGAAGGCAAAGCTCGATGCCTACAAGAAGCTGGCGGAAACCGCCGGCAGCGTCTGGAAGGAGCATGGCGCGCTTGCCTATGTCGAATGCGTCGGCGACGACGTGCCCTATGGCGAGATCACCTCGTTCCCGCGCGCCGTGCAGGCCAAGGACGACGAGGTCGTCATCTTCTCATGGGTGGTCTACGAATCGCGCCAGAGCCGCGACGCGGTGATGGCCAAGGTGATGGCCGACCCGCGGCTCAAGTCGGACTGGGAGACCATGCCGTTCGACGGCAAGCGCATGATCTTTGGCGGTTTTCAGCCCTTCATCGAGCTGTAGGCGACCCTCGATCAAGTTTATCGAGCAGCGGCTTCAGCCGGTCGCCATAGCGCTTCCACAGATCGACCGAGCCCTGATACATCGGCTGGCGCACCTGCGCGGCGGACGCCGTGCGCACCGGCCGGTCGGTCTGGTGGAACGACAGCACGGCGTCATCCCATGGCAGGCCGAGATGGGCGATCAGCGCCCGCGACTGGCCTTCCTGGTCGGCGACGAAATCCTCGTAGCGAACGTCGTGCACGACATCAGGCACCACAGCGTGCCAGTGCGCCATGATATCGGTGTAGAGATTGTGGAAATCGGCGAGCTCGTCGAGATCGTAGCCGTAGCGATGGCTGTCGCCGCGGAAGTGCACCTTGTAGATCGACAGGCAGGTCGCCGCCGCATCGCGCGCGCAATGGATAATCTTGGCCTTCGGCAGCATCATATGGATGAAGCCGACCAAGAGGAAATTGCCGGGCATCTTGTCGGTGACGTGCCGAAAACCCGGATAGCGGGCGTGCAGCATGTCGAGATAGGCCTGGCCGGCCTCGGCATAGGCCTTGTCGGGCATGTCGGTGATGCCCCAGGGAAAGCCGCCCTTCATGCTGAGCGGAAACTGCTTGCCGACCGCCGTCTTCAATATGCTGAGCTCGCCGGCGCCATAGACCTGCGGATGGCTGGCGATGATCTGCTCGACCAGCGTGGTGCCGGAACGCGGCATGCCGACAACGAAGATCGGCGCATCGTCGGCGATCCCGCTCGGCCTGTGCCTTTCAAAAAAGGCCTTGTCGAACACCGCCTTCATCGCCTCGAACTCGCCGCGCGTCTTGCCGGCGTCGTAGTCGATGCCCTGGCGGCGGATCGCGTTGCCTTCGGCGAAATAGTCGAAGGCGCGGCCATACTCCCTGAGGTCGTCATTGGCCTTGCCGAGACCGAAGGAAAGCTGCATGCGCGCCAGGCTGCCTTGCGGCGCCTTGGCGTGTTCCGCCTCCATGCGGGCAAGCTCGGCGTCGCGCTCCTTCTGGCGCTTGACCTGGGTGAGCATCAGCCAGGCCCTGGCCATGCCGGGGTCCACCGCCAGCGCCTGCCTGAAAAGATCCGCAGCCTCGTCGAGATTGCCCTTTTCCATCAGCCCGACGCCCAAGCCGTGCAAAAGATCGGCATCCTTCGGCCGGATCGTCAGTGCCTCGCGAAAAACAGCCAGTGCCTCATCCAGCCGGCCCGCTTCCTGCAGCGTTTCGGCAAGCCCGACGCGGGCGCGGACATGGAACGGGTTGCGGCCGATCGTGCCGCGATAAATATCTTCGGCGCCTTCGAATTGGCCGAGCTGCTTCAGCGACGAGCCGAGATTGTCACGCGCCGCCAACTGGTCCGGCCGAATCGCCACCACCTTGCGGAAGAGATCGGCGGCGGCCGCTACCCGGCCAAGGTCGCGCAGCACGGTGCCGAGATTGTTGAGGAAATCCGGATTGCTCGGCTGCAGACGCACCGATTGTTCGATCAGCGCCAGCCCCTCGGCGCTGCGCCCGGTCTGGTGCAGCAGAAGCCCGAGGAAATGCGCAGCAGCCGGGTGGTTGGCCTTTTGCGCCAGCACCTGTCGGTAAAGCGCCTCGGCTTCCTGCCGGCGCCCCGCCTGGTGCAACTGCAGCGCCTGCTGCACGTGCTGGTCGAGCCCCAGTGGCGGCTGTCCGCCTGAGCCGTAACGTGCGCCTGCCGTTTGTCTCGGATCTCTGTTGATGGGAAACCTGCCGTGTTGTCCGCCTGCCGCGATCTAGGCCATCGCTGCGGCACGTGCAAGAGCAGACGGCGGTCGCTACGAAGCAAACCTCCGAACTCGGGGAGCTTACCGAAAGTCGGCCGGCGTCAGCACATACATGTTCTTGCGGCCGTGCGAGTAGGCTTGGCGCGCAATCTCGTGGATCGACGAACGCTTGGCGTCGAAGGCGCTGAGAAATTCGGCCTCGGCTCCGCTTGCTGCCGGGTTTGCCGCCGAAAGTGCCGCAACCTCGACAAAGAACGGGACTTCGAGCATGCCGTCATGGCCGACGAAACGAATGCGCTTGGCCGCCGCGTCATAGGAGCGGCTGGGGTTGGGAAAACTGAGCGTCATGGTTGCGCGTCAAATCAGGCGGTTGCTTTCGGCAAGCTGGCGCGCCCGCCGCGCTGTTCCGTCGGTGTCGGCAATTCTTCGCCTCGCCGCCTCGTCGCTTCTTATAGTGAGGCGCGGCGACAAGACCTTTATCGGCTTGGTGACGGGACTGACTGCAACTATCGGGACATCAGGTGTTCTTGCGGAATTCATCACTCACATCCTTTGATACCTGGATAAATACAAATGCCGGAGGAATTTTTCCGGAAGTTCTTCAAACAATTTTTGAGGTGCACCGGGATCGTATCATCGTTCTGCAGATAACTATAGAAAAGTAATTTTACGTTGGTAGGGGTAAGAGGCCGAAAACTTCTTGAATAAGCCGTATTTTCAGACTAGTGGTAATGAAACCGTTTTGGGTCATGCTTGGCCCCGCGGCGTCAGGGGTTCTCGGCCCGCCAAACTTATCCAAATCGCCGACACCTGGTACCGCAATGCAGGCTCCGCTTCCGGGGCAGGCCGGAAAGAAACTTCAAGGCACGAGAACTTCAAGGCACAAGCGAGAACTTCGAGGCACAAGAATGTCTGCTCGCACCACCCATTCCATCGCGCATTTCGCGGCACCTTTCGTGCTTGGCGGGCTGGATGGCGTGCAGCCGGCCGGCGACTATGACATCGACCACGACGAAGAACTGATCGACGGCATGTCGTGGCCTGCCTGGCGCCGCGTCGCCACTTTCATCCATCTGCCGGCAAGGACGGTGAAAAGCGCGACCAGCCAGCTTGTCGCCGTCGACCATGCCGAGCTCGACGCAGCGCTTCAGCACGACCAGGAGAACGCCACATGATCCGCTTCCAGCAGAGTGCGCGGCGCACGGACACGCCGGCGCATATCTTCACCGTCGGCCAGACCGTCCGCATGAAGAGCCGCACCGGCCTTGCCCAAAAGACCGCGGAGCTGTTCCAGATCAAGAGCCGGCTGCCGGTCAAGGACGGCTCGCCGCAATATCGCATCCGCAGTGATCAGGAGACCTATGAGCGGGTCACCACGGAAGACAATCTCGAACCGGTCGACAACCCGGCCAGTTGAGCCGAAAGCAATCCGCAACACGTATAAGGGATCAGAAAATGGCCAAGGGTCAACAGCGCAGCAATCGCGAGACACGCAAGCCCAAGAAGGAGAAGGTGGCGGCAAAACCGGCCTCGCCCTTCGGCTCGGCGGTCAAGCAGGCGGAGACCGCTGTGAAACCCAAGTCCAAAGGCTAGGGTTCGATCGCACGACAATCTGCCTGGAGGCGTGCTTGAACTTCGTCATCGAGTTCTACCGCTCGCGCGATGCCGACGAAGCGATACTCGATCGAGTGTCGCTGGAGGCACCGAACCTGCGCGCCGCCCTGCAAGGCGCCGCCACGCTACTTCACACGCTGATGATGCCGCAGATCCCCGATCGCCTGCGCATCTCCAACGAGGACGGCGCCGAGCTCTACGTCGGCCCCGCCGATGGTGCCTATCCGGACGAACAGTGAGGCCGGTGCGCTAGCACGGCCCATCATCGACGACCCGATAGTCCGCCGCGCGGGCCTCGCATTCGTTGGGGAATGTGCGCAGTTCGCCATGGCGACGGGCGCAGACCGGGCGGTATTCGCGGGTGCAGAATGTCTGCTCATCACCGCCACCACCACCGCCGCGGCACTCGCCCTCGCGAATGATGCGATATCCGGCCCGTTCGGCAAGGCAGGCATTGGCGAAGGTCTGGCGGTCGCCACCGCGCCGGGCGCAGACCGGGTCATATTGCTTGGTGCAGAATTGCGGGCCCGGCCGTGGCGGGCGCGGCCCCGGCCCCTCATCCACCACGACGGTGCAGGCTGCGAGAATTGCCGACAGGAACAGGATGGAAAAAACCTGCCGCGGAAAGATTGCCGCAAGAAGCCGCATGAATGTTCCCTCCCTCGAAACTCCTGCCTGCACAAATGGTGCCTGCGTCCGGCCGATCCTCGTCATTACGCTGCCAAATGCAACCCCTGTTTGCAACTGGCGGCATGACGAACCCGGGCGGTATGCCGGCGCAAGCCAAAACAGCACCTGCCCCGCTTGCTGGACCATGCGTGGGTGGCGTCTGGCCGATGACCGCGCGGAGAACCGGGGCTATCGGTGCGATGCGTCGGGATGCGCCTGTTGGGCCGCCCGCGGCTCTATCTTGCAAGCATCACGTTTCCGTGCGATAAATTTTGTGTTCGGGCATTTGCGACCCGGAGAGCGGAACGTTTTGGACGACCTTTCCCCGATACTGTGAATCTCTGACAGCCCCGTTTTCGGCGGGGGGTTTTACCATGCGCCAATGCATGACTGCCGAAGCAACCACCGGGACTTGCCCACGGCGCCAGGCGGCGGGCGGAACCACCAAGACTGACACGGGTGAAGGAGTTTCCCCAATGGCCCAGACCGGCACCGTTAAATTCTTCAACGCTACCAAAGGCTTCGGCTTCATCACGCCCGATGGCGGCGCCAAGGATGTGTTCGTGCACATCTCGGCGATCGAGGCTTCCGGGCTGCGCACGCTCGTCGACGGTCAGAAGGTCACCTTCGATGTCGAGCCCGACCGTATGGGCAAGGGTCCGAAAGCGGTCAATCTCCGCGCTGCCTGAAACCGCAGCGTGCCGCGCGTCCTTTCGGGGTGTGAGGATGCTGCAAGGCTTTTGGAGTGAACTTGAATTCTGTAAAGGCGCGGCGGTTTTCGTCGCGCCTTTTGTGTTCCGGGATGCTTGCAGGCACGCGCAAAACTTTCTCTTGCCGATGGCACTAAAATAAAGGACAAATTTCCGTCCGGGCATTTGCCGGCCCGAGACTGGACTTGTGGGATCAAAGGAGCTTCCCATGCCGCAGACCGGCACCGTCAAATTCTTCAATCACGCCAAGGGCTTCGGCTTCATCACGCCGGACGACGGGGCAAAGGATGTCTTCGTCCATATTTCGGCCGTGCAGGCGTCGGGTCTTCCCGGTCTTGAGGATGGGCAGAAAGTGACATTCGACACCGAGCCGGACAAGCGCGGCAAGGGTCCGAAAGCCGTCAACCTGTCGATCGGCTGAACCAGCCCTGGACTGAATGGACGTGGGCCGGTCTGGCCTGCGGTGTTTGCCGCACGCTTGAACCGCCCAGTTAGATGAACCGCCTGGTCAAATTTCGTTCAGCCCCCGTTCAGCCACGGTCGCATATCAATCTTCGTTAAAGCCGGACCGCATCCCCCGAAAACGACCCGGGCCGGCACGAAGGAGACCGACATGAACCGCATTTTCAAGACTGCCATCCTGTCCGCTGCGGTCGTTGCGACCACGTTTGCGACCTTGCCCGCGGCCAGTGCCGATGAATGGCGCCATCACCGCCGTCACCACGGCCACGGCGACGCCGTTGCGGCCGGCGTCCTCGGCCTTGCGGCAGGTGCCCTGATCGGCGGTGCGCTCGCCAGTCCGCAGCCCCGCTATTACGACCCGGCCTATGATGATGAATACTACAGGCCTGCCCCGGTGCGCCGTTATTACGTGCAGCCGCGAGTGGCCTATGCCGAAAGCTATGCGGAGCCCTGGACCCGCGGCTGGTACGAATACTGCTCGGACCGCTACCGGAGCTTCAACTCGCGTACCGGCACGTTCACCGGCTATGACGGCGAACAGCATTTCTGCACCGCCAATTAACGGAGGCAGTTTCCGCCGGAAAAAAGCGCGGTCGCACAGGCCGCGCTTTTTTTGTTTCCGGCAAGCGGTTTCAGATCAGGAACGGATTGCTCCGCCGCTCCTCACCAAAACGGCCGCCAGGACCATGGCCGCAGATGAAGCCGATGTCGTCGCCCAACGGCAAAAGCTTCTCCTTGATCGAGGCGATCAGCGCGGCGTGGTCGCCGCCCGGCAGATCGGTGCGGCCGACCGAACCGCGGAACAGCACGTCGCCGACATGGGCGAACTTCGCGGCCCGGTTATAGTAGACGACGTGGCCGGGTGCGTGGCCCGGACAATGGATCACCTCAAACACATGTGAGCCAAACGAAACGGTCTCGCTTTCGGCAAGGAACCGGTCAGGGACACAGTTGCGCACGGGATCGGTGATGCCATAGCGCTTCGCCTGGTTCTCGAGATTGGCGAGCAGCGGCCGGTCGGCGGCATGCGGGCCGATGATCTCGATACCGAGCGCCTCTTTCAGCTCCATGGCCCCGCCGGCATGGTCGATATGGCCATGCGTAATCCAGATCGCGCCGGCAGTGATTGCATTGTCCTCGAGCGCCGCCAGCACCTTGTCGATGTCACCGCCCGGATCGACGACAACGCCTTGTCTGTCGTCCATGTCGAAGAGGATGGTGCAGTTCTGCTGGAACGGCGTGACCGGCACGATGCCGGCGTTGAGCTGACCCATATTCGTCCTTTCACGCTGTCGGAGCGCTGCGCGTCCCCTCGTACGCGTCAGGAAAGCTCTAACCTTGAACCAGGCCCTGATGTAGAGACACACGCGAACGGCGTCCACCGCTCCCACAAACGGCAAACGAAATGGGCGGCCGAAGCCGCCCATTTGAAAAGCCTGAAACGTCGAAGCTTATTTCTTCATCGCGTTCATGACCGCACCGATGATGCCGGTCAGGATGGCGCCGCCGCCGGCACCGCCAACGATATTTGAAATGTTCAACGCGCTGCCGGCCCCTGCCGCCGTGGCGGCTGCTGCCGGATCGACCGCGCCACCCAGCAGACTGTTGAGGATGGCCGCACCGCCGACGCCGCCGACAGCGCCGCCCAGGATTTTGGTAAGCTGCCCCATCGCCGCAGTCTTGATAGCCGCACCCACCGCCTGACCACCGATGATGCCCGTAATCACCTGAATGATGATCGGAAGAAGCGTGTTCATATCCATATTTCCAGTCCCTCCATAGCTGCCAGCCTCCCAGGCCGACGCCATCATGAGACGCCGAATTGAATGAAAGTCAAATGCGCAAACGCTTAAATAAAAGGGGCGGCCCGAAAACCGCCCCTACTTGATAAAAAACCTGTGACTTTCGTTATTCTGCAGCAATCGCGTGCTTGGGTTGAACCGCCGCAGAATAGTCGTTCATCAATGTCTTGGCGATTTCGCCGACCTCGAATCGGTAGGGACCGATCTCCGAAACCGGTGTCACCTCGGCCGCCGTCCCGGTGAGGAAGCACTGCTGGAAGCCTTCAAGCTCCTCCGGCTTGATGGCGCGCTCGATCACCTCCAAACCGCGGTCCTTGGCAAGGCCGATGACCGTGCGGCGGGTGATGCCGTCGAGGAAGCAATCAGGCTTGGGCGTATGGATCTTGCCGTCCTTGACGAAGAAGATGTTGGCGCCTGTCGCTTCGGCCACCTGGCCACGCCAGTCGAGCATCATGGCGTCGGCGTAGCCCTTGGCCTCGGCGGCATGCTTGGACATGGTGCAGATCATGTAGAGGCCGGCCGCCTTCGATTTCGACGGTGCGGTGCGCGGGTCGGGGCGGCGCCATTCGGCCATGTCGAGGCGGATACCCTTGAGCTTCTGCGCCGGATCGAAATAGCTCGGCCACTGCCAGATGGCGATGGCGCAGTTAATCCGGCTGTTCTGCGCGGAAACGCCCATCTGTTCACTGCCGCGCCACGCGATCGGCCGGACATAGGCGTCCTGGAAACCTTGCTTCTTCAACAGCGTGCGGCAGGCGTCGTCGATCTCGGCGACCGAGTAGGGTATCTTGAAGCCAAGCAGGCGCGCCGATTCATGCAGGCGTTCGCTGTGGTCGGTCAGCTTGAAAATTTCGCCGCCATAGGCGCGCTCACCCTCGAATACCGCGCTGGCGTAATGCAGCCCGTGGGTCAAGACGTGGATCTTGGCGTCGGCCCATTTGACGAATTCGCCGTTCATCCAGATAAAGCCGTCCAGTTGGTCGAAGGGAACGGATGCCATGGTAACCTCCCGCGGGCGGCAGCCCGCACATCGTTGTGTCATTGCGTGTTTCGTTTCGGCCGCTGCAGGCGGCCATTGTCTTAAAGCGTAGGCGGATATTTAAGGTCTGGCAAACTCAGGAAGTTCCGGAAAAAACAGCTTCGCTTGCCTTTTCGTTCGCAATCCGCCGAAAAGCTTGCCAAAAATTACCATCGCGCGGAAAATACGTCAATAGTGCTGACATAATTTCCTGCTTCACACGGAGAAAAGATGACGAGCCACGCAGCCGCAGAGCCGATCAGGACGGCGATCACCGACGAGGACGGCATCGATTTCGCCATCATCGAGTTGTTCTTCTTCGCCTATCGCGACTTTACCTCCGATCCGGACCAGATCCTGGCCGATTACGGTTTTGGCCGCGCCCATCATCGGGTGTTGCATTTCGTCAATCGCCGGCCCGGGCTGACGGTCGCCGAACTCCTCGACGTGCTCAAGATCACCAAGCAGAGCCTGGCGCGCGTGCTCAAACAACTGATCGACACCGACCATATCGTGCAATTGCAGGGCCCTCGCGACCGCCGCCAGCGCGAGCTTTATCCGACGGCCAAGGGCCGTGCCTTGGCGCTGGCACTGGCGCGGCCACAGTCGCGCCGCATCCATGCTGCATTGGAAGATTCCGGAGCCACCGAACGCGCCGTCATCGAACGGTTCCTTGAAGCGATGGTCAATCCGGAACTAAGGGCGCAGATCGACATTGTGCCCGCAAAGATGTCAGGGAAAAACCATGGAGACCATTGAGAGGGTTGATCATCCGACAGCACCGGAAGACGATGCGCCGCATCTGCTTGTGGTCGATGACGACACCCGTATCCGCAATCTTCTGAAACAATATCTGACCGAAAACGGCTTTCGCGTCACCGTCGCCGGAAATTCCGGCGAGGCGCGGCGCAAGCTCGCCGGCCTCGACTTCGATCTGATCGTGCTCGACGTCATGATGCCGGGTGAAAGCGGCGTCGACCTCACCAAGGCGCTGCGGGCAGAAAAAAACGTACCGATCCTGATGCTCACCGCACTGTCCGAAACCGACAGCCGGATCACCGGGCTCGAGGCCGGCGCCGACGACTATCTGCCAAAACCGTTCGACCCGCGCGAGCTGATCCTGCGCATCAACAATATCCTGCGCCGCGGCGGCCCCGCGACGACGCCCAAGGTCGAACAGCTGGTCTTTGGCCCCTATACCTTCCAGATCGCCAGGCGTGAGCTGAAGCGCGGCGGCGAGGCGCTCAAGCTGACCGACCGCGAGCAGGAAATCCTGGCGATCTTCGCTGCGCGCGCCGGCGAGACGATACCGCGGCATGAGCTTGTCGGCGACGAGTCCGAGGTCGGCGAGCGCACGATCGATGTCCAGATCAACCGGCTGCGCCGCAAGATCGAACGCGATCCGTCCAATCCGGTCTGGCTGCAGACCGTGCGCGGTATTGGGTATCGGCTCAGCGTGGAATAGAATGCCGCCGACAGCGGTCCTTTGCTGGGCCGCCGGTGAGCGAAAAGACGAATGGCGACCACGCAACTCGAACGGCCGGAAGATGGCGGCTTGAGCGCCCGCGCGACTCGGGCGCTCAAGGCCGTGCCGCGCGCTTGGAACCGTTTCTGGCGCCTGGTGTCGCTTTACATGCCGAAGCGGCTCTATGCCCGCTCGCTGATCATCGTCATCGCGCCGATGATCATGCTGCAGTCGGTCGTCGCCTTTGTCTTCATGGAGCGCCATTGGCAGACCGTGACGCAGCGCCTGTCGCAGGCCACGGTGCGCGACATCGCCGCCATCATCGACCTGATAGAGACCTATCCGCACGACGCCGATTACGCCAACGTCATCCGCATCGCCCAGGATCGCATGCAACTGAAGGTCGACCTCCTACCGCCCGACCCGCTGCCGCCACCCGGGCCAAAGCCGTTCTTCTCGATCCTCGACGAGATCCTTTCGTCCGAGATTACCCGCCAGATCAACCGTCCGTTCTGGATCGATACGGTCGGTAATTCCAATATCGTCGAGGTCCGCGTCCAGCTCGAGAACAAGGTGCTGCGGGTCTTCGTGCGCCGCAGCCAAGCCTATGCATCGAACACCCATATTTTCCTGATCTGGATGGTCGGCACCTCACTGGTGCTGCTGATGATTGCCATTCCTTTCCTGCGCAACCAGATCCGGCCGATTCTAACGCTGGCCGAGGCGGCCGAGAGCTTCGGCAAGGGCCGGCCGATGCCGCGCGATTTTCGCCCGCGCGGAGCCGAGGAGGTCCGCCGCGCCGGCTTTGCCTTCATCCAGATGCGCGAACGCATCGAACGCCAGCTCGAGCAGCGCACCGCCATGCTGAGCGGCGTCAGCCACGATCTGAGGACTATCCTCACCCGCTTCAAGCTGCAATTGGCGCTTGCCGGGACCAAGGCGGCCGATACCCAGGCACTCGACCAGGACATCGACGACATGCAGTCGATGCTGGAAGGCTACCTTGCCTTTGCACGCGGCGAAGCGTCGGAAGACGCCGGTCGGTTCGATCTCGAAGCCTTCTTCGACAAGCTTCGCGAGGAAGCCGCGCTGCGCAAGCGCAAGCTGTCGACCGTGCTTGTCGGCGATCCGCACGTGCATGTGCGCCCCAATGCCTTTGCCCGGCTGCTGTCCAACGTCGTCGGCAATGCATTTCGCTATGCCAAGACGGTGGAGATCAACGCCAATCATGGACGCGGTTCACTGCTCGTCACCATCGACGATGACGGTCCGGGCATTCCGCCCGAAAAGCGGGAGGATGTATTCAAGCCGTTCGTACGGCTCGACGAGGCCCGCAACCTCGACGCCAGCGGCACCGGCCTTGGCCTCTCAATCGCACGCGACATTGCCCGCAGCCATGGCGGCGACATCGTCCTCGAACGCAGCCCGCTCGGCGGCCTTCGGGCGGTGATCAAGGTTCCGGCTTGACGGCAGCGAGACCCGGCCGTTCATCCGGCCGTCATGAAACCATGGTGAAGAGCGCCAATGAAGCGCGCGATCCTGATTGATTCGGCCCTGCGGCCTCATTTCGACCCCGCGCCTGCCCGGGTGCGCTGGTGCGACGCCAGAGCTGCGGCGTGGTCGCCGCTCAGGCGTCGCGGCGAGGCAATCAAGCTCTCCGCCAAGGGACCGCCATGCGCATCCTGATGGTCACCGACGCCTGGCGCCCGCAAGTCAACGGCGTCGTCCACACGCTGGAGCGCCTCTCGGAGACCCTGAAATCCTTCGATGTCGAGACGGACTTCCTGACGCCGAACATCTTTCGCACCCTGCCGCTGCCGACCTATCCGGACATCAGGCTGGCGCTGACGACTCCGCACCGCGTGGCGCAGCTGATCGAGGCACGCAAGGTGGACCACATCCATATCGTCACCGAAGGACCGCTCGGCATTATGGCTCGGCGCTACTGCCGCAACGCCGGCCGCCCGTTCACGACCAGCTATCACACACGTTTTCCGGAATATCTGAGCGCGCGCCTGCCGGTGCCTGAAGCATGGGCCTATCGCTGGCTGCGCGATTTCCACAATTCAGGACAGGGCACGCTGGTCGCCACCCAGTCGCTCGCCGACGATCTTGCGGCGCGCGGCTTCACCAAGCTCCGGCCATGGACGCGCGGCGTCGACACAGATCATTTTCGACCGGATAAAAGAAAGGACCTGGGATTTCCCGGACCGATCTTCCTCTGCGTCGGCCGCGTCGCGATCGAAAAGAACCTGCCGGCCTTCCTCGATCTCGACCTGCACGGCAGCAAGGTGGTCGTAGGCGAAGGGCCGGAATTGGCGAAGCTGAAGGCCAGATATCCCGATGCCCATTTCCTCGGCCATCGCCCGAACGACGAACTCGCCGAGATCTACGCCTCGGCCGATGCTTTCGTCTTCCCCAGCCGCACCGACACATTCGGCAACGTCATCATCGAGGCGCTGGCCAGCGGCACGCCGGTCGCAGCCTATCCCGTCACCGGACCGATCGATATTGTGGGTGACGGCATCGGCGGCGCGGTATCGGACGACCTGCGGCAAGCAGCGCTCGCCGCCCTTCACGTCGACCGCGCCGAGGCGCGGCAACGTGCTATGCGCTACAGCTGGAAGGCCTGCGCGGAAATGTTCATGGAAACGGTCGAAGAGGCGCTGGGTACCACGCGTAAACTGGCTGCCTGAGCAACAGCGCAGTTAGAACAGCCTGCCGCCGTCCGGCACCTTGCGCTCGATCGCGCCAAGGACGACGGCGCCCTCTTCATCGGGAAAGCCGAGCGTCAGCACTTCCGACATGAATGGCCCGATCTGACGCGGCGGGAAATTGACCACAGCGAACACCTGCCGGCCGATCAGGGTTTCGGGCGTATAGTATTTCGTGATCTGGGCCGAGGATTTCTTCACCCCGATCACGGGACCGAAATCGATTTTCAACTTGATCGCCGGCTTGCGCGCCTCGGGAAAAGGCTCGGCCTCGATGATAGTGCCGGCGCGGATGTCGACGCGGTCGAAATCGGCAAAGCTGATCTCTGGTTTTCGCGCGTTGCTCAAACTCATCGACTGTCAGGCGTTTCCGTAGGTTTCGAACAGCACGCCGGCCAACGCATCCTTGGCCGAAGTCCCCGACCAGACGACGAACTGGAACGCCTGGAAATAGCATTCGCAGGCCTCCAGCGCCGACGACAGCAGCACCTCGACCTGCTGGCTCGACGGCTCGACCCCACCGGCCAGCAGCAGCGACTGGCGGAACATGATGGCGCCTTCCTGCTCCCAGAGGTCGAAATGGCCAAACAGCATCTGTTCGTTGATCAGCGAAAGCAGCCGCATCACCTCGAGCGCGCGCGCCTCAGGCACCTTGATGTCGAAAGCGCAGGCCAGGTGCAGCGCCTCGTAGTCCTCCATCCAGGAGAATGAAACGTGGTAGTCGGTCCAGCTTCCGGCAACCGAGATCGAGATCTCGTCGTCGCCGGCCCGCTCGAAGGACCAATCGTTGTTGTGCGCCACCTGCTCGATAACATCCACCGGATGGATTTCGCGGGAGAATTCGAGTTCGAGAAGTTCCATGAAATGCTTCCTGTCGTTCTGGGAGCGCCACCACACGCTCCGCGGGAGAGGCACACTCGAACAATTCTGCCTAGAACTCGGACGGCCAGGACTTCGTCAACGCAAAGACCCCGGACCGGACCCCACCGCCCGGCGCATGACCCTGCTCCGAATCATGCAACAAATTCAGTCTATTGATCGGGAGTCGCGTGACCAGCCCAATTTTTCGCACTGCGTCATTCGCATGTGGAAAGGCGCCGTCACAAAGATCCACGCAGTACCGGTAAGCGATTCACGACAAAGCGCTTTTTGCGATCCGGCTTTGTGGAAAAGTTTACGATTTATTTCTTATTATTTTTTTGCACGCGGCTTTGCCGCAGCCGCAGGCGCTACTTGACCGGTCAATTCGGCAAGCCTGGCCTCGAGCGCCTCGATGCGAGCGGCGAGGCGGGTGTTTTCTTCCCTGGCCTTCGCCGCCATGTCGCGAGCGGCCTCGAATTCCTCGCGCTGCACCACGTCCATGGAGTTGAGTATGCGCTCGGCCTGGCCCCTGAAGGCGGTCTCCACCTCGCGCCGCACGCCTTGCGCGGCACCGGCTGCGTCGGTCATCAGCTTGGCGAATTCATCGAGAATGCGGTTCGGTCCGGTCGCCATGGCAAATCCTCGCTTGGTCGAATTGACGTAGTGGCGCACGATGCGGAATGCAAGCACACGCTTGCCTTGACCCCGCCAAAAGCCTGCCGCATGGTCCGCGCCCGAACCCGATTGGAACCCGGAGACCCTGTTGAGCGAATATTTGCTGCCGCTGGCCGCCCTGCCCTTTCCCAACATCGACCCGGTCATCGTCCGGATCGGACCACTGGCGGTGCATTGGTACGGCGTCGGCTACATCGTCGGCATTCTGTTCGCTTGGTGGTATGCCAAGCGCCTCGTCACCAACCCAAAACTGTGGCCCGACGGCACCTTGCCGATGAAGCCCGTCGACCTCGACGACTTCATCGTCTGGGCAGCCATCGGTGTGGTGCTCGGCGGACGCACCGGCTACGTACTGTTCTACGACCTGCCGCGCTACATTGCCAATCCGCTTGATATCGTCGCCGTCTGGCAGGGCGGGATGTCGTTTCATGGCGGCCTGCTCGGCGTCATTCTCGCAATGACGCTGTTTTCCCGGTCTCGCAGCATCCGCACATGGTCGCTGTTCGACGTGGTTGCCGCCGGCGTGCCGGTGGGGCTTGGCCTCGTTCGCCTGGCAAACTTCATCAATTCCGAACTATGGGGCCGGCCGACCGACGTTCCATGGGCATTCGAATTCCCCAATGGCGGCCCATTTGCACGCCATCCGAGCCAGATCTACGAGGCGCTCCTCGAAGGGCTGGTGTTGTTCCTTGTCCTGCGCTTCCTCACCCATTCGCGGCTCAAGCTGAAGACGCCGCGCTTCGTCGGCGGCGCCTTCATCGCCGGCTATGGCGCCTCGCGGATCTTCGTCGAATTCTTTCGCGAGCCCGACCAGCAGCTTGGCTACCTCCTTGGCACGAGCTGGCTGACCATGGGAATGGTGCTGTCACTGCCGATGGTGCTGGCCGGCATCTGGGCGATGGCTACAGCTAGGCCGGTGACAAAACCGCAGCCGGCATGACGCGGCTGAAGACCCGCATCGCCGAGCTGATCGGTGCGGTGGGACCGATCCCCATCAGCGAATACATGGCGCTCTGCCTGTTCGATCCGCAGGACGGCTATTATACGACACGCGAGCCGTTTGGCGCCGCCGGCGACTTCGTCACCGCGCCGGAGATCAGCCAGATGTTTGGCGAGCTGGTCGCCATCTGGCTCTACCAGGCGTGGTTGGCGATCGGCCGGCCGACGCCGGTCGCCATCGCCGAAATAGGCCCCGGCCGCGGCACGCTGATGAGAGATATGCTGCGCACGCTTTCGCGGCTCGATCGGACGCTTACCGCCAGCGCATCGTTCGCCTTGATCGAGACCAGTCCGCGGTTGACCGAAGTCCAGAAACGGACGCTTGCCGGGACGTCGGCCACCATCGCCTGGCATGGGGCCGTCGACACACTACCGCAGGGGCCGCTTCTGATTGTTGGTAACGAGCTGTTTGACGCGGTGCCCATCCGCCAGTTCGTCCGCGCTGGAGCCGGCTGGCGCGAACGGATGATCGGTCTCGACAATGCGAACCGGCTGCGCTTTTTCGTCGGCGCCGGCTCGCTCGACCCGATGCTGCTGCCGGAGGGTGCCGAGAATGCGCCGCAAGGTGCGATCGTCGAGGTGGCGCCAGCCCGCGCCGCCCTGGTGGCGGCCATCGCCGGGCGACTTGCCGGATTTGGCGGCGCCGGCCTGTTTCTCGACTACGGTCACCTCCAGCCCGGGATCGGCGACACCTTGCAGGCCTTGCGCAAGCACGGTCATGAGGACGTGCTGGCCAATCCGGGGCAGGCCGATCTCACCGCCCATGTCGATTTCGCTGCCCTCGCGGCAACCGTTCGGGCACACGGCCTCGATGCCCACCTCTCCACGCAAGGTGAATTCCTGCTCAAGATGGGGCTTCTCGAACGGGCAGGCCGGCTCGGCGCCAATGCCGATGAGGCAGCTCGCGAACAGATCGCGGCCGACGTCGAGCGCCTCGCCGGCCCGCAAGCCATGGGCGAACTCTTCAAGGTGCTTGCCGTCCTCCCCGCCGGCATTGCCGTTCCGCCGTTTCCAAGCACGGATTGACTTTTCGCTGCCGCATCTCCCACTCTCCCATCTCCGACTAGCGCCCGACATCAACCGCGCCAGCCTTCAACTTACCAACTGCGCCCGTCTTCAACTCGCCCGTCTTCAACTCGCCCGTTTTCAACTCGCTTGACGAAATCGCCCATACGGACAACAAAGCCGCCATGCTGAATCAGACCAAACCGGATCCCGTTCGGTCGCGCTTGCTGGAAACGGCGCAAGGCGTCCGCCACGGCTACTTCACACGCGTTGGCGGCATTTCCAGCGGCATCTACCGGGGCCTCAACATCGGCACCGGCTCGAACGACGACCAGACGCTGGTGCGCGAGAATCGCCGCCGGGTCGCCGAATGGATGGGTGTGCCTGCAAACCATCTGCTGACCGCTCACCAGGTTCATTCGCCGGACGTCGCCATTGCCAGGGAGCCTTTTGCCGGCGAGCGGCCCAAGGCTGACGCCATTGTCACCGACCGGCCGGGCATTGCCGTCGGCGCCTCGACCGCCGATTGCGGACCGGTCCTCTTCGCCGACGCCGAGGCGCGCATTATCGGCGCCGCCCATGCCGGCTGGAAAGGCGCTTTCACCGGCGTGCTGGAAAACACCGTCGCGGCAATGGAGAGCCTCGGCGCCAGACGTGACCGCATCGTCGCAGTGCTCGGTCCTTCCATCGGCCCACAGAATTACGAGGTCGGACCGGAATTCGTCGCCCGCTTCGTCGACGCCGATGCTGGCAATACCCGCTATTTCGCGCCCTCCGCAAATGCCGGACATGCGATGTTCGATCTCAACCGCTACACGGTCGACCGGCTGACCAAGGCTGGCGTCAGCGCCGAAGGGCTTGGCCGCTGCACCTATGCCGAGGAAGAGCTTTTCTACTCCTATCGGCGCAGCACGCATCGCAACGAGCCCGACTACGGGCGGCAGGTTTCGGCAATCGTTTTGGAGACTGACTGATGGCGCTGCATTTCGAACGCTCGGAATTCGACGCGCGGCGCGATCGACTGATGATCGAGATCGCCGAAAAGAAGCTCGACGCCGTCCTGCTGTTTGCCCAGGAAAGCATGTATTGGCTAACCGGCTACGACACATTCGGCTTCTGCTTTTTCCAGTGCCTGGTGGTCAAGGCCGACGGCTCGATGGTGCTGCTGACGCGTTCGGCCGACTTGCGCCAGGCGCGCCACACCTCGATCATCGACAACATCGTTTTGTGGACGGACCGCAACGGCGCCAATCCGGCGGTCGACCTGCGCAATCTGCTCAACGAGCTCGACCTGCTCGGCGCCCGCATCGGCGTCGAATACGATACCCACGGCCTGACGGCCTATAATGGCCGGCGCCTCGACGAGCAGTTGCAGACCTTCGGGCAGATCGCGGATGCCTCCGGCATTGTCAGCCGGTTGCGGCTGTTCAAGAGCCCGGCCGAAATCGCCAAGGCGGAAAAAGCCGCCAATCTGGCCGACGACGCGCTGGACGCAGCACTGCCGCTGATCAAGCAGGGCGGCGATGAGGCGCTGATCCTGGCCGCAATGCAAGGTGCGATCTTTGCCGGCGGCGGCGATTATCCGGCCAACGAGTTCATTATCGGCTCCGGCATCGACGCCCTGCTTTGCCGCTACAAGGCCGGTCGCCGCAAGCTCACCAAGAACGACCAGCTGACACTCGAATGGGCCGGTGTCTTCCACCACTACCATGCGGCAATGATGCGCACGGTGTTGACCGGCAAGGTATCGAAACGCCACCAGGAATTGTTCGATGCCGCCCGCGCCGCGCTACTTGCAGTCGAGAAGGCGATGACACCCGGTAACACTTTCGGCGACGTGTTCGACGCCCATGCCCGCACGCTCGAGGCCCACAATTTGACCAAGCACCGGCTCAATGCCTGCGGCTATTCGCTCGGCGCCCGCTTCACCCCGTCCTGGATGGATATGCCGATGTTCTATCAGGGTAATCCCGAACCGATTGCGCCGAACATGACGCTGTTCGCCCATATGATCATCATGGACTCCGAAACCGAAACGGCGATGACCCTTGGCCGCACCTACCTGACGACCGAATCCCAGCCGAAGCCCTTGTCCCGCCATGATCTCGACTTGATCGTGCAGTGAATCCATAATGGAAAGAGTGAGGGGCGTTCGTCGCCAAGGAGTTTTCAGGCTAATGAGACGATCGCATGTGACGACCGTGTCATTGCTCGTGGCGCTGGCACTGGCGGCCTGCACCAATGCGAAGGACGTTCTCGAACCCTCGGCCATTGCCCCGCAATCGACGCAATCGCTCTCCGGAGCCGGAGGTGCCGCAACGCCCCCCGCAACTCCGGCTCAGCCTGCCGGCACCGCGCAAACTGCAGATACAGCGCAGCCTTCCGCTGCAGCGGCCGTGCCGCCCGCCAAAAGCGCGGCTGCCATTGCCCGAACCCGGCTGCAGGTGGCGCCGATCGTCGGCGCCTCGGTAGAAGCCGCGACACCGCTGACCGCCGAGCTTCAGACACGCGCCAGGCAGCGCGGCATCACCTTGGCCGGCAGCACCGACCAGACCCCAACGCATGTGCTCAAGGGCTATTTCTCGACCATGACGGAAGGCAAGGACACCACGGTCATCTACGTCTGGGACATCTATGACCCGGCCGGCAACCGGCTGCATCGCATCAATGGCCAGCAGAAGGCGCCCTCCGTTGGTGGCGGCGAAGGCTGGGCGGCGGTGGCGCCGGCGACCATGCAGGCGATCGCCGACCAGACAATCGACCAGTTCGCCACCTGGCTTGGCGGTGGCGCCGGCTGACCTGGAGCATGATTCCGAAAAGTGGAATCCGGTTTTCGGAAAGATCATGCTCAGACTGAAAGATAGAGCTATCCCGATTCCGTCGGCATTGAAGTGGACCTATCGCCGCATCGTCAAGCCGTAAGCGTTTATTGAGATTAGCCGGCGGATTCCCATTCACGACGCTTGCAATACCGGCGCGGGCCGCTAAAAGCCCGACTAAGAGGCTGGAGTGTCTATCGGAGTCTCTCAATCCTTCGCCAGGAACGGTGCATGAAGCTCTTCGCGGGCAATTCCAACAGGGTGCTGGCCGAATCAGTCGCCCGCTACCTCAACATTCCGCTGGGCAAGGCCAGCGTCAGGCGCTTCGCTGACCAGGAAATCTTCGTCGAGATCCAGGAGAATGTGCGCGGCGAGGACGTGTTCATCCTGCAGTCCACCTCGTTCCCGACCAACGATCATCTGATGGAACTGCTCATCATGATTGATGCCTTCATGCGCTCCTCGGCCAAGCGCATCACTGCGGTTATTCCTTATTTCGGCTATGCCAGGCAGGATCGCCGTGCCTCTGGCCGCACACCGATCTCGGCCAAGCTGGTCGCCAACATGATCACGAGGGCGGGCGTCGACCGGGTGCTGACCCTGGATCTCCATGCCGGCCAGATTCAAGGCTTCTTCGACATCCCGACCGACAATCTGTTTTCCGTGCCGGTCATGGCCCGCGACGTGAAGGCGAAATACAAGCAGCTTGCCAATGTCATGGTGGTGTCGCCGGATGTCGGCGGCGTGGTCCGCGCCCGCGCGCTCGCCAAGCGCATCGATGCCCAGCTTGCCATCGTCGACAAGCGCCGCGAGCGCCCCGGCGAATCGGAAGTCATGAACGTCATCGGTGACGTGCGCGGCAAGGATTGCCTGTTGATCGACGACATCATCGATTCGGGCGGCACGCTGTGCAATGCGGCCGATGCGCTGCTTGCCGACGGCGCCACCAGTGTCACCGCATACACTACCCATGGCGTTTTGTCCGGCGGCGCCATCGCCCGCATCGGCGCCTCGAAACTGCAGGAACTGGTCATCACCGATTCGATCCAGCCGACCCAGGCAGTGCTGGACGCCGCCAACATCCGCGTCATCTCCATCGCCGAACTGATGGGCGAGGCGATCTCGCGCACGGCGACCGAGGAATCGGTGTCGAGCCTGTTCGATTAATGCATGTCGCGCAAAACTGTGCAGCGGTTTTGCGATAACAACATGCGTAAAACAAGAACGCGTCGCATGAGGCCGGCCGAACGCGACGCCCTTTAGGGCTGCGACTCGGGCCGAGCCGGACCGCTTATTCGTCGCACACCTTCGCCAGCATCACGGGCGCCGCGCATATAACCGCGCGGCGAGGCTCCCAGCATGCGCTTGAACATGGTGATGAAGGCCGGCACGCTGTCATAGCCGAGATCGAGCGCCACCCTCGTGATCGGCTCGCCGTCGGCCAGCCGTGGCAGCGCCGCGAACAGGCAGGCCTGCTGACGCCAGGTCGACAGCGACAATCCGGTCTGGCGGTGGAACGCGCGGGTGAAAGAGCGGCGGCTCATGCCGACGATAGCGGCCCACTCGTCGATCGTCGCATGCGGTGACGGTGCCGAGACGAAGCGCCGGCACAGCGCTGCCAGCCTTGCGTCGGACGGGAACGGCAGTCCGAGTGGCCGTTCCGGCAGGTTCGGGATTTCGTGCAGCAGGAGCTTCATGATCAGCCCACCCCGCCCCTCCAGCTCGGCGCCCTGCGGCAGCTTTTCCGATTCCACGATCAGGCTGTGCATCAGGTCGGTGATGCCGACGACACGCAACCCGTCCGGCAGGCCGGGAATGGCCTCCGGCATCACATAGACGGACCGCATGCTGACGTCGCCCAGCATCTCGACCGAATGTTCGGTGCCGGCGGGGATCCACATCGCGTGGTCGGGGGGCACCATCCAGCGCCCATGCCGCGTCGTTACCAGCACGACACCGACCAGCGCGTGCAGCAACTGGCTGCGGCTGTGATAGTGGCGTGGCACATGGTAGCCGTCCGGATATTCGGTCGGCAGCGCCACTGCCGGCCCGACGGCCTGCTCCAGCCATTGCCAGCGACGCTCATGCAACAGCCCGAGATCGGTGTCGCCCGCTCTGAACATTTCCCTGCCATGCGGCATCGGCTATGGCCCACTTGCGAAACTATTGGACCAAACCACGAAAGAAGTCGCGTGACAAGCAACGTATAAGGCAGCCGGCCCATAAGACCGACTGCGGGAGCGCCCGCCAAAAAGACCACGGAGCCTGCCTTGACCGATACCACAGCAACCGCCGATGCCAAGCCGGCAGCGGCCAACCACATTTCAGCCCAGGCGACGGCCTTCACCGTTATCCTGGCGGTGAGTTTCTGCCATTGTATCAACGACATCATGCAGTCGCTGCTGTCGGCGACCTATCCGCTGCTGAAGGACAATTACGGTCTCGATTTCTGGCAGATCGGCCTTCTGACTTTCACCTTCCAGGTGACGGCATCCCTGCTGCAGCCTGTGATCGGTATGATCACCGACAAGCGGCCGATGCCCTATTCGCTGCCCTACGGCATGGCGTCCTCGTTGATCGGGCTGATCGTGCTGGCCTATGCCGGACATTACTCGCTGCTCCTCATCGGCGCCTCGCTGATCGGCATCGGCTCGGCGATCTTCCACCCGGAATCCTCGCGCATCGCCCGCTTCGCCTCCGGCGGCCGGTTCGGTCTTGCACAGTCGCTGTTCCAGGTCGGCGGCAATTTCGGCCAGGCGATGGGGCCGCTGCTGGCAGCCTTCATCGTCGTGCCCTTCGGCCAGACCAGCATCGCGTGGTTTGCCGGCGGCTCGTTGATCGGCATTATCGTGCTGTGGCAGGTCGGCGGCTGGTACAGCCGCCTGCGCGCAGCACTCGGCAGCCGTAAGGCGGCAAGCTTCGTCTCACCCTTCCCACGCCACAAGGTGATAGGCGCGCTGGCGGTGCTGACCTTGCTGGTGCTGACCAAGAACGCCTACATCGCCAGCCTGTCCAGCTACTACACCTTCTATGCCATCCATAAATTCGGCGTTTCGGTGCAGATGTCGCAAGTCATGTTGTTCCTGTTCCTCGGCGCCTCGGCCCTGGGAATCCTGCTCGGCGGTCCGTTCGGCGACCGCTACGGACAGAAGGCGATGATCTGGTTCTCGATCGTCGGCGTGCTGCCCTTCACGCTGGCCATGCCCTACGCCAATTTCGAGTGGACGATGGTGCTGACCGTGCTGATCGGCCTGATCTTGTCCTCGGCCTTCTCGAACATCGTCGTCTTCGCCCAGGAGCTGGTGCCCGGCCGGGTCGGCATGATCGCCGGCATCTTCTTCGGCTTCGCCTTCGGCATGGGCGGCATCGCGGCCGCCGTGCTTGGCGTCGTCGCCGACATGAAAGGCATCGATTTCGTCTTCCAGGTCTGCTCGTATTTGCCGCTACTCGGGCTACTGACGGTCCTCCTGCCTAACATGAAGGAAGTGAGGAAGGTGGAGGCGGCGGCCAGCTAAAAATCAGTTCATCTTTCGGAATTGATACGAGGGCGCGGCAGTTGCCGCGCCCTCGATGATTCCTTCACCATACGCCGGGTGAAAAGCCTGTTAGAGAGGGTCACCCCTGAAGGCAAAATTTTGGTCAGCAACGCCTTCAAGTTGAACATACCGGGCTCAGCCCTGATGCTCCGCGCTAGGAAAGGCAATTCGCTTATGTCCAGACTAAAAGGCAAGGCCGCATTGATTACCGGCGGCACCAGCGGCATCGGCCTGGTGACGGCGCGACGTTTCATCGAGGAAGGTGCGCGCGTCGCTATCACGGGAACCAATGCGAGCCGTCTCGAGGAGGCGCGCACCATGCTCGGCAGTGATGTGCTTGTCATTGCCGCCGACGCCGGAGATGCTGCTGCCCAGAACGACATAGCGCGGCGGATCGAGGAAACCTTCGGCAAGCTCGACGCTCTCTTCCTCAATGCCGGTATCGCCGACCTGCGCCCGCTTGGCGACTGGACCGAGGCCGCGTTTGACAGGAGCATCGATGTCGACCTCAAGGGGCCGTACTTCCTGGTCAAGGCGCTCGTTCCGCTGTTTTCGAACCCGTCGTCGATCATCCTCAGCGGCTCGGTCAACGCACATATGGGAATGGCTGGAACGCACGTCTATGCGCTGGCCAAGGCCGGCATGATTTCGCTCGCCCGGACGCTCTCGGGCGAACTGATAGAACGCGGTATTCGCGCCAATGTGATCAGCCCGGGTCCGATCGACACGCCGCTCAACGACAAACTTGGGCTGGACCCCGAAGCGGCGAAGGCGCGCGCGAAAGCTGTGGTCGGCCTGGTGCCTGCCCGTCGTTTCGGAACCGCCGAGGAAATTGCCAACGCAGTGGTCTTTCTTGCTTCGGACGAATGCCCGTTCATGGTCGGTGCGGAAATGCTGATCGATGGCGGCTTGAGCATCGCCTGACATCGGCACGACCTGACACAAGAACACCCGGGTGTTTTTTGTTACGTCCTGAAAGGCCTTACGCCCTGAAGAAGGCCAGCAGGTCGGCGTTGATGACATCGGCATGGGTGGTCGCCATGCCATCGGGGAAACCCTTGTAGACCTGTGCCTGCCATGACTTGCACCTCGCGCCGCCTTCCGCTATAGAGCCGCCACCCGCGTAGACACCCTTGGAGGCAACGCGGCGGAAGGCCGCCTTCCCGCATGATCCCGAAAAGTGGATTCCGGTTTTCGGACCAGGTCATGCGTTAGCTATGGCGGCTTTCGACGTTTACGGCCCCGGCACGTTGCCGGCCGCGAACGCTCCAGAACAACGCGAAAGGAAATGCCATGAGCCACGATACTTACGAGCTCAAGGCCGAAGCGCGCGAACAGGTCGGTAAGGGGTCCGCCCGTGCAGTTCGCCGCAACGGTAAAGTGCCTGCAGTGATTTACGGCGACAAGCAGCCTCCCCTGGCGATTGCGCTGACCTATAAGGACATCTACTACAAGATCCATGGCGGCGGGTTTCTGACCACGGTCGCCACGATCGATGTCGACGGCAACAAGATCCAGGTTCTGCCCAAGGACTTCCAGCTCGACCCGGTCAAGGATTTCCCGGTCCATGTCGATTTCCTGCGCATCGGCAAGGACACCGAAGTCAATGTCGATGTGCCCGTGCACTTCATCAATGAAGACAAGTCACCCGGCATCAAGCGCGGCGGCGTGCTGAACATCGTGCGCCACGAGGTCGAGTTCCACTGCCCGGCCAATGCGATTCCGGATTTCATCACCATCGATCTCACCGGTACCGATATCGGCGATTCGATCCACATTTCGGCCGTCACCTTGCCGGCCGGCGTCAAGCCGGTGATCTCCGACCGCGACTTCACCATCGCGACCATTGCCGGCTCCTCGGCGATGAAGCCGGAGGCCGCGGAAGAGACAACTGAAGCGGCTGAGCCCGAAGCGGCTCCTGCCGCCGAAGAGAAGTAACCCCTTCCCGCCCGGAGGCGACGATGCTTGTCTTTGCAGGCCTCGGCAATCCGGGCGCGAAATACGCCAACAACCGGCACAATGTCGGCTTCATGGCGGCGGACGCGATCGCCCGCCGCCATTCCTTTTCGCCCTGGTCGAAGAAATTCCAGAGCCTGATCGCCGAAGGCACGCTTGCCGGCGAAAAGGTGATCCTGATCAAGCCGCAGACCTTCATGAACCTGTCCGGCCAGGCGGTCGGCGAAGCCTTACGCTTCTACAAGCTCGACCCTTCGGCACTGACTGTCTTCTATGACGAGATCGACCTTGCCGCCGGCAAGGTGCGGGTCAAGGTCGGTGGCGGTTCCGGCGGCCACAACGGCATCCGCTCGCTCGACCAGCACGTCGGCAAGGATTTTCGCCGTGTGCGCATCGGCGTCGGCCACCCCGGCGTGAAGGAAATGGTGCATGGCCATGTGCTCGGCGATTTCGCTAAGGGCGACCGCGAATGGCTGGATGTGCTGCTCGACGCAATCGCCGATGGTGCCGGATTGCTTGCTAAGGGCGACGACAATTCCTTCATGAACCGCGTGACGCTGGCCTTGCGCGACAAGCTCACGCCGACGGGCGACGACGATCGCCCGCCGCCCAAGGCGCCCAAGGCGCCAACGGCACAAAGCCACGTCCGCCAGGCGCGGCCGCAACAGCCGGCGGCCAAGCTGCCCGAAACCGGCCCGATGGCGGCTATGCTGAAGAAGCTTTTTGGCGGCAAGGACTGAGCCATGGATATGGATGACGTTCAGGAATTGGTCCGTCTCATCAGACAGAAGTATGTTGATTATTTCGTCGCCGCTGCCGGCGAACTTGCTCGCAACGGCCAGGGGTCGCATGCAACCGAGATCAAGTTTTCGAATGTCGATTCCTTCTATCGAAATCTCATCGCGGTTGATTTCGTCGGCAATGACGGACAGCCAAATCCGCAATTCATCAATAGCGATACCTATGTGAAATTCTCTCCGGATATTCACGCCGGGATCGGTGGAATGGATGTCCTCATCTCACCGTTCAAGTGGGACGAGGTTCATTTCAAATTCCCCGTAAATGAGCTTGACGGCGATCTCTTCGACGAATGGTTTCGCGGCTGGTTCGATATCGATGGCGAGCGTGAAACATCGGAGACCGTAGGAAACATCATTCACAGCGCGCAATTGCTCGACGGGCAACTGACGATCGATTTCGGAACCGCTGAGGTCGACGCGTTCTGGCATCTCCTGCAAATACTGAGCAGGTCCGGCGTTCGCTCGTTGGCCATAGGCACCGATGACATCGCGCAGCGTCTGAATTGAATTGCTCCTTGACGATCATCGGCGCTTTCGCCCATAGCCCTGATCAAATTTCGATTTCCCGATAGGACCAGACAAAAATGGGTTTCAAATGCGGCATCGTTGGCTTGCCCAATGTCGGCAAGTCGACGCTCTTCAATGCGCTGACCAGGACGGCGGCGGCGCAGGCCGCCAATTATCCGTTCTGCACCATCGAACCGAATACCGGCGAGGTGGCGGTGCCCGACCCGCGCCTGCAGAAGATCGCCGCGATCGGCAAGTCGAAGGAGATCATCCCGACCCGCATCTCGTTCGTCGACATTGCCGGCCTGGTGCGTGGCGCCTCGAAAGGCGAAGGGCTTGGCAACCAGTTCCTCGCCAACATCCGTGAGGTCGACGCCATCGTCCATGTGCTGCGCTGCTTCGAGGATGACGACATTACTCATGTCGAGGGCCGCATCGATCCTGTCGCCGATGCCGAGACCGTCGAGACCGAATTGATGCTTGCCGACCTCGACAGCCTCGAGCGCCGCATAGTGCAGATACGCAAGCGTGCCGCCGGCAAGGACAAGGAAGCAGCGACCGTACTTCCGATGATGGAAGCGGCGCTTGAACTGCTGCAGGCCGGCAAGCCCGCCCGCATCCTGCTCAACGGCATCTCGGCTGAGGATCTGCGCATCCTGCAGGGGCTGAATCTCTTGACCTCACACCCGGTGCTTTACGTCTGCAACGTCGCGGAAGCCGACGCCGCCACCGGCAACGCGCATACCAGGGCTGTCGAGAACATGGCCGCCGCGCAAGGTGCCCGCACCGTCGTGATTTCCGCGGCGATCGAGGCCGAGGTCGCCCAGCTCTCGGACGAAGAGGAAATGGAATTCTTGGCAACGCTCGGTCTGGACGAACCCGGCCTGAACAAGGTCATCCGCGCCGGCTACGAGCTGCTCCAGCTCATCACCTACTTTACCGTCGGGCCCAAGGAGACGCGCGCCTGGACCGTGCACAAGGGCGCCAAGGCGCCGCAGGCGGCAGGCGTCATCCACACCGATTTCGAGCGCGGCTTCATCCGCGCCCAGACCATCGCTTATGACGACTTCGTCAGGCTGGGCGGCGAAGTGGCGGCCAAGGAGGCCGGCAAGGCGCGCGACGAAGGCAAGGAGTATGTCGTCCAGGACGGCGACATCATGCTGTTCAAGTTCAACACCTGACCGCGCGGGAGCCCAATGGTCATTGCCGTCGCTCGATGACAAACTTCAAAGCAGGGGTGTCGCAGTGCCTCTTGCGCTGCTTGACGGGCCGTCGTGCTGGGTCTAAGGGGCCTCTGCACCGGCCTCGCGCCTCACCTGCCCGTGTCCGTGCGATCTGACTGACGCGCCCCCTCCGAACGAACGCTCTTTGGCAACAGCAAGGGAGACCCGGCGATGATCAAGGCCTTCGTCGTCGACAATGATCGCCTGCGCCTGGTCGACGATCTCCTGCAAAACAGCGACACTGTCGTCTGGGTCGACCTCTTCAACCCGACAAAGGAAGAAGAGACGACAATTGAGACCTGGCTCGGCATCGCCGTTCCGACCCGCGAAGAGATGGAAGAGATCGAGATCTCGAGCCGTCTCTACGTCGAGGACGGCGCCTACTTCATGACCGCCATTCTGCCTGCGCAGACCGAGGTGGACGATCCGTTGATGTCGCCGGTTACCTTCGTGCTCGCCGGCAACAGGCTGATCACCGTGCGGTACCACGAACCGAAGGCGTTCAAGACCTTTCCGCTACGCGCCGAGAAGGTGGCGACCGGTTGCACCAGCGGCGACACCATCCTGATCGGACTACTGGAGGCGATCGTCGACCGCCTCGCCGACATTCTGGAGCGCGCCGGCCGCGACGTCGAGGCGATCTCGCGCGACATCTTCCAGGCACGCTCGACCAAGGTTTCCAAGCGCAACCGCGACTTCCAGGAGCTGTTGAAAGGCATTGGCCGCAAGGAGGACCTCGCCTCCTCGATCCGCGACAGCCTGATCTCGCTGCAGCGCCTTGCCGGGTTTCTCGCCCATGCCTCCACGCAAACCAGGATGAGCAAGGATACCCGCGCCCGCATCAAGACCTTGTCGCGCGACGTGCTGTCGCTCGCCGACCACGCCACGTTCCTGTCGCAGAAGATCAGCTTCCTGCTCGACGCGACGCTCGGCATGATCTCGATCGAGCAGAACGCCATCATCAAGATCTTCTCCGTCGCCGCTGTCATCTTCCTGCCGCCGACGCTTGTCGCTTCGATCTACGGCATGAATTTCGATATCATTCCCGAGCTCAAATGGCACTTTGGCTATCCCTTCGCCATCGGCATGATGGTGCTTTCGGCAATCCTGCCCTTCTGGTATTTCCGCCGCCGCGGCTGGCTATAGGGTCATCAATACCTCCGCTGCGGCTTGGGCGCAGCGGGCTGGCGCAGTAGAAATTGCTTGACCAAATGCCGCCCTGCCTGCATCCGGGACCCCGACCCGTAGCGATTGTACAATCCTGAACCGGATTTCCAGACCATGACCGCAAAGACCTGGGCTTATGAGGATTTTGTCGAGGGCGCTTCGCTCGACCTCGGCACCAAGCTGGTAAGTGCCGCCGAAATCATAGAATTCGCCGGCGAATTCGATGCCCAGCCGATGCATCTCGACGAGGCCGCGGGCAAGGCCAGTATCCTCGGCGGGCTGGCGGCTTCGGGCTGGCACACCTGCGCCATGTTCATGCGCATGCTGTGCGATGCCTTCCTGCTCGACTCGACCTCCCAGGGCGCGCCGGGCGTCGACCAGGTCAAATGGAAACGGCCAGTCCTGGCCGGCGACCTGTTGAGCGGCAGCACCACGGTCCTTGCCAAGCGACTGTCCAGATCGAAGCCCCGGCTTGGCCTGGTGACCATGCGCAGCGAGTTGTTCAACCAGCGCGGCGAAGGTGTTTTCGAGCTCGAAAACACCGTCATGTTCCTCACCCGCGAGGGCAGTGCGTGAGCCTCGACGAATTCTTCTGCATCGGTATCACCGTCACGCTCGGTTCGCATCAATTCGAACCGGAGTCGATCAAGGCTTTCGCCCGCAAATACGACCCGCAGATATTCCATATCGACGAAGAGGCGGCGAGGAACAGCATATTCGGCGGGCTCTGCGCCTCGGGCTGGCACACCGCCGCCACCTGGATGAAATTGAACCTCGAGGCTGGCATTGAGGCAGAGGTCGCCCGCTGGCCCGGCCCTGGGCCGGTGCCGGAATTCGGCCCCTCGCCCGGCTTCAAGAACCTCAAATGGCCCAAACCTGTCTATGCCGGGGAAACCGTGACTTTCACCCGCACCGCGCTGGCCCATCGCCCCATTGCCTCGCGACCGAGCTGGCGGCTGCTGACGCTCCGCTCAGAGGCCTTCGATTCGACCGGTGACAAGGTCATCGAATTCGAAAGTGCCGTGCTGGTGAAGGTGGAGTGAGCGGAGTTCTTCCCTTCTCCCACAGAACGGGAGAAGGAAGAAACGCTCAATGCCCCTCAAACCCGATCAGCGTCCTCACCGGCACGCCGAGCGCCTCTAACCTCTCTCGGCCGCCAAGGTCCGGCAGATCGATGACGAAGCAGGCGGCGAGGATGTCGGCGCCGATCTGCCGCAATAGCTTGACGGCCGCCTCGGCCGTGCCGCCGGTGGCGATCAAATCGTCGACGAGGATTACCTTCTCGCCTGGAGAAACACCGTCCTTGTGCATCTCCATCTCGTCCAGCCCGTATTCCAGGCTGTAGGCGACGCGCACCGTCTCGTAAGGCAACTTGCCCTTCTTGCGGATCGGCACGAAGCCGGCCGAGAGCTGGTGGGCGATGGCGCCGCCGAGGATGAAGCCGCGCGCCTCGATGCCGGCGATCTTGTCGATCTTGAGGCCGGCATAGGGATGCACCAGTTCGTCGATAGCGCGGCGGAAGGCCCGCGCATTGCCGAGCAGCGTGGTGATGTCGCGAAACAGGATGCCCGGCTTGGGATAATCCGGAATGGTGCGGATCGCCGCAAGCAGCGTCTCTTCGAGCGAGGACTTCATCAAGCGGCTCTCCGGGCCATTCAGATTCGGCTAAAGACGTGAAAGGAATTGGCCAATCGTAACCCGGCGCAGCTAAGTCCGGCTACCGCCATGTGACGCCTGACGGAAAATTGTCCGGCAAAGGGCCCGCTCCGCGCCGGCTGCGATGAATCGAATATGCCTGCAATGAAAAGGGCGCCTTTCGACGCCCTCGCACTCTCGTATGTCGCAGGGTTCAGTGCGCCACTCCGGCCCACACCTTGCGCTTGGTCAGGTAGACCAGGGCGCCGAACAGCAGCAGGAAGACCAGTACACGAAAGCCGGTCTTCTTGCGGTCCTCGAGATGCGGCTCGGCGGCCCACATCAGGAAGGCCGACACGTCGCGCGAATACTGGTCGACCGTCTGCGGCGCGCCGTCATCATAAGTAACCTGGCCGTCGGAGAGCGGCTTCGGCATCTTCAGCGACACGCCGGACAGGAAGTACGGATTGTAGTGCGTACCTTCCGGTATGACCATGCCCGCCGGCGGTTGCTGGTCGTAGCCGGTCAGCAGCGAGTGGATATAGTCGGGACCGCCCTGGGCATACTGGGTAAAGATATCGAACACGAAGCGCGGGAAGCCGCGCTCGATGCCGCGCGCCTTGGCCAACAGCGACATGTCGGGCGGTGCTGCGCCGCCATTTGCCGCCGCCGCCGCTTCCGCATTGGGGAACGGCGCTGGGAAATGGTCGGACGGCTTGCCGGGACGATCGAACATGTCGCCGGCATCGTTCGGTCCGTCATGGATCGTATATTCGGCCGCCAGCGTCTTGATCTGCGCATCCGAATAGCCAAGGCCCTCCAGTGTACGGAACGCCACCAAATTCATCGAATGGCAGGCCGAGCAGACTTCCTTATAGACCTTCAGCCCGCGCTGCAGCTGCGCCTTGTCATAGGTGCCGAACGGCCCGGCGAAGCTCCAATCCATTTCCTTCGGTTCGTGTATCGGGAAATGCGTCGGCGCCGCCTCATTGTGCGCCTCTTCCTGGGCGTTGGCTCCAGTGCCCGCGACCCCAATGCCCGCGGCCACAAGGCCAAGCAGCGCCAGCGAGGTGAGAATCTTCTTCATGCCAAATCCCCTTGAGATTCTCTGACGCGCTGTCACCGTCTCGAGCATGACCTTGTCCGAGTACCGGTTTCCACTTTTCGGAATCATGCTCAGCCCTTGGTTTCCGGCGCGGCCGTGGCGCCGGCAGGATGTCCACCGCCGCCCTTGTTCTTCTCGAGCACCGCCTCGGTGATCGAATTCGGCAGCCGCCGCGGCTTTTCGATCAGCCCGAGCACCGGCAGCGCTACCAGGAAGAAGGCGAAGTAGAACAACGTCGCCATCTGCGCCATGAACACATAGCTGCCCTCGGCCGGCTGCGAGCCCAGCCAGCCCAGCAGGATGGAATCGGCTACGAACAGCCAGAAGAACAGCTTATACCAGGGCCGGTAGACCGCCGAGCGCACCTTTGAGGTGTCGAGCCACGGCACCAGGAACAGCATGACGATCGCCCCGAAAAGGCAGAGCACGCCGCCAAGTTTGGAGTTGATCGGCCCGATATTGAAGGTGATGGCGCGCAGGATCGCGTAGAACGGCAGGAAGTACCATTCCGGGACGATGTGGGCCGGCGTCTTCAGCGGGTTGGCCACGGTGTAATTGTCCGGATGGCCGAGATAGTTCGGCAGGTAGAAGACGAAATAGGCGAAGACGAACAAGAACACGATCATGCCGAACCCGTCCTTGATGGTCGCGTAAGGCGTGAAGGCGAGCGTGTCGGTCTTCGATTTGACTTCGATGCCGGTCGGATTGTTCTGGCCGACAACGTGAAGCGCCCAGATGTGCAGCACGACGACGCCGGCGATCATGAACGGCAACAGGTAATGCAGCGCAAAAAAGCGGTTCAGCGTCGGATTGTCGACGGCGAAGCCGCCGAGGAGAAGCTGCTGGATCCAGTCACCGACCAGCGGGATGGCGGTGAAGAAGCCGGTGATGACGGTGGCGCCCCAGAAGCTCATCTGGCCCCAGGGCAGCACATAGCCCATGAACCCGGTCGCCATCATCAGCAGGTAGATGATGCAGCCGAGGATCCACAGCAACTCGCGCGGCGCCTTGTAGGAGCCGTAGTAGAGGCCACGGAAGATATGGATGTAGACGGCAATGAAGAAGAACGACGCGCCGTTCGAATGCAGGTAGCGCAGCAGCCAGCCGGAATTCACGTCGCGCATGATCTTCTCGACCGAATCGAAGGCGAGAGTGCTGTCGGCCGCATAATGCATGGCCAGCACGATACCGGTCAGTATCTGCGCCACCAGCATAAGCGCAAGGATGCCGCCGAAGGTCCAGGCATAGTTTAGGTTGCGCGGCACCGGATAGGCGATGAAGCTGTCATAGACCAGCCGCGGCAGTGGCATGCGCGAATCGAACCAGCGTCCGATGCCGGTCTTGGGCGTATAGGTCGAGTGTCCCTCGCTCATGGAAATATCCCCTGCCTCAGCCGATACGGATCTTGGTGTCGGAAATAAACTGGAACACCGGTACCGCCATGTTCTCGGGCGCTGGCCCCTTCCGGATGCGGCCGGCAGTATCGTATACGGAACCATGGCACGGGCAGAACCAGCCGCCGAAATCGCCTTCCTGGCCGAGCGGGATGCAGCCGAGATGGGTGCAGACCTGGACCATCACCATCCAGGCTTCCTTGCCCGGCGTGGTTCGGTTGGCGTCGGTTGCCGGCGCGTCGGCCGGCAGGTTGGCGTTGCGGGCGATTGGATCCTTGAGCTCGGCGAGATTGACCGCCTCGCCGTCCTTCATCTCTTTTTCGGTGCGGTTGCGCACGACCACCGGCCTGCCGCGCCACTTCACGACGAGCGACATTCCCGGCGTCAGCGAAGAGACGTCGACCTCGACCGAGGCGAGGGCCAGCGTCGAGGCATCCGGGCGCATCTGGTCGATGAACGGCCAGGCAACGGCGCCCGCGCCGACCACTGCGGCCATGCCGGTGGCGATGTAGAGAAAATCACGACGGTTGGGATCCTGGGTGTCGGTTGCGCTCACGGGTGCCTGATCCTTTCGCCTCTTCGGTGCCGGCGGCCGAGCCTTGTTCCCCGCTCAATCGCGCCGGCCGGACAGCGCATGGCGAACAGGCTAGCGAATTCCTCCGGCATTTGGACTTGGGTTTATGCGTGAAGCCTGTTTTTGTCCAGACGGGTGAAGGCACAAGGGCAGATTGTCGCGGGGGCGTAATTCGCACGGCGGAACGATTGGAAAACAGCAGCAAAACCAAATGGCTGCGTTCGCCTCGACAGCTGGCGCTGGCCCGGTTTATCCTCGGCCTATGGCGCATGTCATAGACCGCGACAAATGGGCCGAAGCGCCCGACCGCTGGCCCGACCACTGGCAGGGCGAGCTGCAAGGCGGAGCTTACGGCTCCCGCAGCTGCCTGATCTTCAACCACCTGCCCGAGATCGGCGGCGGCCCCAGGCTGCACAGCCATCCCTATTGCGAGATTTTTATCATCCGGACCGGGACCGGTCTGTTCACCGTCGGCGACCGGCAGATCGAGGCCACAGCCGGCCAGATCCTGGTCGTACCGCCGAGCACGCCGCACAAATTCACCAATCTCGGGCCAGGCCCGCTGGAAACCACCGACATACACGAGAACGGCAGCTTCATCACCGAGTGGCTGGAATAACGGTTCCCAAACCAGTTCCGGTTCGGATCATGCGCTGGCGCCGAGCCTGGCCAGCACGGCCTTGGGAATGTTGTATTCCCGGATCACCGCGTCGTGCTTGCGCAAGCCGCAGAGTTCGCGCTGGATGAAATACCCCTGCACCGCTTCGGCTGCATCCCTGAGCAGCCGGGCTCGATCGTCGCTGTCGCAATTCTCGCGCAGCCTCGTCAATGTTTCCTCGACGCGCCGGCCGGCGCGGCCGAGCGCGGCCGCCTTCTCGCCGAGGATTTCATGGCCAAGCAGGTCCAACGCGCTCTCCTGCGCGCCGGACCGTCCGAAATTCGATGGCATTCTCACCGCCATGGTCTACTCCGGTTTTTAGAAACTACTCCGCCGGCCGGGTCTCGGCCAGCGCGCTCTCCTCGTTGAACAGGAAGCCGCCGGACTGCCGCTTCCACAGCCTTGCATAGAGCCCGTCGAGCCCGACCAACTCGTCATGCGTGCCTTGCTCGACGATGCGGCCCTCGTCGAGCACCACCAGCCGGTCGAGTGCCGCAATGGTCGACAGCCGATGCGCGATGGCGATGACCGTCTTGCCTTCCATCAGCCTTGCCAGATTTTCCTGGATCGCCGCCTCGATGTCGGAATCGAGCGCCGAGGTCGCCTCATCGAGCACCAGGATCGGTGCATCCTTGAGGAAGACGCGGGCGATCGCCACGCGCTGGCGCTGGCCGCCGGAGAGCTTGACGCCGCGCTCGCCGACATAGGCCTCATAGCCAATACGATCGCGATTGTCGCGCAGACCGAGGATGAACTCGTGCGCCTCGGCCTTCTCCGCTGCCGCGACCACCTCGGCGTCGGTCGCTTCCGGCATGCCGAGCTTGATGTTGTCGCGCAGCGAGCGGTGGAAAAGTGCCGTATCCTGGCTAACAACGCCGATATTGGCGCGCAGCGAGTTCTGCGTGACCCTGGCAACGTCCTGCCCGTCAATGGCGATCTTGCCGCTCTCAAGATCGTAGAGGCGCAGGATCAGATTGACCAAGGTCGTCTTGCCGGCGCCGGACGGTCCGACCAGCCCGACCTTTTCGCCCGACCGCACCACCAAGTCGATGCCGTTGAGCACGCCGAACCCTTTGCCGTAGTGGAACTCGACGTTGCTTACGTCGATGCGGCCGCCGCCGATGACAAGCTCTTTCGCGTCCGGTGCATCGGTCAGGCCGAGCGGCTGCGAGATCAGCGCCTTGGAGTTTTCCAGCACGCCGAGGTTCCGCAATATGCTGTTGAGCTGCATCATCAGCCGACCGAGCAGCATGTTCAGCCGCAACACCAACGACAGCGTGAAGGCGACGGCGCCGACCGTGATCGAGCCCTCGACCCAGAGATAAACGGCAAAGCAGGCGATCGCCGTGATCATGATGCCCGACAGCATCGTCAGCGCCATGCGCACGCCGGTCAGCCGGCGGGTGAACGGGCGCAGCGCGTCGAGATAGATGTCGAAGCCGTTCCTGATATAGCGGTCGTCGCCATCGGCCGAGAACAGCTTCAGCGTCTGCACGTTCGAATAGGAATCGACGATGCGGCCGGTGATCATCGAGCCGGCTTCGGCGGTGGCTTCGGCATGCTTGCGGATCGCCGGCACATAGCGTCTGGCCAGCAGGCCGAAGGCGGTAATCCAGATCACCACCAGCACCGCCAGCCGGAGGTCGAGCCCGGCGACCAGCGCCAGCGTCGTCACCGTATAGACGACCATGAACCAGACGACCTCGATGAAGCTTTCCATCAGATCGCCGGTCGCCTGTCCCGCCTGCCAGACCTTGGTCGCGATACGTCCGGCAAAGTCGTTCTGGAAGAAGGCGTAGGATTGGCGCGAGACATGGCGATGCGCCTGCCAGCGCACCAGATTGTAGAAACCCGGCGTGATCGTCTGCTCGTCAACCAGCGCCGACAGGCCGACGACGATGGTGCGGATGACCAGCACCACGGCAATCATGAAGACAAGTTCCGGGCCGGCGGCAGTCCACAGCGCGTGCCAGCTGCGTTCGCCTGGAAGCTGGTCGAGGATGTCGACCAGCCGCCCGACGAAATAGAACAATCCGGCTTCGACCAGCGGCGCGATGCCGCCGATCACCAGCATGGCGAAGAAGGCGATCTTCGCCTGCCCGACATAGTGCCAGAGGAAACCCCTGACGCCGGCAGGTGGCCGAAGGTCCGCGGGCTCCCGGAATGGATAGACCCAGTTCTCGAACCAGCGGTAGATGGCAGTCATCATTCGGCGGCTTCACCCTTGGCGAGTGCATCGTTGGCGGCTGCATCGTTGACAGAGGGGCCGTCGTCGAGCAGGAAGCCGCCCGACTGGCGCTGCCAAAGCTGGGCGTAGAGCCCGCCTATGGCAACGAGTTCCACATGCGAACCTTCCTCGATGACGCGGCCCTTGTCCATGACGACGAGGCGGTCCATGGCTGCGATCGTCGACAGCCGGTGCGCAATGGCGATGACGGTCTTGCCTTGCATGAGCTTGTAGAGGTTCTCTTGGATGGCCGCCTCGGCCTCGGAATCGAGCGCGGACGTCGCCTCGTCGAGAATGAGAATCGGCGCGTCCTTCAGCATGACGCGGGCAATGGCAATGCGTTGCCGCTGGCCGCCGGACAATTTGACGCCGCGATCGCCGACATGCGCGTCGAAACCCTTGCGGCCGCTCGAATCCGACAATCCAGCAATGAAATCCAGCGCCTCGGCGCGCCGCGCCGCCTCGATCAGCATCTCGTTGCTGGCGTCCGGCCGGCCATAGAGGATATTCTCGCGTACCGAGCGATGCAGCAGCGAGGTGTCCTGCGTGACCATGCCGATCTGGGCGCGCAGCGAGTCCTGCGCCACCGCCGCGATGTCCTGGCCGTCGATCAGGATCTTGCCGCTTTCGAGGTCGTAGAAGCGCAACAGAAGATTGACCAGCGTCGACTTGCCGGCACCCGAACGGCCGACGATGCCGACCTTCTCGCCCGGCTTCATCGTCAGCGACAGGCTTTCGATCACGCCCTTCTGCTTGCCGTAGTGGAAGCGGATGTCCTCAAAACGGATCTCCCCCTTGGTCACGGCAATATCCTTGGCGCCAGGCCGGTCTTCGACGAGGCGCGGCAGCGAGATCGAGGCGATGCCGTCCTGCACCGTGCCGATATTCTCGAACAGCGTGGACATCTCCCACATGATCCATTGCGACATGCCCCAGAGCCGAAGCACGAGGCCGATGACCAGGGCGACCGCGCCGATCGTCACGGCTTGGCCGAGCCACAGCCATAGCGAGATTGCGGTGACCGAAAACAACAGCAGCGAATTCAGGACGTAGAGCAGGCCGTAGAGCTGCGTCACCAACCGCATCGATCGGTAAACCGTGTCGAGAAAGCCGGCCATACCGTCCTTGGCGAAGGATGCCTCGCGCCGCGCATGCGAGAACAGCTTGACCGTCTGGATGTTGGAGTAGCTGTCGACGACCCGGCCGGTCATGGTTGAGCGCGCATTGGCCTGCTCCTCGCCGACCTTGCCCAGCCGCGGGATGAAATAGCGCAACAGCAGGACATAGCCGGCAAGCCAGACGGCAAGCGGCGCAGCCAGCCGCCAGTCTGACGAGCCGACGATGAACAGCATGCCAAGAAAATAGACGACGATATAATTGAGGACGTCGATGAGCTTGATGACGCATTCGCGCACCGCGAGCGCCGTCTGCATCAGCTTGGTCGCGATGCGTCCGGCGAACTCGTCCTGATAGAAGCTCATCGACTGCTTGAGCAGATAGCGATGCACCTGCCAGCGGATGCGCATCGGATAGTTGCCCATCAGCGTCTGCTGGTTGAGCAGCGAATGGAACCAGACCGTCGCCGGCAGCGCGAAAACCACGATGAAGGCCATGCCGGCCAGCTTCAAGCTCTCGGTCTGCAGGAACGTCTCGCGATTCTGCGCCGACAGCCAGTCGACGATCCGGCCCATGAAGCCGAACATCCACACCTCGGCAAGCGCGATGGCCGTCACCAGCACCGCATCGAGAGCGATGTAGGGCCACGCGCCGCGCGTATAATGCACGCAGAAGGCGATCAGTGTCCTTGGCGGCTCGACCGGCTCCTTGGCAGGGAACGGATCGAGCCTTTTTTCAAACCAGCTAAACATAGTGATGCTCACAATATTGGTTCCGCTCACGCGGCACGGGAACGGACGAGGTGCCCAGACCGCATGGCGTCAAGGACCGGCGATACGGAATCGTCCGCCTCGCCGGTCCTGCTTCGCGCTATATAGGTTGTCGCGGGCCTTTCGCCGACAGTCTCGTTTGACGATGCTGACGACGTTTTGACGATCCGGATTTTCGAGCCGGTTTTTGCACCAGGCCGGATCAGCCTGATGATCCGGCGCACCAGCGACGGCCGGCTATGGTCCGGAACGGCGCGCGAGAAATCGACGTCCGGCAGCATGCCGCGATGCGGGCGCTGGCGGGTCTCGGCGTGAACCGCTGACGAGTAGGTCTCGCCGATCAAAAGCGCCCAGGTCGCAGTCTTGCGCTCGTGCAGGCTTCTTGAGCCGGGTATTCTACAGGGATCGAACATCGGTCCGTCCTCCAGTTGAAGATGCAGATAGAAGGGTGAACCAACCCAGGCCGCGGGCACGCGCAGCGCGGCAAAGGTCACATCGGTCGAAGTGTGTTCAGGTGGGGCGTTCAGCCCCTTCCACAGCTTGAAAAACATCGCAGGATTCCTTCAAAGGCCGAAAAAGGTTTCGGCGGGAATCGGTGCGATTGAAGTCTAGAAAGTCAGGAGAATCGTCGTGCCGAATCCGCCGTCGGGCTGGTAAGCCCACGAGAGGGGTGGTGGATGTGCATGGCCATCATGAATTACCCCTCCATCGGTTCGGGTTGACAATGCTGGCCATATAACCGACTTCGCAGAAAATGACCACCCGCCAGTCCAGGAATTTCCAAAACCGCGAGAGCTCTGTGGCTGATCTGCCACTTATTAGAAAGACGCGGAAATGAACGACCGTCTCCGCATCGCGCTCTACCAGCCTGATATCGCCGGCAACACCGGGACAATCCTGCGCTTCGCCGCTTGCCTCGGTCTCGGCGTCGACATCGTCGAACCGGCGGGGTTCCCGCTCAGTGACCGGGCGCTGAAACGGGCCGGAATGGACTACCTCGAAATGGCGGCGCTCACCCGGCATGTCGACTGGCACGCCTTCGAGGACTGGCGCAAACTTGGCAAGCGGCGGCTGGTGCTGCTGTCGACCAAAGCCGCTGTCGCCTACACGGATTTCGTCTTCGCCACCGATGACATTCTCCTGTTCGGCCGCGAATCCGCAGGCGTGCCGGATGCCGTCCACGAGGCGGCGGATGCGCGACTGATCATCCCGATGCAGCCCGGCGCGCGCAGCATCAACGTCGCGCTTTCCGTTGCGATGGTGGCGGCCGAGGCGATCCGGCAGCTCCGCTAGGATGTGTACGTGATCGCCGGCCGCAGCGACTAAGGCGTCGTCCTCACGCAACACTGCGTCCTCTCCGGTCATTCTCATCCAGACGCACATCGCCTTCTCCTGCCGTTTGCATCTTCGAGGCTTCTTCGCTACAAGCTCAACTTAACTTGAGGTCAAGCGGAAAATCGGAGATGGCTGCGGCAACGGAATTAACAGTCGGCCAAGTGGCCACGCGCAGCGGCGTGGCGGTGTCGGCGCTGCATTTCTACGAAGCACGCGGGCTGATCCGCAGCCACCGCACATCAGGCAACCAACGGCGTTACGGCCGCGACGTGCTGCGACGTGTGGCGATCATCAAGGTAGCGCAGGAGGTCGGCATTTCGTTGGCCGAGATCGGCGCCGCACTTCGATCATTGCCCGAAGGCCGAACGCCGACGCGCGAGGATTGGAACCTGCTTTCGACGGCTTGGCGCGACGAGCTCGACCAGAAGATTGCCCAGCTCAAGAAGCTGCGCGATGGCCTGACCGACTGCATCGGCTGCGGCTGCATGTCGATCGACAAATGCCCGCTGAGGAACAAGGGCGACCGGCTGAGCACCCGGGGGCCGGGAGCGAGACGTTTGCTGATCGAGCGTTAATCCGCCGCCGGCAGCCGCCTGATGGTGAATTCGATGACGTCGCCCGGCCGCTCGAACCAGCTCTCGATCTCGGTCCAATAGGCCTGCTTGGGAAAGCGCTCGAACCATTCCTTCGCCTTGAGACGAGCATCGGAGCGCGGCAGCACGAAGGTCTCGCGCAGAAATCCGTCGCGCGGCATGCGCGCGTTCTCGGCGCGTGAACGGTCGAGCCTCTTCTTCAGGCCATCCAGCGGCGGTCTTGCCGGGGTGCGCACGAAAGAACTCCATTCACACTTGACCCTTGCACCTAAGAGATTAGGGATCGCGGCCGGAAAAGACGAGTCATTTGTCGGGGTACGCCCCGCAACCGGAGACAGGATTTGCAACGACCCGAGATACCGGCGGGGCTGCCAGCCGACATCGAACAGAAGAAGATGAAGGCACGGCTGTGGTTCGAGACGTTGCGCGAGCGCATCTGCGCCAGCTTCGAGCAGATCGAGCAGGACCTGCACGGGCCGCAGGCCAGCTGGTCGCCCGGCCGCTTCGAAAAGACGCCGTGGCAACGCGAGGCCGGCAAGGGCGGCGGCGGCATCATGTCGATGATGCACGGCCGCGTCTTCGAGAAGGTCGGCGTCCACACCTCGACCGTCCATGGCGAGTTCTCGCCCGAATTCAGGAAGCAGATGCCGGGCGCCGAAGAGGACCCGTCCTTCTGGGCGAGCGGCATCTCGCTGATCGCCCATCCGTGGAACCCCAACGTGCCGGCCGTGCATATGAACACGCGCATGGTCGTCACCTCGCGCCAGTGGTTCGGGGGCGGCGCCGACCTGACACCGGTGCTCGACCGCCGCCGCAGCCAGGACGACCCCGACACGATCGCCTTCCACAGGGCGATGCAATTTGCCTGCGAGAAGAACGCGGCGATCGCCGACTACGCGAAATTCAAGGCTTGGTGCGACGAGTACTTCTATCTGCCGCACCGCGACGAGCCACGCGGTACCGGCGGTATCTTCTTCGACTGGCTGCATTCGGGCGAGGACAAAGGCGGCTGGGACGCCGATTTCAACTTCGTCCAGGACGTCGGGCGATCTTTTCTCGTCGTCTACGGACATCTGGTGCGCGCCAACTTCAATGATAACTGGACCGATGGCGACCGTGACGAGCAGCTCATCCGCCGCGGCCGCTATGTCGAATTCAACTTGCTTCACGATCGCGGCACCATCTTCGGGCTGAAGACCGGCGGCAATGTCGCGTCGATCCTGTCCAGCCTGCCGCCTGAGGTGAAATGGCCGTAAAATCTCGGTGAGCGCAACGTGAGCCGCAATCGGGTCCAAATCCCCAGAATTTGACGGCGAATGTGGCGCAACGCGCGCCAGAAAATATCTTTTTCGTCTAATATTCTATTCAAAAGATTGGGTTATTTGTCGCGTCGGGCCGGGAAACGCCGGCGGTTCTTTACTCCCGAGATCCGCGACCCGACGTGACCGGACGGCCCATGATCGAATGGGGCACCTTTCCCAAGCGGGTGCCCGCATTTTCCAGGAGAGCATGCCATGCGCAAGCTTATTATGACTGCAGCCGCCGCTGCCGTTCTCGCCTCTGGTACTGCCGCATTCGCTGCGGTCAAGCACACCACCGGCACGATCAAAAGCTTTGATGGAACGGCGATGAGCCTGGTTCTGGATAACGGAGCCACCTTTACGTTGCCCCAGACCTTCAAGGATCCTGGCCTGAAGGTCGGCGAAAAGGTCCGCGTCACGTGGGATATGAACGGCAAGGACAAAATTGCCGAGGCGGTCAAGATCGTGAAGTGATGCCTGCCCGCTGAAGCAAGACGAGGTCTTGCGTCCTGGGTAGCGTAAGAGGGCGGAGCAGCGCTGCTCCGCCTTTTCGCAACCCGATCACTAGGGGGCCGCGTGTCAGCTTGGACGCGCGGCGCTCTAAGGCAACCAAAACCGTTCGATCGTGTTATGCTTAGCCGGCCAGCGTGTAATCCCGATACCGGAATCCGGTTCCGGATCATGTGCGAGGTCAAAGGTCTGGAGCTACCGTGTCATTGCGCGGCGCGGCGCTCCAAGGAGGAAATGAGGAGAAGCCGATGAAGGAATTCCATTGCGGGTCGCTCGTACCCGGCTGCGAGTGGCACACACGCGCCGAGGAGGAGGCTGAGGTCATGCGCCGTGCCGTCGAGCATCTGCGCGAGACGCACGGCGAGACGGTGATCCGCGAGACGATGATCGAGGCGATCCGCTCGCGCATCGAAAAGGCTCGCGACGCAGCGTGACGGTTAGGATTCGAGTGCCTCTGCGGCGCGCTTGAGCAGCGCGCCGCGATCAAGCGCAAAACCGGACTCGACCCATTCCTTTTCGAGATTCTTCAACGTTGCACCAAGCTTCGGCCCCGGTGATGCGCCAAGTGTCGTCAGATCGGCGCCCTTGAGCGGAAAAACAGGGTTTTGCCATTTTGCGGCGAAGGCAAGCAGGCGCGAGAAGCCGCCGGCTTCGAGCAGTGCGTCATTGTCTTCGACCGCGCGGGCACGAGCGGAAGCGAGCGACAGCCGCAACCGATCGACAAAGCCTTGGCGGTCGCCAAAATAAAGCCTTTTCGCCAACTCTCCTTCGGTCGTTTTCGGATCGACGGCAGCCGTGATCGCCCAATGCCGCAGGCGGCTTGCCTCGCTCACGGAAAGCCTCAATCTCTCGGCAAGCGTTTTCATGCGCGCGGCATCCGGCGGCACGATGGCTTCCAGCCTGAGCAGCGGGTCCGGCGCCCAGGCCAGATCCTTCTCGGTCTTGATCAGCCCATGCATCGCATCGATGCCCCATTTCTCGCTTTCCGGCAAAACGGCGGTCAGAACGCCGGCCTGGCGCATCCACAGCAGCGCCCGCGACGGATCTGGCGCTGACAGCAATTTCTTCAATTCCCACCAGACACGCTCGACCGAGAGCTGGTCGAGCCCCGGCTTCAGCCGGGCGCAAGCCTTCAATCCTTCGGCATCCGGCCTGCCGTCGCCATACCAGGCGAAGAAACGGAAGAAACGCAGGATGCGCAGATAATCCTCGCGGATGCGCGCTTCCGGATCGCCGATGAAGCGCAGCCGCCGCGCTTCGATATCGGCGATACCGCCGACCAGATCGACGACCGTTCCGTCAGCTTCGGCATAGAGTGCATTGATGGTGAAATCGCGCCGCTCAGCGTCGGCTTTCCAGTCGCGGCCGAACGACACTTTGGCGCGCCGGCCGTCGGTTTCGATATCGGCACGCAGCGTGGTGACCTCATAGGCCTTGCCGTGGGCGACCGCGGTGATGGTGCCATGCTCGATGCCGGTCGGAACCGTCTTGAAGCCCGCCGCCTCGGCGCGCCGGATGGTTTCCTCAGGCACCGTGGTGGTGGCAATGTCGATGTCGGCGACAGGCTGTCCGATAAGCGCGTTGCGCACGGCACCGCCGGCGACGCGTGCCTCCTCGCCGCCATCAGTCAGCGCGGCGAGCAGGCGCTGCAGGTGGCTTTCGCCGAGCCAGCCGGCCTTGCCCGCGATCGACACCGGATTGCTCACGAATAGAGCCTTTCATAAAGCGTTCGGATGATGCCCGCGGTGACGCCCCAGATGCGCTGGCCGCCATAGGGCATCTCGTAAAAGAACCATTCGAGGTCGTTCCACATGCGACTGTCTCTGGTGTGGTTGGCGGGCTCCATCAGAAAGCCCAGCGGCACCTCGAAGACGGCATCGACCTCGTCCGAATTCAGCGTCAGGCTGAAACCGGGCCGCACAATCCCGAGCACCGGGGCGATGCGATAGCCGCTGCCGGAGACGTAGTCCGGCAGACGGCCGATGATCTCGATGTAATCCCTATCGAGACCGATCTCCTCGAATGTCTCGCGCAATGCCGCCGCTTCCGGGCTCGCATCGGTTGGATCGACGGTTCCGCCGGGGAAAGCCACCTGCCCCGAATGGTTGCGCAGCTTTTCCGCCCGCCTGGTCAAAAGGACCGTGGCTTCATGGCCATGATCGATCACCGGGATCAGCACGGCGGCATCGCGCAGCGCCTTGGCCAGCTTCAGCCTGGGATGGCCCGGATTGAAGCGGTGGTCGCCAAAATCGTCGCCGGCATGCGCCAGCGGCTGCTCCGCGACGCGCTGGCGAAACCCGGCAGCGGAAAACGGCAACGGCGTCACCTGATCCATCATAGGCGGTCCATCATGCGCTCAGCCGTTTCAGTTTCTCAGCCGGCATGATTGGATAGACCTCGCCTTTGGAACGGACGGCAAACGTCGTCTTGCCATCGATGTCGATCTCTTCGCCGTGCTCGACCAGCTCGTACATCACCGGCCGCGCCACCAGCGCCTCCAGCCGCCCGCGCACCAGCACGTAGGGCTTCAGGCCACCTGTCTCGTCCTCATCGACGAAGCGCAGCGGGTGCCCCGCCCCAGCCTCGACCACGTCGCCGACATTGGTGCGAAAGGTGATGATTTGTCCGTCGCCGGCGCCCGACACGTCCATCTCGACGGCAATGAAGGGCGCGTCGGCAACGCGGATCCCGACCTTTTCCACCGGCGTCACCAGGTAGGTCCTACCGTCCTCGTCCTTGCGCAGCACCGAGGAAAAAAGCTGCACCAGCGGCATCCGGCCGATCGGCGTTCCCAGATAGAACCAGGTGCCATCCTGCTTGATCTCCATGTCGAGATCGCCGCAAAACGCCGGATTCCAGCGTTCCACCGGCGCCTGCCCCTTGCCGGCGCGCGTCGCGCGCGAGACCAGCGCCTCCAGCCCGCGCGCCTCGGTCGCGGCCGTCAGGCTCTCTTCACGATGGTCGGCGGCTTCCGTCATGGTCACGAAATAGTCACTGTTGTTCCGCTTGTCAGCCTAAGTCTGTGATTTAAGTTCATTGCAGGCGCCATGCGAGGCCGAATCGCGGCATTCTGCGGCACCCAAGGTGCCAAGCGGTATTTCCAACCAGAAGGATCGATGCTGCATGAGCGTTATGATCAAGGAAAGCCCGATCAGCGAAAAGGACATGGTGGCACAGGCCGAGAAGGCGCTGGCCGACATTTCGAGAATCCGCGACGGCGTCGGCCGGGTCATCTTCGGCCAGGAAAGTGTCGTCGAGCGCACGCTGGTTGCATTGCTGGCCGGCGGCCATGCACTGCTGGTCGGCGTGCCCGGCCTCGCCAAGACCAAGCTGGTCGAAACGCTGGGCATCGTGCTCGGCCTCGATTCGCGCCGCATCCAGTTCACGCCCGACCTGATGCCATCCGACATTCTCGGCTCAGAAGTGATGGAGCAAGATGAATTCGGCAAGCGTTCGTTCCGCTTCATTTCCGGGCCGATCTTTGCGCAACTGCTGATGGCCGACGAGATCAACCGCGCCTCGCCCCGTACCCAGTCGGCGCTGCTGCAGTCGATGCAGGAATACCACGTCACCATTGCCGGCGTGCGCCATGACCTCCCGTCACCGTTCCATGTTCTCGCGACGCAGAACCCGCTGGAGCAGGAAGGCACCTATCCGCTGCCGGAAGCGCAGCTCGACCGCTTCCTGATGCAGGTCGACATCCTCTACCCCGAGATCGAGGCGGAGCGCCGCATCCTGCTGGAAACCACCGGCATCGAGGATGCCAAGGCTGAAAACGTGCTGCAGCCGGCGCGGCTGAAGGACATCCAGACGCTCATCCGCCGCATGCCGGTGCCTGAAAGCGTCGTCGAGGCGATCCTCAAGCTGGTGCGTTCGGCGCGCCCCGGCCAGGGCAACGCCGATACCGACAAGCACGTCGCCTGGGGCCCAGGCCCGCGCGCCAGTCAGGCGCTGACGCTGTGCGCCCGCGCCCGCGCCCTCTATGACGGCCGGTTGGCGCCGTCGGTCGACGACGTCCGCGCGCTGGCCGAGCCGGTGCTGCAGCACCGCATGGCGCTGACCTTCGCCGCCCGCGCCGAGGGCACCACGGTTCGCGATATTGTGGCGAAGCTCGCGAAAGGGATTTGATGGCGCGCATCGGTGAAGCGCAGGCACCGGCAGCGACGCGCGATGCGCTCGCCAGAGGCCGGTTGCGGGCTTCGTTGGTGCCGGACCTGCTGGTCGAGGCGCGCCGCATCGTCAACACGGTAATTGCCGGCTGGCATGGCCGCCGCAAGCGCGGCATCGGCGAGAATTTCTGGCAGTTCCGGCCCTATGTCGAAGGCGATTCCTCGCGCATCGACTGGCGCCGTTCCGCTCGCGACGACCACACCTATGTCCGCGACCGTGAATGGGAGGCCGCCCATACGGTGTGGCTGTGGGCCGACCCCTCGCCCTCCATGCTCTACAAATCGACCGGAGCCAGCGTTTCCAAGGAATCGCGCGCCCTGGTGCTGGCGCTGGCCATGGCCGAGCTTTTGTCGCGCAGCGGCGAGCGCATTGCCTGGCCGGGCCTGACCGACCCGTTCACCGCCCGCAATGGGGCCGAGCGCATCGCGGCGCAACTGATGCACGCCGCCGACCTGCCGGCAAAGCCCGACCTGTCCGGCATTCGCCGCTTCTGCGACATCGTCCTCGTCAGCGATTTCCTCGACCCGGTCGAGGACACCATGGCCTGGCTGGACGTGCTCGCCCGCCACGGCGTGCGCGCACATCTGATCGAGGTCGCCGATCCGGCCGAGGAAAGCTTCCCCTATGCCGGGCGCACCGAATTCACCGATCCTGAGACCGGCGACAAGCTGACCGCCGGCCGCGCCGAAATGCTGGGCGAGGAATATCGCCTGCTTTATGCCGCCCGCCGCCAGGAACTGGCCGCCTGGTGCAAACGGCTTGGCTGGAGCTTTACCGTCAATCATACCGATCGCCTTGCCTCCGAGGCGCTGGTGCGCATCCATATGGCGATGACCGCCGAGGGCAGCTTTGCCGGGAGGGCCCGCGCATGAGTTGGCTGCCTCTCTCTTTCGGGGCGCCGATGGTGCTGTGGGGCCTGCTGGCGCTGCCGGTGATCTGGTGGCTTCTGCGCCTGACCCCGCCCAGGCCGCAAACCGAAGTGTTTCCGCCGCTCAGGATTCTCGCCCGTGTGCTGAGGCGCGAAGAAACGCCGCAGCAGAGCCCTTGGTGGCTGACGCTGCTCAGGCTGCTGATGGCCGCGCTTATCGTAGCAGCACTTGCCGAACCCGTCTTCAACCCGCGCGAAAAGCTGCCGGCCGAGGGCGCCGCCTTGGCGCTGGTGATCGACAATGACTGGGCAAGTGCCGCCGACTGGGGCAAGCGCGTCGCCACCGCCGAGCGGCTGATCGCCGATGCCAATTCGAACGGCGTGCCGGTGCTCATCGCTTTCACTGCCGAGAAGCCGAATGCCGAGATCGGTCCCTTCGATGCCGCTGCCGCGCTCGACCGGCTGCGCGCGGCAAAGCCGCGGCCGATCCCGACCGACCGCCCCGCCGTCTACGCCCGCGTCGCGTCAGCCTTGGAGTCGCTGCCGGGCGCCAGCGTCGCAGTGCTCGCCGATGGCTTGGCGGCGCAAGGCGACGAAGCCGCCTTCAACACGCTGTTGTCGAAGAATGCGGCACGCGTCGTCTGGGCCGTCTCCGACCGGCTGTCGCTGACCGGCCTGACCGGCGCCGACAACCAGGTCGACGGCTTCGCCCTGACCGCTATCCGCGCACCGGGCGATCCGGCACCTGCACAGGTGACGGCCGGCGCCTTCGACGACAAGGGCCGCCGCATCGCCGACGCGACGCTGACCTTCGCCCCGGGCGGAACCACCGCCACCAGCACGATGGCGGTCCCGTTCGAACTGCGTAACGACTTCGCCTACATCGCGCTCGATGGCGAGCGCCAGGCCGGTGCCGTCCGCGTGCTCGATGAGAGCTCAAAACGCCGCCGCGTCGGGCTGCTGTCGCAGGCCGAGGCCGACCAGGCGCAACCGCTGCTGTCGCCGCTCTACTACATCCGCCGCGCCCTGCAGCCTTTCGCCGATCTCGTCGAGCCGTCGAGCGTCGATCTCGCCGATGCCATCCCGCAACTGCTCGACCAGAAACCGGCGATGATCGTCATGGCCGATGTCGGCACCATTCCGGAACAGGCACGGCGAAGGCTGGTCGACTGGGTCGACAAGGGCGGCACGCTGGTGCGTTTTGCCGGTTCGCGGCTGGCGGCTGCCGGCAATGACGACGATCTGCTGCCGGTCCGGCTGCGTACCGGCGAGCGATCGCTTGGCGGCGCGCTGTCATGGACGGCACCGCAGCCGGTCACTGAATTCCCGAAAACCGGCCCCTTCGCCGACCTCGCGCCGCCCACCGAGGTCACCGTCACCAGGCAGGTGCTGGCCGAACCGACGCCCGACATCGTCGAGCGCACCTGGGCCACGCTTGCCGACGGTACGCCGCTGGTGACCGGGATGAAGAAGGACAAGGGCACCCTCGTGCTGTTCCACGTCACCCCCGAGGCGACGTGGTCCAACCTGCCGATCTCCGGCAGCTTCGTCGAGATGCTGCGGCGCATCGTGCAACTGTCGCGCAACCAGGGCGCGGCGGTCGCCAATGCCGAGGCCGCCGCCACGTCGCTGGCACCCTATCGCATGATCGCCGCCGACGGCACGCTGGTGCCGCCGACGCCCGATGCCAGGCCGCTGGTGCCCGGCGCCGGCCCGCTGCCGGTGACGCTGGAAAACCCGCCCGGCCTCTACGGCTCCGAGACGGGAGTGTTCGCTCACAATCTGCTCGTTGGCGACAGCGCATTCACGCCGCTGGCCCGGCCTGAAATCACCGTGCCGGTCACCACCATCCAGTATGCCTTCGACGAGCAGCGCAACCTCAAAGGTCCGCTGGTCACGGCGGCCCTGGTGCTGATGGTGCTCGACACGCTTGCCGTATTCTGGATGGGCGGCCTGTTGTCGCGCCGGCCGCGCCGTGGCGGCGCTGCGGCGACGGCAGCCGTCCTGCTGATTGCGCTCGGCGCCTTGATTGGCCACGCGGACGTCGCGCGCGCCGATGACGCCAAACCGGAAGATACGGAGGCGATCGGGGACATTTCAAAGACCCGGATCGCCTACGTGCTGACCGGCGAGCCGGGTGTCGATTCGATCAGCCGCGCCGGGCTCGAAGGCCTGGCCCGCTTCCTCATCGAAAAAACCGCGCTCGAACCCGGAGCACCGGCCGGCGTCGACATTTCGAAGGACGAACTGTCCTTCTATCCGCTGATCTACTGGCCGATCGATCCCTCGGCCCCGATGCCCAGCGAGGCCGCCATCGCCCGCATCGACGCCTACATGCAGCAGGGCGGAACTGTCTTGTTCGACACCCGCGACCAGTTCGCCAATGGCATTGGTGCGGATTCGACCAGCCCGGCAACGGAGCGGCTGCGCGACATCCTCGGCAACCTCAACGTGCCACCGCTGGAACCGGTGCCGTCGGACCACGTGCTGACCAAATCCTTCTACATCCTTCCGGAGTTTCCCGGCCGTTTTGCCGGCAGCCCGCTTTGGGTCGAGGCATCGCTTGAAGCCAGCAACACCGAGAACCGCCCGGTGCGCACCGGCGACGGCGTTTCGCCGATCATGATCACCGCCAATGATTTCGCCGGCGCCTGGGCCGTCGACGAGAATGGCGACCCGCTATTGCCGACCGTGCCGTCGGATCCGATGCAGCGCATCTATGCGCTGCGCGCCGGCGTCAACATCATGATGTACATGCTGACCGGCAACTACAAATCCGACCAGGTGCACGTCCCGGTGCTGCTCGAACGGCTGGGGCAATAGGCCATGAACTGGTCACTCGCCTTCGAACCGCTCATCACCTGGCCGCTGCTCGCAGCGGTTGTGGTGCCGCTGCTGCTGCTGGCGCTGGTCGGCGTTTGGTTTCGCCAGCGCGGCGCGGTCTTCCGCCTGGCAGCCCTGATTGCTCTGGCTGCGGCGCTGCTCAATCCGGTGTTCCTCGACGAAGAACGCGAGCCACTGAAAAGCATCGTCGCCGTCGTCGTCGACCGCAGTCAGAGCCAGGATATCGGCGACCGCACCAAGCAGACCGACACGGCATTGGCCGGGCTTCAGCAGCGTCTAGGCCGCTTCAAGCAGTTCGACGTCCGTGTCGTCGAAGCCGGCAAGTCCGAAGCCGCCGACGAGCGCACCGAGACGCGGTTGTTTTCCTCGCTCGAAAATGCTTTCCGCGACGTGCCGCCGTCGCGCATTGGCGGCGCCATCATGATTACCGATGGCGAGGTCCATGACGCGCCACCCGGCGCGCCCGACTTCAATGCCCCGCTGCATGCGCTGATTACCGGCAACGACCATGAAAAAGACCGCCGCATCCGCTTCGAGAATGCGCCGCGTTTCGGCCTCGTCGGCAAGCCGCTCGACATGACCTATCGCGTCATTGCCACCAACAACGAAACCGGCCCGGTCGACGTCCGCGTATCGGTCAATGGCGAGCAGGTATCGGTCGAGCACGCCAACATCGGCCAGGCGATGCCGCTGCAGGTGACCATTCCCAACGCCGGGCGCAACATCGTCGAACTCGCCATCAACCACGAGCCGGGCGAACTTACCGACACCAACAACCGCGCCATCGCGCTGATCGACGGCATCCGCGAAAATCTGCGCGTGCTGCTTGTTTCCGGCGAACCGCATGCAGGCGAGCGCACCTGGCGCAATTTGCTGAAATCCGACGCTTCGGTCGACCTCGTGCACTTCACCATCCTGCGCCCACCGGAAAAGCAGGACGGTACGCCGATCAACGAATTGTCGCTGATCGCCTTCCCGACGCGCGAGTTGTTCGTCGAGAAGATCAAGGATTTCGACCTGATTATCTTCGACCGCTATCAGCACCGCGACGTGCTGCCGATCCTCTATTACGACTACATCTCCGAATATGTCGAAAAAGGCGGCGCGCTGCTAATCGCGGCGGGCCCCGAATACGCCGGCGAAAGCTCGATCGCCCGCACGCCGCTGATGTCGGCGCTGCCGGCAATGCCGACCGGCGAGGTCATCGACAAGGCCTTCTATCCGCGCCTCACCGATACCGGCCAGCGTCATCCAGTAACGCGCGGGCTTGATGGCTCGGCGACCGAGCCGCCGCACTGGAGCCGCTGGTTCCGCACCATCGGCGTCGAGAACCCCGAGGGCGAGGTGGTGATGAAGGGCGCCGACAACCGGCCGCTGCTGCTGCTCGACCGCAAGGGCGAAGGCCGCGTCGGCATGCTTCTGTCCGACCAGGGCTGGCTGTGGGCGCGCGGCTTCGAGGGCGGCGGGCCGCATGTCCAACTCTACCGGCGCATCGCCCACTGGCTGATGAAGGAGCCCGAACTCGAGGAGGAGCGGCTGACCGCCGACGGCCGCGGCATGGTGCTGGAGATCCGCCGCCAGACGATGAGTGACGATCCCGGCCCGGCGCAAGTCATCACGCCGTCCGGCAAGGCACTGATCGTCAGGCTTGAGAAGTCCGAGCCAGGCGTCTTCCTCGGCAGCGTCGAGACCAGCGAAATCGGTCTCTATCAGGTCGGCAATGGCGACCTGACGGCATTGGCCCATGTCGGGCCGGTCAACGCGCCGGAATTCACCGACGTCGTCTCCACCGAAAACCGGCTGAAACCACCGGCTGAGGCAACTGGCGGCAGCGTTCGCCGGCTGGCGCCGGCCTCGACACTTGGCACTCTCACCAGCACGGTCACGCTGCCCTCCGTCGTCCCAGTCCGTTCCTCGGGTGCAGCTTCCGGCAATGACTGGATCGGCCTGCGCACCACTGACGATAGCGTGCTCAAGGCCGTCTCGCGCGTGCCGCTGTTCGGCGGCTTCCTCGGCCTCGGCCTGCTGCTTCTGGCGATGGGCTCGATGTGGTACCGCGAAGGGCGGTAGTTCCCTTCTCTCTCCCTGCAAACGGGGCGAGGGAGGAGCCCTACTCCTCCGGCTCCGTCGTGAACATCAGCGGGTAGCCCTTGGCCTTGCCGGCATCGGTTGCCCGCGCCGCCTTGGTCTCGGCGACATCCCTGGTGAAGACGGCGACAACGCAGACGCCTCGCCGGTGCGCAGTGATCATTATCCTATGCGCCTGGTCTTCACTGAGCTTGAACTCGGCCTTCAGCACCGTCACGACGAACTCGCGCGGCGTGAAATCGTCATTGACCAGGATGACCTTGTAGAGCTTCGGCCGTTCGACCTTCGGCTTCGTGCTGGTACGGGGTTTTGTCGTGATTTCAGGCATTGGACCGGCAATTGCGTACGACAGCTTTGCGGTCATTTTGACATGGGCAAAAGCGGTCGTCCATTCAACCGCGCGCGATCGGCTTCCCGGCGGGCGCAGTTCAAAAGTCCGTGCCTATGTGGGAACTGCCGTCTGGCGTTCAACGGAGGGTGTGGGCCGGGACTGGCCCTATTGTCTGCACGCAACAAAAAGACGACCGCTCCAGGCAAATCGCAACTGGAGCGGTCTTCTCATAGGGTAGAAAGATGTCGCTTGATCAGGCCTTCGGAGCTGCCTTGACCGCGTGCTTCTTGTGCTTCTTGACGGTCTTCTTGGCAGCGACCTTCTTCACGGCCTTGGCCGGCGCAGCGGTCGTCGTTGTCGTCGCAGCCGGGGTGGTGGTCGCGGCATTGGCGCTGCTGGCACCGAGAACCGGCATCGAGAAGGCCAGCGCGATAGCGAGACCGAGGGCGGAGAGCAGGGACTTTTTCATGGCTTCACTTCCTTTTTGTGCAGATCGGATTGAGTGTCACTGAACGGGATCGATCGGTCTCACTCCAAGCAGCTTCAAAGCGTTCGCGAGCATCCGGATTCCCTGTGCCTGTTTCTTGTTGGCGCAGAACCGGTTTCCCTTTCTTTGAAGTGCTTTCGCCGCGGTGACCTGCGTTGCCGCGGCATGGGTTTCGAGGGCTTCGTCAAACTGGCGGTTCAGATCGATGCAACGCTCGCTGCGGGTGGTCGCCACCTTTGCATCGGCCGCCTTTGCATTGGCCACCTTCGCATCGGCCAGTTTTGCGTCGGCTTGTTCAACCGCGGCCGTGACGAGCGAAATGGAAAGCAACGCACCCATCAGACTGATCGAGAACCTTTGCATTGGTCTGTCCGTAATCCCGTAACGCGTGTCGCAGCCGATGACCTGACCGCCACGGCACCACTTATGCCTTTGATTTTTTTCGGTAGTTTTTCCGGATTGTAGAATTTTGTTTCTGGATTGTTTCTGGGCAGCCCGGATCGAGCCGCCGATCTCCACTGGCCAACTTATGGCCTGAATTCTATCGTCTGGCTGACGGCCGAAGCACGGCTTGGGCGATCCACAAATGACAGGTTCCCTGTGAAATCCGACCCCCACATACTGATCGTCGACGACGACGAGGGCATTCGCGACCTGCTTCAGGAATTCTTCCAGAAGCGAGGGCTGCATACATCGGTCGCCGCCGACGGCACCGAGATGGAGACCGTGCTGCGCCGCGCCCAGGTCGACCTGATCGTTCTGGACGTCATGCTGCCCGGCAGGAGCGGGCTGGAGCTCTGCCGCGAGTTGCGCGCCAATTATTCGACACCGATCATCATGCTGACCGCGGTCACCGAGACCACCGACCGCGTCGTCGGCCTGGAGATGGGCGCCGACGACTACGTGCCGAAACCCTTCGATCCGCGCGAGCTGCTCGCACGCATCCGGGCCGTCTTGAGACGCAATGGCGCCGCCGAACCGCGACGCGCCGCCTCGCGGCAGATCTACCATTTCGCCGGCTGGACGATGGACTGTTCGCGCCGCCGGCTGATGGCGCCCGGCGACGTCAGGATCGAGCTGACGATGGCCGAATTCAATCTGCTGCAGACCTTCGTCAAGAGCGCGCAGCGCGTGCTGAGCCGCGAGCAGCTCATTGAGCTGTCCGGCGGCGACAGCGGCTACAGCTTCGACCGCAGCGTCGACATTCTGGTCAGCCGGCTGCGGCGCAAGATGGAGGACGACCCGAAAACGCCGAAGCTGATCCTGACCGTGCGCAGCGGCGGCTACCAGTTCCTGCCTGAGACGACCTCCGAATGAGACGCATTCTGCCGCAAACGCTGCCGGTCTGGGTGCTGCTTATCGTCATCGCCGGCCTGCTGATCAGCCAGATCGCGACCCTCTACATCGTTTCGCGCGACCGTGTCGCCGCCAATGACGTCGTAGATCTCTATCGGCTCAACGACCGCGCCTTCTCGCTGGTACAGCTGATGCATGACGCCACCCCCGAACAGCGCAAGGGGACGGCCTCCGGCCTGTTCAACGCCACTTACGCGCTCACCGTTTCCAGCACGCCAGCTGTTACTTCCTCGATAGCCGGCGACGACGAGCTGGCCGAATTGGAGGACATATTGGTCGGCCGGCTATCGAAGTTCGGCATCACCGACGCGCGGGTCCGCCGCGACCCGGCAACGCACGAAGCCGACGCTCCCGGTGGGACGGTCGCCGGTCCCGATATCGGCCAGGTCGAGCGCGACCTGCTGGTGCTGGCCGCCGATTTCGCCCAGAGCGACAAGCTGACCGCTTCGCTTCGCTTTGCCGACGGCCAATGGCTGAACTTCACCGAACCGAACACACCGGCCGGGCCGATACTGAGCTTCGAGAGCCTGCCGCTCTATGCCTTGATCGCCGGGCTGGTGGTGGCGAGCTCGATCTGGTCGCTGCGGCGGCTGACGGCTCCCTATCGCATGATGGAAACGGCGGTGAAGCGGATCGGCGAGGATCTGAAGAGCCCGCCGATCGCCGAGAGCGGCAGCCGCGAGGTGCGCACCGCGGCAAAGGCGGTCAATGCCATGCAGGCAAGGCTGCGCGCCTATGTCGAGGACCGTGAGCATCTTGCTGCCGCACTGGCGCACGACCTGCGCACGCCGCTGACCAGGATGCGGCTGCGCCTCGAATTGCTCAGGAATTCCATCGTCCGCACCGCGCTGGCGCACGACCTCGCCGACATCGAAGGCATTGCCAGCTCGGTCATCGACTTCGCCACCTTCGAAGTGACAGAGGAAAAGAGCGAGAGGATCGATTTCTGGTCGCTGGTGGAATCGATCGCAGACGGCTTCGAGGAGGTCTCCTTCGACAATGAGTACACGCGCTCGCGCGGCCTGATCTGCGTCGCGCGGCCGGTCGCGCTCCGGCGCTGCGTCACCAACCTCGTCCAGAACGCTGTGACCTATGGCAAGAGGGCGCATCTCAGCCTGCGTCAATCGGACAGGAGCATCACGCTGGCGATCCGCGACGAGGGTCCGGGCATACCGCAGGCCGAGCTCGACGCCGTGTTCGGCTCGTTCGTGCGCCTGGAACAGTCGCGCAACCGCCAAACCGGCGGCCTCGGCCTCGGCCTGACCATCGCCCGCAATATCGCCCGCGGCGCCGGCGGCGAAGTCAGCCTGTCCAATCACCCCGGCGGCGGCCTGCTGTCGGAGTTGCGCCTGCCGCTGGCGGTGTAGAGAGCGGTCGGTAAAACTGCCAGCCTCCCCAACTGTGAGGAGATGTCCGGCAGGACCGCAGGGCGCGAAGAAACGCTACGAGCCGTTTCGTTCTTCCAGAGGAAAACAACTACCTTCGCAGCACCGCGCTCAGCACATCCCTGACGCCGATGGCGCCGACGAAGCGCGACTGGTCGTCGAACAGAGCCACCGGTGCGGTCTGCGACCGATGCATGGCCAGCATCACGGTCTTTAGCGAGGTGCCGGGATTGGCCCAGAACACCTGCGCCGTCTCCTCCGGCTGGGCTTCGACATCGGCGCAGGACACCCATACCGCCGGCTTGCCGTCGCGCTCGGCCGCCGCCACCAGCCCGTGCTCGTCGATCTTGAAGCGCGTCGTCTTGCGCCGGTCGAGCCACACCCAGCCGTCCTCGCCATGCTCGAGGTCGCGACGGTCGCGCATGACGTTCCAGGCGGTCAGCACCGAAAGCGGGTTCACATTGGCGATGAAGTCGCGGACATAGTCGTTGGCAGGCCGCAGCACGATGTCTTCCGGCGCGCCGGTCTGCACGATGCGCCCGCCCTCCATGATGGTGATGTGGGTGCCGATCTTCAGCGCCTCCTCGAGGTCGTGGCTGACGAAGATAATGGTCTTCTTTAGCTCGGCCTGAAGCTGCAGCAACTCGTCCTGCAGCTTGGTCCGGATCAGCGGATCGAGTGCCGAGAACGGCTCGTCCATCAGCAGGATCGGCGCTTCGGTGGCAAAGGCGCGCGCCAGGCCGACGCGCTGCTGCATGCCGCCGGAAAGCTCATGCGCGTATTTCTTCGACCACTGGTCGAGATGGACCAGCCTCAGCTGCCTGTTCACCCGCTCCTTGCGCTCGGCTTCGGGCACCCCGGCGAGTTCGAGGCCGAGGCCGACATTCTCCTCCACCGTGCGCCACGGCAGCAGGCCAAACTGCTGGAACACCATTGCCACCTGTTTCTGCCGGAGCCGCCGAAGCGTCGCCTCGTCGCAGGTGACGACGTCGACCGTACCGTCGCCGTCCTTGACCAGCACCTGACCGCGCGAGACGACGTTCAGCCGGTTGACGGCTCTGAGCAGCGTCGATTTGCCGGAGCCGGAAAGCCCCATCAGCACCGAGATCTCGCCTTCGTTCACGGTGAGGCTGGCGCCGGCGCAGCCCAGCACGTTGCCCGTCTGTTCGAGGATCTCGGCGCGGGTGGCGCCGCTGTCGATCAGCGCCAGCGAGCCTGCCTGGTCGGCGCCGAAGACGATGTCGACATTTCTGAAATCGACGGCGACGGTCATTTCTTGCCTCCCACGCCGATGCGCGTCATCCGGTCGAGCACGATGGCGAGCACGACGATCGCCAGCCCTGCCTCAAGCCCGAGGTCGATCCTGCGCGAACCGAGCGCTCGGTTGATCTCGGTGCCGAGGCCGCCGGCGCCGATCAGGGCGGCGAACACCACCATCGACAGCGACAGCATGATCGATTGGGTCAGCCCAGCCATGATGGTCGGCAGTGCCGAAGGCAGCTCGACCTTCCACAGCAGCTGGCGCTTGGTGGCGCCGAAAGCTTCGCCCGCCTCGACGATCGATTTCGGCACCGAGGTGACGCCTAGATGGGTGAGCCGGACCGAGGTCGGGATGACAAAGATGATGGTGACGATCAGGCCGGGCGCGTTGCCGAGGCCGAACAGGGTCAGCACGGGGATCAGGTAGACGAAGGTCGGCAGCGTCTGCATCAGGTCAAGTACCGGTAGCATGACGCGATAGATCTTCGGTTTGTGCGCGGCCCAGATGCCGAGCGGCACGCCGATGGCCATCGACACGGCGGCGGCGGCAACCACCAGCACCAGCGTCTCCACCGTCTGCTTCCACAGATTCTGGTTGAGGATGAACAGCAAACCGATGAACACCGCCAGGGCCAGGCCTTTCGAGCGCTGCAGGAAATAGGCGAGCAAAGCGATCAGGGCGATCAGCAGAACCGGCGGCAGCAGCAGCAGCCCGTCGACGATGCCGTCGAGCAGGAAGTTGAGGCTGTTGGAAAAAGCCCTGAAGACGGTGTCGAAATTGTCGGTGAGAAAGCCGAAAAACGCCTTCCCCCATGCCCCAATGGGAATCTTGTAACTGACCAGGAATTTGGAGATCGGATCCATCTAGCCCCTCTTCTGCCGGCGCCGTCCTTTGCCGGACGGTCATCTTGTCACAGGATATGAAAAAGGGCAGCCATTTCCACCGTGGCTGCCCCTTGTCTCGTCATGCCAGATGGTCGGGTCAGCTTCCGAGCGCCGTTTTCACCGCAGCCGCCGCATCGCCGCCGTCGAAGGTGGTGACGCCGGCGATCCAGGGAGCGACCGCGTCCGGGTGTTTCTTCAGCCAGTCGGTCGCGACCGTATTGGCGTCGCCGCCCTTCAGGATCGCGTCCATCATCTCGCCTTCCATGTCCAGGTTGAACTTCAGGTTGGCGATGAACTTGCCGGCATTGGGGCATTCGCTCATATAGCCCTTGCGTACATTGGTATGCACGGTGGCAGCGCCAAAGCCGCTATCTCCCATCCCCTCGAGATAGGTGATCTTCATGGCGCCCATCACCGGATGCGGCGTCCAGCCGAGGAAGGCAATCCATTCATTGTTCTTCATCGACTGCTCGGCCTGGGTGAGCATGCCGGCCTCGGAAGATTCGACCAGTTCGAAGCCTTCGAGATTGGTCTTCGGATCCTTGATCATGTCGAGGATGATGCGGTTGCCGTCATTGCCGGCCTCGATACCGTAGATCTTGCCGTCGAACTTGTCCTTGAACTTGCCGAGATCGGTCAGCGTCTTGACACCGGCATCGGCGACATAGGTCGGAACGACGATACCGTAGCCGGCACCGCTGAGATTTTCGCTGACGGTCTCGACCGAGCCTTCGGCGGCATAGTCCTTGATGTCGTTGGTCATCGACGGCATCCAGTTTCCGAGGAACACGTCGAGATCTTTGTTCTTCAGGGACGCATAGGTCACCGGCACCGAAAGCTGGATCACCTGCGGCTCGTAGCCGAGCGCCGTGAGCAGCACCGAGGCGACGCCGGTGGTCGCCTGGATGTCGGTCCAGCCGACATCGGAGAGACGCACCGTCTTGCAGCTTTCCGGATCGCCGGCGAAGGCCCCAGTCGTGGATAGAAAAGCCGCCAGGCCGAGGCCGGCGACGAATGAACTCATACGCGACATGAAAATTCTCCCATTTCAGTTCTCGGTGAAGTGAAGCGACGGTTTTATCTCCGCCTTGTCACGTCAGCCAAACATCATTCTGCTGCGGTTTCAAGCACTAAGGCAATCACGAACAACGGCGCAGGCTGGCCGATCAGCGACACGCCCGCCGCTTTCCGGATGGAAGTCGCCTTTTCCCCGGTGGAATGTAGGCGCTCCCCCTCCCCGCTTTGTTGCAACTCGGCTTAAAAGGACGGCATGGCCAAACTGTACTTCCACTATGCGACGATGAATGCCGGCAAGACGACGATGCTGTTGCAGGCCTCGTACAATTACCGCGAGCGCGGCATGACGACGATGCTGTTCATCGCCGGCCACTACCGCAAGGGCGATACCGGGCTGATCTCGTCGCGCATCGGCCTGGAGACGGAAGCCGAGATGTTCCGCGACGGCGACGATCTGTTTGCCCGGGTCGCCGAGCATCACGACCACGCCACGGTCCATTGCGTCTTCGTCGACGAGGCGCAATTCCTAGAAGAGGAGCAAGTCTGGCAACTCGCCCGCATCGCCGACCGGCTGAACATCCCTGTCATGTGCTACGGCCTGCGCACCGATTTCCAAGGCAAGCTGTTTTCCGGCTCGCGCGCCCTGCTGGCGATCGCCGACGACCTGCGCGAGGTGCGCACCATCTGCCGTTGCGGCCGCAAGGCGACGATGGTGGTACGCCTCGGCGCCGACGGCAAAGTGGCGAAACAGGGCGAACAGGTGGCGATCGGCAAGGACGTCTATGTCTCGCTCTGCCGCCGCCATTGGGAAGAAGAAATGGGCCGCGCCGTGCCCGACGATTTCATCGGCTTCACCAAAACCTGACCAGCGCTATTTGTTTCATCCGGCCTTGATTTGGCGCACGCCGAACAGCTTGAAACAGCAATCGTTTCCGCCATCATGCGGCCTTTGTTAAGCGTGCCGCCTATTTTGATCCGCAGCCAGAGCCGTCGGGGAGTTCTTATGCTTCGAGCCATTTCGTCTGCCGCTGCTTTCCTCATCGCCGGCGCTCTTGCCGCGCATGCCGACGGCGATGCCGCTCTCGGCAAGAAAGTCTTCAACAGATGCATGGCCTGTCACGAGGCAACGAGCGACCGCGACAAGGTCGGCCCGCATCTGCTGGGTGTCGTCGGCCGCACCGCCGGCACCGCGGACAGTTATCTCAGCCGCTACTCGCAGGGGATGAAGGACGCCGGCGCCGCCGGCCTGGTCTGGGACGAAGCAAACCTTGCCGAATACCTGCGCGCGCCGCGGCAGAAGGTCACCGGCAACAAAATGGCCTTCTCGGGCCTGACCAGCGACGACGACATCGCCAACGTCATCGCCTATCTCAAGGCCGATCCCAAGCCCTGAGCGTCGCTCCCGAGCTAAAGTCCAGCCGCGGTTGAAGCGGTGTCTGACCGGACGGCAGTTACACCGTAATCATTGCCTGACTATCCTGCGGTCGGCCTCCTGAAATTCTTTTGTTTTCCTGTAATCCCATGTCTTCCGTCTTTCATTCGCCAAACCCGGCACATATATTCGCGGCGGTTTGCGAAACGAAACGGATGCCGAAGCGGGAGGCCCCAATGGCGACATTGCAGAATTTCGATGCCGAGATTGCCAAGACCAAGCAGGTCGTGGAGGACATGCGCACCAAGATCGAGCAGTCCGGTACCGTGCTCGACACGCTCGCCACCGCCGACAAGAAGATCGGCGACGCCAATTTCGATATCGAGAATGCCCGCATCGAGGATGTGCTGAAGCAGCAGAAGGTGATGGAAGGCAATATCGCCGACCTGATCATCGGCCTCGAGGACGCCACCAACGTCTTCGGCGCCGAATTCGAGAGCATGAAGAACTACACCGGCTGGGAAAGTTTCGTCGGCGTCTTCTCCAGCCAGCGCAAGCAGCGCATGCGCACCGACCGCGTCCGCAACATGTCGCTGGCCGGCAATTTGCAGGAGCTGCTGGCGAAATCCGACACCATCGTCGGCATCCTCAAGGCACAGAAGCAGGTCCTCGACACGCGTTACAAGACTTCCGAGGCCAGCCTGTCGCAGGTGATCGAGCGCCGCAAGACCACCATGTCCAATCTCGAGACCGTGCAGAAGCGCATCGAGGAACTCAACCCGATGCTGCTCGACATCGAGAACAAGATCGCCGCCTCGACCAGCCAGAAGGAGCGCACGCAGCTTGAGGGCGAACGCTCGAAACTGGCCACGGAATACAACGAGAAGCAGGCCAAGGAACAAGAATTGCTGGCCGAAAGCCAGACGCTGGAGCGCTACACCTCGATGTTCCAGACCTTCGTCGATTCGCTCAACAACCAGATCGCGGCGCAATCGACGCTGATCAACAAACTGACCATCGATACCGAGCAGCGCATCGTGCTCTACAAGGCCTTGGAAGATTCGCTGAAGACCGCCGCCCAACAGGATGTCGCCCACAAGATCAACACGCTGGGCAGCCAGGTCGATAACACCGCCGAAGAGACCATGGCCGGCATTGGTGCTGCCTCGCAGAAGCACATTGGCGATCTGCTTGAAATGCACGAGAAGAACATGGTCGCCACCGCCGACATCCAGCGCCGCAAGAAGCTCGCGGACGATGCCTTCGCCCGCCGCTTCGACGATGTGATGAAGAAGCACAATTCGGCAAATTACGTTCAGTCGTAATTGCTGCACGTGCACTGCTCCCAAGGGCTGGCAGCATGACCCCCGAAAACGAAGCCGCGGCGCGCTATTTCTCGGCGATCGCGGCGGCACTTGGCGGCCTCGAAGTGTTCATGCGCGACGATCGCTCGCCGCTCTACCGGCACGGCATCGTCGCCAAGGTCGTCGCCGAATATATTGCGCGGCTCGACAAGTCGTTCTCGTGCTGGCGCAACCGGCTGGGCTTCACCGAGACGTTCCGCATCTCGCGCGCCGAAAGCGGTTTCCCGGTCTTCCAGAACCTGCTCGAGTTGGAGAACGACCGGCTCCAGGCCGATGCGCGCCTCGCCAATCTCCCGCTGGCCGTCGAGCTGCGCGAGGAAATGGCGGACTTCATCCTGCGCCACAAGGAATTCCCCGAAGCGCTGCAGAAGTCGATGGCCGAGCGGCTTTACCTCGAGGATGTCAAGAGCGAGACCACCTTCGGCCCGTTCACGCTGGCCCAGACGGTCAAGGTATCGGTCAATCCGAAGACGTTGCGGCCCTATTATCTGGTCCACTGGGCCTGCTTCGACGGCAGCGCCAACCTGCCGCTTGTCTATATGGTGACGGTCGAGGATTCCTCGGACGACATGATCCGGCAGCTTGTCGACTCCAGCGGCAAACTTAATGAGAGGGTCGACATTCCGCTGCCGGTCGACGGCTTGCTCAATCCCGAGCTTGCCCACCGTTTTGACGATTTTACTGAGAAGAATTCCGCCTACGCGCTGTCGCCGGCGACCATCGCGGTCAACCTCGACAAGGATTTCGAGCCGCTGCATCCCAAGCAGCTGCGTCGCGTCGTGCTCGGCCCGTTCTATTCTGCAGGGATTACCGACAACAATTCGACGGTGAGCGAAGTGCTGGCCAAGGTCCGCAAGCCGGAAAACGCCTGGCTGCTGACCTGGACCATCCAGGAGGTCTTTTCCAAGGCCGAAAAGCCAGGCCGCAAGGGGCTGTTTTCGAGCGAAAAGACGACGCAGGAATTCTTCATCAATACCGACGATCTCGAGGCCGCGCGGCAAGGCGTGTCGAGCTATGAGAACCATGCGCTGATCCCGCACGAGGCCTATCAGGCGCTCTATGCCGCCGGCGAGGCGCAGAAGATCTTTTCGGGCTACAAGGTCCACATCCTGTCCAAAGGGCAGGTCATCAGCGACGTCTGACGTCAAATCGCGGAGCATCCTCCATGGACACCGGCCTGACCACCATCCCGGAAGCGGCAATTGAAAAGCACCGCGCCACTGCGCAGAGCTTCATCACCCGCATCGTCGTGCTGGAAGACCCGTCGCGCGAGTCCGGCACCGCGCTTGCCGGCACCAACCGCCGCTTCGTCTCGACCGTCTCGGTCGGCTCGGTGCGCCGCACGCGCGAGGTCGAGCTCGCCAAAACCGTCGCCGCCGTCCATTCCGACGACCAGTTGCTGACCATCCCGCAGCACACGCTGTTGTTTCGCACCCGGCGCGGCACAGCGATAGCGCTGGCCATATCGGATGTCTTCGCCGAGGGCTCGGACCTCGAAAGCCTGCAGGCGAAAAACGCCCGCGCGCCGCTCGAAGGCGATGAAGCTGCCACCTTCAAGAAGCTGCTGTCGGCCTCTGCCTACATCTCCGCCTTCAGCCTTGCCTCCTATTTGTTCCAGCTGATCGACAGCGACGGCGAGGCGCCGAACGACACGCCCGAGCCGGACTTTCTGTTCGACACGCCACAGGATGCGGTCAAGTCGATCGTGGCCGGGCTCGACAGGGCGATAGCAGGTTCGAAGGACGATGCCGACCTGATGACCCGCGCCCGCGCCTTTGCCCGCGTCGCCATCGACGGGCTGTTGGCGCGAAAGGGCCGCTTCGACGGCATCGGTCCGTTCGAGAACGCGCATATCCGCATCGACGTCGACGATTTTACCCTTGACGGTTTCGACGTCGCGCCGGGTAAGCGGGCAAAGCCGCTGGTGATGACCTTCAAAAAACCGGAAGAGGTCGTCGGCAACCACATCGCCAAGTACCAGTCGGTCAAGCTTGCCAAGATGCTGATGGCCTACGATTTCGAACGCGAGCTGAACCCGTTCGTCGAGCTCGGCGGCTTCCTGTTTACTTTCATCGGCGACGGCGCGCCCGGCACCGGCAAGACAACCTTGATCCAGATGATCGCCGGCCTCCTCAACGGCTACTGCCAGGTCGCCGGCTATCCCTTCGCCTACGAGAATTTCGGCGTCGACCAGATCTCCTCCTACCAGGGCAAGTCCGGCCAGAACTGCCGCCAGTTCATCAACAATGTGCTGAACCCGCGCGTCATCGGCTTCGGCACCATCGACGATATCGACCAGGTGGCGGCACGTCGCTCCGACGATCGCGCCTCGGCCGGCCAGCAGGAAATCACCGGTGTGCTTATGGACGCCTTTGGAGGTGCAGCGACCGTGGTGCGCGGCAACTGCTCCTTCGGCATGTTCTCCAACTATCCCGCAAATGTCGACGACGCGCTGCGCCAGCGCGCCGGTGCCCGCTGGCTGGTCGACGGCCCGCAGAGCCGCGACGACTACATCGACATCTTCGTCCTGCTCGCCGGCAAGAACCACAAGATCCCGCTCGGCGACCACAAGCTCTATGCGGCGCAAGAGATCCAGCGCGCCGTGATGGAAGCTTACGAGGAGCATGAGAAGCCGCAGGAGGACGGGTTGATGAAGGTCTATGAGCGCTACATGAAGGAAAACGGCGCGCCGAAGACGATGGCCGACATCGGCACTTATCTGCACATGATCAAGGATGCCGAGCCGCGCTTTACCGGCCGCGCCATCAAGAACGTCACCGACGCCATCAAGATGCGCGCCATGGACATCGAATTGCCCGACGAATGGTTCGAAAAGCCGGAAGCCTTCATGCACAAGGGTTACGACGACAAGAAAGCCATGATCGAGGAACTGCGCGGGCCATTCTCGATGGACATGGTCATGCAGGAGATCAACCGCTACGCGGATTCCGAATTCCGCTATTCCGACAAGTCCGACGATGCGGCGGTGACCAAGATGATCCGCGACACCCGTCTGCGGGAGCGTGCGGTGCGTGAGATCGAGGAGATGAAGAAGAAAGGGCTGTGGAATGCGTGATCTTCCTTCTCGCCGGATAACACTGTTTCCGGTGCGATGCATAAGCTCCCACAGCAACGCTGGAAGACGTGGCTCAAACGCTGACGCCCCCCTCTCCCCGTTCTTCACGGGGAGAGGGTAAGGGTGAGGGGCAGCGCATGCGTGGGCCAGAAATAGACACAACCAAGCGCGCAAGGCGCCTGCGTCAATCCGACAACGATGCAGAAACCGCGCTCTGGATGGAGTTCCGCGACCGCAGGCTGAACGGCCATAAATTCGTACGGCAATTGCCGATAGGCTCTTACTTCGTCGATTTCGCCTGCAGAGACTGCCAGCTCGTCGTCGAAGTCGATTGCAATCAGCATGTCGGCAGCCAATATGATCGAATCCGGGATCGCTTCATTGTCTCCGATGGCTGGTCCATCCTTCGCTTTTGGAATGTAGACGTATTGAAGGAGCGGGAAGCCGTCCTTGAAACAGTAGTGGCTGCGATTGAAGGGCGCCTCGAACGCCATATCGAAACGCATGATCTTCGATTTATCGCCGCCAAAGGCTATGGAGAGACATGTCCTTGACCGTTTGCGCTGCCCCTCACCCTTACCCTCTCCCCGTGAAGAACGGGGAGAGGGGGGCGTCAGCGTTGGAGCTCGGTCATCCAGCGCAAGATCCGTTGGGACTACGCGCATGAGCCCCGCCAAGAAGCCCGATCTGCTGCGCGACAACGAGCTGATCTACGGCCGGCTGCTGACGATCGACGAGCCGCACCTGATCCAGCGCTACAACAAGGCGATGGTCGCGTTCGGCTTGAAGCCGACCAAGTTGAAAAGCTTCGAGATCGATCGCACTGGCTTCTCGCCGCAGGTCGCCGAGGAATGCGGCGACTACAGCTACCTCGATCCTAACGAGGTCAACCGCCGCTTTATCATCCTGACGCCGTCGCAGATCGACCTGCCGGTGGTGCACACGGCTTTCTCCAACACCTCGCTGCTGATGTACGAATTCATGTCCAAGAACCAGCGCGCCATCGATGCGCTGACGATCAAGGACGTCATCTACGGCGAGATCGAGGATTCGGTTCCCAAGGTCGACGACATCGAGGACCTGCTGTCGATCAACCAGGTCGAATTCAAGGTGCTGTCGGCCGAGGATGTGCTCGGCAAGGCCGCCGAACTCGGCAAGCTGGTCGACCGGCTGAAGCAGGAGCCGGATGCCTGGCGCGACAACGCCATGCTGGCCCACATGGTCGAGCTAGCGAAGATCTGCGGCGACATCCGCGAGAATGCGCTGGTGCCGGACCAGGTGATCTTCCGCCACAACGCCTACTGGACCAGCCATTTCGGCGGTCTCTATGTGTTCGTCGATCCGGACGTGACGACGGTGATCAGCGACCCGGCAGCGCCGGGTTTCCGCCGTTCGCGGCCCTGGCAGGTGAGCTACCTTTCGATCCACGACGCCGACAAGGTATTCAAGTTCCTCGCCTCGACCGGCCGCATCGAGTTGCCGCGCGCCTCATGGATCGAAACCTCAGGTTATCTCGAGCATCGCGCCGAAATGGTGGTGCGCGCGCTGATCCGCGACGCCGAGCCCGACCGCAATCTGACCGACGTCGATAAGGTCTGGCTGCAGACCTGGATCCACGGCCACGCCGATCTGATCACCAGGGACGGCAATTTTCCCTTCCTCAACGCCGCCAAGCGCGAGATCGCCCAACTCGGCCATCTCAAGATCGAGGATGTGTTTCCGCAGCAGCGCTTCCTGGTCATCCGCGCCAAGCCGGACCATCCCGACGCCTGGCTGACCAACCAGCTGATCTCGGACTTCGTGCCGCAGGACTTCGTTTCGCGTTACGTCTTCAACAAGCCGGGCTTCTACACGGATTATGACGGCTTCAGCGACGCTTGGCGATCGCATGTTGTGGACGTTCTGAAAACCACATATTTGAAGGACAAGGTGGCGTTTCGCACACGCCTCTACGGCTTGACTGACTGAGGGGGTGACATCGCCATGCTTGATCCGATTGTGAATTTCTTCACCCGGATTTTCCAGTGGATTGGCCGCGGCATCGGCCTGCTCATCGGTGCGATCCTGTGGCCGTTCCTGTGGGCGGGGCGCTGGTACACGCAACGCGGCTGGATCCTGAAGGCGGTGCTCGGCCTGGCTGTCCTCATGCTGATCGGCCTCTACGTCAATTTCTTCTACGCCACCCAGTGGTGGAACAATTTCGACCCGAATTACGTCGACAAATACACGTTCGAAAAACGCAACAGCTCCGCCGGTGAACAGGTTTCCGCCGGCGCCGGCACCGACACGGCCAAGACCTGCGGAAATTCAGCCATTGCCCAGGTTGCTGCCGACCTGACCGACTTCAACGTCAACCAGAATGCCTGGGTGTCGTCGATGATCCTCTACAAGCTCGGTCTGTTCGGCATCGACTGGGACCACACGCCGTTCATGGACAACAAGGCTTCGTTCCAGCGCGGCATCAACCAAGCGGTGCGGCGCACGGCGACCGAGCTTGCCGATAATCTCGGCCGCGTCCGCACCACCTCGCAGATCGACGCCGACCTGCAGGACGCCCGCGGCAATCTGCAGTTCGATGAGGAAACCTGGTATTTCGGCTTGAACCCGTTCGGGCCCAAGACGCCGACGCCGAGCTATTATCGCGACGCGGTGCGCAAGCTGCGTTCCTTCAACGCCCGCCTCGCAGCCTGCCAGGCGACGTTCGATGCCCGCGCCGACAATCTCAAGCAGTATATCGACCGCATTTCGTCCGATATCGGTTCGACCTCGGCGATCCTCAAGGAGCGTGCCGAAAACCACAATAATGGCTGGTTCGACACTCGCGCCGACGACCGCTTCTGGTTCGCCTATGGCCAGCTCTATGCCTATTACGGGCTGATGAAGGGCGCACAGGCCGACTTCGAGGACGTCATCAAGGAAAAGCACCTGCAGAACCTGTGGGATACGATGGACGCGCAATTCGTCTCGGCGCTGCGCATCCAGCCCTTCATCATCGCCAATGGCCGCGAGGACGGCTGGCTGTTGCCGACACACCTGACGACGATGGGTTTTTACATACTGAGGGTGCGCTCGAACATGGTCGAGATCAGCAACGTGCTGACGCAGTAGCGGATCGTGCCGCACAGCCGGCGCTGGTGAATTTGCGCCGTTGCTTCTGTCGCTTTTCGCGTATTAGGCGGCTGTTTTGAGACGGCGGAACCGCGCCTGCTCTGGCTTCTATACGGCGCTGCAACCGGCGCAAAAAGAACCTGTAGCAGCGCAGCCGGGCGCAGAGATATTTTCTTCGCAGGAAACATAGTTGCATGAAAGTTGACGCCGCGGCAGCGACAGAGGTAGAACATGCCTGCGCCTGCAATGCCGGGCTGTTCTTGCGACCATACTAGTCAAATCCGTCCAATTCAGAGGGAAGCCGTCCATGGCCGAAGTGAAGTCCGACATCGAGATCGCGCGCGGCGCCAGGAAGAAGCAGATCCAGGAGATCGGCCAGAAGATCGGCATTCCGAGCGAACATCTTTTGCCCTACGGCCACGACAAGGCGAAGATCTCGGCCGAGTTCATCAAGTCGGTGAAGGGCAACAAGGACGGCAAGCTGATCCTCGTTACCGCCATCAACCCGACACCGGCCGGCGAAGGCAAGACGACGACGACGGTGGGCTTGGGCGACGGCCTCAACCGCATCGGCAAGAAGGCCATCGTCTGCATCCGCGAGGCTTCGCTCGGACCGAATTTCGGCGTCAAGGGCGGTGCCGCTGGCGGCGGCTACGCGCAGGTCGTGCCGATGGAGGACATGAATCTCCACTTCACCGGCGATTTCCATGCCATCACCACCGCTCACAATCTGCTGTCGGCGCTGATCGACAACCACATCTACTGGGGCAACGAGCTCGGCATCGATACCCGCCGCGTCGTCTGGCGCCGCGTCATGGACATGAACGACCGGTCGCTGCGCGAGATCATCTGTTCGCTCGGCGGCGTCGCCAACGGTTTCCCGCGCGAGGCCGGTTTCGACATCACAGTCGCCTCGGAAGTCATGGCCATTCTGTGCCTGTCGACGGACCTGAAGGACCTGGAAAAGCGCCTCGGCGACATCATCGTCGCCTATCGCCGCGACAAGTCGGCCGTCTATGCCCGCGACCTCAAGGCCGACGGCGCGATGGCCGTACTCTTGAAGGACGCCATGCAGCCCAATCTCGTACAGACGCTGGAGAACAACCCGGCTTTCGTCCATGGCGGCCCCTTCGCCAACATCGCGCATGGCTGCAACTCCGTCGTTGCCACCACGACGGCGCTGAAGCTTGCCGATTACGTCGTCACCGAAGCCGGTTTCGGCGCCGATCTCGGTGCCGAAAAGTTCTTCGACATCAAATGCCGCAAGGCCGGCCTAAGGCCCGCCGCCGCGGTCATCGTCGCCACGGTTCGCGCCATGAAGATGAATGGCGGCGTCAAGAAGGAGGACCTAGGCAAGGAGAACGTCGAGGCGGTCAAGAAGGGCTGCGCCAATCTCGGCCGTCATATCGAGAACATCCGCCAGTTCGGTGTGCCGGCCGTGGTCGCCATCAACCATTTCTACTCCGACACCGACGCAGAGATCCAGGCGATGAAGGACTATGTCGCCTCGATGGGCGAAGAAGCGATCCTGTGCAAGCACTGGGCTCAGGGATCGGCCGGCATCGAGGAACTGGCCAAAAGAGTCGTGGCGTTGGCCGAATCCGGCGCGTCGCAATTCGCCCCGCTCTATCCCGACGCCATGCCGCTGTTCGAGAAGATCAACACCATCGTCCAGCGCATCTATCGCGGTTCCGAAGCGATCGCCGACAAATCGGTGCGCGACCAACTCCACGCCTGGGAGCACGCCGGCTACGGTCATTTGCCGGTCTGCATGGCCAAGACGCAATATTCCTTCTCCACCGATCCGAATCTGCGCGGCGCGCCGACCGGCCACACCGTGCCGGTGCGCGAGGTCAGGCTGTCTGCCGGCGCCGGCTTCGTCGTCATCATCTGCGGCGAGGTGATGACCATGCCCGGCCTGCCCAAAGCGCCATCCTCGGAAAAGATTTTCCTGAACGAAATGGGCCAGATCGAAGGCCTGTTCTAGGGATAATCAAAGCTTGAACGGCAAAGGGCGCCGCAACGCTGCGGCGCCCTTCTGCCTGTTCGCAATAGTCTCCTAAGCCGCGCTTCGCGCCAGCGCGCGCTGGTTGGAGGCATAGGGTGTGTCGTGCTGGGGCACAACGCCGGTCTTCAGGCAATCGATCCACTCGGCGGTTTTGAGAACGGCCGCGAAGCGCGACTGCAGGACGATCGTCACCACGCGATGGATTTCCTCCCCCGAAGCGTAACCGGCGCTGTTGGCGTACGGCAATGACCCCGTTGCGTCCGACAGGAACTCCACCTCAAAGCCCATATGCACGGCGTGGATGACCGTCGACAGATCGCAATTATGCGTCATGTAGCCAATGACCGTGATCGTATCGATAGAGTTGGCGCGCAGCCACTCCTCGAGGTCTGTGCCGGTGAAGGCGCTGGGCAAGTTCTTTTCGATGTAGTGGTCGCGGTTTCGCCCGGCGATTTCCGGGTGCAACTCGGCGCCATGGCTGCCCTTGGCGAAGACCGGTGAGGTTTCCGGCGCCAACTGTTTGATGACCACCACCTTGACGCCTGCCTCGGTGGCCGCGTCCATCGCTCGCGCTACATTGACGACGCTGTCGCGGAAGGGCGGATGCTGGATGGCGAGGTTGCCGCCATCATAGTCATTCTGAACGTCGATGACGATGAGGGCGCGGCGTGGAGTTTTGCCTTTGGCTGGTTGCGACATGGGTTTTCCTTTCCCGTTGGACATTGATGGGTGGACGATAGGCTCGGCACCGGATGGCAAAAAGTGTCCCGATTGACATTATTCGAAAGAATTGGGACAATTAGCTGTTACTCCTGCTGGTGCTGCCATGACCGATCCTGCCGTTGCCGCCATCGCCTTCGATGGCATCAGCCCGTTTCATCTCTCCGTGCCGTGTCTCGTGTTCGGCGCGGATCGCACGACGCTCGGCCTGCCGCGCTTCGACTTCCGGGTCTGCGCGATTGAGAACGGGCCGATCCGCACCGATGCCGGGCTGACCATCAGCGTCCCGCACGGGCTTTCCGCGCTCGATGACGCCGACATCGTCATCGTGCCAAGCTGGAAGGATCTCGGGAGCTCACCTCCAGCGGCCTTGATCGACGCGTTGCTTGGCGCGCATCGGCGCGGCGCGCTGATCGTCGGACTGTGCTTGGGAACGTTCGCTGTCGCGGCGACCGGACTGCTTTCAGGGCGGCGAGCGGCGACGCACTGGGCCTACGCGGATCAGCTGCAGGAACTCTATCCCGACATTCTCGTCGAACCGGAAGTGCTCTACATCGACAATGGCGATGTCGTGACATCCGCCGGCGTCGCCGCTGGGCTCGACTGCTGCTTGCACGTCGTACGGGCTCGTTACGGCGCGGAGGCGGCACTTCGCCTTGCCAGGCAGATCGTGCTTTCTCCGCACAGGCAGGGCGGGCAGGCTCAATTCATCGAACGTCCCATCGCCAGGACCGGCAATGCGGACCGCTTTACCCAGGCTCTCGAAACGGTGCGCAAAACGTTGGGTGAGCCGCACAGTCTGGACAGCGTTGCCGGTCACGCCGGCCTCACCCGCCGGACGTTCACGCGCCGTTTCCAGAAAACGATCGGCACCAGTTTCGGTGACTGGCTGACCGACCAGCGCGTCCAGCTGGCGCAGCGGCTGCTGGAAGCAACGGAAAAATCAATGGACACGGTTGCCTTCGAGGCTGGCTTCGGCAGCGCTACCTCACTGCGCCAGCATTTCGCGGCGCGGCTCAGGACCTCGCCGGCGCAGTACCGGCGCGAATTCTCGAAGAGTGCTCAGGAGGAGCGCGTGGCGCACATGCCGAGGTGAAATTCGGCTCGCGCTCGATACCAGGGCAATCGCTTCAGGTTTGCGCCGCCCCTCATTGCCCTGCCGGGCATTTCTCCCCGTATAGAGACGGGGAGAAAGTCGCATTCGCAAAGGATTTCGCCAATCACCAGCGTTACAGAAAGGGTGCGGAGGTTGCGGCCAGCCCCTTCTCCCCGTCACTATACGGGGAGAAGATGCCGGCAGGCAGATGAGGGGCGGCGCCGACGTCGAACTGGCATCTGGCCTGAATTATAGGCTATCTTTTTTCTCGAAGCGATTGCCTGCTCTCGATCCTGTCGTCCTTGAAAGGCTCTGCGTCATCTGTCATATATTAAAGCGACAGATGACGCGAAGAAGGCCTGCCGTGGCGATAGCATTGGAAAAGGCTGCGCCAGCAGCAAAAAACAATGAACTGCAGAAGGTGGCGAGATTGCTAGGCGGCAGCCGCATTCTGGCAAGGCGCCTTAGCAGCGCTTTGGATGCCCACGAGCTGCTTCTGCACGGCCTGCCGGCTTCAGCGCTGGACCATCTTATCGGGCAACTCGTCTTCATCCAGAAGACCGATTCGCTGGAGAAGGCCGTCGGCATGAGCCTGCGCACCTACCAGCGCCGCAAGGATGCTCCTTCCAAGCCTCTCAGTCAGGACCAGAGCGGACGAACCTGGAAGTTCGCGGAGATCCTGTCGAAAGCTACCGACGTGTTCGGTTCGCAGGCGGAGGCAGAGCAATGGCTGGAGCGCCCGGCGATTGGGCTCGACCAGCGTCGTCCAATCGACCTTCTGGCGACGCCGGCGGGAATCGAGCTTGTAGAAGACTATCTGGAACGGCTTGAATATGGCGTTTATGCATGACGCCGCTGCCGGCGGCGCTGGGTGGCTCCGAGCTCATCGGATGGCGCCTCGATCAAGCCGCATTTGCGCCTACATGGGATAGTGGCGAGGGCGCATACAGGGTGGGCGGACGCTGGAACAGCAAGGGCGTGCGCGCCGTCTACTGCTCAATCGATCCGTCGACTGCGATCCTCGAAGTTGCGGTCCATAAGGGCTTCAGGGCGCTCGACACGATAGCGCATGTCATGACGGCAGCAATCGTCAGCGATATCGCGGATCTGCATATCGTCGACCGCGCCGCCGTGCCCAACCCCAACTGGTTGCGCCCGGGCATTCCGAGCTCCGGACAACAGGCGTTTGGCGACGATCTTCTGCAACGGCACCGGTTCGTTGTGATTCCGAGCGCCGTATCGCAGCACAGCTGGAACCTGATCTTCGACGCGAGCCTCGCCAGAGGGGCATACGCCATGAAGACCCAGGAGGCGTTTGCGCTCGACACACGCTTGCATCCACCTCCGGCCAAGTGACACAGCCGCCCATATCCATCAGAACGAGGACATGACCGGCGACAGAAGCACGGTGCTCAGCCGTTTCTGATTATCCGTGCCGGATTACCAACCACCGTGGTGTTCGCCGCGACGTAGCGCGTCACCACGGCACCGGCGCCGACGACGGCGCCATCGCCGATCCTGACCCCGCCGAGGATGACGGCACTGCCGCCGATCCAGGCGTGTTTGCCGATCTCGACCGGCTTGGCGATCTCCAGCCCTGCCTGCCGCCCGGCAGCCTCCTTGTGGTGCTCGGCGCAATAGATCTGCACATTGGGGCCGAGCAGCGTTCCCTTGCCGATGCGGACTGGCGCCGTATCGAGAATGGTGCAGCCGGCATTGAGAAAAACGCGGTCGCCGAGGAAGATGTTGAAGCCATAGGCACAGTGGAACGGCGCTTCGATCCGGGCGCCCTCGCCCGCAGCGCCGAGCAGCGCCCGCAATCCAGGCCCGATATCGCCACGCTGCCGGGGTGGCAGGCTGTTGTGCTCGAACACCGCGTCGCGCGCCGTGATGCGCAGCGCCTCCAGTTCCGGATCGAGGCAGCAATACCACTCGCCCGCCGCCATTTTCGTGCGTTCGCTCCCCGTCATGGCCGCAACTCCAGTCTCAATCTTTGCCAAAGCACAAATGGTGAAAATACGGAAGCGCCGGCGGCGACACCACCTCTGGTCAAATATCGGACCTATGGTAGCCTGCCCTCTCGGACCTGTCCCAGGCCGGCCATCGAGGGGATCAATCATGCTGTATACTCTTGCACTCCTGATTGGCATCGTTGCCGGGCTTCGCGCCATGACTGCGCCCGCCGCGGTCGCCTGGGGCGCCTGGCTTGGCTGGTTGCCGGTCGCCGGCACCTGGGCGAGCTTCATGGGCCACTGGATCGCCGTCGGCATCTTCACCATCCTGGCCATCGCCGAACTGGTCACTGACCAGCTGCCATCGGCGCCGAGCCGCAAGGTGCCGCAGCAATTCGGGACGCGCATCGTCCTGGGCGCTTTCACCGGCGCGGTGATCGGAGCGACCGGCGGCGCCACTATCGGCGGCCTGATCGCCGGCGCCGTCGGCGCGGTGATCGGCACGCTGGGCGGCGCCGAGGCGCGTAAACGCTTGGCCACTGCCTTCGGCAAGGACCCGCCCGCCGCCTTCATCGAGGACGCGGTGGCGATCGTCGGCGGGCTTCTGATCGTGGCGGCGGCGGCATGACGGCAAAGACATTCGACGCCATCATCATCGGTGCCGGGCAGGCCGGCCCACCGCTCGCCGGCCGGCTGAATGCGGCCGGCATGAGCGTGGCGCTGATCGAGCGAAAGCTGGTCGGCGGCACGTGCGTCAACACCGGCTGCACGCCGACCAAAACGATGGTGGCAAGCGCCTATGCCGCGCATCTCGCCCGCTCCGCCGCGGATTACGGCGTGACGCTCTCCGGTCCCGTCGGCGTCAACTACAAGGCGATCAAGGCGCGCAAGGACAAGGTCTCGAACGACGCCCGCGGCAATCTCGAAGACTGGATTGCCGGCATGGACAAATGCACGCTCTATCGCGGCCATGCGCGCTTCGTGACCGCCAATACGGTGCGCGTCGGCGACGATCTGCTGAGCGCCGAAAGGATATTCCTCAACACCGGTGGCCGCGCCTCGGTGCCCGACCTGCCCGGCGTCAACGACGTATCCTACCTCACCAACTCGTCGATGATGGATCTCGACGTGCTGCCGCGCCATCTCATCGTTGTCGGCGGCAGCTATGTCTCGCTCGAATTCGCGCAGATGTTCCGTCGCTTCGGTTCCGAAGTCACGGTCATCGAAAAGAGCCCGCGTCTGATCGGCCGCGAGGACGAGGATGTCGCGGACGCCATTTTGTCGATCCTCGAAAACGAAGCCATTGCCGTCCATCTCGGCGCCGACGACATCCGCTTCGCCAGGCGAGGCAACGAAATCGCCGTGACCTTCTCGCCAGGCAAGGCGGCTGCGGTCGGCTCGCATGTGCTGCTGGCGCTGGGCCGCACGCCAAACACCGACGATCTCGACCTCGACAAAGCCGGCGTCGAGGTCGACCAACGCGGCTTCATCGTCGTCGACGACCAGCTGCGCACCAGCGTGCCCGGCATCTGGGCGATGGGCGACTGCAACGGCAAGGGCGCCTTCACCCACACCTCGTACAACGACTACGAGATTGTCGCCGCCAACCTGCTTGACAACGATCCGCGCAAGGTCAGCGACCGCATCGAGGCCTATGCTCTCTATATCGACCCGCCACTCGGCCGCTGCGGCATGACCGAAGCCGCGGTTAGGAAATCCGGTCGCCGCGCCCTGGTCGGCCAGCGGCCAATGACCCGTGTCAGCCGTGCCGTCGAAAAAGGTGAGACGCAAGGTTTCATGAAGATCCTGGTCGATGCCGACACCAAGGAGATCCTCGGCTGTTCGGTGCTCGGCCCGGGCGGCGATGAAGCGGTGCACTGCGTGCTCGACCTGATGTATGCCAAGGCGCCGGTCAGCACGCTGGCGCGCGCCGTGCACATCCACCCGAACGTCTCGGAGCTTCTGCCCACCATTGCCCAGGAATTGAAGCCGCTGGCATAGGCCGGGCAGGCGTTTGGAACCAGTAGTGTCCACCGCGCCCCTTCGGGAGCCGGCCGAGTAGAGTCTTGCGCCCATAGCGTGAAAAGCTGGACCAATCGACAGCCCAGCGGCAAAAGGGCATGTGTTCCGCCTCTTCTCCCGGAGCCATCCTATGCAGAAATCCATCGAACGCATCGCCGGCGACAGCGAGGGCGTTTCCTACGAATTCTCGGTCTTCCGCTTTGACGGCAGTGACAAGGCAGCACCCTCAGCCTATCTGCAGGCGGCTCTGCATGCCGGCGAACTGCCAGGTGTCGTCGCCATCGACGCGCTGATGCCGATGCTCGGAAAAGCCGAAGCGGAAGGCCGCATCAAAGGCAATATCACCGTCGTGCCCCAAGCCAATCCCATCGGCCGCGCCCAGTATCATTTCGGCGAGCACCAGGGCCGTTTTCACTTGGGCACGCGCACCAACTTCAACCGCGGCTTTCCGCTGCTGGCCGCGCCGGACATGATGCTGTTGCCGGACACCACGCTTGGCACGGCCGATCAGCGGCTTAAGGTCCGGTTGCTGCAGCTCTCGATCGGCCACGACATCGTGCTCGACCTGCATTGCGACGATGAAGGCCTCGCCTATCTCTACGTCCACACCAGCCTGTGGCCGGCCATGGCGGACTGTGCGGCGGCCATGGGCGTCGTTGCGGTGATGCTGTGGGACGAAGATCCCGACGGCACCTTCGAAGGCGCCTCGATCATGCCGTATCAGAATGTCCCGGCCGACGTGGCGCGCCTGGACCGGCGCGTCGCCACCACGGTCGAATATCGCGGCATACTCGATGTCGACGGCGCCCTCGCCTGCGCCGATGCCGAAGGGCTCTACCGGCTGCTGGTGGCGCGCGGCATCATCCGGGATCAGGCGCTGCCCGCGCCTGGCAGCTTCGTAGGGCTCGTCGCGCCGATCGAAAACATCGAGATGATGCCGGCGCCCCGCTCGGGCGCGATCCTCTACGACGTGAAGCCGGGCGACCGGGTAGCCAAGGGTGCGCGCCTTGCCACCATCGTCCACGCGCCCGGCGAGCCCGACGGCCGCACGGAAGTGTTGGCGCCGCAGGCCGGCCTCATCCTGACACGGCGTTCCCGCCGCATCATCCGTGCCGGCGAAGACCTCTTGAAGCTGGTCGGCGACAGGAAGAGCGCCGATGCAAGGTCGGGGACGCTGGAGGACTGAGGGTCTTCATTTGAATCCAGTTGCGCGGCCGCCCAATCGCCGCTATGGGAATCGCCATGAATATGCGTTCGATCAAGACCATTTGGTGGTGGGCTCGCTGACAGCGGCCTGTTCGAACGCGTTCGCGTGACAAGAGAGGGTGGCCGCAGCGGAATGTCCGGGCGGCCATTTGTTTTTTCAAGCCATTCCCGGGTCCGTTGCCCCAAAGACGCTGATGGAGACGGCAATGACGACGAAAATTCTGGAGAATGGCGCCGAGCGCTTCGTCACCGCGGGTGGCGTGGCGATTACCCGCCAGCGCCATGACCGGCCATATGAAGGGGCGATCGACGGATATGTCGATGGCCTGAATTCGCGTCGCGGCGCTGTGTTTTCCTCGAATTACGAATATCCCGGCCGCTATACGCGCTGGGACACCGCCATTATCGATCCGCCGCTGGTGATCTCGGCACGCGGCCGCGCCATGCGCATCGAGGCGCTGAACCGCCGCGGCGAGGTGCTTTTGCCGGTGATCGGCACGGTGCTTTCCGGCCTTGACGATGTCACGATCGCCGAGACGTCCAACAAACTCATCCGCCTCGAGGTCGCCAAGCCCGGCCGTGTCTTCACCGAAGAGGAACGCAGCCGCGTTCCCTCCGTCTTCACCGTGCTGCGCGCCATCACCGCTTTGTTCAAGACCGAGGAAGACGCCAATCTCGGCCTCTATGGCGCCTTCGGCTACGACCTCGCCTTCCAGTTCGATCCGGTCGACTACAAGCTCGAGCGCAAGCAGAGCCAGCGCGACCTCGTGCTGTTCCTGCCCGACGAGATCCTCGTCGTCGACCATTATTCGACCAAGGCCTGGACCGACCGCTACGACTATTCCGGCGATGGCTTCTCGACCGAAGGCCTGCCGCGCGACGAAATCGTCGAGCCGTTCAGGACCGCCGACCGCATCCCGCCGCGCGGTGACCACGAGCCGGGCGAATACGCCAAGCTGGTGCGCAAGGCGATGAAGAGCTTTGAGCGCGGCGACTTGTTCGAAGTGGTGCCGGGGCAGATGTTCTACGAACGCTGCGAAACCCAGCCCTCCGAGATTTCCCGCAAGCTGAAGAGCATCAACCCTTCGCCCTATTCCTTCTTCATCAATCTCGGCGAGGGCGAATATCTGATCGGCGCCTCGCCGGAAATGTTCGTGCGCGTCAGCGGCCGCCGCGTCGAGACCTGCCCGATCTCCGGTACCATCAAGCGCGGCGACGATGCCATCTCCGACAGCGAGCAGATCCTGAAGCTGCTCAATTCGAAGAAGGACGAATCCGAACTCACCATGTGCTCGGACGTCGACCGCAACGACAAGTCGAGGGTCTGCGAGCCGGGCTCGGTGCGCGTCATCGGCCGCCGCCAGATCGAGATGTATTCGCGCCTGATCCACACCGTCGACCACATTGAGGGACGGCTGCGCGAAGGCATGGACGCTTTCGACGCCTTCCTGTCGCATGCCTGGGCGGTCACCGTTACCGGCGCGCCGAAATTATGGGCCATGCGCTTCATCGAGCAGAACGAGAAGAGCCCGCGCGCCTGGTATGGCGGGGCGATCGGCATGGTCAACTTCAACGGTGACATGAACACCGGCCTGACGCTTCGCACCATCCGCATCAAGGACGGCATCGCCGAGGTGCGCGCCGGCGCCACGCTGCTCTTCGACAGCATTCCCGAGGAAGAAGAAGCCGAAACCGAACTGAAGGCCTCCGCCATGCTCTCCGCCATCCGCGACGCCAAATTAGGCAATGCCGCCAGCACCGAACGCAGCACCGCGCGTGTCGGCGACGGCGTTAACATCCTCCTGGTCGATCACGAGGACAGTTTCGTCCATACGCTCGCCAACTATTTCCGCCAGACCGGCGCCAATGTCTCGACGGTTCGCACACCGGTGCCGGACGAGATCTTCGACCGGCTGAAGCCAAACCTGGTCGTGCTGTCGCCCGGCCCCGGCACGCCGAAGGATTTCGACTGCGCCGCTACCATCAAGCGGGCCCGTGCGCGCGATCTGCCGATCTTCGGCGTCTGCCTCGGGCTGCAGGCGCTGGCCGAAGCCTATGGCGGCGAGCTGCGCCAACTGCACATCCCCATGCATGGTAAGCCGTCGCGCATCCGCGTGTCGAAGCCGGGCATCATCTTCTCCGGCTTGCCCAAGGAGGTGACGGTCGGCCGCTACCATTCGATCTTCGCCGATCCGGTGCGGCTGCCCGATGGTTTTGTCGTCACCGCCGAGACCGAAGACGGCATCATCATGGCCTTCGAGCACCGCAAGGAGCCGATCGCCGCTGTGCAGTTCCACCCGGAATCGATCATGACGCTCGGCCACAATGCCGGCATGCGCATCATCGAGAACATCGTCGCGCACCTGCCGCGCAAGGCCAAGGAAAAGGCCGCTTAATTCGAGGGCTCAGTGTTGGGATCTTTTCCCCAGTGACCGCGGCAGAAATCAAGGCCGCCGCCAGGCAGAAGGTCGCCAGCCTCGCCTTCTGGTCGATCATTGTCGCCTGCGTCGTGCTCGGCCTGAAGCTGGTGGCCTGGTACGTCACCGGTTCGGTTGCGCTTTATTCGGACGCGCTGGAATCGATCGTCAACGTCATTGCCTCGGCCGCCGCCTATTGGGCGATCCAGGTCAGCTACAAGCCGGCCGACCAGGACCATCCGTTCGGCCACCACAAGGCCGAGTATTTCTCGGCCGTCCTGGAAGGCGTGCTGATCGTGCTTGCCGCCCTGCTCATCCTCAACGAGGTCTGGTGGTCATGGCAGCATCCGGCCCCGCTCGAACAGCCATGGACCGGCCTTGCCGTAAATGGCGTCGCAACAGTCATCAACGCCGTCTGGGCCTTGACGCTGATCCGCACCGGCCGAAGCGAAAAATCGCCGGCTCTCGTCGCCGACGGCAGGCACATCATGACCGACGTGGCGACCTCGGTCGGTGTGTTCATCGGCCTGGTCGGCGCCGTGCTTACCGGCTGGCAGATTCTCGATCCGGCTCTTGCGGTGATCGTGGCGCTGAACATTCTGTGGCAGGGCTGGCACGTCATCGGCTCGTCGATGAACGGGCTGATGGACCGCGCCGTCGACACCCAGGAACATATCCGTATCCGCGACATCATCTCGGCCAATTGCAAGGGCGCGCTCGAGGTCCACGACCTGAAGACGCGCATCGCCGGCCGCGCCACCTTCATCGAGTTCCACCTGGTCGTCGACGCCGACATGTCGGTCGGCGCCAGCCACGTCATCTGCGACCGCATCGAGGACGCGCTGAAGGCAGAGATCCCTTCCGTCCGCGTCATCATCCATGTCGAGCCCGACGACGAGGCGAAACTGCCCAAGGGCACGACGGCCGTGCCGTTTGCGTGAGGTGGCGTCGCGGAGAAAAATCGCTCAGTGGTGATCCTTCGCGCCCCCCTCTGTCCTGCCGGACATCTCCCCCACAAGTGGGGAGATTGGCAGCTTCAGCGCGCCGCTCACTCCTGCGACGATGGTGATTGGCGCGGCGGTGACGGCCGATCTCCCGCCAAGTGGGGAGATGTCCGGCAGGACAGAGGGGGGCGCCGTCCCTCCAGCATTGCGGTTGCTATAGCCCGCAGGCGGCCTGCGGCATCGGCTCCAGCCGGTAGACCTTGTCGTCGGAGCTGGTGTCGCCTTCCGCCGCCTTCGAGCACAGATCGACGATCGGCAGGCCGCTGTTCGGGTTGGCCAGCATCATCGTGCCGTTGGCCCCGCGGCGAAGGAAGACCTCCTTTTGCGCGATGTCGCAGGAGGCAGCACCCGTCTTCGTGCTCGCCGCGCAGCGCCATTGGTCGCCCTCGCCCTGGCAGTTGTAGACCTGCGTGACCTTGGCCGATTTCTGCCGCGTGGTAACCGAAACGGCGATATCGGCGCCGCTTGGCCAATTGGCCGGATCGCCCTCCTTGGCGAAAGACGCCAGCTCGACCGGTCCGCGGAAAACCCTGATCGACTGGGTCAGCTGATCGGGATGCGAGCCGAGATGCGCGGCATCGTAGTCGCGTCCGTAGCAGAAGGCCTGGTCCGGCTTCAGCCGCTCGCGCAATGGCGGGCCAAGGGCCGGGTCGATCGGGTCGATGCGCGCGAACTCCGCCTTGCAGGTGGCGGCCGGCATCGGGTCGAGCCTGAAGCCGTCGTCGTCCTTGCCCAGCGCCTGCCTTTCGTACTCCGCCTTGCCGAGCTCGTCTTCCGATCCAGCGTCGAGATAGAGATCGGGCTGCACGTCCGAGACGATCAGCCGGCCTTTGTCGTCGACCTTCAGCGAAGCCATGGTGCGATCGCAGTCCATGCCGCAGCGGATCGGAGCGGTTTTGCCGTCCTCCGATTCATGGCTGCACCAGCCGCCGAGCCATTCCGGCGCCTTGGCGCCGCGTACCGTCGTCGCCATGAAGCCATTGTAGAAAGAATCGATGCCGGTGCTTGGCTCCTCGTTTGGCCGGCTGACCGGATCGCGGCCGTAATAGAAGAAGATGCGCGCCACCTTCTGGTGCGGATGCGACTTGAGATGCGCGGCGTCGTAGACGCGGCCGAAGCAGGCGTCCTTGCCGTCGGGGCTGAGCTCGGTGAGTTTGAGCGTGTCATCGGCGAAAGCAGCGCCGGCGACGGCGGCAAGCAAGGCAACCCCAACTCCGGCGCCCATCACGGTCCTTGATATCATGCTGGCTCCCCCTGCCCCGACAAGACGTGGCGTCAACTTATGTTAGGATCGAGGCCGAGGCCACGCAATTTGCGCCGGCCGGATAAATGGGAGATGAAGCCATGCGACGCCGCGATATTTTCCGCGTCGGTCTTGCCGGGGCCGCCGGGCTTTTCGGGCTGCGCCCCATCAAGGCCGCAGCTAATGAAGTCAAGCCGGTGGCTGCCGAAGAGGAAAGGCAAAAGGTCGCCTATCACCTCAGCGACCTCGACAAGGTCAATTTCGTGCTCGGCAACATTAAGAACCACTTCGAAGGCACCGATGGCAAGGTCGACATCGCGCTTGTCGTGCACGGGCCAGCACTTGCCGCCTTCAAGTCGAAGGGCATATCCGCCGCCATTTCCGGGCGGTTCGCCGGCCTTGTCCAGGACGGGCTCAGCCCGCACGCTTGCGCCAACACCATGCACGGGATGGATATCGGCCTGGCCGACCTGCTCGACGGCTTCCATGCAGCCGACAGAGGCGGCGTCGTCAAGCTCGCCGAATTGCAACGCCAGGGCTACGTCTATCTCAGGCCATAGGCTTTTACGGACTTGAACGCGAGGACTGCGAGGGCCTACGAAGAGCAGGCAGAGTCCCCGGAGGAACAGACGTGCCAGCCACCACCACCCTTGTCAGCCCCTCTCTGGTCATCCCCGACCTTGCCGGAAAGGCGGTGCTGGTCACCGGCGCCTCGACCGGCATCGGCGCAGCGCTTGCACTTGGCTACGCCGCGCAGAAATGCCGCGTCGCGCTGCACTACAATTCGAGCCGCGCGGCTGCCGAAAACCTGGCCGCGACCATTCGCAACGGGGGCGGCGACGTATTCCTTGTCCAAGGCGATTTCTCGATCCCCGCCGATGTCGAGCGGGTCGTCGAGGACAGTGCGCAACATTTCGGCCGGCTCGACGGCCTCGTCAACAATGCCGGTGGCATGCTCGGCCGCGTGCCCTACGCCGAGCAGACCGAGGCGCATTACGACGCGGTGATGGACCTCAACGCGCGTTCCGTGCTGACAGCCTCGCGCAAGGCGATCCCATGGCTGAAGCGGCAGGGCGGCTTCATCGTCAACACCTCCTCGATCGCCGCGCGCAACGGCGCCGGTGGCGGCGCCGGCCTTTACGGCTCGGCCAAGGCCTTCGTCTCCAACGTCACGCGCGGCATGGCCAAGGAGCTGATCGGTTTCAACATCCGCGTCAACGCGGTGGCGCCCGGCACGATCGCGACACCTTTCCACGAGCGCTACTCGACCGACGACCAGATGAAAGGCATGATCGCCACCATCCCGCAGGGCCGCGCCGGCACCGCCGAGGACTGCGTCGGCGCCTATCTGTTCCTCTCCTCCGATCTGCTGAGCGGCTACATCATCGGCCAGGTGATCGAGGTCAATGGCGGCCAGTTGATGCCGTAGGCGACGAACTGCATACTCCTGGTTGCGTCATCTCAACGGAGCAAAGCGAATGTATGGACTGATCGGCAAGATGCGGGCGATGCGCGGCCAGCGTGACGCAATGATGGATATCCTGCTCGCCAGCACCGGCGCCATGCCCGGCTGCCTGAACTACATCATCGCCACCGACCCGGCCGATGCCGACGCGATCTGGGTGACCGAAGTGTGGACCGACGCCGAAAGCCACAAGGCTTCGCTGCAGCTGCCCGAAGTCCAGGCGGCAATCGCCAAGGCACGGCCGATCATCGCCGGCTTCGAGTTCCAGGTGGAAACGCATCCTGTTGGCGGGTTCGGCTTGCCGGCGGTGAAGGCGGGATAGAGGGAGAGGCCGGCGGGACAGCGCCCCCCTCTGGCCTGCCGGCCATCTCCCCCTCAAGTGGGGAGATTGAATGTCATTTCGGCCTTCGCCAAACCTCCAAAGAAGAGCGCTGTCGGTGAAGCTGCCAATCTCCCCACTAGAGGGGGAGATGTCCGGCAGGACAGAGGGGGGCGCGAAGGATCGCTACGGATGGTTGGTGCCATTACCACCCACCGCCACTTTCCCCCGCAAAAAAAGTTCGCATTTTTCTGCGACCGGTCTAAGAGCCGATCTATGGATTCTTCCCCGAACCCGCCGGCCATCGAGCACCTGGCGCGGATCCACAAGGCTTGGCAGTGGCCGGTCCTGGTGGTGGTCTCGGTGCTGTTTGCCGGCGCGCTGGAACTCGCCGCCCTGCCCGCCGCGCTCTTGATCGGACCGATGCTGGCTGCCATCGCCGCCGGCACCAACGGCGCCACGGTGCGCGTGCCGCGGGTTCTGTTCGGCTCAGCCCAGGCGGTCGTCGGCTGCCTTGTCGCCAGTTCGATCTCGGCCGATATCTTTCCCGTCTTCTACAAGGAATGGCCGCTGTTCCTCGGCGTCGTGATGGCCACGGTCGCGGCATCCAGCCTGCTCGGCTGGCTAATCAGCCGCTGGCGCATCCTGCCCGGCACCACCGCGGTCTGGGGCTCGTCGCCGGGCGCCGCCACCGCCATGGTGCTGATGGCCGGTGCCTTCGGCGCCGACCAGCGCCTCGTCGCCTTCATGCTATATCTGCGCGTCATCTGCGTCTCGATGACGGCAGCCCTGGTGGCCAAGCTTTCGGTCGACACCTCAGGCATCGAGGTGCCGGCCATCGTCTGGTTCCCACCGGTCGACACGCAAGGCTTGGCCGCAACATTCGGCGTGGCGCTGGTCGGCGGCCTCGCCGGAAAGCTTTTCCGGCTGCCGTCGCCGTTCTTCCTCGGCACCTTCATTTTCGGCACCGTAATCCATCTCGGGCTCGGCGTGACCATGCAGTTGCCACCCTGGCTGCTCGCCTTGAGCTATACGATGATCGGCTGGAGCATCGGCCTGAATTTCACCAGGGCCATTTTGCGCCACGCGGCCCGCGCGCTGCCGCAGATCGTCGGCTCGATCATTGCCCTGATCGTCTTTTGCGGCGGCCTCGCCTTCCTGATCAGCCGCCTGCTCGGCATCGATCCGCTGACCGCCTATCTGGCAACCAGCCCCGGCGGCATGGACAGCGTCGCCATCATCGCCGCCGCCGCGCAGCATGTCGACCTATCCTTCGTCATGGCGCTGCAATCGGCACGCTTCCTGATCGTGCTTCTGGTCGGCCCAAGCGTGGCGCGGCTGGTGGCGAGAAGCCTGCGGGAGTAAAGACCAGCCGGCAGCGCGTCAGCTGATCACCAGGCTCGATATACGCTCGCCGTCCAGCGTGAAACCATATCGCCCTCGCCGTTGAAACCGTTGCCTTCGACGGCGATGCGAACGCGGCAGGTGCCGTCCGCTGCTGCGATGCCGAGGATGCGGAGCCTGGACTGCACGCCGATATTGTCCGACTGGTTCCAGCGCGCAATCTGGTCGCGGCCCTGGAACGACCTGCCCCAGTCGCTCAGAAAGGCATCGGCCGTGAACGTCTCGAGGAAAGCTTTGGTGTCGCCGGCATTGGTAGCTTCGACAAAGCGGCGGATGGCATCGGGCGTGGTCATTTCCTTCCTCCAGGTGGCCTAATCCAGCCGGTGCATCAGGTCGTCGTCCAGCCAGCGGGCGAAGAAATAGACCAGTTGCTTGTGCCACCACGGCCAGTCATGGGCGACATCGCCGCCCCAATAGTCGACCCAGGCCGGGATCGACTTGTTGCGCAGGATCTGTTCCAGCGCCTGCGTATCGGCCAGCATCCGTTCCTCCCAGGCGCCTTGTCCGCAACAGAAGATCAGCCGCAGCGTCTTCAGCCGGCCAAGCAGTCCCGGGTCGACGATACCCGGCAGGTAGTCGAGCGGCGAGTTGAAGAAAATCTGTCCGTCGAGCGCGCTGCCGAAGAAATCGTGGGTCGAGTAAACCCCCGACAGCGCAATGACGCCGCTGGCCAGTTCCGGAAAGCGGAAGACGAAATTCGACGAATGGTAGCCGCCCATCGAGCAGCCGCAAAACAGCGGCTTCAGCGTACGCCCGCCATTGGCGTCGGCTGCGACAGACAGGAGTTCCGGCAGTGCCTCCTCGCGCACATAGCGGAAATACGCTTCATGCCGGGCGATGCGATGGGCCGGCTCGGCATGGCGGTCGAAGAAGGATTCCGCATCGATGCCGTCCAGCGTGAACAACTGGATGCGACCGGTGTCGACGAACTCGGCGAGGGCCGAGACGGCGCCGGAATCCTCGAACTGGTAGAACCGCCCTTGCGAAGTCGGGAACACAACCACGGGCCGGCCGGCATGGCCGTAGCGCTTGTATTCCATGTCGCGGCCGAGGTTGCGGCCAAAACCCTTGTGGTAGGAAACGTCCATCGCCTCACGCCTTTTCCGCATGGATGTAGTCGACCGCCCGGCGCAGCGCCTTCGGGTCCGTGGAGCGCAGCTGATAGGCGTAGTTTCCCATGGCGCGGCTGAAAACCTCCTCGATGGCGTGATGATGGACGATCATGTCGCCATGGGCGGCTAGCACGTCGGCATGGCTGTGCACATAGTTGAGGTGCCGCTTGCGGCTGGCATAGGCGGTGAAATACTTGCCCCTGTAAGGGCCGCCGGCGGCGTCCTTGACCACCATGTCGGCCCAGGCGGCATAGACATCGATATCGAAGGTGTAATTGATGGCATCGGTCATCCAGGCGCCGGGCGGCCGCATGTTGACCTCCAGCGCGATGACCCGGTCATCCCTGGTTTCGAACAGTTCGATGTGGAAGAAGCGCTCGCGCACGTCGAACGCCTTAAGGATTTTCCTGCCGGCCTCCTCGACCGCCGGGCTGATCTCGGGAAAACAGACATAGCTCATATGGCGGTCGCGGTTGACCACGTCCATGACGCTCTGGTCGTAGCGGTGGCTGGCGGCCAGCACCACCTCGCCGTCGCGGTTGACCAGCCCGTCATAGGTCACCACCAGCCCTTCGATGAATTGCTCCATGACGAAGCTGACGCCTTCCGGCTTGTCCCTGAAGAACCGGTCGAGTTCGCCGGCGTTGGAGATTTTGAAGGTGTTCGAGGCGCCGGAGCCGGAATCCGGTTTCACCACCACGGGATAGCCGACGCGGCGGATGAAGGTCATGGCGCCGGCGCGGTCGGAGCATTTGCGTTGCGGGATGGTTTCGACGCCGCTCTTGCGGAAGAACGCCCGCATGCGGCTCTTGCGTTTCAAATTCTTCACGAAGTCGAGCTTGGTGCCGAAGATGTTGAAGTCGGTGCGGATATTGGCTTCCAGCTCCAGCCAATGCTCGTTGAGCGATTCGAACCGGTCGACGCGGCCCCATTTGTGGATGAAATGGCCGATCGCCCGGAACACCGGCTCGTACTCCTCCATGTCCTCGATGCGGTAATATTCCGAAAGGGCTGCCTTCAATTTGCCGTCCAGCGCATCGAACGGCGCATCGCCAATGCCGAGCACGGTGGCGCCGGCCTTCTTCAGCCGGTCGCAGAAATCGGCGCCGTTGGCTGGAAAATGCGGCGAGAAGAACACGAAGTTCATGGACGATCCCTCCCGGCGGCGAGCCATCGCACCCCGCCGACAATCGACTCTGGCGCATTTGCCGGGCTCGGGGAAGAGCAACTGGATCAGGTGAGCGGCTGGGTCCGCGAAAGGTGACGCCAAAACCGTGAAATAAAAAACCCGCCTCAACGGCGGGTCCTCGGCGCCAATCAGCACCATACCCAAATTAGTAGCATAGCTGCCGGCACAAAGCAAGAACAAAGTTGCTATAATCAGGAAAAATCGCTTCATGTCGGCGCCGCGCCTTCATTCCAGCTTGGGTTCCTCGCCCCACGAAAGTGAGGAGAGGTGGCTCGGCGAAGCCGAGACGGAGAGGGGACTGCGCCCTACGAAGGCCCCCTCTCCGGCCGCTTTGCGGCCACCTCTCCCCCGCTTCGCGGGGGCGAGGAACCCAGGTCTTGAGGCTGGATCGGCAGCTTCACCCACCTCCAATGCTCCCACTTGCCTCGCTTTGCCCGCTCCTGTATGAAAACCGCCATGAGCCCGCGCGCCACCTCTTTTGCGTCCCGTCCGACCGGCATTGCCGGCCAGACCGTCCGCGCGCTCGCCTCCACCCTGCTGCTTCTCGGCCTTATCGGCGATCGCCGGGTTCGCTGAAGGAGCGCCCGGCGGTCGAATTCGCCGCTCACGCGCACGCTCCTTGGCCAGTTACAAAATTGGCACGTCACATCAAGCGAACGAAATTCTGGTAAAGGCGCCGCTCGCCACCAATCCGCCTGAAGCTGGATCCGCGAGCCGCCGGGAGAAACGACGATGAACGCACGAGAAGATATCCGTCTGAATGTAGAGGAAACCGCCAAGCCCGCGAGGGGCATGCCGGACGCCGCCCGCAAATACCAGCCCTATCCGACCGTCGGCCTTGCCGATCGCACCTGGCCTTCGAAAGTGATCGACAAGGCGCCGATCTGGTGCTCGGTCGACCTGCGCGACGGCAACCAGGCGCTGATCGATCCGATGGGCCAGGAACGCAAGGCGCGCATGTTCGCCCTGCTGCTCGAGATGGGCTTCAAGGAGATCGAGATCGGCTTTCCGTCGGCCTCGCAGACCGACTTCGATTTCGCCCGCTGGTGCATCGAACAGGGCAACGTGCCCGCCGACGTCTCGCTGCAGGTGCTGGTGCAGTGCCGGCCGGAACTGATCACCCGCACTTTCGAGGCGCTCAAGGGTGCCACCAATCCGATCGTCCATTTCTATAACTCGACCAGCGAGCTGCAGCGCCGCGTCGTCTTCGAGAAGGACGTCGCCGGGATCAAGCGCATCGCCACCGATGCGGCCAAGATGATCACCGACATGGCGGCGAAGGCCGGCGGCGGCTACCGTTTCGAATATTCGCCGGAGAGCTTTACCGGCACCGAGCTCGAAGTGGCGCTGGAGATCTGCAACGCCGTCACCGAGATCGTCAAGCCGACGGCGGAGAACAAGCTGATCATCAACCTGCCCTCCACGGTCGAGATGTCGACGCCCAACATCTATGCCGACCGCATCGAATGGATGTGCCGCAATCTCGACGATCGCGAGAACCTGTTGATCTCGCTGCATCCGCACAATGACCGCGGCACCGGCATCGCCACCACCGAGCTCGGCCTGATGGCGGGCGCCGACCGCGTCGAAGGCACGCTGTTCGGCAACGGCGAGCGCACCGGCAATGTCGACATCGTCACGCTGGCGCTCAACATGTACACGCAAGGCGTCGATCCCGGGCTCGATTGCTCCGACATCAACCGCATGAAGGACGTTTACGAATACTCCAACCAGCTGAAGATCCCCGAGCGCCATCCCTATGTCGGCGAGCTCGTCTACACCGCCTTTTCCGGCTCGCACCAGGACGCCATCAACAAGGGCATGAAGGCGCTGCGCAAGGCCAACACGCCCCACTGGGAGGTGCCCTATCTGCCGATCGACCCGGCCGATGTCGGCCGCAGCTACGAAGCCATCATCCGCATCAACTCGCAGTCCGGCAAGGGCGGCATCGCTTATGTGCTGCATGCGGATTACGGCCTCAACCTGCCGCGCAACCTGCAGATCGAGTTCAGCCAGGCCATCCAGGCGATCACCGACGCCGAAGGCAAGGAGGTGCCGGCCAGGCGCATCTACGAGCGCTTTCTCGAGACCTATGTCGACCAGCCCGGCGCGCGGCTGAAGTTCCTCGACCACCACACCTACCCCGACACCGAGGTCAAGGGCCGGCGCATGGTTGAAGCGGTGATCCTCGACAAAGGCAAGGAGGTGACCATATCAGGCACCGGCACCGGCCCGATCGACGGCTTCGTCGATGCGCTGTCGCGCCATGTCGGGGTGCCGATGTCGGTGCTCGATTATTCCGAGCATTCCATGCAGCGCGGCTCGAATGCCTCGGCCATTTCCTATGTCGAGATGGAACATCCGGGCGGCAAGCTGTTCGGCGCCGGCATCAACACCAACATCGTCGCCGCCTCGCTCGAAGCCGTCGTTTCGGCCGCCAACCGCATCGTCGGCCGAAAGGACGGCTAGCCGAGACTACCGGGCTCGCGCCATTAGCCCACCGGATATTTATCCGGTGGGTACGCTATCGCACCATAAGCAGATGCTTGTATGGCGGCGCCAGCGCTATATGATCGTACCTCAACCTGTGCCGAATTCGAAGGGATCGACACTTGCAGCATACCACGCCTGCCGCCCCCGCAGTGCGCGAAACGTTGGAGCGACTGCTTGCCAGCGAAACGTTCGGACGATCCGAGCGCGCGCGCAAGCTGCTCCGCTACCTGGTCGAGCGCGAGCAGGCAGGCGAAGCCGATAGGCTCAAGGGCTTCTCCATAGCGATGGACGTCTTCGGCAAGGACGGCGATTTCGACCCGTCGACCGATGCGGTGGTGCGGGTGCAGGCCGGCAGGCTGCGCGACCTGCTGCAGCAGTATTTCGCCAACGAGGGCGTTGCCGAACCGGTCCGCATCGCCATTCCGCGCGGCGGCTATGTTCCATCCTACGAACTCAACGCCATTCGCTTGCCGGCGGAGGCCGAGGCAGAGGGCAAGCCGCAGCCGGCGACAGAGGAGGCGGCGGCGACCGCCCCGCCCGGATCGCCACAGGATGCCCGCAACCGGGCACATCCGGCTGCATTGCTGAGCGTTCCAGCCGTGGCCCCTGCTGCACCTTCGCTGCAGCGCCATTTGCAGTTCTTCTGGCTGGCGATCGCGCTGGTCATCCTCATGCTGGGTGTGCTGATCCTTCGCCAGGGCAGCGTGGTATTGCTGACCGGCGGCGACACGGCGGTCGAGACCGCGGTGGCGACCGGCAGCATAGCAGCGCCTCCGGTTGAAACCCTCCCCCAGGTCTACATCGCCATCAAGGCCGACAGCGACGTGGCTCGCCGTGTCGCCGCATCGCTGCGCGCCGGCCTTAGCGGCTTCGATACCATCAACTTCATCGGCCGTGATGCCGACAGCCCGCCCGATCCACTTACCGACGCCGCCAGCTTCGTGTTCGATGTCCTGCCCGGGCCGCGCAGCGGCGACATTATGCTCGAGCTGCAGAGCGTGGCGACCGGCCGCGTGCTGCTGTCACGCAACCTGACCGCCGGCGACAGCGCGAACATCGCCATCGAGGACCAAATCTCCGGCATTTTGAGCTCGGCTCTTCCCGCCTCGGGCACGATCTACAACTACATCGAGCAGAGCGGCATCCAGACCGGGCTGACGGCGTGTCTGGTGCTCAACGGCAAATATTATCTCGACCAGAACGCCCAGACGCACGAAGCCGCCTACCGCTGCCTCGAAGATCTTGCCAACCGGGAGGCGAAGTCGTCGCTCGTCTATTCGGAACTCGCGTCCTTGCATCTCGAAGCGGTCACCGACCACTATCCCTATCCCGCCGACGCGACGATCGACAAAGCGATGACGTTTGCCCATCGCGCCATCCAGATGGGCCCGACCAGCCCCTACGCGCACCGCGCGCTTGGTTATCTCAATTCGCGCATGGGCGATTCCGCGGAATCGATTCGCTGGATGCGCAAGGCCTATGAGCTCAATCCCTACGATCTCGCAATGGCCGCCGCCTATGGCTACGGGCTGGTTTTCGCCGGCAGGTACAGCGAGGGCACCCCGATCCTTGCTCACGCCGTGGACATCGCCAGCGCCCATCCGACATGGTGGGATTACGGGCTGTTCGCCGGAGAGTTCATGATGGGCGACATGAACAAGGCCACGCTTGCCAGCGACGGCTTGCGAACGACGGAAATGAAATCGCATTATCTGGCGGCGCGGCTGATCGGCGCCAAGGCTGCCGGCCGCGAGAAGCTGGCGAGCAGGCTGCTGCAGGAACTGACCGCCAAATTCCCGAAATTCGCAGCCGATCCGCGCGCAACCTTCGTGGAGCGAAGATATCCCGCCGATCTGACCAACCGGCTGGTGGAGGCCTTGCGTGCCGCCGGGCTTGGCGGCGCCAGCTGACGTCTCCCGGCGCGTGAACGACATCAGCTTATCGCGAAAATTTTACTGGCCATCCGCACGGCCAAAGCGCAATTCAGACACAGTTTGAACCGGCCAATCTGATCCCCACATAGGTCTGATCCCGCATAAGACTGATCTCCGCACAAGTCTGACCTCCCGCAAAGACTGATCCTCGCATACACCGCCCCCGGCATCCTGACTGATCCCGGCACCAATCCATAAAGTTTGCATGACCCCATCTCTTTACGCTGCCGAACGGGGCACCGGCCCGACAACGATTGCCTTCCTGCATGGCTTCGGTGGCTGTCACGACGACTGGCGCGACGTGGCCGCGTCCCTGGCACTCGGCGCGCGGACGTTGGCCTATGATCTGCCGGGGCATGGGCTGTCGCTCGATTTTCCGCGCGGCGGTCCGGCCAGGGTCGCAGCCAGTGCCGTCCTTGCGGATCTTTCCGCTCGCGGAATAAAGCGGGCCCATCTCGTCGGCCATTCGATGGGCGGCGCCGTAGCCGCCCTGATGGCATTGAGCGAGCCCGAAAGAATGGCGTCGCTGACGCTGCTGGCACCGGGCGGTCTTGGTCCTGAGATCAATGGCCCGCTGCTGCGCCGCTACGCCGCGGCTGCCGGCACCGACGAAATTCGCGCCTGTCTAGCCGCCATGTCGGGACCGCAAAGCCGGCCGCCGCTGCATAGGATCGATCTCCTCAACGGGATGCGGCAGCGTCCCGGCCAATTGCGGACACTTGTCGAGCTCGCAGCCGGAATGACCAGGGATGATCGGCAAGGTGTCATCCCGAGCGAGCGGCTTGAAACGCTGAACATGCCGGTGATGGTTGTTTGGGGAACCGACGACGCGATGCTGCCCGTCAGCCAGGCGGACGGCGTGCCGAAGCATTTTCACCTGCACCACGTGCTGGAAGCCGGCCATATGCTGGTCGAGGAAGCGCCCGGCCTGATCGTCGAGGCTGTCCGTCGCAATATGCGGCGCCGCAGCAGGCGGCTTCGCCCGGGATTAGCCGCGGCGGCGAGCTGATCGGGTCTCGCGCAGGCACGGCGGCGCCGCTGGTGCTCCTCCAGCGAACCCTTGCCCGGCCATCGATCTCGCAAGTGCATTTTGCCGGCGGCTGTGTTAATTCGGTGTTAACCAAACCCCGCGAGGCCACGCCGATGAAGGACGCAGGCGAGAACATCACCCAGATCGATCAGTCGCGAAAACTGTCCGATGCCATTCGCGACGTCAAGAACGCCTTCGCCGACCGCGATGACGTCGTCGTCGACATGCGCGAAGCGCATCGCATGCGGCTCGATCTGCTTGCCGCCGAACTCGCGCCGGTCTTCGCCGACGTGCCCACCGACATGGACAGTTTCGACTTCGCCGTCTCGTCCGGCCTGCAACCACGGCTGTGGATCGACGCCGTCAGCCATGTCGCCATGGGACGCGACCGTCGCACCTATCGCTTTCTCAAGGACACGCGCATCGGCCGCGTCGTGCTCGCCGAATCGACCGACATGAAGGTCGTTGCCGACCAGGTGACGCGCTATGTCGCCGAGCGCGTCGTCGAACGCCAGAGAATGATGGAAGGCGGCATCGAGCAGGCCGTCGCCGGCCTGAAACGCGCCCTGGTGGCGGAGGCCGAGCCGCCGCTGCAGATCGCTGCGCGCAGCAATGGCTGGTCGGCGTTCTTCTCGGGCCTCGGCCTGATCGCCGCCGGCGCCCTGGTCGGCCTGGCGATTTCGCTCGTGCTGTTCTGGGACCGCATCGTCGCGATGAAAATCAGCTTCTAGAGCGGTTCAGCGTTTCACGGGAACGCTGAACCGCTTTATCTCCTTGTTTTCACGCAATTCCGGACGGAAAACCGTTTCACACTTTTCCTGGAATTGCTCTAGCCATCGACGCCTCGGCCTCGACGCCAAGCTCCAGCGTCTGCAGGTCGCTGGGCGGCAATGCCGGCCCGGTCAGGCCGCGGCGGGTCAGCCTGATCCGCCAATTGTCCTTTTCACCGTCGATTTCGAGCAGATTGTATTGCGCCGGCGCATGCGAACTGCCCGGGGCCTGCCCGGCGGCGGCGGCCCCGATCACCGGGATTTTGGTCTTGCGGGCGCCGATGAAGAACAGCGACGGCACATGCGAATGGCCGTGCAGCACAAGCTCGGCGCCGTGCCGGTGAAGAACCTTGTGGAAACGCGAGATGCCGAACAGCCGCTTGTTCTGCGAAACGGCGCCGCGCACCGGCGGGTGGTGGATCAGGATCACCCGGAACAGGCCGCGCTTGCCTGAGGCGTCGAGCATGTCGCGCAGCCGTTCCGCCTGGCCTTCGAGAAAGAAGCCGTTGGCCATGAACGGAGCCGTGGCGCGCGCCGTCGAGACGCCTATCAACGCAACATCGCCGCGTACCCGCAGATAGGGAAAAGTGTTGCGGTCGACCGGCGTATTGACGCCGTCGCCGGTCATCCACGCCGCCCACGACCGGCAGGTCTTGTCGAAGGCGCCCGGCACATAGGCATCATGGTTTCCCGGCACCACCGATACGTCGTTGGGTGAGCCCAGCGTCTCCAGCCAGTGCTTGGCCATCTCGATCTCACCGTCGAGCGCCAGATTGACCAGGTCGCCGGTGATGGCGAGATGGTCCGGCCCGCTGGCCTTCATGTCGGCGACGATCGTGTCGATGACGGCGTCGTGCATGTGGCGGCGGCGGTTGCGCTGCCAGTTGACATAGCCGACCACGCGCTTGGAGGCGAGATCGCGATAGGTTACATCGGGAAGCGGCCCCAGATGGACATCGGAAATATGCGCGAGCCTGAACATCTTTTCTTCATAGGCGAGGCGCGCCCCGCTTTCCACTCACGGTTTCGCGGACGATGACGGCGCCGGATCCGGAGCAAGCCCTGCGCCAGACCGGCTGGCCGGGCTTCAGGGCGAGGCTGTTTCACCTGTATTTCGTGCTGCGGCGGCCGATGACGCTCGGCGTGCGCGGCTTGATCCACGACCGCCCCTCCAATTCCGTCTTCCTCATCCGCCACACCTATGTTCCTGGCTGGCACCTGCCCGGCGGTGGCGTCGAGTTGGGCGAGACGATGATCGAAGCGCTGACACGCGAAGTCTTCGAGGAAGGCAACATCGCGCTGACTGGACCGCCGGTGCTGAAATCCCTGCATTTCAACCGCCGCGCCAGCCGGCGCGATCATGTCGGTCTCTATCTGGTCGAGGAGTTCGATCAGCCAACACCCAAGCTGCCCGACCGCGAGATCGCCGAAGCCGGCTTCTTCCCGCTCGACCGCTTGCCGGAAGGCACGACACCGGCGACGCTGCGGCGGATTGCCGAAGTTCTTGAGGGGAATTCGGTATCGCCTTACTGGTAGACCACCTCTCCAACAGCCTTGCTGCTTCGATTCAGGATGACAGCATCCATTGCTCTCCAAGACAGGTATAACTAATCGGTTGGGAAAAATGGAAACAAAACGATAGATTTAGAATTGTACTATATCTCTTACTTTTTACTGGAATTTATGTAATAATATTGTTTTCAACAGCGTTAGTGTTGACGGTGATGCTTGGGGTAGATCCATCCAGGTTAGAAAGAATTGGAAGAGGCATCCAATTCGTAATACAATTTGTTGCGGCATTCGGGACATATTTCGTTTTTTTAAAGCGACATGCCCGCCTTTTTACTCGCGCTGAATTCTGGAAAATCGTCGGCTTCTCAACCCTGATAGAAATGGTTTTGGGAATGGCTCTGATTCTGCTGTCGGGATCATTACGCGCAATCCCGCTCCAGATGTCGGTCCAGACCGTCATGATCGGCGGCATCGTGGCGTTCCTGGCAACGTCGCTCGGCTACTCCAATCGATTTGGAAATACCATATCGAAAGCTGAACTCGTTAGAAGGGCAAAGATGGACTCCGAAACCTTCCGCTAGGTCGCCGGTCTCACGCCGCCTTCCCGAATCGCGCCCGGTCATGCGGCGCGCCATAGTCGAGCTCCGGCCCGACTGGCACGATGCGCGTCGGATTGATGGTCTCGTGGCTGCCGTAATAGTGCGACTTGATGTGGTGCAAATTCACCGTGCCGGCGACGCCCGGCACCTGGCAGAGATCGCGCAGGTAATTCGACAGGTTCGGATAGTCGGCGATGCGGCGCAGATTGCACTTGAAATGGCCGACATAGACCGGGTCGAAGCGGACCAGTGTCGTGAACAGCCGCCAATCCGCCTCGGTAATGCGGCCGCCGACGAGATAGCGCTGCCTTGACAGACGGTCCTCCAGCATGTCGAGCGCCGAGAACAATTCGCCGAACGCCTCCTCGTAGGCTGCTTGCGTGGTAGCGAAGCCGGCACGGTAAACGCCATTATTGACCGCGGGATAGACCAGCGCATTGATCGCATCGATCTCGCTGCGCAACGGTTGCGGATAAAAATCGAGCTTGGCATCGCCCCATTCGTCGAAGGCCGAATTGAGCATGCGGATGATCTCGGAGGATTCGTTGGAAACGATGGTCTGCTCGCGTTTGTCCCACAGTACCGGAACGGTGACCCGGCCCGAATAGCCCGGATCGGCCCTGGTGTAGATCTGGTGCAGGAAATCGAGGCCGTAGAGCGTGTCGCCCGTGGCGCCGTCCTCGGCCAGGAACGTCCAGCCGTCGGCGCCCATGAAATGATGGACGACCGAGATGGAAATCACGTCCTCGAGTTTTTTGAGCACGCGAAAGATCAGCGTCCGATGCGCCCACGGGCAGGCGAGCGAGACATAGAGGTGATAGCGGCCGGGCTCGGCCCTGAAGCCGCGTTTTCGCCCGTCGGCCGGCGTGCCGTCGCGGGTCACCCAGTCGCGCCACTGCGACTGCGCCCGCACGAACTTGCCGCCGCTCTCCCCGGTATCGTACCAGCGGTCCTGCCATTGGCCTTCGACTAGCAATCCCATGCAATATCCTTTCGCGTTCCTACCCGATGTAGGGCACCAAGCGGCGCCGCGGAAATCCCCGACGCTGAACAGATCGTCAACGGCTGCGTCGTCGATTGCGGCTGCCGATTGCGGCGGCTGAAAATTGGTGCTAGCGGACAATCCGCATGTTCGACTTTGCCGCGATCCGGTTCGACCGACGACGAAAGAGCGCCCGCGCTTGATGAAGCGCTGACTGGCGAATGCTGCCGCTTGCAGCAAACCTTTCCTCGTATACCGGAACGCAAAGACCATGAGCCTTGCCGACGTGAAATACCTGCCGGAAACTCCGGCGCATGATCCTGAAATCGAAGCCATCAACGACGAGGCCTTCGGGCCGGGCCGTTTCGTGCTTGCCGCCTACAAGATCCGCCAAGGTGGCCCGCACGAACGCGCTTTGTCCTTCGTGGCCGTCGATGGCGCAATCGTCGTCGCCTCGGTACGGATGACGCGCATCGCCGCCGGTGCCGGCCGCGCGCTGATGCTCGGGCCGCTCGCCGTGCGGCCGGTCTTCAAAAATCTCGGCATCGGCCGCAAGCTGGTGGCAATCGCGCTGGAAGCCGCTGCCAAGGCCGGCGCACCGGCCGTGATGCTGGTCGGCGACGAACCCTACTACGGCCCGCTCGGCTTCAAGAGGCTGGCGCGCGGGCAGATCTCGATGCCGCGTCCGGTCGATCCCGACCGGCTTTTGGCGCACGAGATCGTGCCGGGCGCGGTGGCAAGGCTGGTGGGCGAGGTTTGCCACGCCGACCAGGCAAGGATTGCCGCGCACATTGCCGCGATGGCGTGACCATGCCGGTGCTGTCGCACGGTGGCTTGGCAGCATAGTCTGGGCACGGAGGAGGACGTCGAGATGAACCCGAACGGCCAGATTGCGATCGTCACCGGTGGCGGCTCCGGCCTTGGCGAGGCGACGGCGCGCGCGCTTGCCGCCGGTGGCGCCAGGGTTGCCGTCCTCGATCTCGGCATCGAGCGGGCGGCCAAGGTGGCGGCCGACATCGGCGGCATCGCCGTCCAATGCGACGTGAGCGACGCGGAAAGCGGTGCCGCTGCTGTCGCGGAAGTGGTTGAGAAGCTCGGCGCACCGCGCATCCTGGTCAATTGCGCCGGCATCGTTATCGGCATGAAGACGATCGGCAAGGACGGCCCGCATCCGGTCGATCAATACCGTAAGGTGATCGAGGTCAATCTGATCGGCACCTTCAACATGATCCGCCTGGTCGCCGACCGAACCGCCAGGCTCGAGCCACTGCAGGGCGGTGAGCGCGGCGTCATCGTCAACACCGCATCGGTCGCGGCCTATGACGGCCAGATCGGCCAGGCGGCCTATTCCGCGTCCAAAGGCGGCGTCGTCGGCATGACGCTGCCGGTGGCGCGCGATCTCGCCCGCTCCGGCATTCGCGTCTGCACCATCGCGCCCGGCATCTTCAGGACGCCGATGATGGCCGGCATGCCGCAGGAGGTGCAGGATTCGCTCGGCGCCGCAGTACCCTTCCCTTCCCGTTTGGGCGAGCCTTCGGAATATGCCGCACTTGCCTTGCACATCATCGAGAACCAGATGCTCAACGGCGAGACCATTCGCCTCGATGGCGCCATCCGCATGGCGCCGAAATAAAAGCGACGGTGGTGCTTTGGACGAACCCAGGAAAGACGTGATCCGCGCGACCGACGCCGAGGCGATCAGGCTGGCAAAGACGCTGATCCGCAGCGCCCGTGTCGGCGCGCTGGCGGTGCTCGAACCAGGAACCGGTTCGCCGCTGGCCAGCCGGGTCGGCGTCGCCACCGACATCGACGGCACGCCGTTGATCCTGGTGTCGATGCTGTCCGCCCATACCGGCGCTATCCTTGCCGACCCGCGCTGCTCGTTGCTCGTCGGCGAACCCGGCAAGGGCGATCCGCTGGCGCATCCGCGACTGACGCTCGTCTGCCGCGCCGTGCGGCTCGAACGCGGCTCGAACGAACACGCCCGCGCCGAGCGGCGCTACCTCAACCGCAATCCCAAGGCGAAGCTCTATGCCGGGCTCGGCGACTTCTCGATCTTCCGGCTCGAACCGGAGCGCGCCAGCCTGAACGGCGGCTTCGGCAAGGCCTATCTGCTCGACCGCACCGATCTGGTCGCGACGGGAGCGATCGTCGAAGAGCTTGCCGCCGGCGAGCAATCGGCACTCGACCACATGAACGCCGACCATCTCGATGCGATTGCCCTCTACGCAAGTCATTTCGGCGGGACCGAGAGTGACGGCTGGATCGTCACCGGGTTCGACGCCGACGGGATGGATCTCGTATCGGGCGACAATGTCTGTCGGGTTTTCTTCCCCGAGCCGCTGAGAGCGGCACGCGAGCTCAGGCCTGTCCTGGTCGACATGGCAAAGGCTGCCCGATCGGCAAATTGATCACAGCCGCAGAGTTAATCGGCTTGCATGGAAAGCAAGCCTTGAGATTTGAGCGAAATGTTCTACCTTTGCGAGTGACGCTGAATCGCTGGCGTGCATCTATAGGGAAAGTCTATGGAATCCGACGCTATTGCCCCCATAGCGGCGGATGAGCAAGAAGGCATGGGGGATCTATGGTCTCGAACAAACTAGTCGCCAACGCCGGAACCGCGGCTGCGTTTCTGACGCTGATGGGCAACGAAAAACGTTTGTTGATCATGAGCTATCTGGCCGAGGGCGAAATGTCGGTCGGCGCCATAGCCGAGAAAGTGTCGCTCAGCCAATCCGCCCTGTCACAGCATCTGGCCAAGCTCAGGGCTTCCGAGCTCGTCGAGACCCGCCGCGATCGGCAAATGATCTATTATTCCTGCAAATCCGAGGCGGTGCGCGAATTGCTGCATATGCTGGACGGCATTTTCGGCGAAGGTGAACTGTCGCAAATGGCTCACCGGCTGCGTCGCGCCGGGACCTGAGCGGCCGGGGCGGAGAACGCCCCGCCAAATCCGCTTTGCTGCCAAGTCCACCTTGCTACTGAACGCGCTCGTCGGCGGTCTGCGCCATCTCGTCCTTGAACTCGACCTTCGTGCCCGGCTGCACCATGGAGGCAAGGTCTTCGGCATCCCAATTGGTCAACCGGATGCAGCCATGCGAAAAGGTCGTGCCGATCTTGCCTGGTTCGGGCGTGCCGTGAATGCCGTAGCTTTCGATGGAGAGATCGATCCAGACCGATCCTACGGGATTGTTCGGCCCGGCAGCGATGGTGAAGGGCCGCTTGGTTTTGACCCCCTTGAAAGCGAAGTCCGGATCGTAGTGGTAGGTAGGGTTGTGGACCACGCGCCTGACCTCTGCCGTGCCGCTTGGCGCCGGCTTCTTCTCGCTCCCAATCGAGGCGGGGTAGACCGCCAGCCATTTGCCGGCACGGTCGAGCACACGCACCTGGCGAGTGCCCTTGTCGATCTCGACGGCGGCAACGCCGGCGGGAGGGTCGCCCCTGCCGACATCAGGCACCACCAACGTCCTGCCTGGTTTCCTGAGGCTGGTGCCAGGATTGAGCATTCTCAGCAATTGTTCGCTGATATGGAAGCGCTCGGCCAACCTCTCCACCGCATTGCGGTAGCCGAGCCGCCGCAAGCGGGCCATCCTCTCCAAGCGAGCTGGAATACGCCTGGTGAAAGGTCCACGCACGTCCTTGCGCATCACCTCATAGGTCACCAGCACCGGCTTGGCGGAGGTTGCGACGAGTTTGCTCCAGGTTTGTGGACTGAGCTTGCCATCGGGCGGAAGTCCGTTTGCCGCCTGAAACGCGGCAACGGCCTTGGCGAAGTTCTGGGAAAGGCGGCCGTCGATCAGGCCCGGCGAGAAGCGGGCGCGATCCAGAAGGATCTGCGCCTTCAGCAGCGTCGGATCGACACCCTTCGGTTCGCCGACAGTGAATTGGGCCTGATTGACGGTGGCTGGATCGAGCTTGGCCGCGCAAGCCACGCCGCATGCGAGGGCAAGCGTGGCGGCAAAGACGAGGAGGAGCCTGATCATCGATGTCCTCCCAGGACTGCAGCAGGAGCCCGCTTCTATGACGCGGCATGGCCCCGTGCGGTTCCTTCGCTCTATCGAAAATTCTGCATTGAAACGGCTTGGCCGACGAGCCGTGCCGCGGGAACCTAGATTTCCCTGTCGCTAAGAGGCAGGCAGGCCCAATCTGAGCCCGGCATACACCTGATTGGGCTTGACCGTTCGAACGGCGTGCATCCATTTGGACGCTGAGATACGGTCCGAGCTTCGGATCCGGCATCGTGCCTTCCGAAACCGAATCCCGATTCGCGACCGACGCCATGGTCCGCCGAGGAAGCCATGAATCCGATCCGCATAGACGACCCGCAGGATCCCCGCGTCGCCGCCTATCTCGACATCCGGGAGCGAGATCTTGCCGGCCGGCAAGGCCGTTTCGTCGCCGAAGGCAAGGTGGTGCTCGACACGCTGCTTGCCGCTCGGCGCTTCGAGGCAGAATCGGTGCTGGTACTCGAGAACCGGCTGGCCGGCCTCGATGAAATCTTGCGCAAGGCGCCTGTCGGGCTTCCGATCTATGTCGCATCCGGCGAAATCATCGACAGGATCGCCGGATTCCACATGCATCGCGGCATATTGGCGATCGGCCGCAAAGGTGCGGCCATCTCCGCTGAGGCCTTGCTTGGCGCACTGCCCGCCCGCACGCTGATCGTGGTGCTGGTCGGCATCGCCAATCATGACAATATGGGTTCGATCTTCCGCAATGCCGCCGCCTTTGGCGCGGATGCCGTGCTTCTCGATCCGACCTGTTGCGATCCGCTGTACCGCAAGGCTATCCGCGTCTCGGTCGGCGCCGCCTTGAAAATTCCTTTCGCCTGCTTTGCCTATGCCGCCGGCTGCATCGCGATGCTCGACCGGCAAGGCTTCAGCCAATTCGCCTTGTCGCCGCGCGGGCAGATCGACATTCGCGATGCCAAGAGAAACGAGCGGCTGGCGCTCTATCTCGGCACCGAGGGCGAAGGCCTGCCGGAAAGCCTGCTTGCCCGCCTGCAGACGCTGCGGATCGGTATGGCGCAAGGTTTCGACAGCCTGAACGTCGCCGCCGCGTCAGCCATCGCGCTGCATCATTTTTCCGGAGCCTAATGCATGTCGCGCAAAAGAGTGCAGCGGTTTTGCGGTAACGACATGCATCAAAACAAGAACCTAAAGCGTCGCATGAGGCCGATCGAACGCGGCGCGCTTTAGAGCCGGGGCGTCCCGCGCTCGCGCTTGCGGAATCTCAGTCGGTCGAAGCGGCCTTCTGCAGCGCCCGCACGCGATCGGCAAGGCTGCGTCCGCCGCTCCCCGGCCGCGTATCCTCAGGCGCTGCAAGCGCCCGGACGATCGGCGAATCCGGCCCGTCGAGCTTTGCCGTCAAGGCCACGACTTGCGCCGCCAGATCGTTCATCTCTTCGCGCAATGCCGCGTCGCTGCTGCCGGTATCGTCTCCGGCCTGCGATCTCGATGTTTCGACGGCAGCAAGATCCGTCTTCAGCCGTCTGTTCTCGCGTGCCAGCGATGTCAGCCTGGCCTCCAGCCGCTCGCGGTCGGCATCGAGCTTGGCGGTTGTCTTTTCGATGTCGCCGTTGGCGGCCACATTGACCGGACTGCCTGGCACGCCGGCAAGACCCGCCGCAGGCGGCCTTTCAGCGCCTTTCGCCCTTTCGCGAAGGCGCACCAGTTCCTTCTCGCGGCGCTCCAGCCTGTCCTCGCGATCGGCCAGCGTGGCGAGCAGGCGTTCGACCCTCTTTTCCAGGTCGCCGGTTCTTTTCTTCTCGCCTTCAGCGCGTCCCGCAAAGCCTTGCTTTCGGCTGCCAATTCCTGGCTGCGCCTGTCCGCCTCCTTGCGCTGGCCGCGCAGCAGCGAAATGTCGCTTGCCAGCTTCTGCAGCTCGGATTCGCGCGCCACCAGCTCGATCTGCCGGCTGCTGGACGAAAAACTGGCGTCGTCATACATGTGCTCCAGTTTCCGCAGTTCGAGCCCGCGCTTTTCGAGCGCGCGCTCGGTCTCCGCAAGCCGCTCCGACAGCTGCTGCAGCTGCTCATCGCGCTTGCGAAGCTCTTCGCCCCTGGTTGTGAGGTCGGCGACGACCCGGTTCTTGTCCTGCCGCTCGGCCGCTAATTCCTTCAGAGCTTCGCGGTCGCGGCCGATCTCGACCAGCTGTTCGGCGGCCTTCTCGCGCAATGACTTGACGGTCATTTCAAGCCGGCGCACCGAAACGGCGAACTCGGCGCGAACGCGATCCTTGTCCGCCTGGATCTCGGCAAGCGTCAACGGCATCGAGCCCTCGACGCGCTTGCGCGTCAGCGCCACCGCCCGCCGCCACACGGCCGGGGCAATCATCAGCGCCAGAAAGCCCGCGCAGAGAAAGCCGAGGACAAAGAACAGGATCGACTGGACCAAGATGACTATCCGTTGTGCATGGCAACCGCCAAAGGTCGACTTTGCCATCTTCGCATGACGGAAATCCGGCGCCACGGCAAGAGTATGCCGCGGCAAAGCTCGGACCGCGGGATCACAGGCCCAATCGCAGTGGCTCGGTCATGCCGGTCAGAACGGATTCCAGGTCGCGCGCTGGGTGAGCTTGAGGTAGCCGAGATTGACGCCGAGACGGGCGCCGACGCCGGTACGGATCGGCACAAGCAGCACATTGTTGTTCTTCAGCACGTTGAAACCGACGCCGGCGACGACATAGGCGGAGCCGGCGACGCCGCCAAAACGGTTATAGAGGCTGCTCACATCGTCGAGATTGTAGACCAGCATCATGACGCGCGAGCCCTCGCCGCCGAAATCCCAGCCGAGCGACGGGCCTTGCCAGAACACTTTGTGATCGCCGGCATTCTTGGTGTAGAGCGTGCCTTCGCCATAGGTCAGGCCACCGATCAGCGCCCCGGACCCCTCTTCGCCGAGCAGATAGCCGTTCGGCAGGCCATAGGTGGCGAAAATCTTCTCGACGACGGTGGCGAGCCCGCCCGATGTCGCGCCGAAGAATTTATGACCGGAATCGACGATCTCCTGTGCGGTGTATTCGTCGGCCCGCGCGGCCGATGCCGAAAAGGCGACAAGGCCGATCAGGGCGATCGTCATTGAGATGACACGGAAAAAAGTCCGGTCGTAGAATCGGGAAACCATGCTTCCAATCTCCGTCAGGGAGCACTTTCGCCGACGCCTCGCACCCGTACGGCTCTTTGGCGGCCGTTAAGGATGACTGTTAGGGGCAAACTATGCCGTAATCCTTTTTCAACCATTAAACTCTCACATGAAGATGGCGGTTCGAAGGCTGTTTTCGCATCGCCCGCGCAGCACCCAGCTGCGTGAACACGCCATTTTCGACAATCATGATTTTGGATTTGTTGCTGCACGCACAAGCGCTGTGTATTCAGAATGCTTGGGAGAGAGCGTGATTCGTGTGGACAGGCGTGATCATGATCGCCCGGTCATTGTGTTGTGAAATTTGCAGGGATTTTTGCCGATGGCCGAGCTTTTCACCCTTTCCGCACCCGATCTGGCAGCGCTGCTGTGCAGCCGGGTCTGCCACGACATCATTTCGCCGGTCGGCGCCATAAACAACGGGCTTGAGCTGCTCGACGAAGGCGGCGCCGACGAAGACGCCATGAAGCTGATCCGCCAAAGCGCCAAAAACGCTTCCGCCCGCCTGCAGTTCGCCCGCATCGCCTTCGGCGCCGCCGGTTCCGCCGGCATGCTGATCGACACCGGGGACGCCGAGGCCGTGGCCATCGCCTTCCTGAAGAACGAGAAGCCGGAACTGATCTGGAACGGAACCCGCGCGCTGTTGCCCAAGAACAAGGTCAAGCTGCTGCTCAATCTCATCCTCGTCGCCAACGCCGCCATTCCGCGCGGCGGCAGGCTGGTGGTCACGCTGGAGAACCTCGAGACCGAGCCGCGCTTTGCGCTCGCGGCGAGCGGCCCGATGCTGCGCGTGCCGCCCAAATTCCTGGAATTGCATTCCGGCCACAGGCCGGAAGAGCCGATCGACGCGCATTCGGTGCAGCCCTATTACACGCTGCTCCTGGCCCGCGAAGCCAACATGACGATATCGATTCATGCAACCGCCGACGAGATCGTCCTTTCTGCAGCCTGAAGTTCTCCGGAAGAGCGGCGAAAGTATTTTATCCAAGTCATATTTGCGGTGTCGTCTTAACATCTGTGAGACCGGCTTGCAGATTGATTGCGTGAAGCATTGCGAAAGAAGATTTCGCTTAAAACATCTTCAGGAAAATTTTACCTAACGGCTTTTCGGCTTCTTTACCAGATCGGCCTATTTTCCCCGGCAGATGCCACGACGCTGCCGGTTCGCCGCATGGCAAAGAGGGTCCGGGAATGAAACGCTGCATGTTCGTCGACAATTCGAGCGTCATCAGGAAGGTTGCAAGGCGCATCCTGGGCGGATCCGGCATGATGGTGATCGAAGCCGCCAGCGGCCATGAGGCGATCGAGATGTGCGCGGCCGACATGCCTGATATCATCGTCGTCGACGGCGCCTTGCCGGACATGCAGGCGCAGGATCTCATCCGCCGCGTGCGCGCCATGGAAAGCCCGGTATTGCCGCAAGTTTTGATTTCGCTGGTCGAGGTCGACGTCGGGGCGATCATGCGGGCAAAGCGCGCCGGCGCCCAGGGCTACCTGCTGAAGCCGTTCAACCGGCCGCAACTGCTCGAGTGCTTCCGCGCCTTGAAGATTGCCGCCTGATCAGAGCCTGTTCCATCCCGATGAAAGTCGGATGAGCTCTATCTCGTTGTTTTACCAGGTTCTTTTCCGAAAAATCGGCGCCCACTTTGGGATCATGCCCTTGGTTCAGGCGCTGACGCGGATATCTTCAGGCTCACGCAGCACATAGCCGCGGCCCCACACGGTCTCGATGTAATTCTGCCCGCCAGACGCGGCGTCGAGCTTCTTGCGGAGCTTGCAGATGAAGACGTCGATGATCTTCAACTCCGGCTCGTCCATGCCGCCATAGAGATGGTTGAGGAACATTTCCTTGGTCAGCGTGGTGCCCTTGCGCAGCGAGAGCAGTTCCAGCATCTGATATTCCTTGCCGGTCAGATGGACGCGCTGGCCACCGACTTCAACGGTCTTGGCATCGAGATTGACCACCAGGTCGCCGGTGGTGATGACCGACTGGGCATGGCCCTTGGAACGCCGCACGATGGCATGGATGCGGGCGACCAGTTCGTCCTTGTGGAAGGGCTTGGTCATGTAATCGTCGGCGCCGAAGCCGAGGCCGCGCACCTTGTCCTCGATGCCGGCCATGCCGGAGAGGATGAGGATCGGCGTCTTCACCTTGGAAAGGCGAAGTGTTCTCAAAACTTCATAGCCCGACATGTCGGGGAGATTGAGGTCGAGGAGAATGATGTCGTAATCGTAAAGCTTGCCTAGATCGACGCCCTCTTCACCAAGGTCGGTCGTATAGACATTGAAACTTTCTGATTTCAGCATCAGCTCGATGCTTTGTGCGGTTGCACTGTCGTCTTCTATCAGCAGAACGCGCATTTCATTCCCCTTTTCTGCTGCCGGACCATTTCACGACCCGTCCAGGACCGGAGCAGTGATTGCCCTGAGCAGAGGCTGCCATCGAATGGTTAATAAAACCTAATTCCCCGTCCGTGACGGTATCAGATTTTTTAACCCCTTTCTACACCTTGTTGAATCCAATAACGAATCACAGACCCAAACCGTTAATGCGGCACATTAATAAGCCAGACTAAGTGACTCTTCGGACTCGTTGGCCGGGTTTCGCGACGAGACGCAGAATTTTTACCCGCCCTTAAGTCCTGAGCCGTATGATTAACAATGCCCGTAAACGAATGGTTACCGCCGGCAAAAAACTTTAGGAGTTTGTTTCCCATAGTTCCGGGAAAGCCGGTGGAAACGGGTGAAGCCTGGGCCTTGCCGGGTGAATTGGACGATATGTGCAGGTGTGCGTTTCCGGGAGTACCGAATCATGAAGTCACGTGAAAACCTCGTTCGGCTGAAGCAATTTCAGGTGAGCGAGAAGCGGCGGCAGCTGCTGCAGCTCGACATGATGATCGCCGAATTCGAGCGCATGGCCGTCGAGCTGGAACTTCAGATCGCCGCCGAAGAGAAGAAGGCCGGCATCACCGACATCAATCATTTTGCCTATCCGACCTTCGCCAAGGCGGCACGCCTGCGCCGCGACAACCTCAGAAATTCGCAAAGCGACCTCGCCCAGCAACGAAATGTCGCCGAATCACTGCTGAGCGAAGCCGAAGCCGAGCTTTCGAAGGCCGAGATGCTCGAATCGCGCGACACCAAGGCTCGCGACACGGAAGCCGGCGGCCGCAGCGCCATGATCGGCTGAAAACAAGGCTTTAACGCACGTCGCGCTCGAGCGCCATTGCTGTGCACCGAACGGTGCCCGCATCAGGCACCCAGATCTTCTTGCTGTTCCGCCGCCCGCGCGCGCGCATTCTTGATGTCGGGCACATGCTGCTCCGACCAGGCTCTGATCTGATTGAGCAGTCCTGCCAGGTTCTGGCCAAGTTCGGTCAGCTCATATTCGACCCGCGGCGGAATGACAGGGAAAACCTCGCGCCGGACAAGGCCGTCGCGTTCCAGGATACGCAGCGTCTGCGTCAGCATTTTCGGCGTAATGCCTTCGAGCTTGCGCGCCAATTCGCCATTGCGGAGCCGGCCCCGGCGCAACGCACAGATCACCAAGTAGACCCATTTGCTGGCGAGCGTCTCAAGCACGGCGTGCGACGGGCACGTTCGTCGGAACGCGTCATAACCAGAAGGGAAACAATCATCGCTATCCATGAGGTGCGTATATATCATAAAGGTACATACTAGACAATAGAATGTAACTATCCAAATGATAGTGGCATATCAAACCAGCAGGAGAGCCTCCATGCGTGCCATTATCCAGAATTCCTTCGGCGGACCCGACGTCCTCGTCATTGCCGATCGCCCCGCGCCATCACCCGAGGCTGGCGAAGTGCTCGTCCGCATCGAGGCGGCCGGCATCAATCCGGTCGACGGCGCAGTGCGGGGCGGCCACTATCCGCTGCTTGGCGAGCCGCCTTTTGTCCTTGGCTGGGACGTTTCGGGAATTGTCGAGGCGCTGGGCTCCGGCGTCTCCGGCCTCAAGGTCGGCGATGCCGTCTTCGGCATGACGCGCTTTCCCAAACAGGCGGCAGCTTACGCCGAACTCGCCGCTGTCCCGGCTGATGAGCTTGCGCCGAAACCTGAAGGCATAGATCACGCGCAAGCCGCCGCGCTGCCGCTGGCCGGCCTGACGGCCTGGCAAGGCCTTGTCCGCCATGGCCGGCTCGAACCTGGCAAGCGCGTGCTGATCCACGCCGGAGCCGGCGGCGTCGGCCATCTGGCGGTGCAGATCGCCAAGGCGCACGGCGCTTACGTCGTCGCAACCGCGAGCCCGGAAAAGCTCGATTTCGTCCGCTCGCTCGGCGCCGACGAGGTGATCGACTACACAAGGGATGATTTCACCGGGAAGGCCCGCGACATCGATCTGGTTCTGGACCCGTTCGGCGGCGAGCATGCGGAGCAATCGCTGGAAGTGCTCAAGGCCGGCGGCGTTCTGGTGTCGCTGCTCGATGTCAGCGATGCCACCAAAGCAAAGGCCAGGACGCGAGGCATCCGCGTCGAGCGCATGTCCGTAGTGCCCGACCGTGCCGCTCTGGTGGAGCTCGGCAAATTGATCGACGCGAAAAAGCTGGCCGTCCACGTGGCAAAGGCGTTTCCGCTCGAACAGGCAGGTGCCGCCCATGCCTTCCTCGCCACCAGGCCGATCGGCAAGGTGGTGCTGACGGTCTGAAATTGCAGATCGTCGCCCCTCGCAAACGTAAGGGCGCGGATCGGCGCCCTTACCGGCCTAATGCCGGTATTGCTGGATGCGCGTGGTGCGCAGCCCGGCAAGGCCGTATTCGTCGATCGACGCCTGCCAGGACAGGAATTCCTCGGTGGTGAGCTTGTAGCGCTGGCACGCCTCTTCGAGGCTCAAAAGCCCGCCACGCACCGCCGCCACCACTTCCGCCTTGCGCCGGATAACCCAGCGACGTGTGTTTGTCGGCGGCAGATCGGCGATGGTAAGTGGGCTGCCGTCTGGCCCGATAACATATTTGACTCGCGGTCTAATTAGATCGGTCATCGTACTCTCTACAAAAAACTCAAAGACCCAATCCCCACCACATTACCGCCACAGCTTTAAAATTTGCCTAAGCAGACCCTAATGGTTAGGTAAGGATCATGAACGCGGCGTTAGCCTTTTCGTCGGCATTTGAGACATCTGCCGGCAAGCGCGTTGAATCCGGCAGGACAATGAGCCGGCCCGGCAAAGCTGGCGCAGCCGGGCCGCTTGACCTATATTCCGGCCATTGGCATTGAAGCGCCGTGCAGAACGAAAGAACCATGAACAGCCTCGACCTTCCCGGACGCCCCGAAAACACCCGCGTCGTCGTCGCCATGTCGGGCGGTGTCGATTCGTCGGTCGTTGCCGGTCTGCTGAAGCGCGAGGGCTACGACGTCGTCGGCGTCACGCTGCAGCTTTACGACCACGGCGCGGCAACGCACCGGGCCGGCTCATGCTGCGCCGGCCAGGACATCGACGATGCCCGCCGCGTCTCCGAGACGCTCGGCATCCCGCACTACGTGCTCGATTACGAGGAGCGCTTCCGCAAGGCGGTGATCGACCCGTTCGCCGAGAGCTATGTCGCCGGCGAAACGCCGATCCCTTGCGTTGCCTGCAATCAGACGGTGAAATTCGCCGACCTTCTGGCGACCGCCAAGGAACTCGGCGCCGACGCGCTGGCCACCGGCCACTACATCCGTTCCGGCGCCAATGGCGCCCACCGCGCGCTTTACCGGCCGGTCGACGCCGACCGCGACCAGAGCTACTTCCTGTTCGCCACTACCCAGGCGCAGATCGATTATCTGCGTTTTCCGCTCGGCGGCCTTTCGAAGCCTGAGGTTCGCGCCATCGCCGGGGAGATGGGATTGACGGTTGCCGCCAAGCAGGACAGCCAGGACATCTGCTTCGTGCCGCAGGGCAAGTATTCCGACATCATCGCCAAGCTGAAGCCGGCTGCCGCCAATCCAGGCGACATCGTCCATATAGACGGGCGCGTGCTTGGCCGCCACGAGGGCATTTTGCGCTATACCGTCGGTCAGCGCCGCGGCATCGGCATCGCCTCCGGCGAGCCGCTCTACGTCGTTCATCTCGACGCCGACCGGGCCCGCGTCGTCGTCGGCCCGCGCGAGGCGCTGGAGACCCACAAGATCTTCTTGCGCAACGTGAACTGGCTGGGCGATGGCCCGCTGACCGATATCCCGGCGGCCGGGCTTGAGCTTTTTGCCAAGGTGCGCTCGACGCGGCCGCCGCGCCCAGCCGTGCTGCATCACCGCGCCGGCGTCACTTCGGTGGAGCTGGTCGACGGCGAATCCGGCATCGCGCCCGGTCAGGCTTGCGTGCTCTATTCCGACGATGGCAACGAGGCGCGTGTGTTCGGCGGCGGCTTCATCGAGCGCTCCGAGCGCGGCGCCGAAGCCGAGGCGATGCTGACGCGGCTTGCCGTCCAGCCGGCGCGGGTTCCCGCCGAATAGACGGCGTTTTCTCTTTGATGCATGTTGCAGCGGTTTTGCGATAACGACATGCATAAAAACAAAAACCTGAAGCGCGTCGTATGAGGTCGAACGAACGCGACGCGCTTTAGGACCTTGTGTGGGCGACGGTGCCGGCGGTCAGGATGCGCAGCACCCTGATGGCTTCCTCGCCGCTGGTGCGCGGTTCGGCCCGCGTCTCGATGCAGTGGATGAAATGCTCGAGCTCGCGCGTCAGCGGCATGCCCTCGCCGACCGCGACATAGGACGGCTCGTTGGCGGTGAACGCCCATTGCCCGCTGTCCTGCCACACCGCGTGGCGGTACACGGCAAGCTTGCGCTCCCACGGCTCGACATCGTCAAATACCGCCATTGCCTTGGTGCCGACCACGGTCAGCCGCCGTTCGCGGTAAGGGTTGAGCCGCGAGGCGAACAGATGGCCGCGCAGGCCGTTGGGAAAGCGCATGTGCAGATGCGCGAAGTCGCTTAGATTGTCGAGAAGGGCAGCGCCTTCGCCGCGCACCTCGACCGGCTCGGTGCCGGTGATGGCCAGGATCATCGACAGATCGTGCGGCGCCAGATCCCACAATGCATCGTTTTCGGTATGGAACTTGCCGAGGCCGAGCCGATGCGAATGGATGTAGCGGACCTCGCCGAGCTCGCCATTGTCGATCAGCGCCTTCAGCGTCTCGAAGGCGGGATGGAAGCGCAGCACGTGGCCGACCATGAAGACACGGCCATTATCGGCGGCCGCCTGCACCGAGCGCTCGGCATCGGCCACTGTCAGCGCGATCGGCTTCTCCACCAGCACGTCCTTGCCCCCGAGCACGGCGCGCACCGCCATGTCGGCATGGAACTGCGGCGGCAGCGCCATGACGATGGCGTCGACATCGTCGCGGGCAAACAGCGCCTCCGGCTCGATCGCCAGGCAGTCCTGCTCGCTGGCAAAACCCTCCGCACGCGCCGGGTTGACGTCCGAAACCGCGTGCAGCGCGCCGAGCGCCTTGAGGGTGCGGATGTGGTTGCTGCCCCAGTATCCGCAACCGAGGACTGCAATGCGCGGTTTCATCAATTCATGACCATGGCTTTCGTGGCCGAGACATAGCGACGTGCCTCGCTGAACTCAACCCCGGCCTGTGCGCCCAAATGTCTGCCCGGCAAAGCTTTAGGCGCCAGCAATATGCCGGCTCGGCAGCCACTTCGATGCTTGACAGGCTTGGCCTCGCAACCTTATATCCGCGCGACCTTGGCGAACGCGCCGATATGCCTGCCGATTTAAGCTGGATTTCGGGCCTTCGCCGCCCTGGCGGGGTAGCTCAGTTGGTTAGAGCACGGGAATCATAATCCTGGGGTCGGGGGTTCAAGTCCCTCTCCCGCTACCACCTTTCCCCACACTCCTTTGATGCCGTTGGGGAAGGCATTCTCGCCCAAGAGTGCCGTTAGACGTCCGGCGATTTCGACTTCGATTCCGCCGATCCTCGAAGGATCTCGAAACACAGTAACGGTGTCGATCAACTCCCGCATCGCCTCTGCGGACTCGGGATCGCCTGCCTCAAGGCCCTTGGCAAGCCCTGCTCGAAGTTGGTTTACTTGTTCCTCGTAGCGTGCCAGCACAGCAGGATGCAGCGCGATCACGCCGGTCGCCGCGGGCGCCTGATCCAGCTCAGCCACAATGCACTTGCGCTCTTCATTGAGCGTCGTTGATTGCGGTCCCAGCACGGCTGGGTCGCCATGGCCTTTGGCAATGGCGTTGACCAGCCGCTCGATCTCCCGAGATAGTTCTCCAAGCCGTCGCTCCAAACGAGTGCGCCTGGCATCGGTGTCGGCTGCCAAGCGCTTCCGTTCTTCGTGGTACGTTTGGACGTAGTGGGCAATTACTTCAGGATGGCGCAGCTCGGCGTTAAGCCCGTTCAGAACTGCAGTTTCGACCGTATCCAAATAAAAGGTTTTGGGATCGGGACATGTTCCGCTTTCCGTGGCGGCCGAGCAACGGATGCGAATACGTCTGGACTTGTCCTTGCCGTTTGACGACATTCCCGCTCCACAAGCGCCGCACCTCAAGAGCCCCGACAACATATGCCGTGGTCGGCGCTGATGGCTTGGATGGGTGATTGCGCGAGCCTTTTTCCTCTCCCGTGCCGCCTCGAACAGGTCGGGCGAAACAATGGCGAGATCGGGAACTTCGATTGTTCGCCATTCGCTCTTAGGATTCGGGCGCGAGACACGCTTCCCACTATCAGGGTCCTTGACCATTCGGACCCTGTTCCAAATCAACCGGCCGACATAGAGTTCATTCTGAAGCAGCCCCGTCCCTCTCTGCGCGTTTCCATTGATGGTAGAGGCATTCCAGGCTCGACCACGAGGTGGAGGTATGCGGTCTCTGTTGAGTTTGTGAGCGATGTCGCGCGGGGTCTGTCCGTCGACGTATTCCCTGAAGATACGACGCACGATCTCCGCTTCGTCCTCTGCGATCAGCCGCTTCCCAGGATCTCCTAGCACGTAAGTGTAGCCGTAGGTTATTCCACCCGCGTGGAGCCCCTTGTTGATCCGGCCGGCTTGGCCCCGCCGAACTTTGTGAGCATTGTCCTCTCGATAGAGTTGCCCAACAAGACCGCGAAGCCCGACCAAAACTGTGTTCACCACGCCTTCGTGGACGGCACGAATTTCGACGCTAAGAAATGAAAGGCGCTTGTGAATGCCGGCGAGGTCTTCCATGTCGCGAGAGAGCCGGTCAAGCGCCTCTACGACCAGCACATCAAATTCGTGCTCACGAGCTTTGTCCATGAGGTGGAGCAAACCATCACGGCCCATAACGGACCCGCCGGAGCGAGCTCGGTCGTCAAACGTTGCGACAATGCTCAGACCCTCGCGCTCGGCGTATGTTCGGCACAACGCGAGTTGATCGTCTATAGATCGTTCATTCTGAAGATCGGTTGAGAAGCGTGCGTAGATCGCGGCTCGATTCATGATGTATTTTCTCGGCCTGTTCACGTGCGTGATCTTCGCGGGCCGCTTGGCGCGCGAGAGCACTTGCAAGGCGCAGAATCGCTCTGTCAGGCGCCTGGCGCAAGACCCGTTTTGGGGATTTCACCACCATTGCGGGTGGCGCTCGCAACAAGTCAAGAATAGCGTCCGCCATGTTGGCTCGGAGAATAGCAGTCCGCAGGATGGGTAGCCTCCTTCAAGCCTGCCGAGTTCATGATCTTGGTCCATGTGTCCCAAGATGTGCTTATGCAGGAGACCAGAGAAGCCATCAAACCGACCAGTCGCAGAAAAGGATAGCAAAGCGTGCTATTCGGAAAGTCGCGAGCTTGATCGGTTGAACTCGTTCAGCCTTGTCGGGAAAAACGACAAGTTCAAATAACGGACACGCAACCACCGATGCTGGCATTCACCAATCGTGACGGTTAGACAAGTCAGCCAGTATCGCAGGGTTGCGATTGGTAGGCCCGGAGGGCGTATTTCATCTGTGATTACATTGAGTTTTCGCGCGCGGTAGACGGCCTCCTGAAAACACCGCGCCGACCAGGCCGTTCATGCTCATAATCGTGCTGATCATGATCGGTGATTACCTCTCGCGGGCTCGCGGATTAAATTGGAATCAGCTCGAATTCCTACCCATTCTACGTCGACACCAGTTGGCTCTCCACACCAAGGATCGTTGGCCAGGCAGGAGCGTTTCGTCTGGATAATACTTCGAGGTGGCGTAAGGATTCCAGTCCGAAGTCGCTGGGCTTCAGTAGCGTATACCGGGCGCCTCCTGCGCTCGCGTAACGCGCGACGCAGACCGGCGGCACGACTACGACATCCTCCATTGTGATAACGCGCATGTCGATCGCGGGAGCCGAAAAGTCCGGGTGAGGCGAGATTTCCAATATCGCACTTGAAAAAGTCTCGACTTATGAACTGGCGCCGCCACTGCCAATAAACCCCTGCGGGCAGATCTGCGCCCAACAACACGCTGCGTTCGGGCATATAGCCGGCGAGAAGGTTGGCAATCGGGCCGGCACCAAACCAAAATACCAGAACGATTGGGCGATAGCTCCACAGGTTGTCGCGGAAGTTGCCAAAACCCGCTCTGACAGTAATTACTCGCTCTACACGCTAGTCGTGACGCCGGAAGGGAATCATCAAGGCACCCATGGAGTAACCAAACAGCCAAAGGGTCCCCCTGGGGCAAATTCGCGAAGAGTCGCCTCAGCGGCAATTTGATCCTCAATACCCCACGTCGTCATTGTTGTTCGGCTCTACCGCAGCGGCGCGTGGACAGATTCACCAAAGCCACGATAGTCATACGCGAGAACACCAATTCCGCTTGCCGCAGCCCTCTATTTGTAGCGGCCGTGGCGCTGCAGCACTTCGATCTGGTAACCGTCGGGGTCGCCCACGAAAAAGAACCGCGCAAACAGCCCGCCTTCGTGGTTGAACTCGACAATTTTTCGCGGATTGAGGCCTGCCGCCGCCAAGCGCTCGTGTTCTGCCTCTAGGTTGTCAACGCAAAGGGCGATGTGGCCATAGCCGTCGCCCAGCGAGTAAGGTTCTTCCCTGCCCTTGTTGATCGTCAGTTCGAGTTCGAAATCGGCTTCCGCATTGCGCAGGTAAACCAGTGTGAACGTGTCGAAATCCAACCGGTCCGCAACATTTAGTCCGAATGCGCTTCTGTAGAAATTGACCGACAGGTTCTCTTCCAGCACCCTGATCATCGAATGAATTACTTTCGCCAAAGGAGCCTCCGGTCTGCCGAGCGGTTTCGCATACAGTAGACCGTGGCCTATTGGCCGGAAAAAGGGTGGCAGCCGGTTAGCACGTCGAAAAATTGAGGCGTAAGGGCGGTTCACTCACGAAAGTCCGATTGCAGTCACCGCAAATTGAGCGGAAAATGCGCTGGTGGTCCCCACGAATGGGTGCAGAAACTGCGCTTTCGCCAAAATGGGAGGATTTCGCGTGTGTAAAGTCTTTGCGGGGCAGGATCCGGAAGGGTACCGGCTAATCAATCGCTCAGTTCGAATAGCTGGCCATTCGACCAGCATCCAGCTCGAGGCCGCTTTTTGGACGCTGTTGGACGAGATCGCCCAGGGACAGGGGATGACGGCGCCGAAATTCCTCTCGACGCTTTACGACGAAGCACTGGAGATCAATGGCCATATCCCGAACTTTGCATCCATGCTGCGCACCACGTGCACACTCTACCTGCGCGCGAGGCAACCGCTCGACAATGAATCCTCGGAACTCACGAACAAGGCAGCCTGACACGCGGCCATTACGTTCGAATGCCCGAAATCCCGTGTAGCAGCCGCCTGCTACCAGCGACCCGAATTTTGGCGCTATCTAATATCAATGGCGGATCTGGCGGGGGCGGTGTAGGATTCGCCTCACATGAAGAAGAACGAGCCGTGTCAACGGCAACGCCGAGCGAATCTGGGAGGATTCATGGTCGAGATTATCTCCAAGCGGGATGGGCCGCGGCGCGAGGACGTACAGGTCAAAAGACTGATAGAGCAGAACCGCTCGACCATCGTTCGCCTTGCCGACCAGATTAGCGGCGGCGGCTATTCGGCTTCGAGGAAACCACGCCAGCAACCGAAAGCGGAAGGTCTGATCATCCATATTGGCGGCAGCGCGGCGCCTGTGGCCGAACCCAAGCCGTCCATCCAAGTCACCATGAACGGCCGTGTGATCTCCAAAGATCAGAACACAGGCCGCCAACTTCATCACATCGGCGATATCCGCAACCGGGACGGAGACCAGGTCTTCGTTCTGGCGACGAAGCAGAATGGCTTCTTCTCGCCGGTCAACGAAACCGTCGCCGCAGCGCTTGCCGAGTTAGACGGATTCCGCCTCGCCGCCACCTACACCGAAGAACAGCTTGCCGCCGACATCGGGGCGAAACTCGGCATCTACTAACGGGAAGACACTTGGACTCTGTACGTCCAGGCCGCGACAGCTACAGCAATGGCATGCCCCCAAGGTTCCGTGATGGCTGAATGAAACGCGTGACAGGCCCCAATCAGATGAAGATAGATGCTCTTCCAGCGCGTGCGTCGGTGGCTGCTGGGCAGATGATTCTGGGCAACATCGACTATGATGAGCGTGCTACCATGCGCGCCTGGGAAAGTTTTCTGGCCGACGAGCCCACATGTGCGCGCGATCCAGTCCACCCACGCCACGTCCGCTCCCTCATTCACGAGTCCTGGTACCGCAGCGCCACCGGCGGCATCAATGCTCAAGGAATTGAAGCGCCGCTGAGCAGCGATCGCGACGAGATAGAATACCTGACGCGGGCCAATGCAGAACTTCTTTCAGCGGCGCGGCGGTCGTTCGCCTCCCTTGGCCAGCTACTGGACGGCACAGGCGCGATGCTGGTTCTGGCCGACAGCGACGGCGTGTTGATCGACACCATCGGCGACAAGAAGACGCTGCATGACGGCATGGATATCCACCTCGCCATCGGCGGTAAGTGGAACGAAGAAGCCGTCGGCACCAACGGCATCGGCACTGCGCTGTGGACCGGCGAGCCAACTTTCGTCCATGCGGCAGAGCATTTCTGCGCCGGCATCAAATCCTGGACCTGTGCCGGCGCACCGATTCGCGATCCGCTGGACGGCAAGATCATCGGTGTGGTCGACCTGTCAGGCTATTCGCCGATCTTCCGGCCGCACAACACCGCGCTCGTTGCCGCCACGGCCCGGCAGATCGAAAAGGCGTTGGCCGAACAGCAGCAGGAACAGCGCACGCGCCTGCTCGAAGCCTTCATCTCGTCGGCTCCCAGCTACCGCCGAAAGGACGGCTTGGTCATCGTCGACCATCGCGGCCGTGCCATCTTCTGCAACAACGTGCCTGACGGCGAGACCACCGAGATGATGGACGGCCCGATGGAGCCGGGCCGTGGCCGCTGGCTGATGAACCTCCCGTCGTCCGGTTCCGACGCGGACCTCGCCAGGGCGCTACCGGCGCATCTGCGATCGTGCCACATCACGCCGCTCAAGCTCGATGGCGACCTCCGCGGCGCGGCGTTGGTATTCCCCCCTGTGCCAGCAGTCTCCAGCGTGGCGGTGGTCCACCGGGAAGTGAACAAACACCTTCAGGATGCTGTCGCTATGATCGTCGGTGAAAGCGAAGCGCTGGAGGCTGCGATCGACGTCACCTGCCGCGTCGCCCAGTCGACCAGCGTTGCATCGCTGTTGCTCGAAGGCGAAACAGGTGTCGGGAAAGAATTGTTTGCGCGGCTTGTCCATGCCGGCAGCCGGCGCACAGCAAACGACCCGTTCATTGCGATGAATTGCGGGGCGATCACCAGGGATCTGTTCGGCAGCGAATTGTTCGGTCACGTCGCAGGCGCCTTTACCGGCGCCTCGCGTGAAGGCAAACCGGGCGTTTTCGAGCTCGCCAATGGCGGCGTCCTCAGTCTGGACGAGATCGGCGAATTGCCACTCGAGATCCAGCCGTTTCTGCTGCGCATCCTGGAAGAGCGCGTGGTCAACCGCATTGGCGACAGCCGCGGTCGCCCGGTGGATGTGCGCCTGGTCGCCTCGACCAATCGCGATCTCAAGCAGGAAGTTGCCGCAGGCCGCTTCCGTCGCGATCTCTATTACCGAATTGGCGCGGTTTCGATCACGGTCCCGCCGCTGCGCGAGCGCGGCGACGATGTGCTGCTGCTGATCGAACACTTCAACCGGCAGATCGCCACCGCATCAGGCGAGGAGCCGCTGGAATTTTCGCACCAAGCGCTGGACGCGTTGCTCGCCTATCGTTGGCCCGGCAATGTGCGCGAACTGAAGAACCTCATGGCGCGGTTGCACATCTTGGCGCGCGGTGGGGCTGTCGGCGTCCAGGATCTTCCGGGGGAAATCAGTGCCGGCGATCGCCACAATGTGACCCTGCACAGCGATCATCCCGCAGCCATGCTCGAAGCCCCGGTGTGCACATTCGAAGATGCAGAATGCCAGGCGATTAAGAACGCGCTTGCCGCAGAGAGTGGCAATCTCAGCAAGGTCGCCCTGAGGCTCGGTATTTCGCGGCCGACGCTCTATCGCAAGCTGGGGCAATACGGCATCCGGCGCGGTTTCATTTAGACCCAGGTCCGTTCACCGGCACAAAAAACCCGCGGCATTCGCGCCGCGGGTTGGGAGATTCGTCAACAGAGTTTGCCCTCAGGCAGCGGTCGCGGGCATGATCAGGCTTTTACGACAGCACCCGTCACTTTCTCCGAGACGTAGCCGAGGATGTTGCCGAGGATCAGCGAGATAACCACGGCGGCCGCGATCTTGGTGATGCCGCCGATGCCTTCGCCATAAGCGGCGGCACCAAGTAGAAAAAGGGCGGCAGTCGTTGCATAGCCATAGACTGCTGACGGAATGGCGCTCAGCAATGGCAGCTTGGCGGCGAGTATCAGGACGACGATTGAAATGCCGACGCAAAGCCCGGCCATGATCGCCGTAACACCAATGGACGTCAGTGCTATCAGTGCGCCGGCGGCGCAGACCGCTCCCCAGAGGTTTGCAACCGCCGAATTCTTGAAACCGGCTTCCTTGCCGCCACAGTGATAAAAACTCCCCCAGCCTACAAACACCGCCCAGATCAGCAAATAGGGGTTGCCGATGGTGATGGCGGTCCACGTTGCAATGCCGCCCATAATGCCGATGACGACAGCCAACCCTGTGATAAGATCCATATTGTCCTCCCGTTTTTCCAAAGCTCGAAGCAAACAAACTCGTTTCAGGATCGCGCTTCGCTGACGTCCCGACACGCAAATCGCCATGGCATCAACCACACGGCTCAGGAAGAAAAGCTTGCCGGGTCAGGCAAGCAATCAGGCCGGCTGAGCCGCCGGTTCGCGGGCGCCCGAAATCGGTCCGATCGAATAGGCCATAGCCACCACCGACAGGCCGAACGCCATTGCGACGCCGAGCAGGCCGACTTCGGAACGCATGAACAGAACTGTCGCGCAGCCGAAGAAAACCAGCGCGAAGGTTCCGATGAATTCGCAGACGTATTTGTTCATTTTTTCCTCTCCTTGCAGATGATGACGGGACCGAGACGCCGCGCCCGTTCTGCACGCGCCCGGCCCGGGATTTCAGGGAACGATAACCCCGCGTCCGGTGAACCGCCGGTTCTTGAAATCGTCGAGCGCGGTGTTGATGCTGGCGAGGTTGTATTCGGTATAGTGCATCTTCACCTTGCCGTCGGCGTTGAGCTCCATCAGTTCGACCAGCTCGGTGAAATTGCCGACCAGGCTGCCGCCGATGTTGATCTCCTCGATGACCAGATGCGCGGTCGGCACGTTGATATTGCCGCCATAGCCGACGACGAACAGTTGCCCGCCCTTGCGCACCATCTTCCAGCAGATGTTTTCGACACCGAGTTCGCCGACGAAGTCGATCACCACATGGGCGCCGCCGCCGGTGATCTGAGTGACCTCCTCGACGATGTTCGGTCCGCCATCGAGGACGAAGTCGGCGCCGAGATCCTTGGCCAGCACCTGTGCTGCCGGCTCGCGATCGACCGCGATGATGCGGCAGCCCGAGATCGTGTGCAGCGATTGCAGCGCAATATGGCCGAGCCCGCCTATGCCGAGCAGCACACAGTAGCTGCCTGGCCTTAGCAGCTTGGCCGCCCGCTTGGCGGCGCGGTAGGCGGTGATGCCGGCATCGGCCAGCGGCGCTACTTCGATTGGCGTGACGTTGGCGTTGAGTTTGATCAACGAGCGTTCGCCGGTGATGAAATATTCGGCAAAGCCGCCATTCATGCCAAGGCCGGGAAACTGGCCGTTGTCGCAGTACATATCCTCGCCGTGCCGACAGTTTAGGCAGATGCCGCAAGAGCGGAACGGATGGCAGATCACGGCGTCGCCGCGCTTGACCGATCGGACGCCGCTGCCGACCTCCTCGACCCAGCCGGCATTTTCATGGCCCATGATGTAAGGCAACAGCGTGCCTTCGGGATCCATGGTCGGCTTCCACACGCCTTCAATGATGTGCAGGTCGGTGCGGCAAAGGCCGGCGGCACCGACCCGTACGATCACTTCGTCGGGGGCGGTGATCGTCGGTGCCTTGACCTCCTCGATCCTGAGCTGGACGTTCATTTTCGGATCGTATTCGTACAGTCTGGCAGCTTTCATCGTCCTATCCTTTCACGTCGAGATTGTTCGGATTGCTCAGGCGCGGCCGAGCTTCTCAGAGCCGCCGCCGCGAGCCGGTCCGGCCGTCGGGTCCTCATCCTCGGCGAGATGGCCAATCAGCGTTTCGGTGGTCAGGATCAGCGTCGCCACCGAAGCCGCGTTGGCGAGCGCTGTGTAGGTGACGCGGACCGGATCGATGATCCCCGCCTCGAACATGTTCTGGTAGCTGCCGGCAGACGCGTTGTAGCCGTAGCCGCCGTTGATGCGCGTGACTTCGGCCACGACTGCTTCGGGATCGGCGCCGGCGTTGGCGGCGATGCGCCAGAGCGGCCTCGACAGCACCGACCGCACCAGGCGCACGCCTTCGGCGATATCGCCCTCGACGCCGTTCGCCACCTTGTCGAGCAGCGGCGCAATCTGGGCAAGCGCTGAGCCGCCGCCGGCGACCACGCCCTCTTCGGATGCGGCGCGTACGGCATTTAGCGAATCCTCGATAAGCTGGATGGTTCGCTTCTGCTCCACTGGCGTGACACCGCCGGCATAAAGAATCGCGGTGCCGCCGGACAGCTTGGCCAGGCGTTCGCGCAGCTTGTCCTGATCGATGTTCGGCGGCGAGGCTTCATACTGCCGCTGCACCTGGGCGCGGCGCGATGCGATCGCCGCATGATTGCCGCCGCCGCGAATGATCGAGGTGTAGGACGAACTGGTCTTCACCCGGTCAGCCGTCCCGAGATCGTCAGCGGTGATGTCTTCCAGCCGGCCGCCGAGGTCGCGTGCGATCACCTTGCCGCCGGTGATGATCGCCAAATCCTCCATCATCGCCTTGCGCCAATGACCATATTCCGGCGGATGGACGACGAGGTATTTTCCAGATCCCTGCTTGCCGAGCAGCGTCACCACCACTTCCGGCGACATTTCCTCGGACACGACCAGCAACGGCCGACCACTCTGGTCGACAATGCGGCGAACCGCATCGAGCTGCTCGGGCTCCTTGATCTTGAGATCGGTCATCAGGATATAGGGCCGTTCGAGAACCGCCTCCATCTTCTCCTGATCGGTCACCATGTGGTGAGAGAGATAACCGCGGTCGAAGGACATGCCCTCGACCACATCGAGCGTGGTCTCTGTCGTGACGCTGAAGTCCGTGGTGATGACACCTTCGGCTCCCACGCGCTGATGGGCTTCCGCCACCAGTGCGCCAAGCTTGGCATCGGTCGCCGCGATGTTGGCGACCGAAGCGAGAATGCCGTTGCCCTTGGCGGGCTTGGCCGAAGCCTTGAGCGCGGCCACGACCGCCGCCACGGCAAGGTCGATGCCCTTGCACAGATCGACGGATTTCACGCCGCGTTCATTCGCGTCCACGCCACCCTGGATAAGAGCGTTGGCGAGCACGATGGCAGTCGTAGTACCGTCGCCGGCGACCTCGTTGGTCTGCATCGAGACCTCGCGGACCACCTGTGCGCCCATGTTTTCGAAACGGTCGTGCAGTTCGATCTCGGAGGCGATGCTGACACCGTCACGGGTCACCATCGGCGTGCCGATCGGCCGGTCGATCATGGCGTTCATGCCCTTGGGGCCGAGTGTCGGCTCGACGGCGGCGGCCAGGCGAAAGACGCCGCGGGCGAGAGCACGGCGGGCTTCCGAGTTGTGAAGCATTATTTTGGGCATGATTCCTCCTTCCGCCTTACGGGCGGGTTGTTGGTTCGGGGCCTCGTGCAAGGGAGGCCGTTGTGTCAGCTCTGCTTCAGGCGGTCGGCGCAGTTCGTGCCGGCACGCGATCCATGATGAAGTCGACCAGCGTCGGCTCGCCGTCGACCACATGCAGTTCCTTGTATCTCGTCTGCTTGAGCCCACGGCACAGCGCGCCGTTGAACTCCATGTTGACGCGCACGCCGCGCAGTTCGGCGAGATGGGCACCGAGCGCGGTGGGCAATATGTGTTGCCCTTCCCATGTCACGAAGACAGGATCATCCACCCGGCGGTCGGGAAAGCGTTCAAGAAGAGCCGCCCTGTATCTCGGCTTCTGGTTGGCCGCTTCGCCCGGTTCGAACCGCGCGACGTCGTATGCCGGCAGGTCCATATCGAGCATTTCCCGATCTGTCAGACCGTGCTGCCGCAGCCCGCGCAAGACCGCCTCCTGGCGGCGCTTGAATGCCTTCATGCTGAAGGTTTCGCGCAAGGCGCCGAGATCCTGATCGGCGGCAAGCTCGGCGAATATATCACCGAACGTCTTGCCGGCTTCCATGCCACGATTGACCTCTTCCGCGAACATGTGATCGTGCAGCTTGACGCTATAGGCGGGCGACCACGATAGCTGGTCGAGCGCCTTGCGGACGCCATCCAGCATGAGGAACGCGAAGTTGGGCGAGCACCAGTAGGTCGGCAGGCGGAAGTCGATCTCCACGCTGCCATCGCTCGTAACCTCGGCCCGTTCGACAAAGCCCATCTCGGTCACCGGTTCGTCGAGTTCCGGGTCATTGACCTCGGTTAGCCGCCGCCAGACCTCTGCCTGGCGGCTTGGTATTCTGGCGGCGCCCATTGTGGTTACTCCGCTGCGATGCTGAAGGGGGAGCCCGCGAGTGCCTTCTTCTTGGCATCGATGTCGATGTCATAAAGACGCGCGGCGTTGAGGCCGAGGATCTTCTCCTTGATCTCGTCGGTGAGTTGAACTCCGCGTTCGGCAGCGATGTCGTCGGGGATCTGATAGGCCCAAAATTTCTCGACAAGCCAGCGCGGCGTCCAGATCGCGTAATCGGAACCGAACAGGATCTTCTCCGGCCCGAGCCAGAAGAGCAGTTCGGCGATGACCTCGCCGAAATAGCGCGGGCGGGAATGGATGAAGGGCAGCGCTACCGCGAGCCCACCGTAGACGTTGGTTTCCTGCGTCGCGATCCAGCAGAAATCGTCGAGGCGCGGCAGGCCGCAATGCTCGATGATCCAGTTGAGGCCCTGGAAGTCCGTCGCCGCGTGATCGACGTCATGCACGTCGAAGGCATCCTTGCTGAGCGGCAGGATCGTCGGGCCCTTGTGGACGTGGATATTCCTGATGCCGAGCTTGTCGCAGAGTTCGAAGCATTTGTAGGCATCGGGGTCGGTGAGCTTCCAGCCCTTGGAGGCGCCGTTCCATTCGGCCGTGTACATCTTCACGCCCTTGACGTCGTATGTCTCCTTGAGGAAGTGGATGTACTCAAGCGCCTTTTCACCATCGCGCGGATCGAAGGCCCCATTGACGATGAAACGCTCGGGATAGAGCTTGGCCACCTCGGCGTTGCGCTCGATCGTGTTGAAACCGTTCTTGTAGAAGTCCTTGAGATAGGTCGACTGGACGATCGCCACATCATCGGGACCATCGATGAACAGATCGCGATAGAGATCGTCGGCACTGTATTTCTCGAACTTGCTCTTCTCCCACAGCTGGTCTTTGGGGCTCAGCCCCGTGTGATAGGCGTAGAAGCAATCAATGAACTGCTTGCCGTGGACATTCTTCTGGTTCTCCGGGCTGCCGTCCCAGAAATGGGTGTGGCCGTCAACCACGAAAATGTCCTTGCCTTCCGGTGTCCTAAACATTCTTTCCTCCGCAAGATGCGTGTTGATCGGTTGGGCGTGCCGCAAACAGGCGGCACGCCTGATTTTTTGCCGGCTATTCGATGTATTCGAACATCTCGTCCATGTTGCCGAACAGGATCACGGTGTTGTCGTCGATGCGCACCATCCTCCCGTAGTGGGTGGAACTGTTGACCTCGAAGGTTTCCGCCGTCATCTCGCGGCCGAGATACTCGCTGATTTCGTCCATCTTGAAGATCAGCTTGCCGGTTCCATCGATCCGGATCATCGCCGGTTGGTAGGTTACGATCACGTTCGGCTTCAGGCCCATGAATTCGGCGATGGCTCTGGCCTCGACCGAGTCGTTCATGGTGACGCCGCACTGATGCGAAATCGTTTGTTCGAAGGTGATATCCTTCATCGACCTGAAGATGTTGGATTGCGATGCGTCGCGTGCTGCAGTTGACATGACGGTTTCTCCCTGTGTCAGCGCTTGAGGCCAAGTTCGCCGAGTATCTGACCAATCCGCTCCTCGGACTTGGCACGGACATCCGCAAAAGCGACCGGCTTGGAATGCGGCATCGACCAGATCGGCTGCAGGCCGGCGGCTGCCTTGTCGGCGAGCGCGCCGTGTTTCTTGACCCAGCCCTGGAAGAGCTTCTTGTTCGCCGTGCCATGCTTCTCGTCGTTGACGAGCATGTGCATCAGGTCGATCGTGTTGGCGAGGTTACGTTCATAGTCGGCCTCGGCTGCTGAGATCACTGCCGGCGTGATGAAGTCATGGTTGGCGGCAGCGATCTGCATCAGGAAGCCTGAGCGGAATACTTCGCCGACCAGCGGCTCGAAGACGATGTTGATGGCGAAATACTGTTCGAGATAGTCGGTCGCGCCCATGATGGTCTCGACCGCCTCCCGCGTCCCCTGCCAGTTCGCGTCCTCGAGCCAGGCCTTCTTGCCAAGCTCGTCGTCCCAGCCGGGCAAGTCCATGCCGATCTCGGCAAGGTAGAGCGTGATGTCCTGCGCCAGTCGCAACTTGTAGGACGAGTTGGTCAGCGTCGCGTTGTTGATCATCTGGGTATAGCCGTAGCGCTGCGCCTGCATTAGCGAGGTGCCGAGCCCGAATTCGGCATGTTTCCACGCGCCGAGCTGCGTCTGCAGGATCTTGACCCAGGCCTTGTCGAAGGTCTTGGGCGCGCCGGACCTGCGGGCATTGTTGATGACGCTCTGCACCATCGTTTCGATCTTCGACTGGCGCTGGTAGTGTGTGCGCTCCCATTCCTGGTCGGGGGCGCGGAAGGCATGCCAGTTGGAACTCTGCGCAGCGGTGTTCTGCTTGACATAGGCACCCTTGCCGTCAGCGAAGGAGATGATCCAGTCCTGGATCAGGTAACGCTCGGGATCGGGCTGCACGTCGACGGTCATATCTTCGTAGTGCGTGGCGCGCTGGCCCTTCGGGTCGAAATACCGGTACTTCCGGCTGTCGGAGTCGGCAAAGATCGCCGCGCCGGCGGCTCCGGATCCGACTGAACTCGAGATAGCTGGCATGGTCTTCACTCCCTTGTTGCAGTGTGGTTGCAGTTGCGTGGCCGCCCCTCTCAATGGGCCGGCGTTGCACCTGCCGATGTGGTGAACTTGTCGAAGAAGATCCGCTCCGTCTCGAACCCGTTCATGAACAGAACCGGCTGAAGCGCATCGATCATCGGCGGCGGGCCACAGGCATGAACATCGCCCTGCCCGTCGACCGCCAGTTGCTTGAGCTTGGCGTCGACACTCTGGTGCACGAAACCGCGCTCGCCTTGCCATTCGGCGTCATCAGTCGCGTGCGACAGCACGGGGATGAACGTGACCTCCGAATGCTGGCCGACCAGCTCGGCGATCCTGTCGAGATAGAACAGGTCGTTGCGGGTGCGGGCGCCGTAGAAGAAATAGACCGGACGTTTCTCGCCGTTCCTCAGATGGTCATTGAGGATCGACCAGATTGGCGACATGCCCGACCCGGCCCCGACCAGGATCAGGGGTCCTTGCCGTTGGTCGCGTCGAAAACAGGTTCCGTAGGGTCCGACGACAGTGACCTCGGCTCCGGCTTTGATGCCTCCGGAATCGAGTTCTCCCGAGAACTTTCCCTCAGGGTATTTTTTGATGATGAAGGAGAGTTTTTGGGTTTGGTCCGGCGTATTTGCCATGGAGAACGAGCGCGTAATCGTCTCCCCTTTTTGCGTGGTAACCGTGATGTCGACATATTGTCCCGCCCAGAACTTTATCGGCGAGCCGAGTTCGATCTCGATGCCGCGAATGTCGTGGGTCAGGTGCTCGATCAGAGCAATCCGGCCCTTGAACGTCTTCACGGCGATCGCTTTCGCCAAAATCTCCTCGTCGTAGTTGAGAAGCTCGACTTCCAGATCGGAGTAAGCGATGCAGCGGCACAAAAGGACGTGACCGCTCTCCTTCTCCATGTCGTTCAGCGCGAAGGTCGAGTATTTCAGCATGTCGACTTCGCCGTCGAGCAAAACGCTTTTGCAGGCCGAGCATTGCCCTTCCTTACAGCCGTGCGGCAGGGCGATGCCTTGGCGGAAAGCGGCGTTGAGTACCGTTTCGCCATTTTCGACGTCGAATTCGACGCCGACCGGGCTGAGCCTGACCGTGTGGGTTTCCGACATACGGGATCTCCAGTGAAAGGAGGGGGCGGGACGAACCCGTCCCCTTTGGTCTAATCAGTTGCAGGGATTGATCGTGAAGCCAGCCCGGTATTCCGCCAGGTGCTTCTCACGGTCCGCGGGCGACATGGCACGCAGCGCGTTGAGCGGCGATCCGAGCTTGTTGCCTCGCACGTCGTCCAACGTCCACATCTCCTTGTCGTCGAAACGCATATGCGGCTGCGGGACGAGCGTCTTGCCGTCGGAACGGACGAAGTTCAGGTCCTTGATCGCATCGGCCAGATCCCAGCCGTCATAGAGCGTCTCCCACTCGCGCTTGCCGCTGAAGCGGCCCATCGCGGGCGTCGGACGGCCCTGATACTCGTCGGCGAACGCCACCGTGGCGGTCCACTTGTCGAGTTCGTGGGCGAAGGTGTGCAACTGGCCATCGATCTCGCCGACAACCATGTCCTCGCGGATCAGGCAGGGTACGAGGCAGGACCAGCAGCGGTGCGGGTAGACGTAGCCGACGTCGCTGTTGAACAGCAGCACCTTCTCGCCCTTGTGGCTAAGCTTGGCGTACCATTTCCAGAAGTCGCCGAACTCAGCGTACCAGCCTGGATACTTGTGCTCGAACCACTCGAAGTCCTTGTCGGTCTGGGCCTCGATGCGCCAGAAATTGACCGGCCAGCCGACTGCGAAGAACTGTCCGACCTTGTGGACATAGTTCTTCTTGGTGATGCGCTCCCAGGCCGCCTGGACGTCGTCGTGATGGACCTTGATGCCGTATTTCTCGAGCGGCAGCATGTAGGTGCGGTAGTAGTCCTCATAAATCCAGCGGTGCCACATTTCCGCGTACGATTCCTTGTTCTTGTCGCGGTTGGTGGTGCCGTATTCAATGAAGGTGCCGATGGCGGCATCGACGATCGCGTGATTCTGCCAGAAGGCATAACGCAGGTCGCGCTCGAGCAAGAGGTGGTTCTCCGGCTCCTTGAGCGCTGCCATCAGCAGCGAATGGCCATTGCCGATATGCCGGCTCTCGTCCGACTGCACCGACAGGAAGACGGTCGGCAGCGCATAGTCGCCGTTGCGGGCGGCTTCCGAAGGCATGGCGACGAACAGCGTGTTGGTGAAGGCGGTCTCGGCGACCACGGTCAGGTACATGCAGGCGGCGGTCATCGTGTCGCCGGTGATGAAGCCTTCCGCGAACTGCCGGCCGATGGTCGTGGCATAGCATTTTCCGAAGGCTTCCTCGGTGATGTCGAAGCCGGCCGGATCGATGTAGTTCTCCATGTACCATTTCTTCAAATTCATCTGGATCGTCGAGTGGCGGAACTCGTCGATCATCTGCATGGTAAACCCGGTCCTGAGTTCCTCGCCCGGCGCGATACGGGCGACCATCGCCATCGAGCGCGCGGCCGAGATTTCCGGGAAGGGGATGATAGCCAGGAAGAGCTTCATCCACTCGACCCAGCGCGGCTCGACGTTGCGGAACATGTCACCGCGCAGCGCCGCATCAAGCGCGCCGTAGACCCGGTTGTCCTTCTCTTCCTGCATTGGAAAATAGGACCGCAGAACCTGCTTCATCGGGTCGCGCGGCGTCTTGTTGATCTTGTAGTCCGTCGGAAACGTCATCGCCTCCTGCACGTAGGAAGGATTCCAGCCGAGATCGGCAATCTTCTTGGTCGCCTCGCCGACGGAGATTCCGCGTTGCGAGGTAATCTTGTTGAGCGTCAGAGACGTCATGGTCATAAGCCTCCACCAGGTTGAGCCGCAGGTCCTTGACCCCGGCATGAAGCGGCGCACAGCACCGCAAGTGAGAGTGCGAATGGCACGGCAAAGGGTTGCGCAGTCAGGCGCGACTCATGGTCCGGCCATTCAAGTGGATCGCGGCAAAGGTTTTAGAGGCGTCTGGCAGGGATCCCCGGAGCCGACCGAATGTGCGATAGGCCTCGCGAAGCGGACGTGACGGGTTCCCTGCTTCCTCCGTTCCCTCGTTCTTTTGGCACCGCGTTGAAAGCGCGATGGGCTTCTTATGGGCTTTACAAAGCAAGTGCCGTGCCAATTCAAAAATGACGTCCATGTCCGGCATTAAAACAAAAACGGCGCGCTTTCGTTGTGGGATAGAATTTCCACCTGTAACGTTCTTTTACAATTGTAACGTACGGATGTAATAGTGGGTATCTATTCGCAATTGCAATATATCTAGTTAGCAGATGCAGCAAATACGAAAAGCGCACGCCATCTATTTAATTTATCTCCTTTCTCTATTATTTAAGGGCGATGGCTCAATTATTTAAGGGCGATGGCTCACGGGCGGGCCCCGCACTGGAGAAAGACGTGGCAAACGACAGTGACAGCAGGCGGCCGCCTGGGCCGATGTCCAACCGGGCCGACGGCGTCACAGGTGATCTTGTCAGGCTGATGCCCCGCGACCTGGTCTTTGTCATGCGCTTCCTGGGAGAGAGCCAATATCGCCTGCAGAGCCATTTCCAGGACTTCATCCGGGCTGAGCTTGCCGCCGGCGGCCTCACCACGGACACACATCCGATGATCCATCTGTTCATCGAGAACCATGCGACCCTGTTACGAGACTTCGTGTTTTCTGGCGTTTCGCTGTTGCGCCAGTTCCGCGTCGACGAGATCGAGCGCCTCACCGGCGATACGACATCGATGATCCGCGTCGACATCTGGGATCAGCTCAAGAGCCACATCGAAACGGCCGAACAGCAGTTCCATTCGCAGGCCGGCACATTGCCCAAATTGCTGTCGGCTTTTGAAAAACCTCCCGGACCAATGACTGGGAGCGAAAAATGACAGGAGGACAAGATGGGCCATCCTGCCAGGCGTGACGTGCTGCTCGCTCGCCGGCTCGACCTTGTCGCCACTGTCTCCGCGCTCACCGCCGAGGCGCTGCGGCTCAATCAGAAGCGCGCCGGCATCGAGATGGATGTGTTGCGCCTGGAGCTCGAAATCGGCAGGAGCGCCGCCAGCGCGCAACTGGTGCAGGACTTGCATGAAGCCGAGGAGAGAGCCGCTGCCATCATGCAAGCATGCGCGGCGTGCGAGGAACGCATCGTCGCTGCGGAAGGCGAGGTCGAGGACGTCGATCGCAGCCTCGCGGCGACGGATGGGAATTGAAGGAGGAACCAGCCATGAACCAGCACGCGATACAGAACCTGACCTTGTTCGACCTGCTGGCGCGAAGCTGGCGTCGCCTGTCGGCGATCGCTGATCTGCGCTTCAGCACCGACGGCATGGCTGTTGCGTTCACGTGCGTCGACGGAACGGTCGCAATCGCCGCAATCGCTGACAATGAACCGCCGGAGACGCGGATCAGAGTGAGCGGCGATCTCGGCCAGACGACGATCCGCCCCCGGGAAAGGTTACCGGCGCCCTTGATCGCCACCGCCACATTGGGAGATGGCGATCTCCCGCTCGCCAGCTACCTTCGGTCCAGCTTCCTCGTGGGAACGGCGGCAGGCGAAGCAGTGCATCTGACCGCGGACGGCAACACGATGGAAACGCTGGTCACGGTTGACGGACCGATCGTCGCCATCGACCACAGCCCCCGGACGGCCATGACTGCCGTCAGCAACGGACAGGATATCTTCCTGTCACGCGGCCACAGCGATGCGGGGAGGCTGCGACACGGCACGACATCGTCCACGGAAGCGATTGCCTTCTCGCCAGACGGACGGCACCTCGCCTGCGGCTTCGATGATCGACTGTCGATCTGGGCGCTGGAAGACCGCGCTACCCCGATGCGCGACATTTCCCTTCCGGCGCGTCCGGTGTCCATACGCTGGAGTGACGACGGCACGCGGCTGGCCTGCGGACTCGAAACCGGAGGCTTTGCCCTGGTCAGGATGATGGATGGCCGAGCCGATGTCGTCGCGGATTTCCATCTCCGGTCCGGACAGTGTGCTGGAGCCTGCCGGGAAACGCGCTGTTTGCCTCTGGCGCCTTCCGGATCGCCGGCTGGTCGATCGTCGCCCCGCCGCTTGACGGCGAAACCTCGGGCGCGCTTGAGACAGGTCGCGCTGGGCTGGTCCTAGTTGAGGCGGTAGCGGCGCACCCGGAGAAAAAACTGATTGCGGCCGGCTATGCCAACGGCCGGATCACCATCGCCGGGATCGGCGCGCGAGACGAACTCCTTGTCAAACCTTTGGGGAGTGCGGTCACCGCGCTCGCATGGTCCGGCGACGGACGGCATCTGGCGGTAGGCGCTGTCGACGGCACCGCCGCGATCGTTACCTTTCCCGCGCAGATGTTCAAATAGCGAACGCAATCCGTATGAAACAGGAGGATGAAATGCAGACCGAACTCACCGTGGAGGACGAGAGCAAGGACGAATTTTTCGAACGGCTGGCCAAGCTGTCGGAAGAGATGGTGGCCAAGCATGGCAAGGACTTTAGCATGGGCGCGCTGGTACTTGCCGCCCGCTGGATCGCTGAAAATCGCGTTGGCAAGCTGAAGACCAACTAGACTCGCAGCCAACCAATTGAGCTCGCAGGCCACAGTTCCGAAGGAGATCCAGGCGACGGTGTAGCCAGCGTCGCCTTGATCTGAAAATCGATCCAGGACAATCAGAATACCAGGTCAATGATGACGATGCGGTGGCCGCCCTGCAGGCAGCGCTCGATGCTGGCGTCTTCAGCCATGGCCGCACGGCTTGAGCTACGTGTGAAAGGTGCCTTGAGAAGGAGAAAATCGAGACGAGGCCCAAATCATTTCCTTCGAAACTTTCTGACTTGTCCGTCGACGCTCAATTCAGTGTTGAACAAGTGGACGTAGCGAAGACCGTTCCGTATGGTTCCGCGATGCTCTCACCATCGAATTGGCTCTGTCCTGCTTATATTAGTCCAACAGCAGCCCAACTTCGAAGGTCCGGCATAGCCTCCGCGTGTGTCGGCCGAGCGCACATCTTAGATCACGCGCGCGGCGCGGCTCGACCCTGCAACGGCGAATGTAGGACGATCCGCGCTACTGTAACGTCGCACGCCCATAGGAATCGAGGACACGGGTGATGCTGCCAATTAGCAGGTCATGCGCGACGGCTCGATCCGACCTGCCGCAACCTCGGCATCGAGTTGCCCCAGATACTGGCTGATCAAAGGGCGGGGAATGTCCCTGTCGCCCAGAAAATCCAGCAGCGTCTGTGTCGCGTGCTGTGCGTCGGGCGTCGGCCAGTAGTAACGGATGCGGTCGCTGAAGGAGAAGTGCCGCTGCACGCGCTGCTCGTCCGGCGGACCCGGATAGTATTTCTGCCAATTGTCCGGCGAGGCCAGCATGACGCGCTCCATCGCCGCCGGCAGGCTTTCACGGGACGGGTCTGGCGCAAGCACGTCGGCGACGTGGCTCAGCCCGTACATCGCCTCGCGCAGCGCGAAGGTGAGCCAGGGTCCAACCTTGAGGATGGCGAAGCCGTCGCGCACCAGAGCCCCAAGCGCCTCGTTTGACTGGTAGTCGGTCGAATGCGCCTCGAAGACGAATTGCGGCATGCGCCCGAGCACGGCGACCAGCTGCGTCGCCTTCCGCGGCGCGTAGGCGATGATCTCGGCATGCCGAATTCGACGCCCGGCTGGACGACGACGCCGACCGCACGGGCAAAGGCAGCGTCGAGGCCGGCGCGCGAAAATGCCTGTCGGTGGATCTCGACGGTGCGCAGGGCGTCATCGGGTTCGGTGACATGCATATGGTCGAGCGCTTCGAGCGCGCCGCCCGGCACCGGAACTTCGGTGCCGATGATGTAGACCGGTTTCTCGCCGCCAATGCGTTCGACCGCCGCCTCGGCGACGGCCGCAAGCGCGGCGGCGCGGGCAGCGATGGTCTCGTCGGCAAGCGGGGCGGGATCGTTCGAGGCGGTCGCCTCCGGCACCGCGCTTGGACGGCGGGCGACGCAACTGACCGCGCTGAGCGACGGCTCGCTGCTCAGGCGCCTTTCGAACAATGGCGATGTCTCGGCGCGGCATGTCGTGGAGGCCGCGCGGACGGGTGATGCGGCGGCTCGCCAACTGGTCGAGGCGGAAGCCAAGCGGCTCGGCATCGGCTTCACCAACCTCCTGCATCTCTATTCGCCCGACCTGATCGTGATGGGCGGCGGCCTTTCCAACGGCTTCGACCTCCTGGCGCCGACGATCCGGGCGACCGTCGAGGAGCGCGCCATGCAAGCCTATCGCGACGTGCCGATCGTGCCGGCCGAGCTCGGCGACCGGGCGGGCCTGGTCGGCGCGGCGGGCCTGATCCTGTGGGAGGGCGAACCCGGCACGGCGCTGGCGATGGTGCAGGACGACGAGCCGAAAACCGGGGCCAGGGAGGTAAGCCAAGGCTGAGCTCAAGCTGCGCGGTGCGCGCAAATCCTATGGAGCCGCCGAGATCATCAAGGGCATCGACCTCGAGGTCGAGGACCGCGAATTCATCGTCTTCGTCGGCCCGTCCGGTTGCGGCAAGTCCACGCTGCCGCGCATGATCGCCGGGCTGGAAAGGATCAGCGCAGGCGACCTCATGATCGACGGCGTGCGCGCCAACGGCATCGACCCGTCCGCGCGCGGGCTGGCCATGGTGTTCCAGTCCTATGCGCCCTATCCGCATATGAGGGTGGCCGAGAATATGGGCTTCGCACCGAAGATCGCTGGGGTACCGCCGCAGAGCGGGAGCGCAAGGTGAAGGAGGCGGCCGACGTGCTGCAGCTTGCGCATCTGCTCGACCGGCGGCCGAAGGCGCTGTCGGGCGGCCAGCGCCAGCGCGTTGCCCTCACCTCGACGAGGTGACAGAGGTCGCAAGGCGAATCGGCGCCGTGAACTTCGTGCGCTGCAGCGAAAACCGAAGCATGACCGGAACGAACACGGACGGCACGGGCTTCATTGCCCGCCTTGCTGCCAACGGCGTGGTGGTTGCGCGACGTCGAGCGCTCGTCATCGGCGCCGGCGGCGTGGCACGCGCCATCGCCTTCTCGTTGGCTGATGCCTGCTTGGACGATTTGATCCTTGGGAACCGAAGTGCCGATCGAGCGGTGGCTCTCGCCGCAGACATTAAGCCTCCATTCGGTCCTGCAAAACGCATGTCTGCGAGGCTGGAGCCCCAGACGTCGCAGCCACGCTCGGAATGCAGGAAGGTGATACTCTGCCGCTCAACATTGCAGCTTTCGAGCCAACCGCAACCGTCGCGGAAGTGATTGTCAATCCGGCAATCACGCCACTGCTCGCAGCAGCTGCCGGACGTGGCTGTGCCATCGTTTCCGGCATTGAGATGCTCAAGCCACAGCCACGTAACCGGCGTTTGACAATAGCCCCAGCCGCTGAGCGACGAACACCGAGATGCAATCTGGTATCTTGAGCGCGATGGATATGAGGCCACCAGAGGCAGAGGCAGCCGGACGGCATTCAGGCAAGTATTTTTTGTACGGCAACTATGTGCGGGTTTCTATTGCAAGGCAGAAAGCTCGAAAGCTTCCAAGAACCTCTAGGTCGCCAACGCGACTGGCGGATCAGTTCGAAACAACTGCCTCCGGCCGAACGGGGCGTCTATGCGGTCGCTATTGGCCGCCCGGGCACCGTCTCCCCGAGGGGCGTTTCGAGCACGAACCGGCTCGGGCACTTCGGGAGCAGAGCTCCGAGAATGACAGCGATCACAGTGATTCCGGTGAGTTTCAAGAGGGAACAGCGTAGCTGCCGGAACCTGTCTTCATCGCGCTGGATTTCACCGATCCCCAATTCTGCAAAAGACAGCGCTCTCACTCGTTGAGGAAGTCACAGTTCATTTGCTGCGTTGTCCAGACCCATCTCACATCCCGATCCCAACGCCGCGCTTTCTGCCGAAGCTCCAGTCGATGCCGCCGCTGCCTTGCACGACGCCGCCGATATGTTGACCGATGCGCTTGTCGAGCATCGGCTGCCACGGCACCAGTTGAAACCCGAGCCCGTCGTCCAACATGGCGAAACGCCCGCTGGCAAGACCGACCGAGCCAAGCAGCGTGCCGCCGACATGATCACCGGGCTGCACGGGCGTGAAGATGAGGCCGCGCGCAGCGGCCATTTGCTTGCCGACCCGCGTGACCTCCTGGCGCTCCAGCGTGGCTACAAGGTCGCGCGCGAAGGTAATGGTCCCGCTCCCTGCATCGCGTTCGGCATTGCCCATCCTGACGAGCTGGGCAGCGCGTCTGTCGAGCGCGTTATCGACGTCGAGACCAAAGCCTGACCGGACCAGCGGCATGGGATTTTTTGCCGTAAGCTCCCGGTCGAGCCAGGTGGCGCCATCGCTGCCGACCTGCGCGTCAAGATCGAACGTCGAGAGCACACGCAGGGAGAAGTCCTTCTCGGCGTTGCGGCCATCATAGGCGATGCCGCGCTCGGACAGGTCTTTTGGAATGCGCCAGTGGTCTTCATCGATACGTTCGACGTGGCCGGCCCGGCGCAGCGCTTCGAGACGGCGGACATGGAAACGGACAAAGGCGTCCGGGTCCTTGCCCTGCCGCAAGAATGTCTCGCGGATCGCCTCCAGGTGTTGGCTCGGGCGATAGATGCCGTCCTCGCCCGCTACGCTGCTGATGTTGCGGTCGGCCGCACGTGGCTCCTGCTTCGGCAGCTTGACGACGCGCGCCTTCACCACGACGCGACGCGAACGAAAGCGAATGCCGTTGCCATCCTGCTTCCACCCGCCACCATCCTTCGGCAATCCTGCCGCCAGCTTGCCGCCGCGGCCGCGGGCGTTGAAGCGGCCACTCCCCTTCCCGGCGCCGCTGCTTGCGCCGAGGCGATTGGGATTGCCGCCCTGCTTGCGGATGGCAATCTCGACCTGGCGCACGAAAGGCAGCGTGCGCGAATTGACCGGCGCGCGCCCATTCCGCATCCGGCCGGTGCGAACCTGGAATCTTTCGCTGTCACGATCTGCCATGCCGACAGGATCGGGAGTCGGATACGCCCTTCAAGGTGGCCGGAGCGCAGCGCGTGCTACGGCGCGCAAAGACTTGTTGTGGCAAACAATGGCGGATCGCACATCGCTGCGGCGCGATAGTTTTGCTTTTCAGATCAACAGCATAGCCGATGGCCGTGAGCCCCCGCACCTCACGCGATTCCGCCAGACGTCGGCACGAGAAGGAAAAAACAATGTGCAGACAAACACTTACGAGCGCAGCGAGGCGAGCGCCAGCTCGCTTTATCTTGCTGTCCTAATCCACCTCGCTGTCCTAATCCACCTCGCTGTCCTAATCCACCTCGGTAAGCGTCCGGTCCCTGCACCTATTCGGCTAGTGCAATTGAGCTTCATGTGGGTTTCCTTCGTCATGTGGAGGATCTCCGATGGCGGCTCGCCGCTCCTGGCCAAGGCCAACGGTCCTTACTGGTCGTCGCACGTCGCGAGCTGGTACCGCGGCAACCAGGATGCCAGGAACCCTGTCGCCGGCGCGACCATCAATCACGACGTTTGAACTGTGGATGCGCCATCTGGTGAGCGCGGATGATCTGCGCAAACGTGCGGAAAAGCTGCAGAATTTGCACCGGAAGAAGGCAGCACGTTCGCGCAAGAAGGTGCCGCCGAAGCGGCCCAAGAGGCCTCCACGCTATCGCTACGGCAGGCGCACGGACAGCGGCCCGATCGCTCTGCGGGCATTCTGGAGCATGCATGTCGAGACGATGAACTGGAGCGGCATGGGGCACGCGGAGTATGCCGCCGCACTTGGTCTGTCGCCGCATGCGTTGCCGATCTGGCGCAATCGCATGGAAGAATCCGGCGACGAAATGGACTGGCGATCCCTGCTTCATCCGAGTGCCCGAGCCCAATTAAGCAGCGCTGCTAATTGCGCGACGCAAATACCGCCTGACGCCGGACGCGGTGGATGGGCCGCCGGAACCGGCGCCGCTTCAGCGACGAGCAGAAACGGGCGATCGTGCAGGAGACGGAGAAGCCCGGCGTCGCCATGGCGCAGGTTTGCCGTCGCCATGGCGGCGCCATCAGCATGCTGTTCCGCTGGCGGGTTGAGTTCCGCCTGACCGCCGCAAGGCGGCGCAATTGGCAATAATTGAACTCATCCATGGGACGCAAAGCGAATCGACGGCGCCGGCTACCCTGCGCAAAAGTCGTGCGGCCACCGGACGGCATGATTGCCAGCCAACTGGACGACGCGCGGCGTATCTTTGCATCCGTCGGCAGTGAAGCGGATGCAGCCAAGCGGAATCTCGCGGCAAGAAGAACGCATCATTATCGTCGTCCAGGCGGGCGTGTAGGTGCATCTGGCGCTCGGTCATGCCGGCATGCGCAAAGGGGGCTCGACGGGCTCGCCACGGTGATCCAGGAGCAGCTGAAGACGGATCACTTCTCGGGTTTCCAAACCCATGGACCCCGACGAGTTCGAGCTTACCGCGGAGGACATCGAAAGCGATATCGAGCGAGTGAGTGAACATCATTCCACGCCGGCGGCGAACGCGGAAAGGCGCAACCAAAGCGCGGGCCGGTGCCTGATCACTGCCGCGCGTGGCCCGCGGTCATCGACGTCGACAGCCTGTCCTCGGCCATTGCGGTGCACCCTGCACAGCATCTGCGAGAGCATTAGCGAGATGCTCGACTATGTTCCGGCCCGCTTTAGGTGCTGCGGCACGCCGCACGAGCGACGGCTACGACCTTGGCCAACAAGATACAGCCCACCTGAACGCTCGCCGATGGATTCCAGATGAACTGGGCTCGAACATCCAATTCACACTGGCGCGGACGAGGGGGACCACGCCGCCGAGTGTCGCGGCGATAATTGCGCGCACGTTCATCGCTCAATCGTGCAGTGCAGGAGCAACACGTTCTGGCGCTGGTGTGTCTAGGTCTGGGCGCCTCCCCGCGCGAGCGGAAAGTCCGCTTCTCCGACGAGATCGGTAACTTTATCTGCCGGGCAGAACGATGGAAGCGAAGCTTCCCGCTTGATATTTGCAGCGAATGAGGTTTGTTGGCGGAAATAACGAATTGTTTGCGTGATTGGCAATAGACAGCCCATCCATTTCAACGCGCGCCATTAGACAAGAGGAAAACTCGATGAACGTTTCTCCACACCAAAGCGACCAGGCTGATCTCGTAGCAATTACCGCCGACATCGTTTCCGCCTATGTTTCGAACAATCCGCTGCCGGTCGGCGAGTTGTCGAAGCTGATTGAGGATACCTATGTCGCTTTGCAAGGTATCGGCACGCCTGTGGCTCCAGCCGCAGTCAAGCTGGAGCCGGCGGTTTCGATCAGGAAATCAGTGTCACCTGATTTCATCATCTGCCTGGAAGATGGAAAGAAATTCAAATCCTTGAAGCGACATATCGGGACGCATTACAATCTGAGCCCTGACCAATACCGGCAGAAATGGAACCTGCCCTCCGACTATCCGATGGTGGCGCCAAGCTACGCAGCGACCCGCTCGGCTCTTGCGAAATCAATCGGGCTCGGGCGAAAGGCGACAACGCCGGCAACAGCTGCGGCGGAAAAACCAAAACGAGCTGCTCGTGCGGCGGCAGCGACAGCAACCGCAACGGCAATCAAGTCGCCGGCTAGGAAGGCGCGCAAGGCACTCGTCAAAGCGTAGCGTGCTGCACCTAACAGGAGTGCCTACGAGTGGCGGACCCGAACTTGGCGAAGCCCCGCCGAGCGGCGGGGCTTCGTGTTAGCTCGGATCATTCTGCGGCGCGGCGAGACCATATCAGCGAGAACTCGCCGTCGGTGTCGGTCTCAACCAGGCTTGCATAGATCGGAGCGGGAAAACTTGGATCGTCGAGCTTGACGGAGTGGTAGTCGCGGCCCTCGCGCGAGGTCTTCTTCCATGCGGCGCCGAACTCGATGGCTCCGGCGAAGATGCGGAAGGCCGGACCTTTCTTGTTGTCGCCTTCCGCTGGGGTCAAAGTCATCGTCTTGACGTTGAGGTTGAGGGTCTTGACCGAGCCGGAGAAGCCGTTCGCGGTGCGGGAGAAAGTGCCGATGGTAGCCATTGTGGTCGTTCCTTCTGTTATCTCGGGCCGCGCCTATCGCGGCCTCGATGGTGGTCGTGAGACCGTGGACGATGGGTCCGCACCCCAAAGTGGCTGAAACGAAGTGAAAGACGGCGGCGCGAGCCTTTCTTGGGCCGCGAGGAATGGACGCAAACCGGGCTCCCCGCCATGCCTGCGTGGTGGGGTGGTATGGCCAGGGGAAGAAAACGAGAGCGCCGTCGTTGCGCGAAGACGATCGAGACTGAGCGAAGCGAAGGCGGGTCCTCGGTCACACCCAATCCATTCGAGGACGCCATGGGCGTGGTGAGGAATGAACAGACAGAAGTGGACGCCACAAAAGGCGACGCCGATCAGTCCGATTGCCTAGGCCCATCAGGCGACCTTGAGATCCTTCAGTGCCTTCTCGTAGACGTCTCTGATCGGCTTGGATACATCATCGGCGGCTTTCGTCGCCGCCGCCTGAAACTCCTTGCCCTGCTCGACGGTCTTTTCCACCTGCTTGCGCAAGAAGGCAGTCTGTAGTTCGATGAACTCGGAGGGCGATTTCACGGCAAGCAGGGCTTCGAGGTGAGAAAAGCTGGCCTCAGCATTTGCGCGCAGCGCGGCGATCGTCTTCAGCGACAGCTCATTGCTAGCGGTCTTGGCTGTTTCGAAGGTTGACTCGAGAGCCTTCTGGGTCGTCTCGGCGCCGGTCGCAAATTTCGATAAGGCTTCTTTCGACTGCTCGACGCCCTTTTCGGCGACAGCGCGGAACTGATCGGTTACCTCGTCAACGGCCGGGAATTCTACGTTCTCGATGCTTTCAGCAGTTTTGTCAGCGGTCTTGGCCATAGTTTCCATCCTTTTCGGCGGGCGGCCTTTTACAAAGCCGTCTCGTTCATTTCAGGAAACTGACGTTACGGCATCTGCAGTGCATTGCAATATTTTTGTGCGTCGCACCATGCCTTTTTGCCTCAGCATTAGCCACTGCTGAATTTCTATCTGCGGGCTTGTTTTGCGGACGTGCGCTTCCGATTCTCAGTCGATTGCCCGTCTCGGTTCACGCCGAGGCGGGCTTTCATGACCTGCCCCGGTCCCGAGAACGCGACGTCGAAACCGAGGCTCGCAGACTCGGCAAGAGCGGCGGCCCGAAGGGGCAGCGGACGCGAGGCGCGCCTCGACCTCCCGCTTGACGCCGTAGCCATGGGAGAACTCGGACAGGCGTTTCGTGCAGATCGATCTCACTTTGCCGCCGCATTTGCTCGATCTGCGATGTCGGCGCATCGGGTCATGAGGTCGTCGAATTTCTCGGCCTCATCGAACAGCAGTCCGACCGCATGCCGAAACTGTGACCCTTTTCGCGCTGTCAAGGCAACCGCTTCGCGGCGCACCAAAGTGCGGCCTTGACAGCGCTCAGCCTCGGTCACCGGGGCTTGGGAGCATCGACGGGGCATTCTGCCCGTCGATGCGGACAAGACAGGAATAGATCGCGGGATTGGCAGAAGTAGAGCGTGACACCCCGATTCTCTTTTCCTCATTGGCTTTGGATGTCCGGCATGGATATGCTTAGCCTGGCTGATCCTCCGCCGAAATTGAATTCGATCAGCGTCAATACTGTGAGGAGGAGATGGGTTCGCTATGCCTACGGGAACGGTAAAATGGTTCAATTCGCAGAAGGGCTTTGGTTTCATTCAACCTGATCAGGGCGGTCCCGATGTGTTCGTGCATGTTTCCGCCGTCGAGCGCGCCGGCCTGCGGGGTCTCGACGACGGTCAGAAGGTCAGCTACGAACTCGTGCAGGACAAACGGTCAGGTAAATCATCGGCCGATGAGCTTCGGATCCTCTGATCGGAGGTCCGACACAATTGACAGGCCTCTGCACCCGGTGCGCGGATTGCCAGCGGCGCATGAATGAGTAACTCGTCCTGCATGGCGTGAGATGCCAAATCCTATGCGAACAAGCCCACTGCTCGATCGTAAAAATGGTCGAGAGCGCAGCGCCTAGCGGCAAGCCGGGCGGCTTCAAGCAATTCGTCGCGACCCGAGGCGCCGTCCTTGAAGGCTGCAATGACTACGCGCGCGATCATTCCAGCGTCCTCTTTGTCAAGCTCCGCTTCGCCGGACCGCAAAATTTCCCGAACCACACCCCTCAAGAGGTCCAGTTCAATGGCTGAAAAGACGCCGCTATGAGGCGCAAATGTGCACTCCACCGCCATCTGAATTCCTCCCGCCATCACGATATCATACACGCGAGAGATTACAACTAAAGTATTAGACCGAGCGCTTCGGACGTCATTCGGCACCCGAACACCGCCCCCTTCTGGGGCGGTTAGCGGATGGCCTGGCTGTCACAGCCGGACTATCCGACTTCCTTCATTGCAATTGGACGAGCGACATCACGCTTACATATCCTAGCTTCTTCCCGTCCCTTCCGACCAGAGCCCAACCGCTTTGCACTGGCTCCACAAGGGATACCTGCGAGCCAGCTGGAAGCGTCATCGTGTTGGGAGAGTTCTCGTTGGCCTCAGCCTTCACTCCCGCCTCGGCGATGACGACATGTGTCGGCTTCGCGGGAATGCTCGTGCTTTGCTCGTTGGCCGCCAGCAACGGTCGTCCTGTTCAGGAGCGGGTAATTCGAACCAACGATTTTCATCTGCGGTATCTGTCGCATCCTGAAGGCGTCGTAGCTGACGTTCGGAACGTTGCTGTCGACGAACCCCGCCAGTTCGGTAACGTCAACCAAACCATCGCTGTTGGCGTCGGCCGCGCCTATGGCGTCCAGCACGACGTAGCTGAACATGCCATGACCTTTATAGCCTTCGAGAGCCGGCGCTGCCCTGGCCGGCGCCCGAAGCGCTGCTGATCAAATTCGTCGCCCATCATCTGTGGGACTCTTCCCGGCGCGAAACCGATCCGGCGCACGGCATGCCGCCCGACGTCGCGACGACGCTGAAATCCCAAGGGCTTTTGCGCAATGAGGGACCGCATGCGCCATCCACCGTGCGTCGGCGTCTGTCGAGCTGGTCGACCTTGACAAATGGCGCGGTTTGCATGGAAAGTTCAACGCGCCGGGTCTGCAGAGCGCGATCAGGTTGGCGGTGCGCGCCAGCGCCCGCCCGCGCGGCCGCAAGAGCAAGAAGGCGGTGACCGCCGATATTTTGGCCGCGCTCCTGAAAGCCTGCGCTGGTGACCGTCTCGTCGACCTCCGCGCCCGCGCGCTTCTCATCACCGCCTTCGCCTCCGGCGGCCGCCGCCGCAGCGAGATTGCTTCGCTCAGGATCGAGCAGATCATCGAAGAAGACCCGGTGCCAGCCGATCCCAAAGCTCCTGACGGAGACAAACTGCCATGCCTGTCGATCCGGCTCGGTCGGACCAAGACGACACAGGCCGACAGCGACGCTTTCGTGCTGCTGGTTGGCCGGCCGGTGTCGGTGCTGCGAGCATGGCTGGAGCGTGCCGAAATATCGGGGGGCGCCGTTTTCCGCGGCATCGATCCCTGGGGCAATCTCGAAAAACGCGCCCTGACGCCGCAGGCCGTCAATCTGATCCTGAAGCGCCGCATCGCCGAGGCCGGCCTCGATCCGGCGGTATTCTCCGCCCACGGCCTGCGCTCCGGCTATCTCACCGAAACCGCGCGTCGCGGCATTCCGCTGCCGGAAGCCATGCAGCAGTCGCAGCATCGCTCGGTGCAACAGGCCTCGAACTACAACGACGCAGAACGGACGCTTGGGCGGGCGGCGCGGGTTTTTGCCTGACCAGGGCCTGAGATGCTCTTGGTCCTAGCTAGTCTAGAGTATCCGTCTTGGTCAAGGACTCGATGGGGCCCATTTTCGGTCGTCGCTGATTAGAGTGTTTGCGAGGACGATGAGCTTTCGCATGATAGCGGTAATGGCGACTTTTGGTGGTTTGCCGCCGGCTCTGAGGCTTTCGTATTTTACCTTGAGTGGTTCGTTGAAGCGGGTGGCGACGAGGGCCGGCATATAGAGTGCCTGCCTGAGGGTTTGCCGGCCGCCCTGGATGAAGCTCTTACCCTTCCATTGGCCGGATTGGCGATCAACCGGTGCGAGGCCTGCGAGACTTGCAGCCTGCTTGTTGGCAAGGGTTCCCAACTCCGGCATGTCAGCGACGAGGGCGAAGGCGGTCGCCTCGCCGAGCCCCGGAATGCTGATGAGAATGTCGAAGCGGCGGCTGAGATCAGCTTCGCTGGCGATCCGGATACGGCATTCGGCGTCGATCGCCGCGATCTGGGCGGCGATCTGTTTCAACCGTTGCTCGGCCTGGCGCTTCAAAAGCGGGATGGTCAACGACTTTTGTCGGTTCAATGTGGCGGTGCGGTCCTTGATCAGCGCTCGCCGGGTGGCGACCAGTTCGCAAAGCGTATCAAGGGTCTCGTTGCGGATCGGTCGGATCTGCGGCGTCATCAGCGCTCCGAAGCGAGCCAGCATAGCGGCGTCGATCCGGTCGGTCTTGGACAACTGGCCGGCGGCCTTTGCGAAGGCGCGCGTGTGCTGCGGGTTCATCTTGACCAATGGCAGGCCCTTGGCACCCAAGGTGCGCTCGAGCAGCCGGTGGTAGGCGCCGGTTGCTTCATAGACGATACGGGTGGGCGTCAGTTGCGCCAGCCAGCGGATCAGCTCGCGCAGGCCATTAGCGTCGTTGGCATATCGCCGCTCCGTCCCTTCCGGCAGGAGATGGACGTCTAGGCGATCTTTCGAGATGTCGATTCCGAGCGTGCGTGCTATGATTGCGGTCATCTTTTCCGTCCCGTGCTTGTCATCCGGGCCTGGAAACCCGGCTATCCGTTCAGGCCTCATGGAAAAGAGAGGGGCGATCATCCTCTAGCTCGGTCCATCACGACCGGCGGTTCATCGATCCCACCCCTCCCGCCGCCTGCGGGTGGTGAAGGCCCGCAGGCGGCAACCCACTTTGGCCTCGAAACAACCGAAAGTCATAAGACAAGCGGTTCAGCTTTTGATAGAATCGCCGAGCCGTTCTATCTCTTTGTTTTGACGCAATTCCAAACGGAAAACCGTTTCACACGTTTCCTGGAATTGCTCTAGCGCCAAGCGGAGCAGGAAAAACATGACCCTGACCAATCGAGACATTGTCGAGCTGACGGCATGGCGCCGCAGGCTGCACCAGCATCCGGAAATCTCGAATGAGGAAGAGAAAACCGCGAGCGAGGTTGTCGACTTCCTCGCCGACACAGCGCCGGACAAGGTGCTGACCGGATTGGGCGGCCACGGTGTGGCGGCGGTATATGAAAGCGGCAAAGCCGGTCCGACAGTCCTGTTCCGGTCGGAACTCGATGCGCTGCCGATTTATGAGCTTTCAAGCGTTTCTCATTCGTCGCTCGTACCGGGAAAAGTCGCATATGTGCGGCCATGACGGACATACCGCGATCCTCGCCGCACTTGGCCGCCAGTTCGGGCGCGAAAGGCCTGCCCGCGGCCGCGTCGTGCTGATGTTCCAGCCGGCGGAAGAGACCGGCGATGAGCGCATGGCGGATCTGTGCGCCGCTGCGGAAGCGCTGGCGGAAAAGATCGCTGGAGAGCATCGGCTTTCGGCCCGCTACGACTATCACGAGATCTTCGTTGCCAGCGTCAACGCGCCGGATGCCGTGGAACATCTGCAGCGCGCGCTCGACGAAGAAGGCGTGCCACGCACAGAGGAAGCCCTGCCAATGCGCGCTTCGGAAGATTTCGGCCTGTTCGGCCATAGCGCAGCGTCCGCCATGTTCTTTCTCGGCGCCGGCGAGCGGTACCCTGCGCTGCACAACCCCGACTATGACTTTCCAGACGACCTGATCCCGATCGGATCCAGAATATTCATGCGCACGGCTCGCAACCTTCTGGGCTGATTGGCTCCCGGGCTGGCCAAACGACCGGGCAATGGCCTTTTTACCGCAAACATGGTTCGAAGTGGTCGATCGCAGGCCGCGTCGCACGGTGCAGAAGGCCATGCATCGTTGATTATGCGCAAACTGCTATCGCGCGCCTAGTCGGAACTCGCGCATCGAACAGTACATCACGTCTTCCGTCCCCAGCGCACCGGCGGCCTCCCCGCTCGCAATCCAAATAGACGTCTTTCAGCTGTTTGATTGGCATGTCAGCGTGAGCGAACGCGAGGTCCTGAGCGTCAGAAGCCGACAATGAAGCCGGACTGATTGCGATCGGCACGGTGCCGAGCGTCACAGGCGCGAGGGACTTAACAACTGACATGATCATTTTGAGATCCTCCCCAGCTCCCGTCGGTCAACATTCAGTCCTTGGGGTCGCAGGTGTAGTGCGTTCGAAGGTCCCGTCCGCGCGCCGCTGCTTGTCGAAGCCGCGATGTAAGGCTCGATCGCGCGCTCGTGGACCAGCCAAAGGGGATCTCGGCCGAGGCGTCGCCACTGCCGGCGGCCAACCGTTTCGGGATCGAGGCCGAAGCGATCCTGGTGCGCTCGATCGTCGTGCCGGCCGCGCCTGCCTCCGCATGACGGATGGCGCGGCTTCGCAAAGCGCACATGATTTCATCACGTGAGATGCCGACGTCGCCAAGAACGTCATCGGGTAAACGGCTCAACTGGTCCGTTGCCGACAAGAGAGCTTTTTGCTCGGCGCGGAGGCGTAACCACCTGCGAAATGGACCAATGGCGGCAGCATGAATCATAACTATGATCAGATCGTCCCTTCATTGATCTGAATTGACCGGTACGGAACGGCGCGAACGGCACTTCGGGCGAGAGCGTCAGCCGTCCGCGAGGCAAGTTAGGCGTAGTGGTCGATGGATTGGTTTTGCCGCGGCGTGCCCATACGGCGGGCGGTGGCTGGCCCCGGGCCACGCATGTAATAAAGCTCCGGGCGGTAGCGCGGCGCGACGAATTTGCGAAACCCCGCAGCAAGTTTTGTGACGGGAGCGAAGAATTTCATGACTGTTCCCTTTCCCTTCGCCGGCTTGCACACGAGCCGGCGGGCCTGACGTTGCAACAAGGATATGACAGTCGAAGCAGGCTCGGCTGTGGGAATTCCCACACCGGGGAAAAACATTGGCGAAATCCGCTCCCAGTTTGCATCCCGGAAAGCGGGGCCTGCGGCCATCAAATTTCCTTGGATAGGGAGTAAGGTGAAGTACACTTGATTGAACAAGAGACCGTTGTGACAGGCTCTCTGGCCTTCATCTCAAGACTTTGCGATGCCGACCTCGCCGCGCTGACCAAACAGTGGCACGAGCGCAGCTATCAACACAACGAGCTAATCATTTCCCACGGCGACACTGGTCGCGATGTCTTCTTCCTGCTGGAAGGACGGGCTCGCGTGACACTGGTTTCAGCGGACGGCAGGGAGATAGCGTATCGCGATGTCGAACCGGGTGACATTTTCGGGGAGCTCGGAGGCATTGACGGGATTGCACGCTCTGCCAGCGTAGTCGCGCTGGAGGCAACCCGCGCTGCACGGCTGTCCGGCACAGCATTCCGGGATATCGTGATGACCCACCCGACTTTTGCCTGGATGCTGCTTGAGCATCTGTCTGCCCAGCTCCGGCGCATGACCGAGCGGGTATTCGAATACAGCACTCTGGTCGTGCGAAAACGGCTGATCGTCGAGCTCCTGCATCGGGCGGAGAAAGCCGCACTCGTGGACGGCGAGGTGTCCATAAGCCCGGCACCGACGCATTCCGAGCTGGCGGCAACGATGAGCACGCACAGGGAAGCGGTCTCGCGCGAAATGAGCGACCTCGCCAAGAGAGGCCTGATCGAAAAGCGCGGCAGCAGGTTATTGCTGCATGACGTCTCGGCACTACGGGCGCTGGTCGACAAGAAGGAATAGCGAAGGCTGTCGCTGCGGCGGGGGGCACCGCACGTTTCATACTCCTCGGCCGCAAGTGATTATTCCTTCCGGCAAACCGGGCAACCTAGCGTGCCAGCGCGCGGGTCGGGCTTTGATCGCTTCACCCCTTGCAAGAATCATGACTCGGCTTCTTGATGCGGGCACGGAACGTTATCCCCAGCCTGCTTGCAGACTTACAAGGGCGGATCGAAGGGTGAAGCCGCATGGACGTTAAATACAAATCTTCGTCAGCTCGACCTACGCCGATTTGGTAGACGAAAGACGGTCGGTCATCGAGGCCGTTCTTAACCTCGGGCATATTCCTGTGGGGATGGAGGCATTCCAAGCCAGCGACGACACTCAATGGGATTACATTAAGCGGCGCATCGATGACAGCGACTACTACGTACTCATCGTAGCAGAGCGGTACGGCTCAGAGTTGAAGGGTAAGAGCTACACCCAGATGGAGTATGAGTACGCCGTCGCCCAAGATCCTCTTCACTCCAACGACGCCACCGCTCCGGCCCGGTCAATAACGTCACATGGCTCATGCTGTGCTGCTAACTGTGCTCGTAAGGACGACCTTAAGAGCGCAGCTTCGTTACCGTGCCATGCTCGCGCAAGGCGGCCCTCGCCGGAGGCGTACGAGGCAACGTAATTCTTCATTTTGAGATCGAAGAGAAAGAGGACACGTCACTGGCCGAAGCTCATGGTCGGCTCGAAACGAGAGCGAGGGAAATCCTTCGAAGGGCTTGCCGAGGCATCACGCCGATTGGGCGGAGAGGCAGCCGCCTTGATTCACACTTTCGACTACCAGAGACTTTGCTGGTGAACTGACCGGCCAACGCGAAACTCATGCTCGCCGAGCCGACTTGTCAGCAGACGACAGAGACCGCTCAACGGCCGCGGCTTAGTAACCGCTTCAAGCTCAAACCGGCCAACAAAATGTAAGGCGGCATAGCGAGCGAATAGTGACCCAGTTTAATTCCAAAATATTTGGCCTAGCCCCGGCGTCCTTCAGCCTCTGCATGAACCTCTCCGATAGCTCTGGCAACACCACTTTGTCTCTCTTAGCCAACACAGCCTGAAAATCGAGATCAGGCCGTGCCAAACTATGCACGCAATTCTCCAAGTTAAGTGGACCCCACGCCCTCCTGAGATCGGTCAGCTCAATCTCAGGCTCAAGGCTATCGCGTATCGATAGTGTCGCGCGGCCCGTCCAAACCATATCCGCTAGACTCCCTGCCGTCAGAAACAACGAGGCTTTTGACACAGCCAAGTCGTGTGCCGCGACTATGGCCGCAACCCAGGAACCTAAGCTCATTCCGAGAACCGAAATCTCTCGATAGCCTTCGCTTTTCAACCAACGTATGAGTTTTCGCCCATCCAACACTGCCTGCCTTACAGATCGGATCGTTCGACCGAGATTAGGGCTAAGCATATAGTCGGCGTGCACGGAGCCGGGACAGCTGCGTTCGAAGTGATAAGGCATAGCAATCTCGACAACCGTGATGCCACGCTGCGAGAAAAAGTTGGCAATCTGACGATTCCGGGCGCTTGCATTCCAATGGTGAAAAATCACCATCGCCTGATCGAACGAACCGCTTTCTGTGATTTTCGCCCAGACGACATTGTTCTGTTCGATATCAGTAGAAATGTCCGATGGAAATTTGAGCCACCCATCTAGCCTTTCAAAACCCTGATCACTCACACTCGGCTCATCGAAAAAGGCTGGATCAGCAACCGCTTGATCGGCAAAGGCACAGAATTCGTCGATGGTTGTTATCTTCTTCGCACCTGGAAAGGCGCGTTCCGCGTCCAGGACGAAATCCGTTGGTTTCTTCCCTTCCTCACCGCGTCGCGCCCGCCGCTCATCCCAATGGTCAAGCCAACTATGATACACTCTGATTGTTTCCTAACGTACTCGCTCGCCATCGCCCCAACCCTGGATCAAAAAGGCCGTATATTGCGAGCAGCACTCCAACGCCCAGAAGGATCGAAAGCCAGCAAATGCATCGATCAGCAAATAGCCAGCCACGAGTAACGCTAGGATCGCTGACATCCTCCACAAAGGCATGCAAAACCGACCTTCGACACCCAAACGGATTGAGCCGTACAGAAATACAACACAGGTTGAGATAGCGACAAGAAGGCTACTGTAATGGGTCGGCCTACGATAGATGATCCCGGCGCTCACATCATCGCGCCCATAGAAAGCGGAAGACATATCGCCGACCAACCAAGCCACAATATTCTCTCCACGCGATGTCAGGTAAGCACTCTGGACTTTCATGACTATGGCGATCAGAACCCCCAAAACGGTACACCGAAAAATCCCCCGCATAACCCTGAGGCTGGCCTCATTGAGCTTGTGTTGATAATCCATCTCCGGCCGATTACTCGCTGCTTCTCCAATTCTCCAAAGATCATGGATCACCGTATAGAGCAAAATGAGACATACAAAGAACAGATAAAAGCATACGCACATGTATAGGTAAGCGAGCCCGGTGAATACTACCGCTTCTGGCACCGATATGACTTCAGGGCGCACAATCGCTAACGAGCCCCAATCCGTCGCATAGTTGCCACCACCTTTCATCAACGGGATCAATGACACGCCGATCCACTGAAAAAGACCGGCGAACAGCACACAAATCAAAAAAACCGCCCAATATGAATACGAAGAAGCTTCTATGCTGCGCGCCCAGGCATCGTCGCTTTCCATCTTGTCGCCCTGCGCTGCAAGCTTCTTTGACAAAGACCGCGGTTGCCAGGCGGCCTGGCCAGAGAGATTTCCGCCTACTCCATCAATTTGGGATATAGTCCGGGGAACAGAGCAGCCCCCCGCAGCCGAAGAGGAGAAGGGGCGTGGATATCGCGGCATGGCTACTGAGCCTCGGCCTGCAGCAATACGAGCCGGCTTTTCGCGAAAACGACATTGAAGCTGATACGCTTCCCCACCTCACGGCCGACGATCTCGTAGCGCTCGGGGTCATATCGATTGGTCACCGCCGCAAGCTGCTCGCCGCCATCGACGCCCTGCGCGCTCGTTCGGATACAGCGGCTATCTCAACCACGCGATCCATGGCAGCGGTCCCAGGGCCAGCCCCGCCGCCTGCCGAAGCTGAGCGGCGGCAGCTAACGGTCATGTTCGTCGACGTCGTCGGCTCGACGGCACTCGCAGGCCGCCTGGATCCGGAGGACATGCGCGAGGTCATTGGAACCTACCATCGCTGCGTCGCCGAGACTGTTGGTCGCTATGGCGGCTTCGTGGCGAAGTATATGGGCGACGGGGTCCTGGTCTATTTCGGTTGGCCACAAGCTGATGAGGCCGATCCCGAACGCGCTGTGCGCGCCGCTTTGGCTACGCTGGAGAAGGTCGGCCAGGCCGCGCCAGCCGGCGAACGGCTGGTCGCTCGGATTGGCATAGCCAGCGGTCTCGCGGTCGTCGGCGACCTGCTGGGTGCCGGGGCCGCACAGGAACAGACGGTAATAGGCGAGACCCCAAACCTTGCCGCGCGCCTACAATCCCTCGCTGATCCTGGCAGCGCAGTGATCGACGCACAAACGCGGCGGCGCATCGGCGGCTTGTTCGAATGCCGCGAGCTTGGCGAATTTCGTCTCAAAGGCCTATCTGGCGCTGTGTGCGCGTGGGAAGTGCTGGGCGAAGCAATGGTTGAGAGCCGCTTCGCGGCAATGCACGGGGCCTCTCTCCCGCCGCTGGTGGGCCGCGATGACGAGCTCGAGCTGCTGCTGCGCCGCTGGCAGCAGGCAAAGGACGGCGAAGGGCAGGTGGTCCTCATCTCCGGCGACCCCGGCATCGGCAAGTCCCGCCTGATCGCTGCGCTCGAGGAGCGCGTGGCCGGAGAGGCGCATCTCAGACTCAAGTACTTCTGCTCGCCGCATCACCTCGACAGCGCGCTACAGCCCATCATCGCACGCTGGCAGAACGATGCGGGTTTCGTGCGCAGCGAGTCTGCGGACGCACGGCTTGACAAGCTGGAAGCTCTGCTTCTCCCACTCGGCGCAACTCGCGAAGAAGTGACGCTCATTGCCGAGTTGCTTGGCGTGCCGAGTGGAGAGCGGTATCCGCTTCTGGCTCTCAGTCCGGAGCGCAAGAAGGAGCAGACCTTCGGAGCATTGAACCGGATTCTGGACGAAAGGGCACGTCGGTCCCCCGTGCTGATCCTGTTCGAGGACGCGCATTGGGCCGACCCAAGTTCGCTTGAGCTGTTGGACAGGTTAATCATGCGTCTGGCCTCTTTGCCGGTAATGGTGATCATCTCCTTCCGGCCAGAATTTCATGCGTCTTGGGTCGGCCAAGCCAGCGTGACTTTGATGGCGCTGAGCCGCCTTGGCCCTCGCCAGGCCACGACGCTCGCAAGTCAGGTTGTCGTCGGTCAGTCGATTCCGGCGGGGATGCTGGAGCGGATTGTGGCGCAGACTGATGGCATACCTCTCTTTATCGAGGAATTGACCAAGGCCGTACTGGAGCGCGCCAGTCAGCCCGCTATCGTGGGCTCAGCGCTTTCGGTGCCGAGCACCTTGCAGGCTTCACTGATGGCACGGTTGGACCGGTTGCCAAGCGCAAAACAGGTCGCACAGGTCGGCGCGGTTATCGGCCGAGAGTTCAGCCATGAGCTGCTGGCCTCGGTGGCGGAAATCGCCGAGGCGGTATTGATGCAAGGATTGGATGAGCTCGTAAGCGCCGGTCTCGCGTTCCGCCGCGGCACCCCGCCCGAAGCTACCTACTCATTCAAGCACGCGCTCGTTCAGGATGCAGCCTACGTGAGCCTGCTGCGTCGCACGCGGCAGAAGTTGCACTCGCGGATCGCCAAGGTGCTGGAAGAGCGATGGCCGGAGGTGGTCGAGACCCAGCCTGAGATTCTCGCCCATCACTTCACACAAGCGGGCTCAATGGAGCGCGCCGCCGATTACTGGCAGCGGGCTGGCGAACGCGCGTTCCGGCGCTCGGCAGCTGCGGAAGCCACAGGCCATCTTGCCAAGAGCATCGAATTCTTGCGAACCTTGCCGGAAGACCGAGCTCAAGCGGAGCGTGAGCTGCATCTCCAGACGATGCTCGGGCAGGCGTGCATCGCCCGCCACGGCTACGCCGCGTCCGAAACCGCCGCCGCTTTCGCCCGCGCCCGGGATCTGGTCGAGGCCGTAGGGGACGTTTCACAACAGTTTCCCGTGCTGTATGGGTTCTGGGCTGTCCAATATGTCCGGATGGCCGTTCGAGAGCAGCAAAACCTCGCTGGCCATATTCTCGCCTTGGCCGAGCAGCATCCCGACCCGGAGCGACTGTGCGTAGCGCACCGGATTTGCGGGGCCACCAACGAAATGATGGGCGAGTTGCCCGCCGCCCGAGAGCACCTCGAGCAGGCCATTGCGCTGTACGACCCGCAGCGGCACGGTTTCACGGCCTTTACCTTCGGACAAGACCTTGGGGTTGCCGTGCTGTCGCACCTGGTGTGGGTCCTGTGGCTGCTGGGCTACCCAGATCAGGCATCTCGCCGGCAAGCCGAAGCGCTGGCGTTGGCGCGCAGTGTTGGGCATAAAAACACTCAAGGGTTTGCCCTGATGTACAGCGCGATGGCGGGTGCGTATGGCCACGACCTCGGAGTGGCCGCTGACCACTCGGCATCCTTGCTGGAATTGGCTCGCGAGCAGAAATTTGATCTGTGGAGAGCTGGCGCGACTGTGGTCAAAGGCTGGGCCATGGCTCGCCAAGGGCACGGAGCAGTCGGCATTGCGGCGATCGAGCGCGGACTCGCGGAGTGGACGGATAGCGGCGCGGAACGGATGCGGCCCTTCTTTCTGAGCTTGCTTGCCGACGCCTGCGCACTCTCCGGTGACGTGCGACGGGCGCTCGGGGAACTGGATGAGGCTATAGCGGCGGTCGAGCGCACGGGGCAGTGCTGGCCGGACGCCGAACTGCATCGATTGCGAGGGCAGTTCCTGACAGCTTTGCCGGACGGCGGAAGACCAGGCGAGGCAAGCGCCGCGTTGCAGCGCGCGATCCAGATTGCCCAGCGTCAATCCGCGAAGTCTTGGGAGCTGCGCGCTGCCACCACTCTCGCCCGGCTCTGGCGCGAGCAGGGCAAGCAAGCCGACGCACGCGATCTGCTCGCCCCGGTTTATGCTTGGTTCACCGAAGGCTTTGCGACACCGGACCTCAAAGAGGCCAAAGCAATGCTCGACACCTTGAGGTGAACAGAGGCCACGCCACTCTCGGGCGGCTCCTGAGCCAGGAAACGTCGGACGAACCGCGGCGCGTTGCCATCCCATCTTGCCGTGGAAATGATCGTCGACATCGAGGACCATGCCTACCCATGCTACCGCAATGGCTTGCCGGATCGGCGAGGACGTGAGCGAGCGGCTCGACATCGTTCCGGCGCAGCTGCGTGTAATCGTCGTGCGCCGGCCTAAATATGCCTGCCGCGGCCATTCTGCGTGCCTGCCTGCGGCGCAGCGATCAGGATGAGATTCAGCCTCAATCAAGATGAGACTCGGCGGAGGTGGTGTGACGCAGTGAGGGCGTAGCCCGAACGGAGTTACACCGCCTCCGCGACGCCCACTGCCGACGTCTGTTGAGCGCGGTTGGCTGAAGTACCTTGGCGATTTTCACCTTTGTGCCACGCCGTCAATAACCGACCATCAGATGAGGTTCTTTAATGAAGTTACGACAGGAACACACGGGATGTTACTCCGCGCGCGCCTGAGAGCCGTCTCATCGGACCTCACTAATCCGACCAGATGAAGTGGGAACAATGTCACCGTTCGGCAGTTCTCCTCCACTCACTAAGGAGATTTGAAATGTCAGAGGCGCGAGAATGGCTTATCCAATGGCTTAGAGATGCTCATGCCATGGAAGAGCAGGCCGAAACGATGTTGAACGGGCAGTTGAGCCGTATCGAGAATTATCCCGAGCTCAGCGACCGAATCCGACTGCACCTTGATGAAACGAGACAGCAGGCTGCTCGGTTGAAAATCTGCCTCGACCGAATGGATGAGGGTTCATCCACGATGAAGGATGCTGGCGGAAAGCTAACTGCAATGGCGCAATCGTTGAGCGGCATCTTCGCCGGCGACGAGGTGATGAAGGGATCACTCGCGAGTTACACGTTCGAGCACATGGAAATAGCCTCCTACACGATCCTAATTGCCGCAGCTCAATCGATGGGCGAAACTGAGGTCGCGCGGGCTTGCGACGAGAACTTGCGAGAGGAGGTCGCGATGGCGGAATGGTTGAAGGACCATCTTCCCTCGACAACCGAGCAGTTCCTCGCGAGGGCCGAAACGGAAAGCGACAGCGCGAAGCGCTGATGAGCTTGCAGGGTACGCGCCGCTTCTGAATCCTTCCGAGGAACCCTGATGCGCCCGTCGGCCGAATTCATCTTGCACTCGGTTGCCGAGAAAACATCGCCGCCGCAGCAGCGTCGTCTTGGCGCCGGCTTGGGACCCCGGCGATGATGGCGCCCGGAACACACAGCTTCAGATCCTCGAAGCGCGTGCCCCTGACTCAACTATGGCGGTTACCACGACCGCAGAAGCCCCTGATTGCGGGAAGGAAGCTAGCCGTCAGCCGGCGTCCGCGATGTGGAGGTGCCGAAACGAGATGCCCTATGGCGAACTGCAGTAAGCAAGTAAAGGCTGGTCGTGTCCCCACAGGTGGTGTAGCTCGGCGGTTACGAAGCCGCTCGCGAGCGCGCCGTTAGTCGCGCTGTAGCGAGTGAGCGGCATGTCGGTGGTCATCGGCGCTTTCCGGTAGGGTTTGGTTGTTGACGCCAACCCAATTCGGAAGGACCACCGATGACCGACGACATGATGAACCTGCGCACGCTCGTGGAGAAGACCCCGGATGCCGATCTCCTGCGCGAGATGATCGGCTTTGCCGCCGAGCGGCTGATGGAAATGGAGGTTGGGGCCGCCACCGGCGCCGCCTATGGCGAGAAGAACCCGTTGCGCACGGCCCAGCGCAACGGCTATCGCGAGCGCGACTGGGAGACGCGCGCCGGCACCGTCGAGCTGCGCATCCCCAAGCTCAGGAAGGGCTCTTACTTCCCCGGGTTCCTTGAACCACGCCGCATGGCCGAGAAGGCGCTGACCGCCGTCATCCAGGAAGCTTATGTGCAAGGCATCTCGACCCGATCGGTTGACGACCTGGTCAAGGCCATGGGCATGAGCGGCATCTCCAAGAGCCAGGTCAGCCGGCTGTGCGAGGAGATCGACGGCAAGGTCAAAGCGTTCCTTGAAAGACCCATCGAGGGCGACTGGCCCTATCTGTGGATCGACGCCACCTACCTGAAGGTGCGCCGCGGCGGTCGCATCGTCTCGGTCGCCGTCATCATCGCTGTCGGCGTCAACGCGGACGGCCGGCGCGATGTGCTGGGCATGGAGATTGGCACCTCGGAGGCCGAGCCGATCTGGACGGAGTTCCTGCGCAAGCTGACCCGCCGCGGCCTGCGCGGCGTCAAGCTCGTCGTCTCCGATGCCCACGAAGGCATCAAGGCGGCCGTCACCAAGGTGCTGTGCGCGACATGGCAGCGCTGCCGCGTCCACTTCATGAGGAACGTGCTGGCCCATGCCGGCAAGAGCGGCCGCAGGGTCGTCTCCGCTTTCATCGCCACCGCCTTCGCCCAGGAGACGCCCGAGGCCGCAAGCGTGCAATGGCGCGCCGTCGCCGACCAGATCAGGCCGAAGGTGCCGAAGCTGGCGACAATCATGGACGACGCCGAGCCCGACGTGCTGGCCTACATGACCTTCCCGAAGGAACATCGCGCCAAGCTGCACTCGACCAATCCGATCGAGCGTCTCAACGGCGAGATCAAGCGGCGCACCGAGGTCGTCGGAATCTTCCCGAACGACGACGCCATCGTCCGCCTGGTTGGCGCAATCCTGCTCGAACAGAACGATGAATGGGCCGTGCAACGCGCCAGATATATGACTCTGGAAACGATCAGCCAGATGAGCGATGATCCCCTGATCAGCTTGCCAGCCGTGGCGCGCTGATCAGCCCGGCCCATGCCGGAGAGCACGGCGACCAATGCCGTCAGCTACACCACTCCCTGGGACACGATCTAAAGGCTTGCCTAACGACGTCGTGATTGCATCGTCTGAGCTGCCAAGTCTGACCCGGCGTGCGAGCTCACTATCCAGACACCGCGCCACGCCATACAGGTCAAAGCATACGTCCATTCGTTTCCAAAACTTCCCTGTCTACCCCGGGACAGCGACCAAAGATGTGGGAACATCGGGATAGATCCGACTTACGGGTCCGCACCTTAATAGCCTCAAGGAGACGGTTTCCCAGAAAGTCGAAACGCTCGGCCAAGCATCGCCCACGAAACGGCGAAACTATCTCGACATTTTCGCAACGACGGTCCCCCGATCCCGTCGAACTCGGCCTCGAGGCCGCCGAAGCCCAACCATAATGAGGAACGATTGCGGCGAGCGGGGTAGGGAATGTCGCAGAAGGGGAGGAAAGCTCCGGTTCAACCCCTATGGGAACGAGCAAGGAATGCCATAAGCGAACTCTAATTTTGTTCGCTAAGAAATATCCTTGCATCCTTGGCCGCAGCGATGAACGCTTGGCGCGCGACCCTAGGAGGTTTTTCGCCACGGAAAACAGCGAGGCAGGCCTCGATCGCGGCAACGCGGGTCTTGGAGGCCGGTTTCGGCCAATCCTTCAGCAGCACTTCAGCTGCGTCTGATACCGACACGACAACCCTGTCGCGATCGATCCGGCCGGTTTGAACGACGATCGGCTTCGTGAAACGTCTCGTACGCACGACACTCTCCCAAGCAACGCCGCATGTTAACCGCGCCTGATCTGCCGCGCCATCTGAAAAATATTACCCAAAGACGCTAGAGAATGACGAAGTCGTTGTCGATCCGCGGAAGGGATCGCCTCCCGGTTTGGCTCGCTCGGGCCTGGGCTTTTGAAGTCGACAGATTCCCAGGGCTGCGCCTTGGCCCTTTCGAGGACCTAATGGCGCGTCACCTCGGAATGGGCCGGTTGCGGCTCGGCTATGTTGAATTGCCGCGGGCATTCTGCGTGACTGGGCTCCATCATCGTCGGGATCCGGAACAGTACCGCTGCGACCCGTTCATCGTCCACCTAGTTTCGGGACGGTTGGGTTTGGCGCAACTGGATTAGCTTGGTCAAGTGGTGGCGGTTACCACGACCGCAGAAGCGCTTGATCGCGGGAAACGCTCCATGACCCAGCGACGAAACACTACGCCATTTCCCAATGCATAACCTCGGCAGCAGGCACAGCCCGTCGAGGTGAAACGCAGCATGGCAAAACTGATGGGCGTCGGAGTGGACAAATACGCCAGAACCTATTGTCATCGTTTTTACGACGCGTGGGCCGACGGCCGATACACCTATGAAGACTATCTGACCCTGCTGAAACCGGGGAGGCCACCCTCGAAATTTCTTAAAGGTTGATCACTTGGATCGAGCGAGCCCATCGAGCCTGCCACCGGGTCGGAAAATTTCAGTAAGCCCCCTGAGCCGAACACTCAAAAGGTTCAAAAGCCTGCCGAGGATTCGGCGGAAAGGGCAGTAGCGGGACCGGGCCGGGAAACGTACGACCGCGCCAAATGTTTTGGCCAAGCCATGATCGATAGTGAACGGGGCAGACCGCGAAGCCGATGAAGCCGCCGGCTCCGAAGGCAGAACTTCGTGCGCAGCAGTTAAACCGGACGCTCAGAAAGAGAGCCCGTAAAGTTTTGAGATGTTCTAAACTCGGCAGAGGGCCTGATCTGGCCCCACTTGCTACCGAATCCGCTCTCGATTCCATGCTCGCTTCGTTACATCGGCACCACTCAAACGAATGGCAATTATCTGTCTGAATGCGTTTAGGGTCCATTCGCGGAGGCCCACGCATCCGTCGCGTGGGGGACACAGTAACTTCCCCTTTAAAGGCGTCGAGATGCCACGAGCACCGAAAAGTCAGTTCCTTAGACCTAAAGATCGAGCGATCTGCCAGCGGGTTGTCGACCAGATAGCCGCCGACGCCAAATCTTACAGCACCTCGATAGACAGCCAGATTCTCGCGTCGACCACACTGTCTCTCTTTCAATCCGGGGTCGTCAATGAAGTGAATTTGCTGGCACATGTTCGCGCGCGTCGCCATGACTTCACCAAGCAGGCCGGCACTGCGTCGCAGCTCGCTTCTTGACGCCCTCAGGAGCTGGCCGGCATGCACCGGCACTCGCCACCTTGCCCGATAGCGAGTGAAAAAAATGGGTGGCCTGAGGCGCTCACCCACTCTAACGAGTAGCATGCTGTTCCGACGCTGTTCTGAGCATCCGATTCAATCAGGTGTGCCAGTCCGTTTTGAGAATCCGGTAACGAACCGCTCCCTCACGGCGCTTCTCGCTTCATCCTGTCCATGATCTCTATTATCCCTTGCATAACCCGTTTGTCGGATTTCTCTTACAAAAGCCGAAGAGAGACGCCCAAATCTCATTGATGGTCATACTACCGAGATCGTGCCGAGGCTGAACTAAGTGCTTCAGTCCCAGGTCAATGCTTGTATCCCAGACACCCCAAATTAAGCCTGCCTGGAATATGTTACTCGTACAGGACAACTGGTGGTCAGGTGTACCCCGCTCACGCGCAAATCGCCAACTGCCGAAGGCCGGGCCAGACAGCTTGTAGGCAGCAAATACCCTAATTCCACGCTGGGCGTTACCCAGGCAAGCGGACAGCATCACCGATCAGCGGCCGAAAATTTGGATAAGCGCCCTCAGATCTCGCCGACCCTTCCATCACAGACGAAAATGGCCTGCCCTTGAGCCATCAGGATATTCGGATCATCTTCCTCGTCTTCATCGGGCTCGTAAGCGGCCGGTGCCTCCAGCAGGTCGATGGCCGGCATCATTGAAAACAACGAAATGTAGGCGCGACTGCGGAGTGCTTATTTTGATTTGACTCGCGCAATTCACCGGCAGCTAATCTCCCGCCAGGGCAAAGAGGGGCCGCGATCAGGGAGAAAACAATGGCCGTGCAAAAGGAAGACTATCGAACGAACAGAGCCGACTTTGCCATTGCTGCTATGCATAACCGAGCGACTGCTGGAGCCGATCCTGACGAGCTGGAAGCAAGAAAAAAGTCTCTTTGGCTCAGAGATCGGCGATCTGCAATATTGGCTGCAAATCCGTCAGAAAGCACCCCTCAACCGAAGACCAAACCGCGCGTTTAGCGAGTCGGGTCCAAGCAACTTCCTCCTGCTATCGTCAATCGCGCCTTGCGAGGGCGAAGCTTTTGACGTTCAGTGTGAGTAGGGGGATATCACATTGCGCAAACACCACACCTTCGCGGCGGCGGGGGCAGCGATTATCCTTTTGAGCGGCTGCTCCGGTTCCGGGGTTGGAATGCCTGGCTCACCGGCTTGGTTTGCCACCACACCACAGGCGGAGCAGGTAACCTACTTCCGGAACCGATGCGTCACATACGGCTTTGAGCCAGGGACCCCAGCCATGGCCCAATGCATCCAAAACGAATCCATTTCGTCTCGCGGCAGGGCATCTGCCAAGGCGAATGCGGCCTTCATCAACATGCAAAACAGTCAGCCGAAAACAACGACTTGTAACCGCTTCGGCAGCACCGTGAACTGCACGACTTATTGATTTTCGGCCTATTGCGAACGCTCGCCTGCAAAAATGTTGGCGCGTCATCGCCCTCGCCGGCCTGAAGAAATTCGGCTACGGCCCAGCTGCCGGCTCTACGATCTTGCCCGGTAGGCAGGCGGCGCGGTGTCGGGCGTATAGGTCAACCCGACACGCTTGCCACTGCACTTTGCGCACTTGAGCTTGGGAATCAGATCATCCGCCATTGCTGGCGCCTTAGGGCCGAGCTTAGCCTTCAGCTTTCCGAGATCGAGCGGCTGATTGTGGTGGCATTGTGGATTGTAGCAATACACATGGATCTCCATGCGCTCGTCTATTAGCCCCTGAACTGTCCAGCCTTTTGCCGCACTCATCCCCGGAACCGTTCGGTGATCCAATGGATCTTGCCGTCGATCTTCATTGGCTTGTGGATCATCAGCCGCTTCGGCAGGTGCTCCGGATGCACTTCGAGCAGCGTAATCTTCACCGTCGGCTTGCAGCGGCTGCAATCGAATTTCAGCTTTAACGGATCGACCCCGCCGCCATAGACCATCATCAGGTCAGCGGAACGGCAGTAGCGGACGTTGCCGCAGCTGCATTCAGCCTTGACGAGCATATTGTGCCGGGTCGCCTTGCCCAGTGTGTCGATCGGATCATGCGCCATGAGAACAGAGAAGGAACATTTTCCTTGATCGTCAAGATCGGCTGTGGAATCTTTTCAACCAAATCTGGGCAGAGAAACTAGCAATGAGCGACGAACTGATCCGTGTTCCCGGCGCAATAGAGCCCGTCGACCAGAGTTACAAAAATTGAGCTTCTTCGGGGAACAGTCTTTCTGTCTGCCTGTTGGATGTGCCAGCGCATCCCGCGCATTCAGACAGGAGAAAGAAGATGAAACGCATCCTTTTGGCTTCGGCCGTGCTGGCGGTGTCGGCCGGGCTTTCCTTTGCCCAGACGACGAGCGGAACTTCGAGCGGAACCTCAACGAGCGGAACCTCGAGCACGACAACCATGCCCAGCACGACGGATCAGGGCACCGGCACGACGAGCAGCGGGACCAACATGTCCGGCGATCAGGGCACCGACACGACCACCACCAGCGGCACCACGACTCAGAACTCGGCCAGAGACTGCGCGCCCGGCCAGCAGACTGGCAGCGCTCAGCAGGCGGCGCCTGGTCAGCAGGACACGACAGCCACGACGGCCGCGCCGGGTCAGGTGAAAAAGACCGACCAGGATTGTTGATGGCACATCGGCTCAGGTTAGAATCACCAGCGTGTGGCTGGCTAGCCTCCCGGGACCAGCGGCTGCGCTCAACTCGGCTGGCGAGCAAGTTGCCGCCAGCCGAGCATCAGTTGAGGAACCTCTGCGCTTGAGGGCAACGCAGCGGCGAGACCGAACCGCTCCGCCGCAATGATCGCGATTCGGAACCCAATCCTGGGTGGGGGTTCCTGCGGCGGATTTGAATCGTGATCGTCGCGCAGCCGTACCAGCAGTGCCGCCCGCAGGCCCGCCGCGTGCGTTGGCGAAATACCGCATTCAATCGGGCGCGCGCCATCTTCGTTGCTCAGTCCAGCTCGTCCTTGCATGGCCGAGTGATGCCGAACCGATTGGTCGAGCCTTTGTTCCGTTGATGGACTGTCCGGAGCTGGGTGGCGAACGAGGAACAAGGAGGGCCGTGCCAAGTTCGGGGCGATGTACCACCGCCGCCGATCGGCGGCAACAAAAGAGGCACGGGATCACATGACCGTTCAAATTCGACTTTCCGAGATCGACCACGCCAGGCGCGAGAATCGTGGCGACGGCGCTTGGAGCATCGCACCGGACTTGGGTTATTTGCGGCTAGCAATCGTCAATGTCGTGTTCTTCGGCGCACCGGGCAGCGGAGATCGGAACTGGGTGCTGATCGATACGGGGTTGCCGACGTCCCGCAGCAGGATTCTTGCGGTCGCGGAAAGGCGGTTTGGCACGAACGCACGGCCGGCCGCGATCATCCTGACCCACGGCCATTTCGACCATGTGGGAACGGTTCTAGACCTCGCAAATAAATGGGACGTGCCTGTCTTCGCGCATCCACTGGAGCGCCCCTATTTGGACGGAACCGCATCCTATCCGCCACCCGATCCCTGGGTCGGGGGTGGACTGATGGCGCTGCTTTCGCCGCTTTTTCCACGCGGGCCAATTGATCTTGGCAACCGTTTGGAACTCTTACCTGCCGACGGATCGATCCCCGGAATGCCCAGATGGCGATGGTTACACACTCCCGGGCACGCCCCTGGACATATCTCGCTCTGGCGCGAGGAGGACCGTTCGCTGATCGTAGGAGACGCTTTCATCACCACCGGTCAGGAGTCAGTCTATGAGGTCGCCGTCCAGGGTCTCGAGATGCACGGTCCGCCGCGCTACTTCACGCCGGACTGGGATGCGGCGGAAAGATCCGTGAAGCACTTGGCTGCCCTGAACCCGCAGATAGTCATCAGTGGACACGGTGCGGCTGCTGCGGGAGTGGGCATGCGTCACGCTCTTGACAGCCTGGCTGAGCGGTTCAGGGTGTTCGCCGTCCCGCCGAAATTGAAATTTGTGCGCGAGCCGGCGGCAGTCCAAGATGCCTGAGATTAGCCGAGCCGCCGTCGTTCTGAATATGGTCAAGTTGCGCAAACTTTACCTCTCGAGCCGGTAGAGTTACCCGTCCGATCGCGCGGCCCCATCGTCGCCGACAAACTCTGACAAGCGGAACAAACCCGAGAGGCGCCGGTTAGGGCGTTCGATCGGCGCAGGGCGACTGCGGCCAAGCGCCCCGAAGTTCGGCGTCAGGAGAAGACGTCCGATGGAAAACGAGTACCCCCAAGGACGCGTCCTCTCCGCCGACGAGCCGACCAGCCCACACGCGTCGGCATTCGCCAAGACTTGGCTTCGATTCGCTCATGGGCCAAAACCGTGGAGGAGACCGAATGGCAAATCTGGGAAGATTGGCGATCGCCATGCTTGGCGTTCTGGCATACCAAAATCGCGACAAGCTCTGTGAATTGTTTCCGGGAGCAGGGTATCTTAACCCAAACGACCCGCAACGCAGAATTCTGGCTCAGATAACGAATGGCGTGTCGAGGGCTGACCTTGGTGAGATCCTCGACCGCTTCAGGGAGGTGGGGGCAGGATCGAAGGTCGACTCGTGGGTTGGCAGCGGGCCAAACCAACCAATCGAGCCAAGGGACGTCGAAGCGGCAATGGACGAAGGTACACTCACGTCCATTTTGATGCACACGGGCCTTTCGCGCGAGGAGCTAATCAGAAGGATTGCGCGGGATCTACCCGAGACAGTCAACGAGATGACGCCGAATGGTGAATGGCCGCCTGAGCCACACAAGGCTTGGATAAGTCGACCCTGCTCGACGATGTATCCTAGACTAGCCTAGTCTAGCCCTCCTCGCCGAAGCCCAGCAGAGAAGCGTGGCGTATATATTTGTGCTCACCACGAAGGTGCTTGATCCGCAACTTCACGCCAGGCTTGACCCACTGCGTCGCCGGTCGCTTCTTAACGCCCTCCGGAGGCGGGCCGGCATGGTCCTGGACGCGCTTCCACAGCCGTTCCTTCATGTCCCGACCCAAGCTGATGAACGCTGACCCGACATATTTCCCGGTCCCAGGCTGCGCCAGCAAGGCGAATGCCGCCTTGCCAGGTTCCCGCTCAACGCCGAGCAGCTCGTAGTCTTGGACCGTGAAGCTCTTGGTCTTCAGCCAGTTCGAAGTCGGGCCGCTGCGATATGGGCTGTCGGCGCGCTTGGAGACGATCCCCTCGAGGCCGGCCTGGTCGGCGAGATAGAAGATCGCCTTGGGATCACCAGGCAGCGAGTCGCTGAACTGGATCCTGCTGTTCGACTTGATGATACCGAACAGGATCTCGCGGCGCGCCTTGCAGCCGATGTGGCGCAGATCGTGGCCGTCGAGATGCATGATGTCGAAGGCGCCGAGGATCATGGCGTAGGGGTCGCTGTGGACGGCCCTCTGTAGCGCGTCGAAGTCCGGCAGGCCGGCCGCATTCGTGACCACTGCCTCACCCTCAAAGATCGCGTTCTTAACATCGAGCTCGCGCGCGGCTTCGACGAGGCCGGGGTATTTACTCGTCCAGTCCGCACCACCTTTGGTAAAGGCGCGGATATCGTCGGGGCTGTTGATGACGATCTGCGTTCGACAGCCGTCGAGCTTGATCTCGTGAATCCAGTGCTCACCCTCGGGCGGCTTTGAGACCAGCTTGGGCCCCATCGGCGGAATGAACTCGAGGCGGCTGCCGCCGGTACTTACAATTTTACGCACCCAGTCAAAACTAGATACAAAGCTATATAGCCAGAGTGAACGGAACGTGATTCCACAGGGGTGTGGCAACGAAAGCTGCTTCCCGGCGTTGCTGTTGATCCGAATCCGAAGGAGGGCCAGAATGGCTGACGACAGGAGCAAGCGGGATTTCCGAGACCGCAACCCCGTATCGGCGGACGAAGACTATGAGGTAGAATACTTCGCCGAGCAAAACGTCCGCGAAGTCGAAGAAATATCGCGGCATTGCATTGGTGCATCGTTTCCGGATCAGCTGAGACGAAGCGATTTTGCAGCTTCTGTCAGGCGAGCGCGGTCGTTGCCGTAGGTCTTGATCAACTGCCAAACCTGGTCGGGCTGCCAACGACCTATATTCGGACGATCAAGGTTCCGATCTTCCTGACGTGGAAGCTGCCAGGATCGAGGCAGCAAAGGCCTTGGCCGCGATCGTGAAAGACAAGGCAGATGGTTCTGCCCAGGACTTTGCGATGATCGTTCGCACCGAGACGGGCGAGGTTTTGCTACGCGCCAAGATCAGACTCGAAATTGAGATGGCGCACTGAGGTGAGCGGGCGTCAGAGAAGATAGGAACGAGCGAGCGCGTACCCTACCAGCAGCAACATCGAGAGCACATAAAGGACCAGGAGCAACGGAACCACAGATGGTTCTCGATCGAAGGCGGCGTCAGCTTCGTCCTGTTCCTCAAACAGATTGCGATCCAGCCTGGCTTTCGTGACCACCGTGTCGTCCGGCCCATTTTTGCCGTCGGTACCTCTCGAAATCCTTGTCGCGATATCCGTTCGGATCACTGGATCCTCGGGCAGTTCGCCCGGAAGCCATTCAGGAAGATTGTCGCCACGGTTCTTGTGCATGGCGCCAACAATGCTTTCTGCCCTACTTATGTTCCAGATTTCTAATGTACGAATTTGACCAGGGGTTTCGCTCACCGCGTCAATGTCGAATAGCCCGCCGGGAGAAGACGGGGGCCGATTGATGTGGCAGCTATTCATATGAGGAGGGACTTGCTGCGCTAATATGAACCGTCGCGCCGGTCGGTGTTGCAGCAGTCCCGCCGCACATGCCAGGACGGCGGGACCCGATCAGGCGACTTGCACCAGGCAGGGGGGATGCGGGGGCTGTGCTTGCCCGGTTGCGCGCGGTCAGTGACCGTAGGCGCATCAGCTGCAACGCGTCCACCAACCGACGGTGGAAGAAAGGCTACTGCAGAGCCGGGGGACTCGCTAGCAAGAAAAGCAATACAAGCGCCACCCAAAAGCCAGATCCGCCAACGCCGCCATTTCACTGCGAAGCTGTTCCATCGCGTGTTTCCAAGGAGTTTTCAGCCCTCAGCCGCTGCTCCCGGAGCCGAGCCGTCTTTGCGTCTCGGGCCGCGCGCTCAACAGCGATTAATGACCGTGCAGCATCTGACGTGCGCTGCTCTCTCTCATCTCTTTGTGTCCAACTGGCCAAGCGGCGCTCTCCTATGCGAGGCCCGATCTGGGCGGATAGTGCTACTGATCGAACCATCGTCGCAGGCGGCTGTTCCACCCAAGACAACAAAAAGCCCGCCGACCGAAGCCGACGGGCCAAGTGTGACCGACAGCGACCGCAATTTGTTGTCTGGCCGGAGTACAAAACACCAACCCGCGAAGAGGCCGAAACTTCCGCAGATGCTAATACAACAGGTGCGAGGCTAGCCCGGAATTCCGGTGGGAGACCCGACCCATGGAACCTTTCAAAGCCGCATGCCTTGTCCCTTTTCGATAGAAGGAGATGCGAAATGAGCCTTGACATAGGAAAGGTCGCCATAGCGTTGCTCGGCCTGCTTGCCTACAAGAACAGGGACAAGATCGGCGAGTTGATCGCTGGCAGGAAATCGACAGATCCCAACGCTAGCGCTGGCTCCCCCGGCGGCCTCGGCGACATCCTGGACCGCCTCAGGAATGCAGGTGCGGGCGACCAGGTTGATTCGTGGGTAAGTAAGGGATCAAACCGGCCCGTTCAGCGCGAGCAGGTTGAAAAAGCAATCGACCCGCAAACGTTGGACGATCTGGCCGAGCAAACCGGATTGTCCCATGACGAGCTTCTCGACCGGCTCACAAGAGAACTCCCCGACGCAGTGGACAAGCTCACTCCCGACGGCCAGTTGCCAGCGAGTAAGGGTCCAAATCTCCTGGACGAGGTCCCAAGGACTGGTCGTACTTAGCGCGATCTCGCCACGACAGGTAAGATCATCCCGGGTCGCTTTCGCTCGCAACCAGGCGGTTCGGAAATGGTTGCGAATGTGGTTGTTGAGTAGCGGTCCTTCGCGAATTCGGCCTTAAATGCCGCAAAGGTCTCCGACGATACTTCTTCAAACTCCCACTTGCCGCTGGCGACGAACCACACCGAAAGGACCTTGCGCTCGGGATCGCATTCCGTTTTGCGAATCGAGGTAGAGGGCATAAGGAATCAACGAGCGAAAAAGCCGTCGCGTTCCTCGTCTTTGATGGCGGGGCCCAAAGAAAGCCCGGCGACGCGACCGTCCCTCTAGTTCTGCGCCGGCGGCTGCCCGGGGCAGAAACCCTTCAGCGCCGTAGCGATGCCCATTCCCACCGATTCGTCAGGGGTGATCGAGCACGCGCAGCGTGCCAGGCTCATCGCCGCCACCCCGCAAAGCAGCAGGACCTAGTAATCGCCCTCGGACGACGTCGCCTCCCCCATTGGCGAGAAAATCGTATTCCGGAAAGCAGCCCTTTAGGAAGACCTCCACCTGGCGCAAGCCGGCTTCCGAGCGAGCGACGATGGCGCGGAGTTTCTGCAGCTGGCGGATAATCATTTGTGAGTGCAGGTCTGCACCTGCATCTTATTGGCGCTTCTAGACGTTTGCCGTCGAAGAAGATGCGACGGACTGACATTATGTCGAAGAACAAAATCGACGACCTGGAAATCGCCGCGCTGGAACATGCCGCCGGAGCGAGGCGTCGGCCTCTGCTGGTATTGCCCAGAATATGCGTATGACCCCTTTGCCCTCTTGAGACGTTCGATCTCCGACGCCGGGAACAAATCCGACGTATGGATAAGTACTCACCAACAAACGCTTTGCCGCGGTACCGCCCAGCACTCAGCAATAATGCCATCGGAGAAGAACTAGACCCCACTGCCGACAACCGGTCCGTCGGCATTTTGGCGGAGGTGCTGAGAAAGGAAAAATAACGGTTACAACTAAGCCGCCTTCCCGCTTCTGCGCTTCCCGCTGCCCCATGGTTTGGTGCCGTTGGTCCTTGGAACGGAGTCGCATCGTCGGCGTTACCGGGCCAACTAAACGCTGCCAGTGATATGGAGGAATGGGCGTGATCGAGTTGACTGAGAAGGAAAAGCGCTTTCTCAAGCGCGTTGACACCATCACCCACGTTCCCTGGTCGAACAAAGTCACCGCCGCAGATGCCAAAGGCAAGCCCCTGCGCATCGCGAGGGCGACGTTTACCCGACTAAGAGAGGAGGGCATCATCATCCGATCTACTAGCGACCTGACCTCGAACACCTTCGTCATTAATTCTGCACCCGTGACGCCACAAGTCGAGGAAGTGCTGCAAGCATCCTGATCGGGGCCGGGCTAACCTTTCGCTCTGATCTCAGCGCTTCTGCGCTCGCCGCTGCCGGCGCACCTCGTTGCGCTTGGCAGCCGCCGGCGAGGCCTTGGACAAACCACGTTGAATTCCGTCCAGTGTATCGCTGCCAGCGACTCCCTCGTGCTCAGCTTCTTGATCAGCCGCCGCGGCTTCCAATTCAAGCCGCGCCAAATGGGCCCTGATCTCCTCAGGCTCGGCGTGCTCCAGCCCGACGACATTGTTCCTCGCTTCCTTCAATGCAACAATGATCTCATCGAGCTTCGCATGGATGGCAGCAGTGTCGCGATAGCCCTGGATCAGCACGACGCCGGTAATCACTATCGCAGCCACTGAGAGCGCATAGGTGATTACGTTTGTGAGCCCGAACGGAACCATCGCAGTGCAGGCTATCATCGCGGCGATTAGCACATAGAAGCCGGGCGGTCGGGATAGAAAGTCGGCGATCACGAAGAGAAATCGGTTCATGCGAATCCCCGTACGAACGATGTGATCCGATTGGGGCCGCATTTCGGGTGCTCGTCAATGGCACCCTCTTTTTTGTTGGCCTGCCCAAGTTCGTCCTCGAGCCGTCTCGATCTGGGGCGGGCGGAACTCCGCTTATCGCCGGTACGCGCTTGGAACCACGGCAGACACGCGGCGTTTTGCGTTCTCACAGGAGAGAAGCCATGCCCGACAACGATCAGGAATTCAAAAGCAAGTTTTGGGATTCGATCCGTTCCGACATGACGGCAATGATCGGCGTCCCGGGCGTCCACCCTCGACCGATGACAGCGCAGTTCGATGGTGACCGCAACGTTATTTACTTCTTCACAGCGAAGGACACCGACTTGGCCGAGGCCGTTGCATCCGCAAAGGAAGCGACACTGGTCTACTCCGCTAGGGGACACGACCTGTTCGCTACCGTCGAAGGCACACTGAGGATCGACAATGATCCGGCAGTCGTCGACCGGTTGTGGAACCGCTTCGTCGCCGCCTGGTTCGAAGGAGGCAAGGAAGATCCGAAGCTGTGCTTGCTCAGGTTCGATCCTGCGGACGCCGAAATCTGGAAAGATGCATCCAGCATCGTTGCCGGGGTGAAACTTTTCCTGGGGATGGGCGACCCGAAGGAGGACTACAGAGACAGCGTGGCACAGGTTCGAATGAAGTGACCGGACCTGTTAGAACGGAACTCATGCAGCTTCCTTCCGCCGCCTGGCCTCTAGCTGACGCCGGCGCTCATTGCGCTTGGCAGCCCAAGAGAAGTCATCATGCTCCCATGTGCGATCCACGAATTGAGGCAGTCCCGTTCGCCCGCATCTTCCGTGATCGTAGCCGAACATCCCTGATTTCATGGGTGTGATGCAACAGCCTGATTTCGGCGCTTTCGCTATTTTGGGATGTCCTGCGGGCGAGAATGGCCGCGATTTGCTGCAAAGCCCGGTTCTTTCTATCGCGCCCGGTGTTCGGATGAATGCCCTCCACCTTAAAGCACCAGCTCCGGAATGACTTGCCGCCAACCTGCGATCTGGCCCAGGCGAGGAGCGCACGACGTTCCTTCTCATTGCCGACGGCGAGCAGCCATTCGTGCAGCACCTCGTGCTCGCTGAGCTCTTGGGCCGAAGGCATGGTGACGATGCGGTCCCAGAACGCCGTGCGCTCTTCGGCCAGCGGGTCGGCCTTCGGGTCGAGCTTGTCGCCGACCTCCTTGCGCCAACCGAGCTTGTCTGTGTAAGTATGAACGTACGGAAGGAGTTGCGCACGAAGCGCCGCCGGACCGACATGCTCATGGCTGGCGCGCTCGATCTCGGCCGCCCGAATGAAGCGCTCCGCGATTTCACCGATATTCAAGCCCGCCTCCTGTCATCGAATAGATCGGGCTGGCTTGCCCTGGGTCCAAACGCGCGCACCACTCGCTCATAGATCATTCCGCCGAGGGCGAAGCGCAACGGCACGACGCCGCGCAGATCCTGGCCAATCAACTGCAGCTCGCCGACCGGGCAAACATCCCACATCGTCAGCCAGTCGCCGGCGCGGCGCTCGACCATCTCAGGGCAGGCTCTCACCATGTCGGAGGCCGCCCAAAACGGCACCTCGTCGAGCTGGCCTTTGTTGTTGTCGGTTTCGGCCAAGGTGGACAGCACGAGCCGTAAGTGCCCTTCCCCGTGCCGGCGCATGATGCGTGCAAGCGTTTAGATAGCCTGCGCCTGCCCCGTCAACGTCAGCGTCTGTTTCGTCTTCTCCTTGTTGGCATTCTGCCACTGGCCGCCCTTTTCGCCCTCGATGGCCTCGGCGTCGCCCACATCACGGCCTCGTCGTTGAGGTTTCGCATGCCGTGACCTTCGGCTCTCATGGCCGCGATCCGCCCCGGCGAGTGAGGTGGCATGTGATCTCTCGCCCGCAGTGTCGCCCATTGATGCGCCTGTGAAGGCAGCGGCAGACCCGTGTTGTTGCGAAAACTTTGGTTCGGCCCGCCCTTCTCGCCGTCCGTCGCGCGCGGCGTCGACCATAAGGCCACCTGGTCTTGTAGGTTCAGTGTGTGCCCTCCCTCGATCCGACGCTGCGCCGTCTCCGGCGTCAGCCCTGACCGCGCATGCTGTTCTCCGAGCCGTTCGTCGGCGTGCGCCACATTGGCCACATGTGCTCGACGACATTCGGAAGCTGATCCATGTGCTTCTGACCGGTGCCATTCTCCAGATGATCCGCGCCGCGATCTTCTGGGCCAAGACCCGCATGGGCTGGAAGGAGATTATCGTTGCGCAGCGGCCAGCTCCCAACATGCGCCGAAGTGGTTTGTGCCAATTGGTCGGACAATCCCTGGTTCCCGGTCGAACTCGAACAGGAGCGCGCCGGTTGCGCGCCAACCCTGACCAATACGAACACATCTGGGAGGGCGACTACGTCTCGGTGGTGGCGGGCGCATACTATGCCCGTTCGCCTGCTGAGGCTCGCCGTCGCGGAGAACTCGGCCGCGTAGCGGCGGATCCGCTGCTGCCTTACCGGGCTTTCTGGGACATTGGCCTGCGTGACGCGACGGCGATCTGGATCGCCCAGCTCGTAGGCCGCGAGGTCCGAGTGCTCGACTACTACGAAGCAGTTCGGCAGCCACTCGCCGCTCATCTTGAATGGCTGCGCGTCAATGGCTATGGCAGCGCCCTTTGAGTCCTTCCGCACGATGGGGCGCAAGCCGACATGATCACAGGCCGACGCTTCGAGGACCATATTCGCGCAACCGGCTTCTTCGTGCAGACCATTCCTACCAGGGCAAGGGCGCCGCCCTGAAAAGGAGGGAGGCCGGCCGACGGCTGTTCCCCTCAGTCTGGTTCAACGCCGTCGACTGCGCCGCCGGCATCGACGCACTCGGTTGGTATCACGAAAAGTATGACGAGGCCGCAATGTCGGACTAGGATCAGAGCACGACTGGTCGAGCCATGCCGCAGATGCCTTCGGGCTGATGTGCGTCGCCTACGAGGCACCCGATGCCGATGACGACGATCAGGATGCCTTACTCGAGTGGCACAATCAGTCGCGCTCCGAGGTCACCGGGTACTAGGGCCTGAACTTCAAGAAACCACCCCAGGGCCCTCCTCAGTGCAAGGTGGTCGTCGCACATTCCAGATATCGTCAGTTGAGTCGATCGATTTCCCAATTCAATGCTGCCGCGAAGCTGACCCACAACAGGTATGGCCAAAGTAGCATCGAGGCCGTCGGATCGATCCGCCAGAACGCCAGCACGGTCAGGACGATCGCAAGCCAGAGAAGCGTGATGACCACGAGCCACCTCGCGGGCTGTGGAACGAAAAGAACACCCACGACCAGGCCGTTGAGCGTGATCTGAATTAGAAAGATCGCCGCCGCAAAGCTGATCCAGTCGGGGTTAGCTTTCAGCACGCGATAGAAAGCATAGGCCATCATCAGGTACAGCGTCGTCCACACCGGGGCGAATACCCAATTCGGTGGGTTGAAAGAGGGTTTGGTCAGGTGGGCGTACTATGTGGGTACATTGGGAATGGTTGCGAGGTTGCCGACAATTGCCGCCGTCGCGACCGGCACGATAGCCGCCAGAATGAGAAGAAGCGTGCTCGTCCCCGGATTGACCATGATGCCCCTTGTGTTGAACAGAGACGCAGTAACGCTGGAGGGCTCGGCGAAGTTTCACCGCCGCAGTCGCAAACCCATATGTTGCGCGGCGCATTGTCATTTTTAAATGACTCCTTGGGCAGCGGAGTCATTGTCCGCCTGTTGTTCACCTGTCGCCAGCTGAGGAGGCCCACATGATTGATCGCATGAACATTGACTCAGCCCTTTACCCGACCGACTTGGAAGCCCTGAAATCCGTTTTCATCCAGATATGCGAGGAAGGGCATGTCGAGCCCGGCTTACCAGCGGCTGAGAAGCTCGCAGCCGACCTTGTCCGGCTTTTCCAGAGTGGCATGACCGATGAGACCATGCAGCTCATCGCGGCTCGGGCGCGTTTTCAGGCGGTTAAGCAAGCAGGCTGATCTAACCCCAATTGCAAGCTTCACATCCCCGATGAACAGGCCCGTCGTGTTCAAAATGCAAAAAGCCCCCCACCTTTCGACGGCGGGGCTGATTGAACCTGACTTTCTGTCCGAGCGGCACGGATCGCAATTTGCTGATCGGCAACGATGTTGGTGACCAGTTGCGCCGAATGGTCGCGGAGCCAGGTCTCGCCGCTACGTTCCGCGCATCCCAGCGCAGTACCACCTGAAACCCGCTCGGATCGCGAAGCGCCGGCTCTGCTCAACCGTGGCGGCACCGTCATTGAAGGTCTGCCGGATTGCACCTTGCAGCGGCCGGAAAGCGGCCTCGTCGAGGTTCATGGCGGCAATGGCGCCGTGATATCGCCGCGCTCCAGGCGCTCACAATGCGGCGCAGAACGACGTTCGAACGGATGCCGTCTATGGTCTCGCTAATTCCCGGGCTCTTGACCCCCTTCGCGCCCGGCATCGATATCGCCCCGCGCCTCAGCCGGGCTTCGCCCAAACGGTGCTGCGCCGGTCATCATCGAGACCCTTCAAAGCATCGGCGTCAAGCGCCCTAACCTACGTCCCATTGCAAAGTTCCGGCGAGCGGAAACCAGCAGAGCCTTCTTCGAGGAACAACCGGCGATCAGGCGGGTTGGGGGCAGCCAATCAGGAGAGCAAAGATGTACTTGGTGAGCCACGCGCCGACATGCGCGGCAGTTCGGCAACAGCATCAGGGCATTTCGAGAGCGGTCACGCCTGTCCACTTTGCGCGCGGCGGCCGCTAGTGGTCCGCGGCACGAACAAGACAACAGCAGCCGGCGCCCTGCTTGGCGCCGGGTTGGCCGGCCTGGCGCTGTACAACAGCGCTCGCGCCAGACGCGCGCTTTTCTCGCATGGATCGGGGCGCTTTATCGGGGTGGCGGGGGTGCGCCTGCACGTCCTTGAGCAGGGCAGCGGGATGCCGTTGATCCTGCTGCACGGAAACGGCTCGTCGGCCGAGGATTTCAGAACCAGCGGCATGTTCGACGAAGCGGCCGGCAAATACCGGGTGCTCGCCTTTGACCGGCCCGGCTTCGGCAGGAGCACGCGGCCGCGGGGCAAATGGTGGACGGCGGCCGCGCAAGCTGATCTCATTCATGCCGCCGTCGCGCAGCTTGGGATCGAAAGATATCTCGTACTGGGCCATTCCTGGGGCGCGTCGGTGACTCTCCAACTCGCCCGCAGGCACCCAGCATCAGTTGCCGGAATCGTGCTTGTCTCAGGTTATTACTATCCGCCGCCGCGCCTGGGCCTTGCACTGGCGGCGCTGCCGGCCTTGCCTGTCGCCGGTGGTGTTTTCCGCCACACCCTGCTGCCGCTGCTTGTGCGGCTCACCTGGCCGCTCGCCATGGGCAAGATATTTCGCCCCCACCCACTAACGCAACTTACAAGCACGAGCGAAGCCATACCTCTGTCACGAGCATAGACTGGCAATTTCATGAGTCGCAATTTTCTGGTGATTGAACCTGAGGACGGCATTGCCGTGCTCAAGGGGCTTGCCTCCTCGGCGCGTATCTCGATGCTGAAACTGCTGCATGAGAAGGGGCCGATGAATGTCAACGAAATCGCCGCCGTGCTGTCGCTGCCGCAGTCGACCGTCTCGACCAACATCCAGGTGCTGGAGGATGCGGGGCTGATCCGCACCGAGAATCTGAAAGCGAAGAAAGGCAGTCAGAAAATCTGTTATCCGACGGCCGAAGAAGTGCTCGTCGTGTTCAAGAGCGAATATCGTGCGGTCAAGAACGACGCGATCGAAGTGTCGATGCCGATCGGGCTTTACACCGGCTTCGAGGTTACCGCGCCTTGCGGCCTTTGCTCGCCGGACGGCATCATCGGTCTGCTCGATGTTCCCAACACTTTCCTCGATCCGGACCGCATGAAAGCCGGTCTGCTATGGTTCACGCGCGGTTTTGTCGAATACCAGTTCCCCAACAATGCCAAGCTCGCCAATGCCGAGATCACCGAACTCGAAGTGGCGATAGAGCTGTCCTCGGAAGTGCCGGGCACCAGCGCCGATTGGCCCTCGGACATTACGCTGACAATCAATGGCGTCGACGTCGGCACCTGGACGTCGCCGGGGGATTTCGGCGACAAGCGCGGCGTCTTCACGCCCTCCTGGTGGAAGCTCAAGGGCTCGCAATACGGCAAGTTGAAGAACTGGCGAATTGCCAATGACGGCACCTATGTCGACGGCCTCAGGATTTCCGAAACCGGCCTCGCCGCACTCGATCTGAAGAGCCATCATTCAATCCGCATCCGTATCGGCGTCAAGGACGACGCCAAGCGCCCCGGCGGGATCAACATTTTCGGCAAGGGCTTTGGAAATTACGATCAGGACATCCTGCTCAGGATCAAAACCGCGTAAATCGACTGGTCGCGTTGCTCCGCGCAGTTACAGCTTGTCAGATTTGCAGCTACCAACGTCGTCTATAAAGCGACTAGCTTGCCTGACGCGTTCAGATTCCTCGTCGCAAGCTTCGCCCATTGGCTGCGTATCGCCTAGTACACTCGATCACCGGTACAAAGCGATCCGTCGTCACACCAACAGCCAGAGCGTTTCATTCTCCGTTCCGGCAAATGCCAGAACTTACAATCTAGGCAACTTTGAAAACTATTTGTCGATCCAGGTCACACTTGGCCAATCCGAACCGCCAGCGATGGTTCGTCGCCTCACGCCTGCTCTGATAGAACAAGGTCAGTTGCCGGCCGTCGATCATCACCGTCGAATGGCCATTCTCGCCGGGCTCACCAGGGTCGAGAACGGGGCCGACGGAAACGTAGGGACCCTTGACGTCATCGGCGATGGCGAAGAAGACGCGCTGCCGGCTGCCGCGCGGACCTTCGGGCAGGAAGCAGGTGGCGTTGAGAAGCACACGACCGTCCGGCAGCTCGACGAGCTGGGCGCCTTCGATCCCCCATTCGTAATCCGGATGCTCGCGCGCATTGTGATGCGGCACGTCGAGATGATCGAGTATCTTGCCGAGACGTTTCCATGGCCCGAACCAGGAATCGGATTGGCTGCGCGCCAGATAGACATCAGGCTGGGGCACCCTGGTGAATTTGGGCATGCCTGAATAGACGATGTAGCGCTTGCGGCCGATGATTGCCGGATGGGGATCGTAGATGCCGTCCTCATCGGTGTCGGGCAGCGACAATATTGCCGAATGGAGCACAACCCAATGAAAGCCGTCATTGGAGACCGCATGCTCGCAACGTCCGCCGGATTTCATGAATTCGGTCTGGATGAACATATGGAAGACGCCGCACTCATGAATGACGCCCGGGGCCGCAACGCCCGATCCGGTTATCGGCAAGAGGATCGGCTCGTGCTCTGTCCAGGGTCCATAGAGATCCGGCGCTGTGGCGTGGAGTATTTTCCAGCTTTCGGTCGTGACCGTGCCGCTTGAGCCGAAGACGTGCCAGAGCGTACCGTCGAAAACGGGACAAGGGTCCTTCAGGTCATCCACGACCTGCGGGTGAAACAATGGAAAGACGTTGGTTTCAAAGTCGATCTTCATTCGCCAACCATCCCTCGATTCCTGGCGGCTCCACTCAAATGAACCACCTGCGCGACTCAGATGAAACGATTCGCAGGGCTAATTTATAGCTCCGCCGATGAACGGTTGTTGAACGATTGAAGGATTTCAACCGTCCTGTGGCGATAGGCCACAATTGGGGGAGATCCCGACCTGACGCGAAGACTTCACCCGTCGGACGGGATGGATCGAATGGGGCGGCCGGCTCGCCCCTTCTCTCTGTTGAGCCATCGCAAGTGGAGCGGGCAGCGGGTCTCGCCTGAACAAGTTTGCAGCTATGGAACAACTTACTGGGATGCAAGTTATATAGATGGCTGCGAACTCATGTCGAAGCTGCCTCGCTTAACATATGTTAATCGAGGCATTTTCTAACTATAACTAAGGATATTTTACATGGAAATGGCGGTTGGCAGGCCCATAGCACCGAACACCTCCGTACAATCGTCTATTATACTTTGCTTTTCCCATCTCCGATGGAATTTCGTATTTCAAAGACCACAACACATTCTGACCCTCGCTTCAAACCAGCAACAGCTAATTTACTTCGAAGAGCCGATGTTCGACGAGAGACGCCACCCGTCGATGCGAGTGAACGATATTTCATCTACGATCAGAATTGTGACGCCGCTGATCTCAGTTGGTACTTCCGCGACCAGGGCAGACGCGATCCAGCGCAGGTTCGTCGACCAGATCGTCGCCTCCACGCCGCATGACCGATTGACGACCTGGTATTACACGCCCATGGCGCTACGCTTCAGCGATCATCTCGCCTGTGACATCTGCGTCTACGACTGCATGGATGAACTCTCTGCGTTCAAAAACGCTCCCGCAGAGTTGACGCAGTTGGAAAAGGCGCTGTTGCAACGTGCGGATATCGTCTTCACGGGCGGGCAGAGCCTCTACGAGGCTAAGCGCAGCTTGCATCGGGCGATCTTTCCCTTCCCGAGCAGCATCGACGTTGCCCATTTCCATCAGGCTAGAGCGCCAGGTGAGGACCGGCTCGACCAGGCCGACATACCTCACCCGAGGGTGGGGTACTTCGGGGTCATCGACGAACGGCTCGACCTCGAACTGATCGCGCAGGCGGCTGCGGCAATGCCGGACGTGCATTTCGTCATGCTCGGCCCTGTCGTCAAGATCGATCCGGCGAGCCTTCCCGCGGCAGGCAACCTGCATTGGCTGGGGGCCAAGTCCTATGCAGACCTGCCGAACTATCTCCGGCATTGGAGTGCCGGCTGGATGCCGTTCGCGCTCAACGAAGCGACCCGCTACATCAGCCCGACTAAGACTCCCGAGTTCCTCGCGGCAGGACTGCCGGTGATTTCCACGGCGATCGTCGACGTTGTGCGTACCTACGGCGCCGAAGGCCTTGTCGAGATTGTCGATGCGGAGGATATCGAGGCCAAGCTTCGGTGCATCCTGGCCCGCCCCCGCGATTTCCTGGTGAAGAAGGCCGACGCCTATCTCGCCGACATGTCCTGGGAGAAGACCTGGAGCGCGATGGCTGCCCACATCGAGCGCGCCCATGCGATGAAGAGCGTCGTCCCATTCCTGAGGAGGGCGTGAGCGTGTTCGACTGGTTGATCGTCGGGGCCGGTTTCGCCGGCAGTGTGCTGGCCGAACGTATCGCATCGCAACGGCAGGAAAGCGTCCTGATCATAGACCGACGAAATCACGTCGGCGGCAATGCCTATGACTGCTACGACGAGGCGGGAATCCTGATTCACCGTTACGGGCCTCACATCTTTCACACCAACGCCCAATCGATCGTCGACTATCTGTCGCAATTCACCGAATGGCGGCCTTACGAACATCGCGTGCTGTCGCTCGTCGATGGAAAGCTGCTGCCGATACCGATCAATCTCGACACCATAAACCGCCTCTACGGCCTAGAGCTAACGTCCGAGCAGCTGCAGGATTTTTTCGCTTCGCGGCGCGAAACGGTTGAAGAAGTTCGCACCGCCGAAGATGTCGTAGTGAGCACTGTCGGGAGAGAGCTCTACGAGAAATTCTTCCGCGGCTACACGAGGAAGCAATGGGGCGTCGACCCTTCCCAGTTGAGCAAGTCGGTGACCGCGCGAGTCCCAACCCGGACCGATCGCGACGATCGCTACTTTGGCGACCGCTTCCAGAACATGCCGGCAGGCGGGTATACGCGCATGTTCCAGCGCATGCTGGACAATCCCAAGATCAAGATCATGCTGCAGACAGATTATCGCGAAATTCGCGACAAGATCCCCTTCCAGCGGATGATCTATACCGGTCCGATCGACGAGTATTTTGACTGGAAGCTTGGTCGCTTGCCCTACCGCTCGTTGCGCTTCGAGCACATGACGCTTGATTGCGAGCAGTTTCAGCCGGTCGCCGTCGTCAACTATCCGCAGACGGAAAAATACACACGGATCACCGAGTACAAGCATCTGACCGGTCAACAGAGCCCGAAGACCAGCCTCACCTACGAATACCCCACGGACATCGGAGATCCATATTACCCGGTGCCGCGGGCCGAAAACGAGGCGTTGTACAAGCGCTATGAAGCCTTGGCCGCGGCGTGCCCGGAGGTCTGGTTCGTCGGACGCCTGGCGACATATCGGTATTACAATATGGATCAGGTCGTCGGTCAGGCATTGGCAACGTTCGCGCGCATTCAGACGAGCCTGCCGGCAACCGGGATTGTGCCCCCGCCGGTGCAACGCGAGGCGGCCGAGTGAACAGTACGTCGGGTTGAGCGGCATTCGAGCGACCCTAACGTTGGGTGTGTCGGTCACGGACGCGGCCGATTGGCCGAACTCGGCATGCAAGTCGCGGCTCGCAGCAATCGAGGCGTGCCTAGCAGTCATCCTCGGCGAAAGCCGCCAAAGTCACCGCCCGGGCTCTCATCACCGCGGCCAAGCAAGCCAGGATATTTCTCAGCGAACAGATTCAGGGACTACGCCGCGCTTGCTGGTTCTTTTTCAGAGACCTCGAACAATCGGCGCTGGCGGTCCAACTCGTCCGCAAGTGGCTTGCGAACAGTGCGCGAGCCGTCCGCATGGATAGTGGAGAACAAGCCGACTTCGGCGTGGCGCGAATTGTCCCAACCTGGGTAGGCCGTCACCGGGTATATGCATATACCCTGAACAGGTGCGCCGAGGCTGGTCGCGTCGCGCACTTCGTCGCAAACGTAGTGAAGCCAGGCCGGCCGACCGGATCCTTCGGCGCCGGTCTCGGCGATGAACATCGGCTTGTTGTATCGCTCGGCGACCTCGACCAGCATTTCCGAAAGTGCACGGTATTCGTGGTGACCCATCGGTATCGTTGGGCCATTCAAGTACCATTGGTTGTGCGGATAGAAGTTGAGGCCGATGACGTCTACAACGTCCTCGCTGCCGCCCAACTCCGGCTCCACGCGCCCGATCAGCATGTCATACGCCTCGAATTGGCCCTGGCGAGCATTTTCGGCGCGCCGCCGCTCGGGGCGAGTACGGTCACGAGGAGCAATATGGATCAGCGGTTCAGCCCAGATGAACCTGCATCCGGGTTCGGCCTCCCGCATCGCCCTCACGCCGGCGACCGCAGCTTTGACAAGGTGTCGTTTGAACCATCCACGCTTATTCGGCCCGACGCGGGGGAAATAGCCGACCTCCACCGCCCATGCGAAAAACGAAATCTCGTTGATCGGGCACACCAGGGGAGCCACGCCAGTAACGGAGCGATGAACCCGAACAGCTTCCGCAGCGAAACGGACGTAGGCGTCGATAAAGCCCGGGCCACCTTGGTCGATGTGGTCTGGCGAGCCATAGTGGAAGATATCCCAGATAATCTGCACCTCGGCCGCCTGGGCTGCTTCGATCGCCGACGCCCAACTCGACCAGTCGAAGACTCCGGGCGCTGTTTCAATCAGGTGCCAGCGCAAGCCGTCGCGGATCGTGCGAAGCCCAAGCTCGGCGCAACGGCGATAGTCGCCTTGTGCATGGATGTCGTGTGAGGTCGCGCGGATCAGATCAAGACGACCTCCGTCGGCGCGCCTGTGGGAGGAACACTCGAAACCAGCCATGAAAAAACTGTCGAACCCGGAAGAGCCTGCCGTGGGCCGACGAGCGGTATTCTCGTTCATACAACCATCCTGTCGCCCAGGGTGGGCGCAAGCAATCGTACGCGGCAATCGCCCATTGTCAGTTCCGGTCGCCTAGTCGGAACCGGTCGGCCACCGCCACGTCGACGGCGCGGCGGCTGCGGCGTATGTGTGCCTGGATACAACCAAGCTCCAATCCGTCTGTCCGGGGCCGCGGTGGCGTCGATTCGATCCGAAGTTATGCCGCCTGTTGCATCGCCCGTTCGTTGACCCCTGTTTCGCCCAGTCGGGTGAGCGCCTCATCGGTTGCTTTTTCTTCCTTGAGCGTCTGTTCGAGTAGCGGGACGGCGTCTTTCAGACCAAGTAACCCGGCCCATGTGACGAGAGTCCCGTAGCGCGCTATTTCATAGTGTTCCACGGACTGGGCTGCAGCCACGAGACCCGCGTCCAATGCCGGAGCCTCCTCGAATTCCTCCAAAATCTCTTGTCCTTCTTCGATGATGCCGTCGATCGCCGGGCACGTTTTCCCTTGGGCTCTCTTGCCAAATGCGTCAAAAACTTGCTGCAGGCGCTCGATTTGACCTTCGGTCTCGTCACGATGTTTTTCGAACGCCGCCTTCAGCTCTTCTGACTCCGCGCCCTTTGCCATTTTCCGGAGCGCGGTCAGAATCTTGCGTTCAGCGTAATAAATGTCTTTCAACCCATCATAGAAAAGGTCTTCCAAACCCTTGGAGCTGCCCTGAGAGCCTTTCTTCGTCGCCATTGTCATCTCCTGTTCATTTGCATCGACGCATGCATGGTCTAACTGGCCCAGTCTCTTGTTGTTCCTTCGCCACGACTCTGCGGCAGCCAACAGGTCGAGCGACGGTCGGTTGACCGCTGACTTCAACCCGCCGCGTCACAGCGACCGCTTGAGCATCTCGGCTGCGCTCCATTGCGGAAGTTCCGGTATGAGGATCGTCTGCCTGCAGGGTTGCTGTCTGGTGTCGAAGCTGACAAGCTTAGGAACTTTGGTCGAGATCTCTAAAAGACCAGCCGTTCAATCTCCTGATGCGGGCTAGGAGAATTGCCAAGTCATACGGCTTGGCGATTCGAGGGCCATCCTGGCAGAGGTCACCGGCTGCTTTGGCAGTTCGCTCCACGGCCGATGACAGCACCACCTTGATGTTTTCTCTATTCTGCCGAACCCACGCGGCAAGCTGAAACCCATTCGTCCCGCCTGGCAGGTCAACGTCCGATAAAATGGTATCAACGTAGAAGCCGGAATGCCCCACCGCCTCTTGGGCAGCAACGGCATCTTTTGCCTCGATAACTCGGTAGCCACAATGTCGAAGGTAGTCCGCCGTGGCCGAACGAGTGGTCACGTCAGCACTAACTACCAAAATCGTGTCGGGCTTTGACCCATGACGATTTTCCATTCAGCTGGAACGGTCAACCATCTTTCCTGTTCCCGACCACTTCCTACAAATTGCATGCCCCGTACAGACTTCGTCCGGGTGCGTGGGAAGGTGCCATCCTGCCTCCTGGAGAGACGAAGAACGGGCTGAGAGACAATCACAAAAAATACGCCGCATCGAAGGGACGGCCGTCAGGAAGAGAGTGGCCGGTCGCACAAGTTCGGGTAAGTGGAGTGAAAGCCGGCAAAGGCGCAGATCTGCGCGAACAGCTGAGCGAAGGAGCATTCAGCGCGCGACGCTGTGACATATGACACGCCAGCAACTAGCATGCCCTGATATTCGGTGGGCTGCCAGGCGCGTTTGTCTTAGTACCTTTAACGAATGTGAATGCATACGCCACAAACCCTCTGCATTAGTGGCCTGGAAGAGCAGATGTGGAGGCGCGAGGTGCGACGGCTTGAAGATCTCGTGGAACACTATGTCGGCACACGCAGCCGGCGTGATAGAGTCATATCGACAGGACTCGCCTTGAGAGCGCTAAGGCAGGTCGTTGGGATGGCTTCAATCTCAGACCGGGAGCTTGCGAACATGGTCGCCGACCGTGCGATCAGCCATGGCCTCGCCGTGGACTTTGATCATAGCCGGCAAAACTGATCTCTGGCCTTCTTGGACCGCTACTAGGGTCATCACGGGTCGTGCTTTGACCCGCAATCGGTCTCGCGACTGGTTTAACCTGCTGCGTGCGCGGAACGAATGGAACCGATTAGGCTTCGTAGAACCTCCAGCTGTGCGGTGCCTGTTTTAGTTGGCGGCCTGAAGATCAAGCGGCCTCGCCGAAATTCGAACTCGTCCACCCCTTTTATGTTCTGCCAGACCGACGCGGAGGGCTTCGTGCGAAAGGTGATCGCAATTGCTTCGGGTCCTACGTCGACCTGGCTCAAACCCAACTCCGCTGCATCTATTCGCAGTCGGGTTACCTCTAGCAGCGTCGCCACTTCGCTCGGGATGCCTCCGAAGCGATCCTCCAATTCGTCGGCAAATGCATTCAGATCCGAATGCGTGCTCATACGGAACAACCGCGAATACAGGCTGAGGCGTATGGCTGCCTCCGGCACATAGCTTCCTGGGAATGACCCTCCGGCCTGCAAATTGATGTCCGGAAGTTGCGTGTCAGACGGGGGGCCGCCACGAGCAATCGATGAGGCACGCTCGAGCAATCTTTGGTAGAGTCCTACGCCGATCCGCTTTATGTGGCCGGCCTGTTCCTCGCCGAAAAGATCGCCTGCGCCGCGCAGGTCGAGGTCCCTTTGGCTGATGGTCAGGCCAGAGCCAAGCCGGTCGAGCGCCATAAGAGCCGAAAGTCGGCTCCTCGTGGCTTCAGCTAATTCCTTACCGGGCTCGGTCAACAGATACGCAAAGCCCTGCAGTCTGCCTCTGCCTACGCGCCCTCGAAGCTGGTGGAGCTGTGCAAGTCCGAAACGGTCCGCCCGCCAAACCAGAATGGTGTTCGCCTGCGGTATATCAAGTCCGCTTTCGATGATGTCGGTGGCCAGCAAAATGTCACCTTCGCCAGCGGCGAAGCGAACCACGATCTCGTCCAACTCACGCGCTTTCATTTCGCCATGCGCGATCTTCACCGAGAGCTGCGGAACCAGCCTGCCCAGTTGTCTGAAGACAGTCTCGATGTCGTCTATCCGTGGAACCACAAAGAAGCTTTGTCCCCCGCGACGGTATTCACGTAACAGAGCAGCCTTGGCCGAACCGGCATCGAAGGGAGCCAAGATGGTGCGAACCGGACGCCGCTTGGCAGGCGGCGTATTCAGAACAGTGACTTCCTGCACGCCCGCCATCGCCAATTGAAGCGTGCGGGGTATCGGAGTAGCGCTCATCGTCAAGGTGTGGAGGCATGGCGCCAGGCCTCGCAGTGATTGCTTCAGCTTGGCCCCGAACCGATGCTCTTCGTCAATTACGAGCAGCCCGAGATTGGTAAAGGCCACCCCCTTGGCCGCAACAGCGTGGGTCCCGACCACGACTGCAACGTTACCGCTTCTCAGACCGTCCTTGACTTTCCTTGTCTCTGTCGATCGGACCACCCTGGACAGGTGAGCAACCTCGATGTTGAACCCTGCGAAACGACGGCAGAACGTCTCGTAGTGCTGGCGCGCGAGCACCGTGGTGGGCGCAACGATAGCAACCTGCTTGCCGCAGAATGCTGCGGCAGCACACGCCCGAAGCGCCACCTCCGTCTTTCCAAAGCCGACGTCGCCGCAGACCAGCCGGTTCATCGTCTTGCCCGACAACAGGTCGTTCATTACGGCTCGGATTGCGGCGGTCTGGTCGAGCGTCTCGGCGTACGGAAATCGCGCCGCGAAGCGCGCAAGGTCGGCACGCGACGGCTTGATCATTTCGGCGGACTGGTGGGACCTGGCCTTCGCCATGGCAACCAGCCGCTTGGCCACCTTCTCGATCTCCCGGGCCACAGACTGGCGCCGCTTGTTCCAACCTTCACTGTCTAGTCGGTCCAAGGCTACTGCATCTGGCTCGGATCCATAGCGCCATATGCGGCCGAACTCCTCCACTGGAACAAGCAAGGAAGCGCCACCATGATATTCAAGCTTCACGACATCCTGTTGCAGGCCAGCCACTTCAATTTGTTCGATGGCGGCAAGGACGCCCAGGCCGTGGTCTTCATGGACAACTAGATCGCCGACCCGCAGGTCGGGTTCGACTATGCCGCTGCCGGACCCTGCGTTTGCAGCCCATGACGGACCGAATATGTCCGCTGCCGCAACAACCGCAATTCGGGACAGCGGGTCGACAAAGCCCTCCGTAAGATCGAACTCCGCCTTGAGAAGAGAGCCTCTTTTGACCGAGAGGATTTGCGGCCAGTCGGCGACTGGCTCCATCTTGTGACCGAGCTGACGCTCGATCAGCCGGCCTGCTCGGCGCAGTTCCGAAGCCTTCGCCTGTCACCACCACACTAAACCCCGAACTTGCGCGTGCCTCGGCGAACTCGGCGAATTCGCGCCCAGCTCGCGGCAGGTGGTAGAATTTGGGAATTCGACCAACCGGGAGAGTAAGTCTCAAGCACTGGCGATCCCGCAGCGCGCTATCCCACTCTTCGCGCGACAAATAAAATCGTTTCGGGCCAACCCCGCCGTCGCTGATACTTGCTGTCTGCCGCGCCACGCATCCTCAATGAGGTCCAACACGCGAGCAAGGCCGATTTCTTCCAGTCCAGCCAGGAAGCAGATGGAGGCTGTCGACGCGACATCGAAAAGCGCTGGCAAGTCGGAATAGAGCGAGACCAGCCGTTCCTCCATGGGGATCGTGCGCATCGCTGCGCGGTCGAACTCGTTTCCGGCTTGCACCATGAGCTCCGATGCCGGGCCAACCACGACACTGTGCAGAGATCGCTCGCTTCGTTGAGTGATTGGGTCATATGTCTTGAGTTCAGAGATGGCGCCGTCAGAACCCTGCACAACACGTACTGGGTGGTCACGGTCGGCAGGGAAAATGTCGACAAGATCGCCGCGGACGGCTATCTCGCCTGGTTCATCGACTCGATCGTCGACAACATAGCCTGTTCTTTCAGCCAACACCCGAAGTGCCCCCAGGTCCATCTTCTGTCCGATCTGCAGGGTGGCAAAACCCTGGCCGATTAGCGAGGGGGGAGGTACCCGCTGCAGGGCAGATTCGACCGAAGTAACTGTGATGCGGGGACCTTTTTGAGGGGCCGCAACAGCTTGCAGGACGCTGACCCGCCGCCCCATGGTGGCGCGAGTGGGCCACACCCTGTCGAAAGGCATGCAATCCCAAGGGGGCATATACAGGATGTCGGCTCCTGGGAGAAAGTGGCGCAATGCCTGCGTGATGTCAGCGGCATCGCGTTCGCAACTCGCGACATGGAAAATGTCCCCGTTTCGATCGGTTTCCAAACTCTGATCAATGCCGCAGCGACCGCGGCAGCTGGCGGTGTGTCGCCCTCTCCTCCTGTTGCGAGTTCGCGCTGTTTCGCAGAAGCGCGCTCAATCTGCTCGAGCTGTTCAGGTTCTCCCGGATTCGAGGTCTTTCTATCCACGTCTCACCTTCCCATCCCGGGACAGAACGGCCGCAACGCTCCCGCGTTCCGCTGGGAGGAGCTAGCTGGCATCACTAGTTGCAATGAGTAGCCGTCACCGCAACGGCGATCGTGTCCCAGGGAGTGGTGTAGCTGACGGCATTGGTCGCCGTGCTCTCCGGCATGGGCCGGGCTGATCAGCGCGCCACGGCTGGCAAGCTGATCAGGGGATCATCGCTCATCTGGCTGATCGTTTCCAGAGTCATATATCTGGCGCGTTGCACGGCCCATTCATCGTTCTGTTCGAGCAGGATTGCGCCAACCAGGCGGACGATGGCGTCGTCGTTCGGGAAGATTCCGACGACCTCGGTGCGCCGCTTGATCTCGCCGTTGAGACGCTCGATCGGATTGGTCGAGTGCAGCTTGGCGCGATGTTCCTTCGGGAAGGTCATGTAGGCCAGCACGTCGGGCTCGGCGTCGTCCATGATTGTCGCCAGCTTCGGCACCTTCGGCCTGATCTGGTCGGCGACGGCGCGCCATTGCACGCTTGCGGCCTCGGGCGTCTCCTGGGCGAAGGCGGTGGCGATGAAAGCGGAGACGACCCTGCGGCCGCTCTTGCCGGCATGGGCCAGCACGTTCCTCATGAAGTGGACGCGGCAGCGCTGCCATGTCGCGCACAGCACCTTGGTGACGGCCGCCTTGATGCCTTCGTGGGCATCGGAGACGACGAGCTTGACGCCGCGCAGGCCGCGGCGGGTCAGCTTGCGCAGGAACTCCGTCCAGATCGGCTCGGCCTCCGAGGTGCCAATCTCCATGCCCAGCACATCGCGCCGGCCGTCCGCGTTGACGCCGACAGCGATGATGACGGCGACCGAGACGATGCGACCGCCGCGGCGCACCTTCAGGTAGGTGGCGTCGATCCACAGATAGGGCCAGTCGCCCTCGATGGGTCTTTCAAGGAACGCTTTGACCTTGCCGTCGATCTCCTCGCACAGCCGGCTGACCTGGCTCTTGGAGATGCCGCTCATGCCCATGGCCTTGACCAGGTCGTCAACCGATCGGGTCGAGATGCCTTGCACATAAGCTTCCTGGATGACGGCGGTCAGCGCCTTCTCGGCCATGCGGCGTGGTTCAAGGAACCCGGGGAAGTAAGAGCCCTTCCTGAGCTTGGGGATGCGCAGCTCGACGGTGCCGGCGCGCGTCTCCCAGTCGCGCTCGCGATAGCCGTTGCGCTGGGCCGTGCGCAACGGGTTCTTCTCGCCATAGGCGGCGCCGGTGGCGGCCCCAACCTCCATTTCCATCAGCCGCTCGGCGGCAAAGCCGATCATCTCGCGCAGGAGATCGGCATCCGGGGTCTTCTCCACGAGCGTGCGCAGGTTCATCATGTCGTCGGTCATCGGTGGTCCTTCCGAATTGGGTTGGCGTCAACAACCAAACCCTACCGGAAAGCGCCGATGACCACCGACATGCCGCTCACTCGCTACAGCGCGACTAACGGCGCGCTCGCGAGCGGCTTCGTAACCGCCGAGCTACACCACCTGTGGGGACACGACCCAACGGCTCATGGCCGGCGCTCTAATCAGGCGTTGCCGGCCATTGTTGTAGCCAATCGCGCATCGCGCAGGTAATCGCGTCTTTCTGTCAGCTCCTGTGCTGATTTTTCGCCCAGAAACTCGAGCACGCCTGCCCGTGCGCGACTGAGCCGGCTTTTGACTGTTCCAACGGCGCAACCGCATATCACGGCAGTCTCTTCGTAGCTGACACCAAGAACCCCCACCAGCATCAGCACTTCGCTCTGAGATTTTGGCAACCTTTGAATGGCCCGGTGGACCTCCTTGCTTTGCATGGACCATTCCTGTGCAGGCTGCGAAACGGGTGCAAGCGAGGCGCAGTCAACGATACCTGGTGCTTCCCTCGTGGCAGCCCTGACGCGCGTATAGTAGGTGTTGCGCATGATCGTGAAGAGCCATGACTTCATTCGCGTTCCGGGCTCGAACTTGTCGATGTTGGCCAGCCCTTTCGTCAACGTTTCCTGCACCAGATCGTCGGCATCTTCCCGGGCCTGGCAAAACGCGCGCGCGAAAGCGCGCAATGCGGGAATGAACTCGACGATGGAAACTTCACCAGTGGCCTGCTGAGGCAAGTTATCGCGCCTGTGTGACAAAATCGGCCTCCCTCAGAGCCTTGGTTGGGCTCTGTTGAACAACTCAAGAAACAGGCTTCGCGGAGAGATTGCGACTAGGCCTGATCCAGCGGGCACCTACAGGCACCTCCCGCCACCTTGCCCTGGGGCATGGGCTCAAGCATTCACATTCGTTAAGCCGGAGTTTAGTTCGGTCTTGCGAATGTGTCTTGCGAGGAGGCTGCGGCGGTCACCATCAAGACCAGCCACCCGGGACGGTGGCGCCGACGATCTCGCCCGGGCCCTCCTCAGGTAACGTGCAGTTCTACAGTCAGAATGAATTGCCGCCGACATGATGGCGCCTGTGATGGCACCGGGGCGAGAACCGCCCCACGCACCGAACGAACCAATCGCCCACATTGACTGCCAGGTGGCGAGCAGCAAGATGGCTTTTCCAAACTCATCCCGAAGCGCTGAGTTCAAGCTTTTCGATTTTGAGAATCAAGCTGAGCCTCAGGATCTTTCGCCCGCTCTCGTCACGAATATCCACCAATAGCTGTTGCTGCTCCGAACCTCCCAGTTCTTCCCGTGCCAAGTCTATCAGACCGTCGACAGCCGCCTCGCGGGCTGCCGCGATCCCTTCGCATTCCAGGCCCGTGTCGTCTTCGACGAGATGCTCGGCATCGCCGCTGTCAAAGAAATATCGTCGCATGCGATCGGCATCCTCATCAAAAGCTAGGCAGGGTTCCTTTGATGCAGGTAGGTCGGATCGAAGTCTCCTGCTCGAACCAGGCGGGGCCAATCGAGAGCACGCAGCCTTGTACCTGAGGTGGCAATCAGGCCATCGCCGCGCAGTTCCTGAAGGGTGCGGTTCACGTGAACTGTCGACAAGCCGAGAGCATCGCCAAGAGCGGCCTGCGTGATGGGGAGATCCGCTACGTGGTCCTCGATGCGTCCGACGGACCGCAAACGCACGATAAGCTCGCAAAGGATGTGGGCTGTGCGGGCATAGGCTTCTCGTCGCCCGACATTGGTGACCCATTCCCGGTAGATGGAGGCGTCGATGAGGGTCGATCGCCAGAACGCCGTCGCGATACGCGGATGCTGTTCGCAAATTGGGCGAAGGACGCTATGCCGGATGAAGCCTAATCTGCTTGGCGTCAGGCTCGAGAAGCTGCAGTCCATCACCGAAAGGTGCAAGCCATGCAGATCGGGAATATCGCCTGCGACAAAGAAGCTGGTGATCTGCCGCCTTCCCTGACCAGTATACTTGGACGAACATATCAGGCCGTCCAGAACCACAAACGAGTTTGCGGGGCTATCGCCTTCCGATATGATATCCTGATTGGCTGCGACGTCCTTTTCTTGAGTCGACATGCCCCGCAGGATCGCGGCGTCATCGTCGCTGATATCAGCGATTGTTCGGATTTTGCGGATAAGCACGTCTGACGACAAAACTGAAGACAAGACTTGTGGACCTACTTTGGTTGTCATCGCAAGTTTGCACTTATATGTTCAAGTGCTCTCCGGCGACTGCGAGCGTTCGAGACAACAATTGCCGATGGACATCCTCTATTCCAATCCAACCCCCGAAGCTGGGAAGAGCACGTCTGCTGGAAGGCGATCGGTTTGCAAAGAAACCGGTGCATCCAAATCACCTGCTGCCGATTTTAGGAATCCAAAATACATGGCCTACGAACGCCTCCGGTCTGCCATCGTTGCTGTACGAATTTAACTATCGGCCTCCTTCCGAGCAAAGAGGCACCTTGCAGCTACTAGGCGCTGGGGGGCCTTAGCACCAATCAGCCTCACCGACATGAACGGCGTCGTGAGCAGTTTGTAGAGGAGGCTCTTGTCCAGCGCCTTGCGGCCTTCTGGAACCATCAAAACTGACAATCGTTACGCTGTTCACCAACGTACATGAGGGGCAACGTGAACGAAGATGACGCCTCACCATTGGCGACCGGGGTAGAAGGCCTCGACTATGTTTTGCGCGGGGGTTATGCCAAATTTCGGTCGCACCTCGTTGAGGGAAGGCCGGGTTCGGGCAAGACCACGCTCGGGCTTCAGTTCCTGATCAAGGGGGCCTCGCAAGGCGAAAAATGCCTCTACATTACGCTATCTGAAAGCAAGCGCGAACTCATGTCCGTGGCAACCAGGCACGGCTGGACTCTGCAAGGGATAGAAATTCTGGAACTCGTTCCTCCAGAACTCAGCCTTGATCCCTCCCAGTTGCAGACGCTCGTGCATTCTTCTGACCTGGAACTCGGGGAGACCGTGCAGGCGGCCTTGGCTGAGATCGACCGTATTAAGCCACAACGCGTCGTGTTCGATTCTCTTTCCGAAATCCGGCTGCTCTCGCAGGGGTCGCTACGCTACCGCAGGCAGGTCCTGGCGCTGAAAAGCTTCTTTCTGCTCAACCATGCGACGGTGTTGTTACTCGACGACCTCACGGCCGAGCAGGATGACCTCAACCTGCATTCGATCAGCCATGGCGTCATCCGCATGGAGCAATTGTCTCCGATCTATGGTGGCGAGCGGCGGCGCCTGCGGGTGATAAAGATGCGTGGGGTGCAAATACGTGGCGGTTACCACGACTTCGTCATCCGGCCGGGCGGGGTCACGGTATTTCCGCGACTGGTCGCCGCCGAGCACCCTGAAGCCGAGCACGGCTCGCCGGCCTTAAGCGGAAATGCCGTGGACACTCTGGTCGGCGGCGGCCTCGATCGGGGTACAAGCACGCTCTTGATCGGCCCTTCGGGTGTGGGGAAGTCCACCATAGCCTGCTCCTACTGTCATGCGGCGCTTGGGCGCGGTGAGCGCGCCCTGGTTCTGCTCTTCGATGAAACTGATCGCATTTTCCTGGGACGTGCAGCTGGACTCGGTATGGATCTCAAGCCCTTCCTGCAAGACGGAATGCTCCTGCTCGAGCAGATCGACCCGGCGGACCTTTCACCCGGCGAATTGTCCTCAAAGATCCAGATCGCAGGCGAGCGGTTTGATGCCCGGATCGTAGTGATCGACAGCCTCACGGGATATCTGAATTCGATGTCCCAAGAGCAGCACCTTGTGCTGCAAATGCATGAAATTCTCACCTACCTCAACCAGAAGGGCATCGTCACGATCCTGCTGCTCGCCAATCACGGGCTGATCGGCCAGACGGCGACGCCAATCGACATGACCTATCTGTCTGATGCAGTGATGTTGCTGAGGTTTTTCGAAAGTGGCGGTCGCATTCGACGAGCGATTTCGGTGGTGAAGAGGCGGGTTGGTCCTCATGAGGACACTATTCGTGAATTCATGGTCAGCAGCCAGGGCATAGCTGTCGGCGAGCCGCTCGACCAATTCAGGGGAATACTTACAGGCGTGCCCTTTTTTGAGGGCAAACAAAGCGATCTGCTCGCTGACAAGAAGCCATGACGCCGAAAGAACCCGTTGTACTTGTGCTCGCCCCGGTTGGTCGAGACGCTCAGATAGCCGACTCGATTCTGGCAAAACAGGGGATCGGCACACGCATCTGTGCCAATCTGGACGAGGTTTTGCGGCTTCTCGACAGCGCACACTGCCTCGTCGTGGCCGAAGAAGCGCTCATCCATTCCGACCGGAGCCAATTCGCCGCCTGGCTGCGCGACCAACCTGCGTGGTCCGATTTTCCCGTGGTTCTTCTGGTCATGCGGGGAGCGGAGTTCGACAAGCGTCTTGCGTTTCTAGATCGGCATCTCATCGTTCTCGAAAGGCCTTTCCTGGCCTCAAGCCTGGCCAATTCGGTGCGGTCGGCGTTGCGTGCGCGTGCACGCCAGCTCGAGGTCAAGTCCCATCTTGAACAGAAACAGGAGGTCGCAGACCGTCAAAAGCTCTTGATCCGCGAGCTTCATCACCGGGTCAAAAACACCCTGGCCAATGTGCGAGCGGTGATGGGAGCGACGGCCCGGTCCAGCGATAGCGTCGACAGCTTCGTGCGTGATTTCTCCGCAAGAATCGTGTCCCTTGCCGACACGCACTCAATGCTTACAGACGACTATTGGCAGACGGCCTCTTTACAGAAGTTGCTTGAGGCGGAACTGAGCCACTACGAGATCCATGGCGAGCCGCGAATATCACTGCATGGTCCGAATGTGGCCCTCGTCGCCGACATTGCGATACCCGTCGGCATGGCGTTTCATGAACTTGCCTCCAACTCAGCAAAATTCGGCGCCCTGTCGTGCCCGCAAGGCCGCCTTGAAGTGCGATGGTGGATACCCGATTCCGCAGGTGAGCAAGTCCTGCATCTCGATTGGCAGGAGCAGGACGGCCCCATTGTACAGCCCCCGAGTCGACGAGGCTTTGGAACGACATTGCTGGAAAGGGTGGTTACAGTCCAATGCAATGCAAAGATCGAACTGCATTACAATCCCGACGGCCTGCGTTTCACTATGGCGTTGCCATTACGCGATACGAGGCTCGTGCCAGCGTACTCCTGAGTCACCTGCCGGGACGCGACGAACGTCGCGTTTCTCGTCTTTGTAGCGGGGCGCAAAGAAAGCCCGGCGGCGCGACCGTCCCTCTAGTTCAGCGCCGGCGGCTGCCCGGGGCGGAAACCCTTCAGCGCCGCGGCGATGCCCATCATCACCTGTCATTCCGTTCACCTGTCGCCAGCTGAGGAGGCCCACATGATTGATCGCATGAACATTGACTCAGCCCTTTACCCGACCGACTTGGAAGCCCTGAAATCCGTTTTCATCCAGATATGCGAGGAAGGGCATGTCGAGCCCGGCTTACCAGCGGCTGAGAGGCTCGCAGCCGACCTTGTCCGGCTTTTCCAGAGTGGCATGACCGATGAGACCATGCAGCTCATCGCGGCTCGGGCGCGTTTTCAGGCGTTAAGCAGGCAGGCTGACCTACGTCGATGGTTGCACTTGGTGGAGGGCGAACCACCGCCACCGGCGCCCCCAACCGGATCATCCTTCACGCCTTGGCCGATGTTGTCGAGATTCAGTAGCATGATGTACAGCCCGGCGGCGTATTGAGCGCAGTCAGACAGCAGAGGAAATAACCAACGGGGAGGCGCACCGGGTGCAAAGCCTGTCCAATCGTAGGAGGTGACCACCACCACGGGAGCAAACGCCATGCCTATCCTTCTGAATCACGGTACGGAACGATTGGCCCTGTCAGCAATGCGTGAGCGCACAGTCTCGCGATGCTTCACCGGCTGCCGTCTGGCTGAGGGGCATATTGCGCATTATGCCGGCAGAATTCATATACAGCTTCGCCCGTCGACCAAGGCAGGGGAAATGACATTACAAGCAGTCGCATTGATGGTGACATTGGTTGCCGCACCGGCCAACAACGATTTGCCTCCAAACGCCGTTGAAGGTGTGTGGATAAACGCTGGGACCGTGATGTTTCTGCAGCTTACGAACGCTTCTTTATGAACGTAGATCTGCACCTGCATCCTTTGGCGCGTCTAAACGTTGCCGTCGAAGAAGATGCGACGGACTGCTGTTATGTCGAAGAACAAAGCCGAGGATTCCGACAAAAACCAAGTGCAACTGGAGCGGCGGGCTGGACAGGAGGGCCGCGGACGCGATGCCGAACGGCCATCGCAGATTTCCGGCCGCGGCTGGAGGGACGTGCTGTGGCGGGTGTCGGCTGAGGTAATGGAGGACCGTGTCATGCTGATCGCGGCCGGAGCCACGTTCTACCTGCTTCTTGCCCTGTTTCCAGCGCTTGCCGCCTTCGTGTCCATCTACGGCTTCGTCGCCGATCCCCAGACCATCGCCGAGCACATTTCGTTCCTTGGCGGCATACTGCCTTCGGGCGGTTTGGATCTTATCAGATCGCAACTTAACTCATTGGCTGCTCAGAACACTGGCGCGCTCAGCTTTGGCTTTATCTTCGGTCTTGCCGTCGCACTGTGGAGCGCCAACAGCGGCATCAAGACGCTGTTCGAAGCGATGAACATCGCTTACGAGGAGACTGAAAAGCGCGGCTTTATCCATCTGAATCTCCTGGCCTTGGGGTTCACGCTTGGCGCCATCCTCATTGGCATCGGCTTTATCATCTCGGTCGGGATCGTACCCGCAATGCTTGCGCTGCTGAACCTCGGCGGCTGGACCGAAACCCTTGTGCGGATCTTGCGGTGGCCAGTTTTGCTGATCATGGTCGGAATCGGAATTACGCTGATCTATCGCTACGGCCCTAGCCGCGAAAAGGCAAAGTGGCGATGGGCCACATGGGGCGCCTTCCTCTCGGCTGTGGTTTGGATCGCGGTCTCGGTAGGTTTCTCCTTTTATCTTGAAAACTTCGCCAACTACAACGCGACCTACGGAGCCCTGGGGGCGGTCATCGGCTTGATGATGTGGACCTGGATTTCCATGATTATCCTGATTGTAGGTGCGGAGCTAAATGCTGAGATGGAGCATCAGACAGTCAAGGACACCACCACAGGTGCGCAGCAACCGATGGGTGCGCGAGGTGCCACAGTCGCCGACACGCTGGGCGGATCGGCCGATGCCGCCGACCTGCAGTCGCGTTTCGACGAGCGCAAACCGTAGCGCCTCAGGCTCGACGAGGGAACGAAGATGCAAGCGGCTACACGAGCGGTCAATGCCCATGCCGCAACTGATCCTCGGAGCCGACCCTTTGCCTTGGAGGACTAAGGTCACCTATAGGACGATCATGCTGATGCGCCGATGTCCGCTTCAGCACTTCGACCACAGAAGGCTGCCTGACCGGAACCAGCCCAAACGCGTTGGTCAAGCGGCTTCGGAAGAACGGCACGGTAGCAGTCGTAACCCGCCTTTACGAGCAGTCCCTCGCCTCGGCGGCCTAAATGGATCGGCGCCCTCCCGAAGGCCGATTGCGAGGTCACCCGCAGCCCGTCGTTCAGGAAACTTCCACGACACGGAAGACCTCCCCCGATCCTGAATCCCGCACAAGATCGACGCGCTCGCCATCCCAGTGGTAGTCGAGATGCCGGCCCTGAACGGGTGCCGAAGCACAATCCGGGTAGAAAAGGCCAACGCACTCGCCGTTTGGATGCCGGATGCTGGGATATACCACACCGTCCGAGCCAGCGTCCTTGAGGCTCTTCGCCAACTCTTGCGATGCCTGGTAGCTCTCCGGAACAAGGGCCGGATGGCCCTGCCGCTCAGGCCCTCTCAAGTCGTGCAGATCGGCATCAATCGAAAGAACGATCTCCCGGAACCGTGACGTCCAGCCAGCTTCTTCGGCTGTCCGCGCCATGAAGCGCTCGTGGTGATGGATAGTCTCGAACAGCGCCGTCTCGAAGACGTTGCCGACGTAGAGGACGCCAAAAGTGCCGTCGGTGAAGCGGCTCGGTCTGTCGGTGCTCACGTGCGTGAAGGGCGCCATCAGGTAAGACGCGCCATTGCCGCCGACCCTGCGCTCGACCGGAACGAGGTCGAGATTGCCGATGGTCGCCATGACCCGCGGGTTGGTCTTCTGCTCCGCGGAGATCAGCAGCGGCCAATCGGCCGGATCCGCAATGTCCTCGAACAGATCGATCGGCGGAAAGGCGCTGCGAATGATCCTGACAGCGCCTTTCCACTCAATTCGCGAAACCGGGATCTGTTTTGGCGCCGTCACCAGCCGCCGCGCTCGGCGTCGAGGTAGCGGCGGACTCGCATGATGTCGGTCAGTTCGCCGCCGAGCATCACGTCCAACGCGCTTGCCCCGGCAAAGGCGGAATTGCCGGTCCGGATCCACGCATATCCGCGTTGCGGCTCGGCGAAGATGATCCTGAGGCCCTTGTGGATGCCCATCAGGTTGGAGAGGCGCGCACGGCCGTCGCGGGATATCCGTCCGGGCCCTTCAGCCTTCCAGCGGCGGAAGGACCGGACCGGCATGTCGAGCAGGGTCGCCGCCTGTTCGTCGGTCAGTTCCCATTTGCCGAAAAGATTGAGCGCGGCGCGAAACATGGCAGCCGCCTCGTCCTGGGTAACAGGATCGGCACGGAATGCCTCAGGGGCGGTATTCACGCGTTCAAGTGCTAGCATGCCGGTATCTCCATATGGCAGTGAATATCTCATTGTATGCCATTTGGCAATACGCGAGAACAGCGGAGCGCTGAAATGGTCGGAGCGCTTTCCGCGAGCTGCAGGAACAGGCGGGTCCGGTAGCGGATGCTCGCCGTGAAGCAGCCCTGCGCCTTGTACCACTCGAGTAGCGCCCCCGCGATCCATTCGGTCAGCTCAAGCTGCTGCCTGCCATTGACCAGGCTACGCTTGAGCATGAGTCTGAATAGCTTACTTGTAAACGGAGCTTGTGTTGCTGTGTAACAAACAGAGTAACAGGGGGCAAAAAAACACAAATACTTTCAATAGGATGGGAAGAAAATCGAAAGACGATAGGTCCGCCAACCATTTGTAGGCCTGTTCTGTCGGCCATAAACCCAGCCATCACCTTTTGGCCGATAAACCTATGTCCTCCAGCATTTCACGATTCTTCTACTAAGAGCTACCACCGATCTAGGTCCCAAGTAGGATCTGGTGAACTGCACCTGCTTGAGGACAGGTCGGACTGATGGTTGCGATCGCTCGCGTCGGCTCTTGAGCGAGGGGAGCCTAGCGGCGGTGGATTCCGATGAGCCGGTAATCGGCAACTCCGAAGCCAAGAAGCTGGAAGATCGGGAGCGCGAGCTTGAACACATCCTCGGGCGCAAAACGTTGGAGAACGAGCCTCTCCGCGAGGTCCTTTCCTAAGCCCAGTCAAACCGATACCGCGGCCGATCTTCGATAGTTCCGGATGAAGACGGTGGCCGATGTTCTGTCGTTTCCTGCTCTAATCTCACTGAGCGGACGAAAGGCAATTCCAAGCGTCATCGGCCTTCAAATGTATGACCCGCGAGACGTTGTAACCAAATGGCCTGCTCCGCGTTCCTTTAACGGCGTTCGGCTGTGCCCTCGCAATCCAGCCTTGTGATTTCAGGATTTCTGAATGGTCAACTGGGACACGAGCCGGCATGAAGCAAGCTTCGACTGCCTGATCGTAGGTGGCGGGCCAGCGGGCCTAACGGCTGCGACTTACCTTGGAAGATTTCGAAGGCGAGTAATTGTTGTCGACGCAGATGAAAGCCGTGCAAAGTGGATTCCCTTGACGCGCAACTGCCCAGGCTTCCCAGACGGCATCACCGGCCCTGACCTGCTTGACCGCCTCGAACTGCAAGCTTCTCGATACGGCGCAAGCTTGGTCCGCGACAGGATCGTATCCATTCGCAAAACGAAGGCTGGGTTTTTGGCGGCCGCTTCATCTCCCATTCGTGCCCGCTCGGTGCTCATTGCAACCGGCGTTGTTGACATCCTCCCGGATCTTCCTAGCGCTACCGACATGATCCAAGCTGGCGTCTTGCGATTGTGCCCTATATGCGACGGCTATGAAGCAATCGACAAACGGGTGGCCGTCATCGGACCAGCCGAACACGCGATAAAAAAGGCGCTGTTCATGCGCACCTTCACTCAGGATCTGACCGTGCTGATTACCGATCCATCCGAGCGCTCCCCGCAAGAGCGTACCAAACTCAAGAGGGCCGGAATTAAGATCGGTGTATGCAGACCCAATGCCGTTTGCGCCACGGGCCGGGAGGCGGTAGTGGAACTCATCGACGGCGCAACGCTCTCGTTTGACGCTATTTATCCTGCGATGGGCTCGACCATCCGCTCGAGGCTTGCGGTCGACCTTGGTGCATGCTGTGACAAAGCGGGCAATCTCGTCGTGGATTCGCGCCAGCGCACCGCAGTCCGCGGACTTTATGCAGCCGGAGATGTGGTCAACGAGATCAATCAGCTTGCCGTAGCATTCGGCCACGCAGCGGTCGCTGCAACCGACATGCACAACTATCTTGCAAATGGTGACGGCGAGCATTTGTCCCAGGCCGAACACGGCCCACGGTGATATCATATGCGCATGGCGCCCGGCTCTGACGCTGAGAACTAAGGGTGAGGAACGAAGAGGCACGGCGACCGTTCGTGGTCATGGGGTTCATCATGTTTCTTTTTCAAATCCTGCTACCTCGCGCGGATAATTCCGGCAGACCGTTCCCCAAACAGGAATTCGACCGGATCAAAGAGGAACTGGCCCAGCAGTTCGCCGGCGTCACGGCTTTTTTGCAGGCACCTGCCGAAGGACTGTGGCGGCAAGGCGGCGAGTGCAGCAATGATGAAATCGTCATCTTCGAGGTGATGACGGAGGAGATTGATCTGCGAGCCTGGCGAACACGCCGTGCGGACCTTGAGCGACGCTTTCGTCAGGACGAGGTGATCATCCGTTACTCATCGATCGGCGTCGTGTAGGATGCGTAGAGCTTCGCTTCCAGCGGCGGGCAGGTTCGACGCAGGTTGACCAGAACGGCAAAGGTGCGGAGCTCGAAGTCCGTCACACGATGCACATCAGCTCACGGCGATCAGCAACTCTTTCCAATTTCGCTGCCCGACTACCAGTGAATAGCAGTGCAGCGATGGAGACACCATCAATGACCTTGCGGGAGTGCTGTCCCGATGGATGGCCGGTACCAGCGCCGGTTGGGATAGGCCCCCCTTTCCGCTAGCTAGGCGCCTAGCCGTCATGTGACGACCGGACTCGGGGGCGAAGCTCGACCCCTTCGGGATCATGAAGAGCAGCACGACAACAATGCTATGGATGCCAGCACGAGGGCTGTACCGGCTACTTTTCTAATATCTCAACCCATTTAGTCGACCGGGAACTTGCAGGGTAACAGGCTTCAACGTCGACTGCCGGACCGGCTGGATGTGCATGGATGTTGCTTGCGCCGCGAAGTGCTATCGGTCCCGCCATGGTCGATGTCCGCTCCTATGGCCCCGCCTCGGAACGCGCCGCGAACGGATTTCACGTCACGTAATCGCGGTCCATGTGTATGGGATGATGCCCGCGGGCTTTTATCTAAGCAGCCCTTGTTCCATTGCAGCCGCCTTGAACGCGTCGAACGCAGCCTGTTGGCTGCAGTGGCCTGCCATGCATTCCTGGATCAATCGGATCGCTTTGAGCCGTCCTTGCCTGCCCACATACGGCCACGGTTGTTCAAGCGCTTTTGCGGCGTCAGCTATCGTCTTGACTACCGTGGCGTTGCGATCAAGGTAGATTGTAATCGGAAGGAACGCCGGCATTCTTATCGCTCTCCGCGTTGGGCGCGGTTCAACGCGAACACAGGGCGGAAGTTGCATGAACGGGGACAGATTCCGTCCCTAAAGAGCGTGCAGCGCTGAACCGGCTAGGGCCTTGGCTGTCGCCCACCCGCGTCGCCTTTACCGCTTTCGTGTCGCCCGCGACGAGGGTGGCGTCTCGGGCAAAGAATCTGCAGCAGACTCGGTTGCGCCTGAAGTTGGCGCATCAGCAAGCCCGGACCGGAAGCAGATGTCCAGCCATTGCTACCGGATGGGCGGTATTCAGCGCAGCATGGCCGCTCCGATAAGACTGCCGCGGCCAGCACGATGCTGGCGGCAATAACCGGGACTGGCTCCTATCTGCGGGTTGGACGTCCGGCTCGTCCTTCAGCTGGCGCATCGCATTGGCATAGCTCGCCTGGTTGTTGAACTCCGGCGGTTCACGGGGCGGGGCCGGGTTCTTCGGCGGAGCGTTACCGGGATTCCGCGTCCGTCTCCAGGGGAGCTGCGGCTGGGTCGATCCCCAGAGTCTTATCCCCTTCGCGCCCGGCCTCGATATCTCCCTTTGCCCGTGGCGGGCTTCGCCCAAACGGTGCTGCGCCGGTCATCATCGAGACCCTTCAAAGCATCGGCGTCAAGCGCCTAACCTACGTCCCATTGCAAAGTTCCGGCGAGCGGAAACCAGCAGAGCCTTCTTCGAGGAACAACCGGCGATCAGGCGGGTTGGGGGCAGCCAATCAGGAGAGCAAAGATGTACTTGGTGAGCCACGCGCCGACATGCGCGGCAGTTCGGCAACAGCATCAGGGCATTTCGAGAGCGGTCACGCCTGTCCACTTTGCGCGCGGCGGCGCTAGTGGTCCGCGGCACGAACAAGACAACAGCAGCCGGCGCCCTGCTTGGCGCCGGGTTGGCCGGCCTGGCGCTGTACAACAGCGCTCGCGCCAGACGCGCGCTTTTCTCGCATGGATCGGGGCGCTTTATCGGGGTGGCGGGGGTGCGCCTGCACGTCCTTGAGCAGGGCAGCGGGATGCCGTTGATCCTGCTGCACGGAAACGGCTCGTCGGCCGAGGATTTCAGAACCAGCGGCATGTTCGACGAAGCGGCCGGCAAATACCGGGTGCTCGCCTTTGACCGGCCCGGCTTCGGCAGGAGCACGCGGCCGCGGGGCAAATGGTGGACGGCGGCCGCGCAAGCTGATCTCATTCATGCCGCCGTCGCGCAGCTTGGGATCGAAAGATATCTCGTACTGGGCCATTCCTGGGGCGCGTCGGTGACTCTCCAACTCGCCCGCAGGCACCCAGCATCAGTTGCCGGAATCGTGCTTGTCTCAGGTTATTACTATCCGCCGCCGCGCCTGGGCCTTGCACTGGCGGCGCTGCCGGCCTTGCCTGTCGCCGGTGGTGTTTTCCGCCACACCCTGCTGCCGCTGCTTGTGCGGCTCACCTGGCCGCTCGCCATGGGCAAGATATTTCGCCCCGGCATCATCTCTGCGGCATTTGCTTCGGCGGCAAAGGACATCGCCAGCCGGCCCTCACAGCTGCGGTCGATCGCGGCCGAATCGGGATTGATGCTGGCCGACGCGCTGGCCGGCGGCCGCTTCACCCGCTCCGATGATCTGTCGCTGCCTGCCGGCATTATTGCCGGCGCCGGCGACCGGTTGTTCGATGCGAAAGCCGAGGCTCTTAGACTGCAATTGGAAATTCCTGGTTCCTTTGTCGATATCATTCCGCAGGCCGGCCACATGGTCCACCACACCGCACCGCTAGCCGTTCTCGCCATGGTGGACAGGGTCGCTGCCGCGGCCAGCATGAAGTAGACCGGCACTGGCACATGATCCCGATAAGGTGGAATTCCGCGTTTCGGAAAGATCACGCTCAAAGCAATAGGTAGAACCCTGTCCCGACTCTTTCGGGTGGCCAATCCGATGATATACGGTCACGGCGACACCCATTCACCAAGGGTTTCGCTCGCCAGGTCAATGTGGAATAGCCCAAACCAGCATGCAAAAAGCCCGCGCCTTCCGGGAGAAGGACGCGGGCCGATCGGTGCTACCCGATCTGGCAGCATTCTTATAAGGAGGGACTTGCTGCGTTGAGATGAACCGTCGCGCCGGCCCGGTTGTTCCAGCGAGTAAACAAAAACCCGCCGCACATCAAGTACGGCGGGGCCGATCAAACGCTGTTGCACCAGGCGGGGGACTCGGGTGGGCGGGCTTGCCAGGCGCGCGCGGATCAAGTCGACATTAGGCTGATGAGCTGTAACAGGTCCACCAACTGGCGCTGGAACAAAAAATTCGGCCACCGACAGGTCATCCGGGTTGCTGTCGCCAGCGACCAAAACGGTGCCGGAAGTGATTGCGGATGTGGTCGTTGAATAGCGGCCTCTGGCGAACGCGGCCCGGAGTGCGGCAAAATCTCCGGGGCACTCCCTCAACTCGTGCTGCTTGCTGCTGGCCACGAAGGACACCGAGGATTCGTCTGTCCGATCGTGTTCGTGTCGAGGTGGCGGCAGGTAAAAGACCCGCTGCCGAGCTGGCAGGGGCGGACAAAGCCGTTCCCGAAATGTTTTTTTGGTACGTTTCGAACGTTGGGTTCGAAATAGGTTGGGCTCTAGGTGAATCACTGCCGTCCGCAGTTGCAAGGGCGAGCGGACGCTTGAAATGCCACGCGCTTTCGCCCTCTTTGGGAGAGATGCATTGTCGCTTCAAGGCACCGCCTGTCCTGCCGACCTGGCCATGTTGACCAAAGCACTTGATGACCGCTGCCGTGAACTAGGCCTCGCTGACGGCGATCCGGGCAGAGAAGTCCTCGGCCGCAGGGTGATGGATTTGTTCGCCAGTGGTCAGCTCAGCGCCGAAGATTTGAAACTGGCTCTGAGCGGCGAGATCTTAAGCGCCAAAACCCGCCGGCCGGAGCTAGTGAGTTGAAGGAACGATGCCACGGTTTTTCTTCGACGTCACCGATGCTGATGCGGCGCATCGGCTCCCGCTAAGGCGCGCCTCGCCTCGGGAACCCTTCAACCACTTTTGCAGTTAAGAGCACCTGCAGGAGTCGGGCATGAGAGTATTCCCCCGCCGAATTTTGCGGCTCGCCGTATTCGCTTTGCAGATTTCTGCCGGGCAGTCATTTGCTCAGACCGACCACCAAGAATTGCTGGGCCAAGGCGCATCACCGACAACCAAAGATGCGCAGGGTGCCGGCGTCGACGTTTCACTTGGCAGGCAAGAGGTGAAACAGCAGATCGCAAGGGAGCTTGGAATCTCCGAGGTGGAGGTGCCCCTGGCAGTTCATGTCCCCCTCGAGCTCGCCAAGCGGGTCTGCGAGAACGAGGTATTCGACGCACGCGCCAACGTGAACCGAAGTTGCACTGCGACGAAATACATCCCGGAAATCGCCGAAGCAGCGCGAAATCATCCGCAAACCTCTGCGGTTCCGGAGCAATAGTCGAAACCAAACCCTGCATGCCTGAACCCACTGGCAGCGGAAGCACATAGAGCCGCCCTCTCGGGAGAGGAGTGAGCGCCGGTCCGAGCCGAATCGGCAAGCTACGGCACCCGGTGGGCCAGCGCTCAGGGCGCAGGATTGGTTTCGCATCCGTCCCGTCGCGCCTTCGGTGCGCTTGCCGCACCATCGCGCGAGGTCGCTGTCGGGCTGACAGAATAGCCAGCGCCAGCAGCCATCGCGGGGGTGACATTTCGCATGAATGCGCACGAAATTGTAATACATGAATTGCAGTTCGCCCGCGTTGGCGTGAGCCTCAAGCTTCTTGGAAAAGCCGTTTGTCAGGCGAGTGAAGCGGCGCATGTGCATCCGCATCGTGAGCTTCTGGCGCTCGGCAAATGACGTGCTAATATGCCGGGGGGTTCGGGTTGCCCTCGATTGGGGTCTTACGAGCGCCGGTGCATTCGGCGGGGCTGTAGCGGCCCTTGGCTGTTTCCGGCGAGCTACCATAAAGCTTGACCAGCATGGCGTAGTCGATGTCGCCGCCAAATGCGCCCTCAACAGCCTCCAGATATGCCCTGTGCCCGTCGCTTGTTAGCTGGACCCGATTAGCAAGGCGCTTTACTAAATCGTCCATAAACACCATTGCGTATTCACTGTCGCGACCGCCGACCAGCCAAGACATGACCAACTTCGAATCGGCGTCAATTGCCGTCCAAGTCCATGTGTCGCCGGCACCTTCCGGTGCTGCCTCGTGATGGTGTTCTTCAGAGCAAAATAGTTCACCTCATAATCACGGTCGGCCCGTAGCTGACGGTAGCTGCGGGGCAGACGGCGGCAAGAAAGGTCGTTGCGGATCGACCATTGCCGGGTATGAATTTTAGATCGACCTCGACAGGCCGTTGCTATTTCTGGATTCCGAGTGGAATGCGCCTCGACTGCCGGCAGATCGACACAAGGATCGTCACGGCAGAACAATCACTTTGAGGCGACAATTGAGAGCGATAACCCCCCGAGCTTCAAAGCCAAAAAAGGTAAGTCGGCGGCCCATCTTTCAATGAGCATTGCCTGAACCGCCGACCTGCGGATTGCCAGTGGCCCCGCGATTCGCAGCTTTGCCGGAACGATGCCGTGCCGTCCAGCAATGTAGGCGTGTACAATTCCAGGTGCGGATGTTTTCAAGAGTTCTGCTTTAAAGCTCTTGGTCAGCGCTTGCGCAATCTGTGCTGCCCATGAAGTTGCGCAGCACGGGTGAGTGGGTGAAGCGGGCTTGCGCCGTCGCCTTGGGCGAGCGGATCGGTCTCACGCGACCAAGGGATCACGAAGCCCGGCCCGCCGATGCTGCGGGCTGACAGGATCAGATGAGCTGGCGTGACGCGATGCCGCCAGGCTCGGCAAGTTGTTCTAGTCGCGCCGCGATATTTACGCCCTCGCCAAACCGATCGTCACCCTCGACAATCACCTCGCCAAGATTGACGCCGATGCGCACTTCGATGCGCTCGTCTTTCGGCAACGAAGCGTTTCGCTCCGCCAGCCCACGTTGCAACGAAACCGCGCATTCCATCGCCTCGACGACAGAAGAAAACTCCGCCAGCAGGCCGTCGCCCATCAGCTTGAAGATAGTGCCATGATGACGCGCTACTGTCGGCTCGAAAAGTTCCTTATGATCGGCGCGCACCCGTTCATGCGTACCCGCCTCATCGCGCTCCATCATGGCAGAGTATCCGACAACGTCAGCAGCAAGGATGGCGGCGAGCTTGCGGTCCATTTCGGAGCACTCTGTCGGCGGCCAACCACGGAGGCGAGGTGGCAAACCCTCCCGGTTCCAATCAGTTTCGCCTATCAGGACCTTACCCGCAAGCGGCTGCCGGTTACGAAACGACTTGATTGGGGCCGACTGCCGACCGTCCGCTGCTAGGTATGCTACGGGAGAAGCGGACAATGACCGCCCGACGCCGAAATGAACGCGTATGCAGTACAACGTAGGCTCGGCTCAACATCAGTGGCGCTTGGCCGGCGCCTATGGGAGAGCCCGCTGCCGTTCACTGCTGCCTTCATCGCAGAGATGCTGCTGTGCCTCGGCATCTGTGCCGCTGCCGAAGATTTAAAAAAGTTTAGATGCTCTGTCGTTTCTGCGGGCGGTCGACCGTCTTCAAGAGGAACCACCCGCTGACTGGCATCTCAACAACGAAAAGGAATATTTGATGAGCAAGAAGATTTTTGTGAGCCTGCCAGTTTCCGACGTGAAGGCGTCCGTGGCATTCTATGAATCCCTTGGCTTCGAGAAGAAACCCAAGTTTCCCGATGAGACGGCTGCCTGGATGGTATGGAGTGCCCACATCAACTTCATGCTGCTCAGCCGTGCCAAATGGCAGACCATGACGACCCGTCCGATCCCGCCATCAACCTCCAGCGAGGTTATGCTGGCGCTGTCCCTCGACAGCCGCGACGGCGTCGACGCGATGGCTGCCGCAGCTGCTGCGAACGGCGGCACGGCTGACATCAATCCAATCGAAGATCACGGGTTCATGTATACTCGCGACCTTGCTGATCCCGATGGCCATGCCGTGGGCGCGATGTGGATGGACGTTTCTGCAATGCCTCCTGGCGACGTTGCGGACTGACATAGTTTACCCGACCAGCCCCAAGGCCAGAGGCTTATCTATATGCGATATGAAGCATAACTCGGAGTCTGAAATGGGGCCGTTAGCGGACTAACAGCTCGTGGTGGCCACGGAGCAATACAAGACATTCAAATTGATGGGTCTAAAGCGCGTCGCGTTCGACCGGCCTCATGCGATGCGCTTTAGGTTCTTGTTTTTATGCATGTCGTTGCCGCAAAACCGCTGCACACTTTTGCGCGACATGCATTGTGGCCTCTGATCGGCCCGAAGCGGACGTCGACCATGGGCGGCAAGCCGTCGCCAAGATGAGGAGGAGACTTCCTCTGTTAGCCGTTTTGAAGATGCCATGAGGTGCACTCGTTGCAACTAGGTTGCCAGCTCAAGTATTTTCTGCCAGCGAGGATGATTGTGAAGCTTGGCGAAGTCAGAGTCCTGTTTGACCCATGCCTTGGTCTCGTGATTTGCCTGCGGAAGCAGATGCGCCAACAGATCTAGCGCCGGCTCGGCATCATCCAAAAGCGAGTAGACGCAAGCAGCATTGTATTGGGTTAGAACATCGTCGGGATCAATGGCCAACGCACGCGACGTCCATTCCCTCGCACGGGCGATCTCTCCAATTTCGGCTAGCGCAAGGGCGCCTAGATAGGCTGGACGCGGGTTATCGGGATGCATAGCCAACTCGCCTTCGGCCAGCTTAATTCCTGTGCGCGCTGCATCGATAATATCCTCGTCCCGGCCCAGGGAACGGTAGATCTGGATCAGCAGGATCTGGCTCTGGTAGTCATCTGGCTTGATCTCAACCGCCCGTTCGTATAGCCGCGCGGCTTGATCGAGTTTGCCCTGCGCGAAGGAGGCACGAGCGAAAAAGTAGTGGGCTTCGTACAGGTTAGGATTCAGGGCAATCGCGCGTTCGAATTCCGTCTCAGCCTCGGGATAACGCTCCCCGAGCGACAAGGCCAATGCGCGCGAAGCATGAGCCTCGGACAGGCCACCCTCAAGATCGAGTGCCTTGGCGCTGGTGGCCAGAATACTCTCCACTGCTATATTCTCATAATAATGCAGAAACAAAAAGGAGTCGCAGTCGGCGATCCCGGAATACGCTCGGGCATAAAGCGGATCAAGCTCGACCGCTTTCGAAAACATTCGCCTCGCAAGCGTGTAATATGCTCTCGAGTGCCTGTGCAAGAACTGGCGTCCTCGAAGATAGTATGTGTAGGCATCGATGTTTTCGGTTGGCGCTTGGCCAACGATCTTTTTCTCCTCCGGCAGAAGCTTTACCTTCAGTTGCTCGACGATCGTTCTCGTTATCTCGTCCTGGATAGCGAAGATATCGGTCAGGTCTCGGTCGTAGCGGTCGGCCCATAGATGGAGTCCGTCCTTCCCGTGGATGAGCTGAGCTGTTATTCGCACACGCTGCCCAACCTTGCGCACACTTCCTTCCAAAACGGTCGTGACGTTGAAGCGCCGGCTCACATCCTGTACGTCGACCGGCTTGCCCTTATAAGTGAATACAGAATTACGGGCGATGACCGACAGGCCTGAGATCTTGGAGAAGTCAGTGATGATGTCCTCGGTAATCCCGTCAGAAAAGTATTCCTGCTCGGGACCAGCTCCTTACGGTGAAGCTTGAGCGCGGCAAGTGTGGCGACCTCATTCACTCCCATGAGGCGGCTGGATCCGACGACGTCGGCGGCAAGGATGGCTGCGAGGCGGCGCATAAAGTTACCTGTCGTATGGGTAAATTTAGAGCTTTCAGTAGCAGGTTCCTGCCGCTACGCCATGAGAAATCTACTCTCCAGGGTTAATGGCTCGATGGCCTCCTGAATGTGATGATGAGCAAAATCCTCGCTGTGTGTGGGAAGCCACGAAAGAAGAGGAAGTTAATATCGACAGGCCCGATTGCGTTGGATCAATGCTTTCTTCCTTCCAACGTAAACGTCGGCAGTTGGCGCGACCCGCGCTACAGCTTGCTGTCGGCAATGTCTGCTTTCGGGCAGTGGCAGAGTACTCTCTATGGCGGAGATCGGCGCGAAGCGGTCATCCACGATCTTCAGGTTTTGAACCCAGGACGGGCTGTCCCCGGTAGTGAGCGGGAAGGGCGCGGTCGTCGAGCGAGTTTTCAGCAGCCCATTTCCGCAGGCCTATTAATGTGCAACTTGGGAAGCTGCCGACATCAATTCCTCGGGATTCAGCGCTCTGAAGGTGTTGAGGCCATCCTCCAGAACTTCAGTGAAGTTCCAGCGTACGATGCCCGCCCGGTCGATTAGGAACTGACCGACAAGCTGCGCCTGGCTGGAAGCCATCGCCTGCTGATCGACTTCCGTAATCTCATAACCTTCCTTCTTGTTAAGAAATTCATTCATTGCCATGACGTCCATAGGCTCGGGCAACTCGCCCGGGAGATGGAACGGTATCGCCATGACCGTGTCCATCCCGACCTCGCGCAAGCCGAAAGCACGGTGCGAGGCTCGCTCCGGGTCGGATGCGGCGAGAAGATCGGGTGCCGGGTGGTAACGGAAATAGAGCCGCGCCCGCTCGACCGGCGTATTGACCACAGCCAGGCATTCGACGCCTTTCTCACGCAGGGCCGGCTTGAGTTGCGCCATCGCCGCGACATGGCGCCGGCAGAACGGACAGTGCAGGCCTCGGAACAAACCGATCAACAACGGGCTACGGCCTCGAAAATCATCGAGCGCGATCTTGCCTTCCCGTGAGATCGCATTGAGCACAACATTCGGTGCCCGGTCGCCCGGCTGCAGCGGGCGGTCAACACTACTCGTGGACATGGACAACCTCCTCGCCCCGGATAAGCACACCCAGCCATCCGGAGTTGAGTCCGTGCTTGGGGGGCCAGGGCAAAAATTGCTTTCGACCTTTGCCATATTGCCGAGGTCGAGATTACGCGCGTTGCAAGTGCATCATAACACGAAAAAAGCCTCTGCGGGTCGGCCGTTTCGCGAGCCGTCGCGAGCGCTGTGGTAAATAGTGTATCGTCTCATCCGTGCCATGGGACGACACAGCGGCGGGACCGATTGGATCTTCACATGCCTGCGGTGTTCAAGTCTTGAAACTTGGGCGGCTTCGACGTGCCGGGACGTCAAATGTAGCGCTCCCGAATGCTGCTGCGCTGAAGGTCAGGTTCCCGGCCTCGTTTTGGACGTTCAAATCTGCGACGACCAAGGTCGAGATTGGATCTTCGTATTTCGCCACGATTGGCGAAGGTCCGGTTGTGGCGCGGCCATGACCTCCAGCATTGTCACCCGCGATGTCCGCTTTCGGGATGCGCCTATGGCCTGCTCAACGATCGACATGCGGCGCAGTCCCGACGTCCAGATGGCGAACCGCCGGACCGGCCCGAGAACTCCCAACGGCGCGCTTGAGATCACCCGAGCGCGGCTCTACTAGTCCGAAAACCTCACGCTCACGCCGTGCTGCCGAAAATAGGCCTGCATCAACTTGCGCCCCGAGCGGTTGTTCTGCGCCAACTTGGTCGGATCGAACACCGCCTGTTTTATCCCTTCTCGTGTCAGCGCTGCTTTAAGCGTCGCGATATGTGCGTCGATGTCGGCATTGTCCGCCCGGAGGGAGGCATAGATACTTTCGGTCGCCTGGGCCATGGTCGGTTCGCTCACAGGTGTCGTCCTTTGGTTGGTTGAGCGGCGGCTTACCACAGATTCGCGGCTCCGCCGATACCGATGCAACCGTCAATCGTCCCTACCGGCATAGCAGGTTCCTGGCGCGACCCGACACCCAGTTGGTCGCTGGAGCTGCTTTCTGGCAACCGCAAAATTGGACTCTAGGTCCAAGTTCAGGCGCGAAGCGGTCATCCAAGGTTCCGCCTACGGAAGTCGTCTTGGTAAGCAGGGCATCAACTCATGCCACGCGACTGCAGGCAATTAGGCTAGCTCGTGGATCTTTACACCCGGCACGACAGCCTTGGCGATCTCGCACAGGTGCTGGTGATGCGTCAGATAAATCACCTGACCCGCACTGGCCATCTGACCAAACAACCTGAAAACCTCCTCGGACCGGAAATGGTCGAAGGTCTCCATGATGTCATCGGCAATGAATGGCACAGAGGGTCGAAACTGGGCGAACTCGTAGTATCCGGCAAGCCGCAGCGCCAGGTAGAGCTGAAAACGCGCCCCCTTTGAGAGCGCATCGGCGACCTTGGACTGCCCGTCGCGCTGCAATGCGATGAGGACTTCTCCGCCCTTCACAGGTTGGGTCGCAAGCCCCGAATACTGACCGCGCGTGATGAGTGCGAAAGCATCAGATGCCCGCTTCATCATCCCGGAGCGATGGCGCTCGCGGTACACGCGCAGAGCGTTCCCGGCGGCCATCACGCCCAGTTTCAGCTCGACGTAGCGGACTGCCTTTTCTTCGATTTCCAGAAGAACGGTGCGGCGCTCGGCATCTATCCGCGCGACCGCGCTGTCGCCGCCGATTGCGTCCAGCTTGTCGGCCGCCCGGGTCTGGCGAATAAGCTGCTGTTGTATCGCTGCATCGAGATCCCGAAGCCGCTGCTCACTTTCAGCCTTCTCGACCAGGAGGCTATCGACCTCGACACAATCCAGCACGGAATGCGCCTGGTCGAAGCCTTCCACCGCCAGCTCAGCCGACAACTGCTCCTCAAGCTCGGCAACGGCAGCGCGCAGACGATCCCTTTCCCGTAGCAACTCGTCGCGTTCCACGACTTCCGACAAGGTGGTGACGCCGAAGGCGGCCAAGACCTCACTTTTGCGTCGCCCATGCGCCGCTGTCTCGAGATTGAGACTGTCACGAGCGTCCTGCAGGCGCTGCAGGTCATTGATGAGGTTTGCCTTCATCTCCCTGGCGCGATCGGCGCGCTCCAGACGCTCAGTTAGCCGAATGGCCAACTGCTCCGGTTCCTCGCGGTTCGCCGGCTCACCCGCTTCAGCCGCGGCAGCGGTGACCTCGACAATGAAATTGTCTCTGTCTGCCTCCATCTTCTCGATGCGGAGCTGCATGGCATCCCGCTCCTGGATGCTTTTCGACAGCTCAGCCAATTGATCGAGCACGTTGCCGACGCCGGGCGCCGAAATGCCGCTTTCAAGCCAGGTGCCGGCAAGCGCTGCGGTAATGCCGGCCAACCATTCCTCCTCGCGCCTTTCCGCCACGTCCAAAGCCCGCCGTCTGGCGGTCAGATCCTCCTCTTTCGCGCTCACTGTCTTAAGCGCCTCGGCACGTTCCGCATCGACCTTGAGCTGCCTGTCGAGGAACAGTTCTGCAACGGCCATGACCGTCTCCAGGCTGTCGCCGGGTTCCGAGTCTATGCCGACGCTCGCCAGCGCCCGGATCAACTCCAATTGTACCTGCTCTCCCTCGTCGAGCGCGCGGCGGGCCTTCTTGCGGGCCAGCTCGATGTCCTCCCAGGCCGCGAGCGCATCACTGCGGGCAGAGGCGCGATCCTCGATCGTTTCGATCAGACGCTCGGGCGAGAATTCCAGGCACTCTGCCAGCAGCTCGCTGGCCACCGCGCGAAGTTCGGAGAGTAGAGCCTGATCGTCCAGGTCGATCTGCGCGAGCTGGTCGCGGATACGTGTGATGGTGGCTGTTGTTTCAGCGAGGCTGCGGATTGTTGTCCGGATCTCGGCGAGCTCTCGCGCGTTGGCCAGACGAACCGCTCCACCACTGTCGTCACGCGCCAATAGCGCCTCGAATTCGTCCGCCGTTTCGCCGCTGAGCTCACCTCGATGCCTCGCCCAGGCCTCGTCCCGGGCACGGCGAATGGCGGAGGCCGCTTCATCGTCGGTTACATCGACCGAGGCACGAAGCGCATCCAGGCGCGCCGAGAGCAGGTCGTGACTGTCCTGGTGTTCGGCGAGACGTTCGCAAAGGACAGCCCTGCCCTTTCCCAACCCTGCTGCCCGAGTTTTCCACGCGCCAACCTGACCAGCACTCGGGACCGGCAGCCTGGCCAGTGCCTGGGCATCTCCGGACCAGGGATGCAGGCGAGGGATTGCCTCCTCCCATCGAACCGTGCCCGCGTCCTCCGCCTCGCGCGCCATCCTGAGGTCTTTCAGGTGCCCGCTGGCTCGCGCCTTCGACAAAGCCGAGGCCAGCCTTGCCCTTGCAGGTTCGGGTACAGCCCTCTCTTGCCCAACCCGCTCGCGTGCCGCCTGCAGTGCATCGAGCGCGGCCGCGGCTTCGTCGCGGGCAACGCGCACGCTGGTGGCGATTCCCGATCGCTCCTCAAGCATGGCGCGGACAGCGCCAACGGTGGCAGCCGGCAAAAGCAGCGCAGTTGGATTTGCCTCGGACGACCTCCCAAGGGCGGCAAGGGAAGTCGCCACGGCCTTGTCGAGTATCTGCAGCTCGGTCCTGCGACTTGGCAGGTCCAGGCCTGCGGAGACATAGCGCACTTTGCGGTCTGCCAGCGCCCGAACCCCCTCGGAGATTGCCAGGATCGCCTCGTCCACATCGACCGACGCGATTCTCATTGTCACGCGCTCGGCGTCGTCGATGTTCCCGGACAGCCGCGTTCTGAGGCTCGCGTCGTCATCGATCAGTTCGGCGACGCTGCCTGTCCAGGTTCGCAGTGGTGAGGCGGTGTCAGGCAACTCGGCAAGCTGGGCCGCCTTGCGTCGGATGTCGGCGAGGATCGGGATCGCGCGAAGATACGTGGCAATCGTGCCGAGCCGAGCCGACAGCAACGACCGTTCGGCGCTACTGCGGCCATACTTTTGCGCCGCGTCGAGACATTCGGCCTCAAGGCTCTCAAAAGTTGAGGCCAAGGTGTCGATCGCGTCCCTGCGTGACTTGAGTTCCGCAAGGCGCTTCTTGAGCAGCGCAAGTTCGGTCCCGTGCGCCTGCTTGCGATAGAGCCTGTCCGCTTCGGCCTCCAGGGCGCTCAGCGTGTCGCTCGCATGCCCAAGACCGGCGCTGGCGGTGAACAGGAGCTTGCCCAGGTCGCCGCGGGACTCCAGGATTGATTTTCCGCCTGCCTCCAGCGTCTCGTCGTCCAGCGAGAACATGGTCTCGTATGCATCACGCGACAGACCTGCGAGATGCGCCGTTATCGCCACCTCGCTCACCGGCTGGTCGATTGCGTTCAGCAGCGAGTTGGTGCGCTGCTTGGTGCGCGTGAATGTGTGCTCAGTGCCGGCGAGTTCGAGCACCCCGCCGATACGCATCGCGCTATATTCGTGCAGGAAATTGTAGCGGCTTCGTTCCTCGATGCCGAACAGCAGGTCCAGGTAACCGGAAAGGGCGGTCGACTTGCCCGCCTCGTTCAGCCCGAACACAATATGGAAGTCGGGACCGGCCGGAGGACTTGGGCCGAAGTCGATCGTCCCATCGGTGAACTTTCCATAGCGAATGAGGTCAAGGCGCCGGAGCCTCATTGCGCCCCACCTGCCTTGAGGCGGGCCGTGACCAGGTCCGCACCGCTGGCAAGCACCCTGTCGAGGAACAGTTCCAGCCCAGCTTCGTCCCGTCCGGCGAAGTCGCGCCCGTCCGGCGGCAGATCTGCAATCATCTTCTGGACAAGCGCCCTCGCCTCGACGCGGAAGGCCTCTGACGTGGCAGCGGCACGCATGGATTGGGCGAGTTCGATAATCGGATCAGCGATGCCGTCGGGTGTTTCCCCGCTCTGGGGAGCGAGGTCAAGCTCAAGCTTTTCAACCCATGTGTCGCCCGTCTGTTCCGCCGCCTGCTCGGCTTCGGCCAGCAGCAGGTCCCTGTCGCGGATCAGCGCCCAGGACAGAGGCGACTCCCCGGTCAGTCCGAGACGGACCACAGCATGGCGGGACCTGACGGAAGCCCGCATATCTTCGAGGGCGGATCGGACGCGGCCGACGACCTCGGACCATTCCATCGTCCCGGTCAGATCTATGCTCACCCGCTCGAACTGCGCGATGCTGGTCAGTCTTTCCTCTATTTCGACGGACCGGTCATCTCGTATCGTGACCAGAGTGACCGATTTCTCTCCTGCCTCGTTGATGTCCCTGCCCTGCGGCATTCCCGGCATCACCACCGCTTTCGCTCCAGGATGGACTTGGCGCGCGTGGATGTGCCCAAGTGCCCAATAGTCAAAACCATGGCCGTGCAAATCAGCAACGCTGCAGGGGGCGTAGACGTCGTGGCCGGGTGATCCAGCAAGGCTGGTATGCATGATGCCCACATTGACCGCCCCTTCCCGGGCGGCCGGATACTTGGGCAGCAGGCTTTCCGGCGCCTTGGGGTTGGCGAAGCTCAATCCATGGAATGCGACGTCAAGCCCGCCGGCGGCCAGAACCACTGCTTGGGCACGGCCACCGAAGATCGTTACCGTGTCGGGAAACACGAGCTGTTTCGATATCCGCGACATGGCGTCGTGATTTCCACGGATTTTGAAAACCCTGATGCCGGCCTGGTGGAGACGGCTCATTTGCGACGCCAGGAAACGGGCGGTTTTCATCGACGTCTGGTCGCCATCATAGAGATCGCCGGCAATGACGAGCGCATCGACACGCTCGGCAAGGCAGAGATCGACAATGGCGAGAAACGCCTGGCGACTGGCGTCTCCGACGAGTTCGGCAAGATCAGGGTTTCGCAGCGCCAGCGAACGCAGCGGGGAGTCGAGGTGAATGTCGGCCGCGTGTACGAATCGAAATGCCATTCGGGTCTCCGCCCACAGAGCATAGAGGGGTTCGGCCGCGGCTCGATGCAAAAATTCCAGGATACGCGTTGTTGGTTGTCCAAAAGGTGCGCAATCGCTTACGCTTTACGCTTCCGTTTCAACTCCATCTGCGTCGCCGCTATCGGGGCCGTGCCGATCAGTAGTCGTTTGATCGTTCGTCATCCGCATTGGTCGGTTTTTTGGAGATAGCGCGCCGCAAGGTGTCGTTTATCCGATCCTGCCAGCCCGGCCCATCTTCCTGGAATGGTCCAGCACGGCCCTATCGATCCTGATCGAGACAAGCTCTCTGACATTTGGAGCAGCCGCCGGTTCGTGAACCGGCACCGCCGGCTTCTTGATCGGCTTGAGGGCGGCTTCGGCGGCTGCCATTGGATTTGTGGGTCGGCGTGGAGGATTTGCCATTTTATGATCCTGACTGGTCATAATGCTTGTCGAGCGGGACTGTGCGAATGCACACCATAACCCATGTGCCGCAGGCCACCGAACGATGGGACAAAAAAGAAAAAGGCCGGACGACAGGCCGGCAGGATAAGGGGCCGGTCAAAGCCCGCAGTCCTTTGGGCCTATTCTCGGCCGACCATCTCAGAGAGGGAATCAAGCATGTCGGCAGCACCCTCCAACATTCCATCCATCTGGTCGGAAGCGCATGGTTCAATGCTTCGACTATCAGTCGCAGATTACACTCACAAGAAAGCGGGTATTCGACTCATTTGCGGATTACCCGCTGATCACGCAGCGTCCAATATGTCCGACTCCGCCTCAAGAATTCCCACAGGTAGGGACAGCGATCTCGCGATCCGATCCCGATAGCCCTTGTTGTACCTCAGACCCGACTCGATGTTTTGAATTTCCTCAGCCGCTAGCCCGCACGCCACCGCTAGGTCATCGATCGAATATCCAAGGTGCTCCCGATAAGCGCGGATGATGTGGGTCCCCTCTGACACAGCCGTTAAGACTGTCTCGGGAATGCGCGAATCCTTCATAGACATCTCCAAAATGAGCAGGATGCCCGCCACAATCGGGAGATTTCCTCCCGACCTGGCGCTCCCAGCAAATCAAATAAATGAGCGTCGATTCGGCCGGATCGGCCTCGTCATGGAATGGGCCACCTGAAATTGGCAGCCGGATCGGAATATGGCGGCTTGCCTGGTTCTGATCAAGTCCAAGAGCTTGCCTGCCCAAATCACTCCCTGCGCGATCCCTCGCGGCTCATCATCGCCGATGAGTTCTTGAACAGGAACTCGAAAGGCCGATGCCGCCGCGACCAGTGGCTTTATGCGGCACAACCCACCGAGCCCGACCACTGCAGCGCTGTTAACCAAATTTTCTAACCCGCCAATGCTTACTCGCGAGACTGAAGGCGTGAGGTGATCGATGGGTGATTCAAACGTAAGCGCGTTTCCGCTGCATCGGCGGCGGAAACTGGTCGAAGGGATCGCCCGGGTCCTGGACTCCAAGAACGGGGAGGACGCGAATGCCTTCTGGCGCAGCACCGCCAAGACAATTCTCGTTCAACTGTCCGAATCAGGAATCGCACCCGAGGTCGCCGAACAGGAAGTTTGTACGCTTCTTCATGTTGTCTTAGCCGACATAGCGGCCCGCAGCGCTGCGAAACTTGCACGATAGCGTCGGCTCACGACGAAGGATCGCCGCGTGGAGACACCCTGAGACTCCGCAAGCGTGCCACCACTGCATCCCGTCAAATGCAAGGCTTCTATGCCGAAACAGCACAATGCGCCGATATCGTTGAAAAAGTCGGCCGCGTCTCGGCCACGACATCGACTGATGTTAGGTCGTGAGCAGACGTCTTCCGCCTCATGCCGGTTTCGGCATCGGCACCGGAATCAGCTTGGCGAGTTTCCGGAGGTTCTGGGCAGTGGCTGCCAGATGGAACTCGTCTCGAGCACCGTTTGGTCCTCGTAGTCGCAAGCGATCCAGCTTCAGGATGCGCTTGAGGTGGGCAAACAGCATCTCGACCTTCTTCCTCTCGCGACGCGAGGTGACATAGGCGTCGGTGGCGGCAATATCGCGGGCCATGTCCCGCGCACCCTCGTGGATAGAGCGTAGGATCTTGCGGGCTGGACCGTTCGGACAGCATCGAGGCTTGAGGGCGCAGACGTCGCAGTCGAGCTTGCTGGCGCGGTAGCGCATGAAGCCCTCGTCGTCGACACCGTCGCGGGGTGAAACGAACCGCCGACGATACTGCCTGAGCTCCTTGCCGCCTGGACAGGTGTAGAGATCGCGCTCGCGATCATAGCTGAACTCTGCCCGCTCGAAGGTCCCATCGCGACGCTCCGACTTGTCGAAGACCGGGATATGCGGCTCGATGCCGCGCTCGTGCACCAACCAGCCCAACATCTCGGCCGAGCCGTACGCGCTGTCGGCGGCCAGGCGTTCCGGATAGAGGCCGAAGCGATCCTGGGCGCGATCGATCATGGTGCGTGCCGCGCCGACTTCCGCCTGGCGTATGGCCCGGCTTGCCTCGACGTCCACGATGACGGCGTGATCCAGGTCGATCAGATAGTTGGTGGCGTAGGCGAAGAAGGCATGCCCCTTCATCGCTCCCGTCCACTGAGCCGCCGGGTCGGACCTCGATATGAACTTCGGCTTCACCTCGCTCGCTGCACCCCACGCGGCATCGTCCAACGTGTCGAGATACTCCTGTACCGAGCGGCGCGTTGCCGCCATCGTCTCCCAGTCGACCTGCTCCGATCCCTCGGCAGAGCGCTGCTTGTTCGCGTCCGCCCTGATGAGGCTGGCATCGACGGCGAAGCCCTCGTTGCCGACGAGACCTTCTTCGATGCAACGGCGCACCGTCGTCTCGAAGAGTTCGCGCAGCAGATCGCTGTCGCGAAAGCGGCCGTGCCGGTTCTTCGAGAAGGTGGAATGATCGGGGACATCACCCTCCAGGCCAAGCCGGCAAAACCAGCGATAGGCGAGATTCAGATGCACTTCCTCGCAAAGCCGGCGCTCGGAACGGATGCCGAAGCAGTAGCCGACGATTAGCATCCGGATCATCAGTTCCGGATCGATCGAGGGCCTACCGATCTCGCTGTAGAACGGCCGCAGATGCGAGCGTAGCCCCGACAGGTCGACGAAGCGGTCGATCGAGCGCAACAGATGGTCAGCAGGGACGTGACGCTCGATGCTGAACTCGTAGAACAGCGCCTCCTGCATCACCGTCGGTTCGCCCATCATCGACTCAATCTCCTTTACCAAGGAGATTGAATCAGTGCTTCAGAGCTGCTTCAAGCCGGAGTTTTTCAACACAATCCGCCAATTGCCGACGCTCAGCGCCAAGACAATGAACGACCTATTTGCGGCCGACAGCGGATTAGCAGCTTCAGGCTGCGGTTCTTCAGGAGCGGACATCCAGGTCGGCTCGGGCATCGTCGTGACCTGGACCCAATCCTGACCTTCCGGGACCCATTTTCCTTCCAGTTCCTTCCAGAAACCGGACATTGGGCCCAACCAGCGCTCGTGACCCGAAGGCGACCTTCATTTCCTAGAAGCGCGTATGACTGCTCTTAGCCGGAAAGCCGACATTTGATGGATGCTGTGCTTGGAGCGCGGGTAATGAAGCGTCATAGCATTGTCGGCATGATAGGCGCCGTCGGCTTGCTTCTCGCCGCTGTGTTTGATTGCCTGTTGCCTTCCACTGATGAAAGAGTCGACTAGGACCTTTTTTGCTGTGACGGCACCGAATTGGTGATTAGATAAGTTGTCATGTCCGACCCACGCATCGACAGGGGCGATGACGGGCGCAATTCCAAGGATGTGGAACTGGTCCGCCGCGCGTTGGCGCGCGACGCGGACGCATTACGAACCATCATGCAGATGCACAACCAGCGCCTCTACCGTATCGCGCGTGGATTGGCCGACGACGACAGCGAAGCCGAGGACATCGTTCAGGAAGCCTATGTCAACGCCTTCGCCCACTTTGCCGAGTTTCGAGGAGAATCGGCATTGTCGACATGGCTCTGCAGGATCGTCGTCAACGAGGCATTAGGACGCTTGCGAAGGAGTCGGCGCGCGGCAGCTTTTGCAAAATCCGCGGCACGGGCCAATGCCGAAGTCATACAGTTTGCCGGGGACGCAGAGCGAACGGTGGCGCAACGACAAATCCTGAGCTTGGTCGAACAGGCAACCGATAGGCTGCCCCCCGCCTACCGCGTTGTTCTTATTGCCCGAGCAATCGAAGGACTCTCTAATGACGAGACAGCGGAACTGCTCGGCGTGCGTCCCCAGACAGTGCGGACGCGGCTCCATCGCGCTCGCCGTCTCCTTCGCCAAGAGCTAGACGAGCAGATTGGCCCCGTGCTGCTCAATGCCTTCCCCTTCAAGGGCCGACGCTGCGAGCGACTAATCGACACCGTTATAGATCGCCTTCGTTTTCCAGCCTGACTGCGTGACGGAAGGTCTTTCTGCGCCTCTCTCTCCCATGCCGGCAGAAGGTCCATGCTCTATCGATCGATCGGTTTTCGCGCCGGACGCGGGAACGTTTTGACGGTTCGGTCATCCAATATTGTCAGCCAGATTCGGTAGCCACGCAATCGGGACGTCGCCGAACGGGTAGACCAACTGGAAAAACAATATTTCGGGAGGACAAGGCAGTGTCAGCACGGTTCAATCGTATTGGTGTCTCCTTTGTCATTCTGGTCTCCGCGGCTTTGATTCCGGCCGCTGCCCAGACGGGCGCAAAAGGATCGGTCAGTGGAAAGGATTTTGACGCCGCCGCGGCCGAGCAGGCCAAGCGATATCTCAAGGAAGGTCGCGAGACTTTCCGTTTCGATACCTTTGGTAGCGAGGAGTTTTGGGGCGGCAAGCTCAAGCTCCATGAGGCGATCGCCGGGGAGAAACTGGGCGGGGTCGGACCTGGCCTCAGTCCGGAAATGGCTCTCGAACTTGGCCTCAAGGTCGATGTCAATGCAATTCCGAAGGATGTGGCTGCAGCTCTCGACAAAGGTGAGGTCGACCTTACCGATCCTGCAAGCACGCTTCTCCTGCTCAAAGCCAATGCCGTTGTCGGGGTGACCGGGTTCTTCGCCGAGGACGGAAAGACGCTGACTTCGGTCGGCATACAATGTGCCGTGTGCCATTCGACCGTTGACGACGCATATGCGCCAGGCATCGGGCATAGGCTGGACGGCTGGCCGAACCGCGACCTCAATATAGGCGCTGTCGTTGCATTGGCGCCTGACCTCACGGCGTTCACCGAAATGCTGCAGATATCCGAAGCGGAGGTGAAGAAGGCAGTGGAAGCATGGGGCCCTGGCAAATTCGATGCTGAACTGAACCTCGACGGCAAGGCATTCCGGCCGGACGGCAAGACGGCCGCCACGCTCAATCCACCTGCCTTCGGATTGGCCGGTGTGAACAACCATACATGGACCGGAGCCTGGGGCACGGTGAGCTACTGGAACGCCTATGTCGGCAATCTCGAAATGCACGGCAAAGGCGTTTTCTACGATCCGCGCCTGGACGATGCAGAGAAGTATCCGGTCGCAGCGAGAACGAAACAGGGCGACAAGCAGGACGAGGAAGACCGGATCACGGCGAAGCTGCCGGCGCTTCACTTCTATCAGCTTTCGCTGCCGACCCCGAAGCCGCCCGAGGGCGCCTTCGACAGTGCGGCGGCGGAGAAAGGCGAGGCACTTTTCAACGACAAGGCCAAATGCGGCACTTGCCACGTGCCGCCACTATTCACCGAGCCGGGATGGAACCTGCATACGGCCGATGAGATCGGGATCGACGATTTCCAGGCGATGCGATCCCCGGACGAGCGTTACAGGACGGCATCGTTGCGTGCACTTTGGAACACGGAAAAAATCCACAAGGGCGGTTTCTACCACGACGGGCGATTCGCCACCCTCAATGACGTCATCAAGCATTATGACGACCATCTGGGCCTTGATCTGACCGATCAGGAAAAGAGTGATCTGATCGAGTACCTCAAGTCGATTTGACCCAGCACTTGACGGCGTCGGCGTTCCTCGGATGTCGATTGGAAGGAAAGGTTGTGAACGGTGATCGCAGTGAGGCAAATCGCTGGTCGGCACAAAGCGTGCCAAGCCAGACGCTGTCTCGTCGGAAGTTTCTGAAGGTATCGATGACCGGCGTCGCCACGCCGGTGGAGGCGGGCTTGCTTCCTGCATCACGGGCCAGCCTGCGGCGCGTGGCGCCGGAACAACGCCAAAGCCTCTGGCGCTCTATCAGGATGTTCCAAACAAAGGTCGCCGCTGCGCAGGGTGCGCCCATTTCCTGGAGCCGAATGCATGCGAGATCGTCGCGGGCGAAATCAGCCCTGATGGCTGGTGCCGCTTTTACAAACCGCGGCCAGCCTGATCGGTCGGAAACCAGCGGCAGGGGAACCTCGTTGGAAACGGATCAAGGAATCACATGGGCGCAGCGAAACGTGTATTCCGCCCGAAATCCGCAGTGCACGTCCAACATCGCGGCCCACCCGATCCAACCAATGTTGATCCCGTTCCTGGTAGCTTTTGATCACGACATTCTCGTGGGATCGCTGTCAGGAATGGATCATCAATTCGCCTGATCTTGCTGGGCAAACATCCGAGGAGAGGCCGGATCGCGATCTTCAGTGAGTCCACTGCAGACGTCCGCGCATGGCGCGACCGAGGCCGAAGGATTCGTTCTGCCGTACAGCCGCGGAGCGTTCTTCGTCGCGGTTGGGCGGCGAGCCCTTTCTGGCTGCGCGCGCCGCAGACCGGTTGACGTTAGAAAGAGGCCATTCCTTCTGTTTCCGATCAAGTGGGGCTCACAAGGAGCTATCCAACTGGACTCTAGCTCAATCTGCTGTTCATTGTAACGAATGGGCAACCAAAAATCCTCGGGGGAAAGCAGGCCACCCCGGTTGTACAATCTCGGTTCAACTGGCCTTGCCGAAGCGATCTTGCAGACCATGGATCAGCCGCTGCTGGTCCTAAGAGACGACCTTACGGTCGAGGAAGCCAATTCGGCGTTCTATACGCTGTTCAAGGTCGACACCGAAGAGACCCGCAGGCGCCTGCTCTACGAACTCGGCAATGGCCAGTGGAATATCCCCGAGCTCCGTCGGCTCCTGGAAGAGATCCTGCCGCAGCAGTCGGTAGTGGAGCACTACCGGCTAGAGCATAAGTTCCCGGAGATCGGCAAAAGGATCATGATCCTGAACGCGAGGCGGCTGCCGCCCGAGGGCGACCGCCCTGAACTGATCCTTTTGGTCATCTCAGATCGCACCGAGACCGAACAGGCCCGGTTCGAACTCGAAGGCTACGTCGAGTTCGGGGAAAAGCTGATCGACAGTACCCGGGAGGCGCTCCTGGTGCTCGATTGGGACCTGAAGGTGGTTCGCGCCAACCGGCCCTTCTATGACGCCTTCCAGGTGTCTCCTGACGACACTAAGGGGCGGCTGATCTACGAGCTCGGCAATCGGCAATGGGACATCCCGCGTCTGAGAGAGCTGCTTGAGAACGTCCTGCCCAACAACAACGCCTTCGATGATGTGGAAGTGGAGCATGATTTTGAGCACGTCGGCCGCCGCGTCATGCTCCTCAACGGGCGACGCCTCGACCACCTCGACCTCATCCTGCTGGCGATCCGCGACGTCACCGAGCAGCGCCGCATGGAGAAGGAGCGGGAAACGCAGGTTGGCGAGCTCCATCACCGGATAAAGAACGTCCTCACCACCGTCGATGCGCTGGTAAGACGAACGCTGCGCGACAGCGGTTCGCTTGAGGAATTCGGCCGAGCCTTCGAGAGCAGGCTCGGTGCCATGGCACGCACGCAGGATCTCTTGGTGCGCGCGCCGAGAGGAAGTGTTGATATGTCCGAGATTCTGCGGCTGGAGCTGCAGGCGCATGGCGGACGGGAAGGTGGGAATTTCAATCTCGACGGCCCCGCAATCGCGCTACCGCAAGATGCGGTCCAGGCATTCGCAATGGCCGTTCACGAACTCACCACCAACGCAGTCAAGCATGGCGCGTTTGCTTCGCCTGAGGGGCGAGTTGACATTCAATGGACGGTGCAGGCGGGCGAAGGGGGCGCGACGCGTGTAATGTTTCGCTGGCGGGAACGTTGCCCGATCATAACCAGCGCCGGTCGCACCGGCTACGGCTCCCGCGTCCTGGAGGCAGCGTTCCGCCACACCCTGAAGGGCAGCTCCCGGCTTACACTGCATCCTGATGGAGCTGAATTTTCGGCTGAGTTCCAGCTCTAATACCCCGCGGACATCTCGAGGCTGCGAGGACTGCCGCCAAACCCCATATCCACATGATGGTATCAGGCCGCCGTTCTGCATGCTGGCATAGCAACCGGTCTGGATCGAACGGGTTCTCCCATGGCCCGAAACGACCGCTGCCAGGGTTCCGCAGTCATTCCTCCCATCGCCCCCGGCGTCTCGAATGGGTCGCATCAAGTCATAGCGCGAACGGCAGGTTTGGAGAAGCGCAATGAAGGTCAGCAAATGGCGCAACCGCGACCTCCAGCGTGGTCGCCCTGACGTCCGCTTTCAGGCAGCGGCAAAGCTGACCTCAACGGCAGAGATTAGGCGCAAAGCTGCTATTCCCCCGAGCGCAGCACCAAGATCTGCCTAGGGTCACGGCCTGCCGCTGGGCGGTCGAAGGAAAGTGTATTGACAGGGGTCAGATCTTCTCTTTGGACAGGGTGAGACGAGGCGACCCCGGCACAAGTCGCCGTTAAGTTCCGCACTGCCATCTTATGCGACTTTGACATGACCCTAGGTGATTGCGATCCTGCCCAAGGTCGGCCCGGTTCCGAAACGGCATAATGCGCACATTTGCTGACCTTCATTGCGCTTCTCCAAACCTGCCGTTCGCGCTACAGCCCGAGCCGAGCCGAAATGGACATTTGGCTTCCCCCAAACCACTGCCTCACCAAGCCGTCTTTCCGAATATTCTACGGACAAGCTCGTCGCCATTCGCATCAAAGCAGCGGCCGTGACTGAGAATCACTCGCCGCGGTTGCCACGACTGGAGTTTGCCTATTACTGCCCGTGCTTTCTGCCGATGCAGGAGAATTGGCAGCCGCATGCCAAGGAAGGTCCGCCCGTGCGGGTGAGCCATCCCAGTCAGCTTCGTCACCGAGCGCCAAGGCTCATCGATCATGTCCAATTCGAGATTGATGATCGTGTCTGTAAGAATCAGCGTCTTTGACGCTTGGTGGAAGAATATGAACTCTTTGAAGTAGCCACCGGGAAACAGTGTCTGGTCCATGTCCCGCCGCCACTCCTCCGGCGGATCGGCTTCCAAATCTCGAGCGAACGTCACATCAGCATGCCGTGCGCGGGCTCTTTGGCGGACTCCGGGCGATGCCCATGTGATTGCCTCTGGAAAGACTTTCGACCACTCACGAGCGTAGTGAAACTGGTTGGGTGAGACGAGGTGGCGAATTCTGCCCAAGTTCCGTAACTCTTCGGCCACCGTCGAAGCAAACTTGATGGGCGAATGAAGGAACAGATCGCCGTTGGACAGGCGCACCACCGTCATCCGAGTGGTGAATGGCAGCGGAAGTTTTATTCCTGCTACCGTCAGATACTCAAACGGACCGTCAACGACGCCGATATCGGGTCCCTGAGGTTTGTAGACGTTCACCGGCTCGTAAAGGGACGCACTCACAGCCCATTCCACTTCATCAGCTCGGCGCAAGGCGAAGATTATCTGGCTGTTGCATTGGCGATGCAATGCGTCTGACCTGAAGGTCCGCTCCCCACCCCAGCATTCTTTCGACGCTCGTTTCTGGCGTTCTACGGCTCAGGAGTTTGAACCAGCGGGACGCGCCACTAGCGGGCATTGAGTTTGCCCCGAAAATAGGACATTCCGGCTAGCCCCCAGAGCGACTCATTTTCCAGACTTTCGCTCCTTCTATAACCAAGCGCGGGTGCACTATGGAGCCGATTGATGAGAAGTTCGTCATCGAAAAAGACAGCGCCCTTTTAGCGCAGGATGTGAAGCTGCATCAGCGGCCCTTCCACGTCGTCATGGCTTGGATGAGGTCGAAAGGTGTAGCTGGGGATCTTTTCGACAGGCGCATTTGGGATCCGCTCATGGAAGTGTATCGCCGCCTATACCCAACAGGCGACTTTTCGATCCCAGCGATACTCGTCGGAGGCGTCGCGATACGCGATCAGATGTATCTGGCCCGCGTCGACATTGGCTACGGCACGTTTAGCGTGGAGCCGCTCAAATGCATCGAGATTTCACAGAGCGAGCTAGAACTCGCCTTCAAACATTACCCGGACTAGGCCTGGCGCGCATTCTACGGTGTCTGTGACCTTTGGGACTTCGCGTACGGCGTTGACGACGTCCTAGCAATGGGAACTCCTGCACCACACTTGCTAACAAATGCGCGCTCGTCCCTCGCCGCCACACCCCGCATTTTGTCGGGGGACATCGACATTGACGCCGCGGTCCAGACAGCCTGCCTGACCGCCGAACTATCGATGAAGGCGGTACTCGCGCACCTTGGCACAAACGAAGATGGACTAAAGAGGCTTTCGCACTGGCTGCCTAAGTTGGCCGAGGCACTAATCAAGCTCAAACCCGCAACCACCGACGACCGCTTGCGAACAGCGGTCGGAAAGTTCCCCGATTACGTTGGAACGCGATACTCTGTGCATGGGCTCACGCGGGTGCAACTGATGGAGTTGGCAATGCGCGCGCAGTTCGTTGCGGCAGACTCTGTACGACGCATCTCGGGGCGAAACATCGGCGGACACATGGAAGCGCGAACTGATTGTCCGGTGCGACCGGATCCATAGCAATCACGCTGGAGTCCTCACCACTAGGTCTATGCTGCGCCACGAGCCAGACAGCGTCCCGATCGACTTCGCGTCGTCGTATTTGGATCGGTAAGAGGTACGGCGCGCACCAGGTGCACAGGTGCCTGATATGTCGGGGCAGCTGGTGCGCTGTAGAGCGGAGCCGCATAGGAAGGCGCCGATGGCTGATACACATGTGGCTTGCAGGAATAAGCCTCGGCAGCGACCGGGATGCCGCGTTCAAGCGCGCCTATTCTACCTGGGTCACATCCAGTCGAGCTATCTCGTCCGCGAACTTCCCGGGAAAGTCCAACTCCCCCATTTCGAGAAGCGCATCTCCGGAGTGTAACCAGACTGCAAGGAGTTCGGCTGCCGCCGCAACCTGCGCCGACGGGTACGCAGCACCGCGTGCGCGCGGGTGAGTTCGTGGGTTGGGGTGCGAATGTCCATGTGGGCGTCGTGCAGGACAAGGTCCTCGAGGTGGACGAGCTCGCCTTCGAGCCAGAGCGCGGCGGCAGCGTCGGCGAAGTGCTGGCGCTCGACAAAACCGTCGCGGACGGGGGAACGAGCCAGCCGCTCGTCAAGGCGGGCCAAAACCTCGGTGGCGCCGGCAACCGGTCCGATCAGGGTTTCCAGGGGCAGTTTGTCGAGCATGTAAGCCATTGTTTTCATGATGGCTGATTCGCATTAGTCAAGCTATCCGGCACTTAAGTTGACTTGCAGGGGATTTTCTCTGGGGTCTTTTATCACTATCGATAATGACCTCTTATCGATACTTAGATAATACGATCCGCAAATTCTAATACTATTGCGTTTTTTCCTGCTGAGCCCATCAAAAACAAGAGTGCGTTTTCGATCATCGCCTCAGAGGCGTTTTTTTGCGGGATACGCCCAAATGGAGTCCAGTTGGGTCCTCACCCGCCGCAACGAAGTAGGTAGCGCGGATGTGGGGAAAGGCGGTAGCGCTCTCCCGCTACCAGCCTAAACCCACTATCGTGCGTAATAGTGGGTTCATGCCTGTAGCCTCCGGCTTCCATGCGTTCCCCAGCATAACGCGCTTGGGGGAATGTGTTCCCGCCGATGAGGGCGGCAAGCTTGCCTTTGACCTCGATTTCAAAACCCTCTCGCGACCCTTTCGGGTGGATCGTCACGCTGTGTACAAGCGCGCGGAAACTCTTCACCAAAGCGCCCCGATCGTCGTCCGCCTCAGCGTGATGAGCTAAGACCGCAGCCAGCGCATCGACCGTTTCGACATACTTTTCTATTGTCGTTGGATGGAGAGTGAGGGTTGATGGCGCCTCTTCAAGATTGGCCAGTTCCGCCTCGGCCTCAAAACGTCGAGCTTTGAGTTCGGCGATGCGTTCCCGAGCATCGTCATCGCCAATCACACCCTTGACTACCAGATCAATGTTGCGCTGCCGCTCACCTTCGATCCGCGCAATCTTTATCTCGGACGACAGTGCATAAACGACCTCACTTGATTGGCAATGGATTTGCCGTGTCACCGTTGGCGGTCGAGGGGCCGCCCCGCGCGATCGAGCATCCGATCGATCTTGCTCGCCATGATGAAATCGTTCTCGTGCAGTCCTTTGATCTTCTTGGTGCTCAGGGAAACCGTCACATAACCCCAGCCGAAGCTGATGTCGGGGTGATGGCCCTCGGTTTCGGCGAGCTCACCGATCTCCTGAACAAGGGTGAGCGCGTCCCGGAAATTGCGGCATCGAAAGCTCCGCTGGATGCGGTGGGCATCGTCACCCAGCTCCCAATCAGGAGCCTGTGCCTGGAACCGTTGGGCTTCATCACGCGTGAGCGGCGGGACGCCGCCGCGACAAGGCGTACATGTTTTCTCGGCAAGAGTGTCGGTCATGTTCTTGTCTCCAAGACCATTTTTAGCAGCAAATACGACAGCGACGAGCCTATCGATCGATCTCCCCGAACACGATGTCGAGCGAACCGATGATCGCCGAGATATCGGCTCGCATGTGCCCGCGTCGCTGGCCTTCCGTCGTCCTGGCTATAGTCTCAGGCGCCGCTCAGTAGTCCATTCCGCCCATTCCGCCCATACCTCCCGCGCCACCCATAGCGGGCGAAACCTTCTGCGGAATGTCCGCGATCATTGCTTCAGCGGTGATCAGGAGCGCGGCAATCGAGCCGGCATCCTGCAGGGCCGTCCGAACGACCTTGGCGGGGTCGACGATACCGGCCTTGATCATGTCGACATAGACTTCGTTCTGGGCGTCGAAGCCCTGGTTGTGATCCTTGCTGTCGGAGAGCTTGCCGACGACGATCGAACCTTCAACGCCGGAATTCTCGGCAATCTGGCGGATCGGGGCTTCAAGTGCTCTCAGCACAATCGAAATACCTGCCGTCATGTCAGCATTCGCGCCAGTAAGCTCAGTCAAAGCTGCCTTGGCGCGCAAAAGCGCAACACCGCCGCCGGCAATGATGCCTTCTTCCACGGCTGCACGAGTGGCGTTCAGCGCATCATCGATGCGGTCCTTCTTTTCCTTGACTTCCGTCTCGGTCGCGCCGCCGACGCGAATGACAGCAACGCCGCCAGCCAGCTTGGCGAGACGTTCCTGGAGTTTCTCCTTGTCGTAATCCGAGGACGTTTCCTCGATCTGCAACTTGATCTGCTGGACGCGCGCCTGGATGGTGGCTTTCTCGCCGGCGCCGTCGATGATCGTCGTCGTATCCTTCTCGATGAGCACGCGCTTAGCCCGCCCGAGCATGTCGATCGTGACGTTCTCGAGTTTGATGCCGAGATCCTCGGAAATCATCTGGCCGGCGGTGAGCACGGCAATGTCTTCCAGCATCGCCTTGCGCCGGTCACCGAAGCCTGGCGCCTTGACGGCTGCGACCTTGAGGCCGCCGCGCAGCTTGTTGACGACCAGCGTCGCTAGCGCCTCGCCTTCGACGTCTTCCGAGATGATCAGCAGCGGCTTACCGCTTTGCACCACGGCTTCGAGGATCGGCAGCAGCGCCTGCAAATTGCCGAGCTTCTTTTCGTGGATGAGCACGTAAGGGTCCTCCAGCTCCGCGCGCATTTTTTCGGCATTGGTGACGAAATAGGGCGAGAGATAGCCACGGTCGAACTGCATGCCTTCGACGACATCGAGTTCGGTTTCGGCTGTCTTGGCTTCTTCGACGGTGATCACGCCCTCATTGCCGACCTTGTTCATCGCCTTGGCGATCATGGCGCCGACTGACGCGTCGCCATTGGCGGCGATCGTACCAACCTGGGCGATCTCGTCCGAAGATTTGACTTTCCTGGCCCTGGCTTGAATGTCCTTCACCACAGCAGCCACAGCAAGGTCGATGCCGCGCTTGAGATCCATCGGGTTCATGCCCGCGGCAACGAATTTGGCACCTTCGCGCAGGATGGAAGCGGCCAGCACCGTGGCTGTCGTCGTGCCGTCGCCGGCGAGGTCGTTGGTCTTCGAGGCCACTTCGCGCACCATCTGGGCGCCCATGTTCTCGAACTTGTCGGCAAGCTCGATTTCCTTGGCGACGGCGACACCATCCTTGGTGATGCGCGGCGCGCCATAGGCCTTGTCGATGACGACATTGCGGCCTTTGGGGCCGAGCGTCACCTTGACGGCGTTGTTCAGAATTTCGACGCCGCGAAGCATCCGGTCGCGGGCATCGGTAGCGAATTTGATTTCCTTGGCAGACATGATTTTACGTCCAGTTCAGTCTTGAAATTGCGGGATCGGAAATCGCCCGGTCAGGCGGCTTTCTTGGCCGCTTTGGTCTTCTCGACGATGCCCAAAATGTCGCTCTCCTTCATGATCAGGAGGTCCTCGCCGTCGATCTTGACCTCGGTGCCGGACCATTGGCCGAACAGGATGAGATCGCCGGCCTTGACGTCGAGCGGGATCAGCTTGCCGCTCTCGTCACGCGAGCCCGGGCCCACGGCGATCACTTCGCCTTCCCGAGGCTTTTCCTTGGCGGTGTCGGGAATAATGATCCCGCCCTTGGATTTGGTATCGCCTTCCGCGCGCCGAATGACGACGCGGTCGTGGAGTGGCCGGAATTTCATTGGGGGTTCTTTCTGCCGCCGCACATAGAGCGACTGCAACACTTAACGTAGCCCCTTTAGCACTCGAATGATAGGAGTGCCAAATTTTTAATTCCTCAAACCGAAAATATTTGAAATGTAAATCAGTCGTTGTTACCGGCGCTTTTGGCCGTCCGAAAGGCGGAGCCATAAGCAATTTTATTGTAATTCATCCCTCTTAATTTTGCCGACAACAGCTATATTAATCCGCAATTACGAACCAAACCTATTGAGCCTTGATTGAATGTGCATCGAGAGATATATGCAGTTCGCGAAAATTTGGCACGATTTGGCTTTCCCGGTCCCGATCGACATAGGTCCGCGACCTTCGACCCACCATGAAGCATCGAATTTTCGACAGCGAATGTATAGCGCTTATCCGGCGCGCATGTCGCTCTGTTCGAGCCTTTGAACCACGGCGCTGACCACGGATGTCCTGGCAGCATTGGGATCTTTCCGGTTCGGATGGAAAAGATGCAGGTCGGCGTGCTCCTGCGGAAAGCCGCACCCCCTCATGCAACGCAGCCTCCCCGCGTGGGGAGCGCTTGCCTGCGCTACGGCGGCGGCTTTCCATGCGAGCCGCTTCAAAAATGATGCTGCGAAACGGCTCCGGCTTTATCCGACGAACGCCTCACGCATCCGAGCGAACATGCCGGGCTGTCTCCCGGCAATCGCCGCACGGATGTGACGGGCGGCCGTTACGGCGCTCACCGTCGCGCCGAAATGACAATAGCAGATGATCTCATGCAATTGCCTGTCGGTCAGTTCGAAGAACCGCTTCGCTTCGCCGTAGTTGTCGTTTTCCAACCCGGCGGCGCGGAGGACAGGATCCTCGAAAGCGACTGAGATCGGCGAGCCGTCGCCGCGCATGGCCCCGCGTGATCTAACCGGCTGATACTCGGTCTGGTGTAGCGTCGAGAGTCGCCGGTCAGGGTTCCGTTCAAGGAGCTCCGCCCAGCGTTCAAGACGTTCGCTGCGCGACATGGCCTGGCGCAGGTAGTCCTGATCGATCTCGGCGACAATCTGCAGTTGCTCAAGCGTCTGGTGCTTCATTTTAGCCTCCTATTCGGACGATAGTTGGCCCACCCATATCCTTCTTATACCTGCGGCCAGCGTGACTCCGACCGACCGTGAAGTCCAATCACGATGATGCTAGGAGGGCTTCCCCCCACGAAAATGCGGAGGCTTCGCAAAGATCCGGCCATTAATTTGGCGAACGCGGTCAAATGCGCGGCTGTTCGACGATGTCGGTCTGGAGTCCGTGCCGATCGAGCTGATCGACGGGCAGAGTCTGTGCTGGAGTAGCCCGGCTCCATCGCTGGCCGGGCAGCGGGATCAAGCGAGTGGCAGTTTAGCTTCGAAACCGCCGAAGGCCGGGCTGATGCGAGTTCTCCGCCCGGTCGTTGGGCCCTTGTGGCTCCAGTGTACGACTTCCGGCATGACCTGGCGCCTGGCTACTCCGTAGGATCGCAGTTTGTCCGTGTCGAAACCATTATCGAAGTTACCCGGCCCGATGGCGGTGTGTTGCGGATTGCGCAATCCAAGGACCGGTCCGTCCATCAACCAACAAGTTGAGCCGAAGCCATCTCAAAAACGGTCCAGGCTGTGCGTCGTCAGGATGGTAGCCGAACCAGCGAAACAGCCAATCAGGTGTCCCTTCCTTCGACCTTTAGAGACTGAGCAGTCAGCTGCCGCCAAGCGAGAATGACGATCGCTCTCACTGCTGCGGCGCTGGTATCGGTGTGCCGCCAAACCAACCAGCCGCATACGCAATCATGACCAATACCACGATCACGGATACCACGCCGTACTAGAGGCGCCTGTCCTTGAGATCCATCGTTACCTCCTGCCCGCTACGTGTTGGCCACTGGGCGAATTCCTTGAGCCTTTGGCCGTCATTTCCCGGATGAGCGACCCATTTGCCCTCTGGTAGGCACACAGTAGGCTGGATAAGGGGTCTTTGAGAAGCGCGCAATACGACCGCGCCGGCATGATCGCCAGCGGCTGCGACCGGCGGCTGCAGGCGTGCTCGATGAGTAGCGTTGCGGCATGGATGTCAAAAGATCGGCGATGCCATCCAGCGCCTGTGTGATCGATGCGGCGCGCGTTATCCTGATCTTCCAGTACGGCTCCGCGCAGCCGCACCCCTCATTAGACCGTTTCGAGACGGCTGAACCGAACCGGGATGAGTTTGCGAGTCTTCAGTTGCCCTGCCGCATCCTTGTCGATGACCGTCAGCAACTGCGCTTCTCCAGGTCCCAAAGGCAGAACCAGGCGTCCCCCCGGCTTGAGCTGCTCAAGCAAAGCCGGCGGTGTCCGCTCAGCGGCCGCGGTGACCAGGATCTTGTCGAATGGGGCGTGCTCAGGCCAGCCGCGAGACCCGTCTCCGACACGAATGCCGACATTGGAGAAGCCGAGACCCCGCAGGAGAGCCTCGGCATGGCTTGCGAATTCCTCGATGATTTCGACGCTCCAAACTTGCCCGGCAAGGTCCGCGAGGATTGCGGTTTGGTAGCCTAGGCCGGTGCCGATCTCGAGCACTACCTCGTGCGGTTGCGGCGCAAGGAGATCGGTCATGAGAGCAACGATGAAGGGCTGCGAGACGGTTTTATCAAAGCCGATCGGCAGCGGCATGTCTTGGTAGGCATAAGGCGCAACTGATGCTGGCACGAAGAGGTGCCGCGGTATCCGCCTCATCGCCGCCAATACCCGCTCATCGAGCGCCACCTTGCCAAGTTCTTCGCTTGCAAGATCGGTGTGAATTGCAATCATCTCGACCATGTGCCTGCGTAGAACCGCGAGGTGCTCTTCGTTCATCGGCTTCATGACGGTGGGGCGCTCCTCAACCAGTCTGCTGCCTGATAGCCTTATACCCTGTTCGTCTTGTCACAGTAACCATGTCGTCGAGAACGCGGCTTCGGTTGGGGCGGGTTGTACCGCCCTGCTATTTCGTCGCCGTCCTTGGTGCTCTCCCGTTCCTCGCACCGGGGTGGAACGGCGTGCGCATCAGAAGCTCGCCAGCCCAGGCGACAACATCGATATAGCGGATCGCCAGCCAGTTGAGCACCAATAGGCCGAAGGCCAAAACGACGCCGAACCCTGCGCTGTCGCTCACCGGCTCCATCCCGTGCTGATCGTGCGTGATCTGGCGATTGCCGATGACCGAACCTGGGCGAGCCAGCAGCGCTATTCGCGCTGCAGGCCGGCCATACGATAATCAGCGTTAGCCCGCGTGGCGCTGCTGAGAAGAACCGGAATTTCGTGATGGCTTGCCGCCGCCATTGGCGCGGCACTGGGGGACCGGCTGTCCTTCTGGATCGGCAAACGGCTTGGAAAGCGGGTTTCGCACTATTGGCCCCTCTCCTGTTCTTCGAGCGGTGGGGGGTCGCCGGCGCTTCTTCGGTCCCTTGCGTGCATCCGTACCCTTGGTGGCGGGCATCTGCGCGATGCCCGCTCTGACGTTTCAGTTTGCCAATATCGCTTCGGCTCGCCGGAGTTCGTAGCCGACGTTGCACGGTTTTTCGACGTCACGAGAGGACACGTCTTGCTCGCCGGTCCCAAGACGATCGCAAGCGTTCCGGATTTTGCTCGCGCGGATCGGGAACTTGTCGTCGTTCACTCCAGTATGGATCCCGAGGACACGCTCAAGCGCTTTGCCGGCCGTGTCGTCTTCATCGGCGGCGGTCCACCGGTCTGGGACGCCTACGCGCGCTTCGTCAGCCACTGGGATGTCACGCGGCTGCCCTATGACGGGCCGGCGGACCGCTGGTTCGATGCAAGATGGCTTACGGGGGTGGCGAAGTTGCCAGAAATCACCGCGACCAATGAAGGCTCGGCTCGTATCGATCTGGGATTATTTAGACCACCTCGCGACCCAAGTTCCAGACCGCATTTTATGCAACTTTACATCGAACACAGAACCGACAGCGGTGCAGCTTGCAATTTTTTCGCCGAACGGCGTCACACGGTGATGGTCGTGCAGCACCAGCCCGCGCACAAAACGATCGCGGACTCCTTCCTGCAACTGGCGCAATCCCCCGAAAGTCCTGCGGAACCGTTGCGGAGGTCTTGACCTCGATACCGACGACCCGACCGCGTCGATCCTCGATCACGACGCCGACCTCGTCCTGATCCTTGGTCCGGTAGTGTGAGAAAGACACCCGTCGCTCTGACCACCATGCGAGCTTCAGGAATTCCGACACCACGAACCTCTCGAGCAAAGCACCGAACCGCGATCGGTCCTACGTTCTTCGTCTACGGCCGCTCACAAGATTGTCAACAATCTGAGAAAGTTTTGTTGACAGGTGATTGATTTGAGCCTTCACTCACAAAAGTCCGCGTATCGGTCGAGTTCTGTCGCAACAATGCGCGGCCTCCAAAGGGGAAAGAACAATGATCAACAGACGTTCAATAATCACATCCGCGGCGCGCGGCGCGGTCTCCGCGCTGGCAATCATGGCCGGCGGCACAATCGCGGTGCACGCCGCCAACAAGGAACTCAAGATCGGCTTTGTCGGCGTGACGAGTGGCGCGGCCGCTGCGTGGGGCACATCCAACGTCCGCTCGATGCAGACGCGCGCCGCCTGGATCAACGAAACCGGCGGTGTGAAGATTGGTGACGAGACCTATGACATCAAAATCGTCACCTTCGACGACCAGAAGGACCCGAAGCGGGCGATCGCCGGCATGGAGAAGATGGCCCAGGAGGGCATCCACTATGTCGTCGGTCCGAATGTCGACGACGGCGCGGCGGCGGTGCGTCCCGTGGCAGAATCCAAGGGCATCATCTATTTTCCCTACGCATTCCCGAAGGAACTCTACACCCCGCCGGCGTCCAACGCCGTGCTCGGGATGATCGCCAACTACCAGTCGGCTCCGGCGATCTACAAATATCTCATGGAAAACAGGGGCGTGAAAAAAGTTGCCTTTGTCGCCGCCAACGAATCCGATCCGCTGAGCCAGCGGGATGGCGGTGTTGCCGCGGCAAAGGCGCTCGGGCTCGAGGTTGTGGCTGCCACGGATGTCTACCAAAACGATACCCGCGATTTCACGCCGGTACTGACGCCGATCGTTTTGCAAAAACCGGACCTGCTGGTGCTTTCGGGCGTCGCGCCGGGCAATGCGCCGCTGCTGATCCGCGCCGCGCGCGAGCTCGGCTACGAAGGCCTGATCTCCACCGAAACGGCGCAGGATGCCAAGGTGCTGGAAGAGGGCGCGGGCGAGTTGGCCAACGGCTTCATCTCGGTCGGCGGCGCATCGACGCCCGAAATCGCGTCCGACACGATGAAGGAGTTCGTCGAACGCTATACGAAAATGTTCGGCGAATACAATGACGAGTCCAACACCAAGGTCTACGCGCTCGAATACATCATCGAGACGCTGAAGGCGAACCCGGCCGCGATCGACAATGTCGGGGAGTTCAAGAAGACGATCGACACTTTCTCGGCGCCCAATCCCTATCTGAAGGACGATGCCAAGCTGACCTATGTCGGAATGACGTCGTTTGGCCAGAAGCGCCAGCTTTCGGTTCCGATGGTGGTCACGGAATACCGCGACGGCAAGTTCGAGACGCTCTTCGTCGCTCAAGTCGATTGACGCAACTGCACCGAAGCGGATTGCCGCAGAGGCTCGAGCATTCGTCTTCAGCCTCTGAACGGCCGGAACCATCCTGATGGAACAAGTCATCGCCAACGGGCTTTATCTTGGCGCGCAATACGCTTTGATCGCGCTCGGTCTGACCCTGATCTTCGCGCTGATGAACGTGCTTAACTTTGCCCATGGGCAGATGTACGTTCTCGGCGGCTTCGTCACCTACACCGTCTATGGCCAGCTCGGCATGCCTTTCGTCGTCGCGCTCGTCGCGTCCGGGATCACGCTGCTGGTCATTGGAGCGCTTGTCGAGAAATTCCTTTTCAGGACGGTGATTAAGCGAAGCGTGCGGGAGGAAAGTACGATGCTTCTCGCGGCGGCGGTCGCATTCTTCCTCGACGCCGTGATCCTCCTCCTGTTCGGCGAAAAGCAGCGCGGCGTGCCGAAGATCGTCAAAGGCGTCTTCGTCTCCGACAGCCTCATAATGCCTTACGACCGGCTGCTGGTCGGCGCACTCGCCATACTGTTCATCGCCTCCTTCGTGCTTTTCATGCAGTACAGCAAGCCGGGACGCGCCATGCGGGCGCTGGCGCAGGACCGGGTCGCGGCGCAGCTGATGGGCGTCGAGGTCGACCGCTATTCGATGATCGGCTTTGCGCTCGGCGCCATGCTTGCCGGCATAGTCGGGGGGCTGCTGGTCGCCATCACCGGCGTCAATTCGGGCATCGGCGGGCCGATCTCGATCAAGGCGTTCTTGATGGTGATGATCGGCGGGGCCGGCGTGGTCAGCGGAGCGATCGCCGGCGGCTTCATCCTCGGCATGATGGAATCGGTCGGCCTGACGGTCCTACGCCAATATGGCGACGTCACTTATCTCGTCATCTTCGCCGCGCTGATGGTGTTCCTGAGCATCCGCCCGAACGGGCTCATGGGCAAGCCGTGGGGATGATGGACATGAAGCGTACACGCAACATCCTCGCCGTGGCTGTCTTCCTGCTGGTCGTACTCGTCGGCGTGCCCTGGCTGATCGAGGCGACCGGTCGGCTCGACCTCTACTACACGCTGACCTCGGTCGCGCTGCTCAGCATCGCCAGCGCCGGGGTGTGGGTGACTTTCTACATCGGCCGCATCAATATCGGCCAGGGGGCCTTCGCGCTTATGGGCGGCTATGTTTCGGCCATTCTTGTCGTCCAGTACGGTGTGTCGTTCTGGCTGACACTGCCGCTGGCTGGGCTATTCTGCGCCGCTGCAAGCGTGCTGATCGGACTGCCCATCCTCAGGCTTCGCGGCGTCTATTTCGCCATGGTCACGCTGGTTTTGACCGAAGTGGCACGGCTGCTCGCGCTGGCGCTGCCGATCACCAATGGAGCCAAGGGCATGGTCAGCATTCCGCTCCCCGGCGGCATCTCGATCTTCGGGCTGACCATCCTTCCAGATTTCGCGACACTCGCCAATCCGCGTCCCGCCTTCTATCTGGTGTCGGTTGTGCTGATGGTGCTGTGCTTTGCGGCGCTCTACCGCCTAGTCCATTCGCGCATCGGCAAACTCTGCCAGTCGTTGCAGCAGAACGAGGAACTGGCCTCCTCGATCGGCGTCAACATCGCCTATCTGCGCGTAATCGCCTACGCAATCTCCTCATTCTTCGGCGGTCTTGGCGGTGCGATGTTCGTCGCCATCTCGCAGTCGATCTATCCGTCGAGCTTCACCGTCACCGACTCGGTGAACTTCATGCTGAACTGCTTCCTCGGCGGGCTCGGCCACGTCTTCGGGCCGATGATCGGCACCTTCGTGCTCTATTTCGGCTGGGATTTCCTGTTCGAGACCGGCGAGTTCCAGTTGCTGATCTTCTCTTCGGTGCTGATCGCGCTGATGCTGTTCCTTCCCAACGGCCTGCTCAGCCTCAGGCTGTTCGGCAAGAAGCAGGGCTAGGACCATGACTGAGCTTCTCCAGATCAAGGCCGTGACCAAACGCTTCGGCGGGCTGGTCGCGGTCAACAATGTTTCCTTGGCGGTCCGCGAACGCGAAATCCTCTCCGTCATCGGCCCCAACGGCGCCGGCAAGTCGACGCTGTTCAAGTTGATTTCCTCTTTCCTCAATCCGACCTCGGGCGAAGTGCTATTCCGGGGAGAGCGGATTTCAGGCCTGGCGCCGCATATCGTCGCCCGGAAGGGCGTGGTGCGCACGTTCCAGGAGACGACGATCTTCAAGGGCATGACGGTGCGCGACAATGTCATCATCGCGCATCACCTGCGTTCCAATGCCAGCCTTGCCGGCTTCTATCTCGGCACGAACACCGCACGGCGCGACGAGGATGAATTCGGCCGCTCGGCCGACGAGATCATCGACTTCCTCGATCTCGGCGCGCAACGGCATGAGATCGCCAGCACGCTGCCGCACGGCCATCTGCGCGCGCTCGGGATTGCTATCGGGCTCGCTACCAACCCGACCGTGCTTCTGCTCGACGAGCCCTTCGCCGGCATGAACCATGACGAAACCGTGCGCGCGGTGGAGATGGTGCGCGACGTGCGGAAGCGCGGCGTGACTGTCCTGCTGGTCGAGCACGATATGCCCGCCGTCATGAACATTTCCGACCGCATCGTCGTCCTGAACTTCGGTGTGAAAATCGCCGAGGGAACGCCGAAGGAAATCCAGGAGAACGAAAAGGTCATCGAGGCCTATCTCGGCGCCGAAGATGAGACGATCGGATTTTAGCCATGAGCGAACTGCTGAAAGTCTCCGACGTCGAACTCTACTACGACCATGTCTATGCGCTGAAGGGCGTGTCGCTCAACGTCAACGAGGGCGAGACCGTCGCGCTGATCGGCGCGAACGGCGCGGGCAAATCCTCGATCCTGCGCGCCATCACCGGCCTGAAGAAAGTCCGCAGCGGCGAGATTCATTTCCGGGGCCACCGCATCGACGGAACGCGCCCGGACGAGCTGGTCAGGATGGGCATCGCCATGGTGCCGGAGGGTCGGCGCGTCTTTTCCTACATGACGGTGCGCGACAATCTGATGATGGGCGCATTCACCCGCACCGACAAGGCCGAAATCGCAAGGACGCTGGACATGGTGCTCGCGCGCTTTCCGCGCCTGAAGGAACGCTATTCCCAGACGGCGGGCACGATGAGCGGCGGCGAACAGCAGATGCTGGTGATCGGGCGGGCGCTGATGGCGAAACCGAAGCTTCTGCTGCTCGATGAACCCTCGCTCGGCGTCGCGCCGAAGCTCGTCCAGGACATCGCCCGCTCCATCGTGGCGATCAATCGCGACGAAAAGGTCAGCGTTCTCTTGGTCGAGCAGAATTCGCGCATGGCGCTGCGCATCTCGCAGCGCGCCTACGCACTGACGACCGGAAAGATAGCGCTGGCCGGACATTCGGCTGAGCTGCTTGGCGACGACCGGGTCAAGAAACTCTATCTCGGCGGCGAAATATGAAAGCGCAAATGGACATACTCGTCGTCAATCCGAACACCACCGCGTCCATGACCGAAAAGATCGGCGAGGCGGCGCGCGGCGCGGCTTCGGCCGGCACCAGGATCATCGCCGTCAATCCGAAGGACGGGCCGCCGAGCGTCGAAGGCTATTTCGACGAGGTCTTCGCCATCCCGGGAATGATCGGCGAGATCCAGAGACATCCGGCGGCGAGCGCCTGCGTTATCGCCTGCTTCGACGACACCGGCCTCGACGCAGTACGCTGCGTCGGCGAGATGCCGGTGGTCGGCATCGGCGAAGCGGCGTTTCACATGGCGAGCCTAATTGCCGGCAAGTTCAGCGTGGTGACGACGCTGTCGCGTTCGGTGCCGGCGATCGAGCACAATCTGGTGCGCTACGGCCTCGCCAGCCGCTGCGCCAGGGTGCGGGCAAGCGACGTTCCCGTTCTGGAGCTCGAAGTGCCCGGCTCCAACGCCCGCCATCGAATTTCGGAGGAGATCGAGCGCGCCATCCGCGACGACCGGGCCGAAGCGATTGTGCTGGGATGCGCCGGCATGGCCGACCTCGCCGCCGCGCTCAGCCGCGAACATGGCCTTCCTGTGCTCGACGGCGTCGCCTGCGCCGTACAACTCTGCGAGAGCCTCGTCAGCCTTGGCCTGTCGACCTCGAAGCGCGGCGGCTACCAGGTTCCACTCGAAAAATCCTTCGCCGGAATCTTTGCGCCCTTTTCGCCCTCCGGCCGTGTATCCTGATGCGTGCAAAATTGTTGACACTCCCACACAGGATGTTCGATGTCCGGCCGGAAACGCGGTGTTCGCGCCGCTATGCGATCCGGCCGCCGGGACAATGAGACGATGGACCTGCTTGGACCAAAGACACGGGATGGCGACAAGCCGACGATGCGCTGGTTTCCGGTCTATGCCGGCCTGCGCGACGCCATCGTCAGCCACCGCCTCGCACCGGGCACAAAGCTGCCCGAGGACGAGCTCGCCTCGATCTATTCGGTGAGCCGCGCGGTGATACGCGCGGCGCTGCAGGCGCTGTCGCATGACCGCTTGGCTCGGCTCGAGCCGAACCGCGGCGCCTTCGTCGCTCAGCCGACCAAGCAGGAAGCGCGCGAGGTGTTCGAAGCGCGGGCGCTGATCGAGCCCAAGGTCGCGGCGCTTGCCGCCGAAGTGGCAAAGCCGGCCGAGATCGCGCAACTGCGGCTTCATCTCGAAAAAGAGCACGAGGCCCTGCATGCCGGCCGCGACAGCGACGCCATAATGCTGTCGGCAAGATTCCATGTCGGCATCGCTGAAATCGCCGGCCATTCGATCCTGACCGGCTTCGTCAAGGACCTGTTGTCGCGGTCGTCGCTGATCATCGCGCTCTACTGGCGCCGCCGCGACACCACCTGCGAAAGCCACGCCCATCACGCCCTCGTTGATTCCATCGAAAAGCACGACGCAAAAAACGCGTCCGACCTGATGCAAAGTCATCTCATCGACCTTCTGTCGGGCCTTGATCTGTCGCTTGGCGAGAAGAAGCCCGAGAGCCTGTCGGACATCTTGCGCTGATCTCCGCTGTCAAACTCTTCGCCGGAGTTCGCCCATGTCCGCACGTGCGGGGCGTGATCGAAGCAATGCATAGCATGCATCGGTCCATGAGGACTGCTTCTTCGTTCCTGCCGTCATAACAGTAGCGCTCGTTGAGTCCGCGGCGCTGCCCTCGAAGGGTGAACCCGTTCCCTAGTCCGAAATGGTTACTTGCGCTGCAGCTAATGTAGTTACAATCTTGTGCCGTCGAAAGCCGCATGGGCCGGCCAGGCGCGAGTACGTCTTCGCCGGCGTCTCAAAGCAGTCGACCACACGTTTGCGGTGCTCTAAGGGGGAAACCAATGAGATTGACGATTATTTGTGGGGCAATTGTGATTGCCGTATCCACCGCCGCCGTTGCGCACGAGAAAAAGAAGGTGGTCAGTACAGAAGTAACGTCGGCCTGCGCCGACCTGTCGGGCAGCACGATCAAGAAAAACAGGGAAACAAAGGTGGATTGCAGTTCAACCGGAACTGTCTCCAGCGCAATTTCGAAAGACAAATCGGAGCCGCGCCTGGGCTATGAAACGGTTAATCCTGCAATCATATCGATCTATTAGCTGAGGAAACAGCAGGCCGGTCTATCGGGGTCCAGGCTTCGGGAGCAAGGCAAGGACCGACACGCGGCCACATTGCCTGCGGACCGTTGGTCGCGTAGCGGGCTTAGGGTCGAAAACAGATCGAGCCGCGAAGCATCACCAGTGATCGCCTCAGCGAGCAGCTTGCCCGACAGCGTCGACAGGAACACCCCCTTGCCCGAATAGGCATGCGCAAAATAGACCTCGCCGTAGCGACCGACATGCGGCAGGCGCGATGTCGTCACCTGGCATATGCATCGAAACCGTAGCCGAATGCAGCCATATCGGGCGTGGCGCCGTAGCCGAAGGCTGGTGAGGTCGGAATCAGAAAGGCACCTGCGCTCAACGGCCATTCGCCCGGCGGACCCGCCAGATGACGTTACCGACGTCATCTGCGACGAGCAGTGCGCCAGTCTGATCGATAGCAACGCCGACCGGACGGCCCATCGCCTCGCCATTACGCCCGATGAAGCCAGTGAGCACATCGTTCGGAGGACCGCTCGGTTGGCCACCATGGAACGGCACGAAGATCACCTTGTAGCCGCTGTGCACGCTTCTATTCCACGAGCCGTGCTGGCCGACGAAGGCGCCGTTGCCGTAGGCCGGACCGAGCCGGGCGCCTTTGGAGAAGGTCAGTCCCAGCGAGGCGGTATGGGAGCCCAGGGCGTAATCGGGCTTGATCGCTGTCGCCACGAGATCGGGGCGCTGCGGCTTGGCGCGTTCGTCGACGTTCTGTCCGTAGTAGCTGTAGGGCCAGCCGTAGAAGGCGCCGTCACGAACCGAGGTCATGTAATCCGGCACAAGGTCGTCGCCGATCTCGTCACGCTCGTTCACGGCGACCCAAAGCTCGCCAGTTTCAGGATTCCAAGAGAGCCCGTTCGGGTTGCGCAGGCCCGAGGCGAAGACCCGAGTGCGGCGGGTCGACCGATCCACTTCAAGGACAGCGGCGCGGTTCTTCTCCGCGGCTATGCCGTTTTCTCCAACGTTGCTGTTGGAACCAACGGTGACATAGAGCTTGCGTCCATCCGGAGTTGCTATCACGTCCTTGGTCCAATGATGGTTGAGGTCCCCGGCCGGCAAGTCGATGATCTTTTCCGGCGACGTGCTGACTCGGGTCTGGCCATTGGAGTAGGGGAAAGCGACGAGCGCGTCGGTATTCGCGACAAAGAGCTTGCCTTTGGACAGCGTCATGCCGAAGGGCGAATTGAGGCCTTCCGCGAACGTCGTGCGCACATCCGCAATGCCGTCGGCATCGGTGTCGCGCAGGAGCGTGATGCGGTTGGCGCTTTTGGTCGCGGCGCCAGCCCGCTTCATAGCCAGATCCATGAAGACCTTTCTAAGACTAAAGCCTTCGTCATGCTTGGCAGGGGCATTGGTTTCAGCAACCAGCACGTCGCCGTTCGGAAGCACATGCAGCCAGCGCGGATGGTCGAGGCCGGTGGCGAAGGCGTTCACTGTCAGCCCCTTCGCCGGGGTCGGCATACCTCCTTTCTGCCAGCCTTTCGCCTCGGCGATGTTAACAGTCGGGATCAGCGTCGGTCTTGGTTTCGGTAAGGTGGGGTTGGGGCCATAGCCGGTTATTGCCCCGGTTTTTTGCGCCGGCCCGGTTTTTTGCGCCGGAATGCCAGCGCAGCTTGCCATGACGGCGCCCAACACCGCTACGAGTACGCTTCCTCGGAAGCCGGCATGCATCGGACGTCCTCCGCATGGATTTGTGTCGCGCTCTTTGTGTAAACGGAAGTCAGTGGCTTATTCTTCCAATTGCTTCGAAAAAAACAGCGGCGCTCGTGATCCGAGGGCCAGGAATTCGCGACAGATCTGCTCTCGGCAGAAATATGGCGCGAGAAGATTGTGGCAACCGCGCGAATATCTGTCGCGCGATATGAATCTCAGATTCGTATCGCGCGAAATCGATACGGCTTGCGCTTTTCGGTATCGAGTTGCTCATGGGCCAACATGCGTTCGAATGGAACGAGACCATGAACGGCGGGACCCACAATGACCCACCGATTGCACTAGCTGGTGAAACAGCTGTTGCTGCTGCTTAGCAAGACGCTGCAAATCTGCTAAACTCTGCGGTGGGAGGAGACGGATATCCAATCGCTGCCTATAGCACATCCAAGTGTAGCGAAGGCGACACCCGACGCTTCACTTCCGCTCGCCTATTCCCTCGCGACGCTCTGCTGGCTCCTGTCGGCCGGCGTCTATATCGCCGCCAAGTGGGTTGCCCCCGAGATGCCGCCTTGGGCGCTCTGCTTCTGGCGGCTGACGCTCGCCTGCGCGATCCTGCTGCCTATCGTCCATCGCCATCACGGGGCGATGCTCGTGCTGATCCAATCCCGGGTGATCGAGGTGCTGGTCATCGGCACTATCGGGCTGACCTTGTGTCAGGGCATGATCTACACGGGCCTCAACTACACCAACGCGACAACCGCCGGCATCATCATGGCGCTGTCGCCGATCATGACCATGGTGCTTGCCCGCTTCGTGCTCGGCGAGCCCCTCGGTGTCTGGAAAGCGCTTGGAGCGCTGGTCGCTCTGGCCGGGATGGTGGTGATCGTGGCGCGCGGCGACCTTGCCGCGCTGATGCAGCTGCAGTTCAATCCCGGCGAATTGTGGATCGTCGGCAGCGCGTTTTGCTGGGGCCTCTACACCGTGCTGCTGCGTCGCGCGAAATTCGCTATCGAGCTTCTGCCGATGGTGGTCCTGCTGCTGGGAGCCGGCGCGCTGGCCGCACTGCCCCTCTACCTCTGGGAACTGTTTTCCGGGGATCGTTCGGCGCTGCATGCGAACGGCCTGCTGGCCCTCGCCTATGTTGCTGGCCCGGGCGGCGCTCTGATGTACTATCTCTACAACCGTAGCGTCGAGACGCTTGGCGCCGGGCGGGCCAGCATGCTGCTCTATCTGCAGACTGCCTTCGTCGCCGTGCTCGCTTATCTGTTCCTTGGCGAAAGCTTGCACGACTACGATCTCGCCGGCGCCGCCTTCATCGTCGCCGGCCTGCTGCTCGCCACCGCGATCAAGCCGAGGCAGCGCACGGTGCGTGTCGCGTAAGCAACATCAGCACCGCCGCTTCGGTCAGCAACTCGTAAAATCAGAGCACCGCTCGAAGCGAAGCCGGATCATTGAAGCCGGCTGTTGTGGCGCAGCACGAGGCCGACCGCGCCGAGCAATGCGTCGTTCTCCGTGTGCTTGCCAACGATTATCCGTGTGCGCAGCGCGGGCACCACATCGCGGGACTTGATGAGCGTGTGGCGTTCATATGACGCGATCAGTGGCGCCAGGAGAATGTCGCCCGCCAAGGCCATGCGGCCGCCGATGATGATGAGCGGCGGATTGAGCACCGAACCGATCAAGCCAAGGCCACGGCCGGCGAACTCGGCGGTGTCCTCGATCATTCGCAGCGCCCTCACGTCGCCCTGCTCGGCCATCATGATCACATCGTCCATCGTGACCGGCCGCCGCACGATGCGCGAAATCTGCTCGAGCGGCCGGGCAAAGCTGGCATAGAGCTCCAGGCATCCGCGATTGCCGCACCGGCAAAGGTCGCCGCCGGGATCGATGCTGATGTGCCCAAATTCTCCGGCGCCGCCGGCGATGCCGCTTACCAGCCGGCCGTGCTGGACAATGGCCCCGCCGACGCCCAGATCGACCTTGAACAGCACGAAGTCGTCCTGGCCGACGGCCGCACCCCACATCAACTCCGCAATGGCCGAGCAGTTGCTCTCATTGTCGGCGAAGATCGGCTGTTCGAGGACCGGCCCGAACACATCGCGGATGTTGACCCCGGCCCAGGTCGGAACGATACTCGCGCGCAGCACCACTCCTTCGCGGCTGACTGGGCCCGAGACGGAGACCCCAACCCCCAGGAGCCCCGCCATCGGCAGACCGTTCTCTTCGTAGCATCGGGCAATTACTGACTTGGCGAGCTGGGCCGCCTGTTGCGGCTGGTAGTCCAGACCCATGGGGATAGTTTGTTCGGCAACGAAAGAATGCGAGACGTCGGCGACGACGCACCGCATCTCGTCGAGGCCCAGATGGATGCCGACGCAGGTGCCCGCGGCGGGATTGAGCGTCAATGTCGCGGCAGGCCTGCCAATACCCCTGGCCGCGTCATGATGGGCCGAGGATTCGATCACCATCCCCGACTTTCTCAAGCCATTGAGCGCGGTTGAAACCGTCGACCGCGCCAAACCGGTAATGCGGGTAATTTGCGACGCAGAAAGCACGCCGCGCTCACGCAGGCATCGGACGATCAGGCTCTCCGGCGACGCGGACGGCCTGTCGATTAGCCAATTTCTAAGCGAAGGTTTGTTCATGATGAGCACAAAGCACGTTGACTGATAGCTCAAATATGTCATCTTGGAAAGAACGGAGATTACGGCATCTCACCGGCCACGACCTCAAATCGCGGGCCACAAGCGGTCGATACGAACCGTGCATCACATATGGGAGTGAAACGATGAAATATCTGAGGACGGCCTTTGCGGCCGCTACCGCCTTCACCTTGGCTACCGGAACAGCGCTCGCGGAGCCCAAGACCAACCTCTTGCATCAATGGGCCACCGGATCGGACGCCCAGGCTATCGCCAAGCTCGGCGAGATGTTTACCGCCAAGGGCGGCACCTGGCAGCAGACCTCCATCGCAGGCCATACGGCCAATACATTGGCCAAACTGCGTGCCGATGTGATCGCCGGCAACGCTCCTCCCGCTGTGCAGCTCAAGGGCCCCGAAATCGCCGAATGGAACGAGACGGGCATGACAGCCAATCTCGACGACCTGGCGAAGGCCGAAAATTGGGAGAAGGTCGTCGCTCCCGAATTGCTGCCGGTGATGAAGCCGACCGGAAATTGGGTGGCGGCGCCGATGAACATCCACCGCATCAACTGGCTGTGGGCATCGCCGAAGGTCATGAAGGACGCGGGCGTCACCGAGATGCCAAAGACATGGGCGGAATTCAACGCCGCCTGCGACAAGATCGTGGCCAGCGGCAAGATCTGCATTTCGCACTCGACCGCCGACTGGACCGACTCGACCGTCTTCGAAGTGGTCGTGTACGGTCAGGACCTCGATCTCTACAGGAAAGCTTTCGTTGAGGGCGACGTCGATGCCATGCGCAGCGACGGCATGGTCAAGGCCTTCGAGCAGTTCCGCACCATGACTTCGAAGTACATGGATCCCGGCATGAACGGGCGTGACTGGGATACCATGTCGCACCTGGTCGGCCGTGGCGAGGCCGCTTTCCACATCATGGGCGACTGGACGCTCGGCCTGCTGACGGCCGGCGGCTTCAAGGAGGGCACCGACTATATCTGCGCCCAGGCGCCGACCGATTGGGGCAAGCCTGGCTTCATCTTGAATTCAGACTCGGTCGTGTTCTTCAAGCAGAAGGACCCGGACTATATCGAGGGCCAAAAGCTGCTTGCGAGCACTATCTTGTCGCCCGAGTTCCAGACCATTTTCAATCAGACCAAAGGCTCGATACCAGCCCGTCTCGACGTCGATCTCTCGAACGGCTTCAATCCCTGCCAGCAACTCTCGCAAAAGGATCTGCAAGCCTCGATCGCCGCCGGCACGCTCGTGCGTTCGATGGCGCACAACATGACGGTGCCGCAAAAGGTCCGCGGCGCAATCATGGATACAATTACCGAGTTTGTGGCCACGCCGGATATGAGTGCGCAGGACGCGGCCAATGCGATGGCGGATGCGGCCGAAGCGCAGAAGTGACGCTGCCGATGATGGCCGGGGGCGAAGCGCCCGGCCAGACCTCGCCGGAGCAGCCCGATGTCCACCCATGATCTGATAGTACCAGCTGCAGCTGCCGCGGCCCGTCCGTGGCGCGAGCGCCTGGGCACGATGGTGCCCATTCTGGTGCTGGCGCCGTCGATAGCGGCGAGTTTCATCTATGTTTTCGTCTTCACGCTCTGGACGCTCTACATCTCGCTGTCCAATTCGTCGCTGTTGCCGACCTATGGGTTCGTCGGCCTGGACAATTACGCTTCGCTCTGGGCAAACCGGCGCTGGAACATCGCCTATACGAATCTCTTCCTGTTCAGCGGCTTCTATATCGTTGGCTCGATGGCGGTTGGCCTGCTGCTCGCCATCGCGATCGACCAGCGCGTCCGCGGCGAGGCGGTTTGGCGCACCATCTTCCTCTATCCGTTGGCGGTGTCCTTCATCGTCACCGGCACGGTGTGGAGTTGGCTGTATAATCCTGTCGACGGTATCCAGGCCTTCGTTCGAGGGCTTGGCTGGACCGACTTCAGCTTCGCCCTGACGGCCAACCGCAACACCGCGATCTATGCGGTGATCATAACCGGTATCTGGCAGTCGTCCGGCTTCGCAATGGCACTTTTCCTGGCTGGTCTACGGTCCGTCGATCCGGATCTCGTCAAAGCCGCGCAAATCGACGGCGCGTCGGTTTTCCGGACCTATCGCAGGGTCATCCTGCCAACCATCGCTCCGATATTCCTGGCGGTGGCGGTCATTCAGATACAATTCGCCATCAAGACCTTCGACCTGGTGGCGGCGTTGACGCGGGGCGGGCCAGGTGTGTCCACCACCTTCCCCGCCATCTATGTCTACGACCTGATGTTCCAGCGCGGCCAAATCGGCGAGGGTGCCGCCGCGGCGATGATGATGCTCGCGGCGGTCGCGGTGGTGCTGGTGCCGTACTCCTTGTGGATCGTCTGGCGCCGGCGGGCGGAGGGCCGCAATGGCTGAAATTGCCCCGAATGCCCGTTTTGATCCGGAAGCTGCCGCGGCTACGCGCCGGCATTTCTGGAGCCGCTTCCTTGTCTATGCCGTGCTGACGCTTTTCGCGGTCGTCTATCTCGTGCCATTGCTGGTGGTGATCTTCAACTCATTGCGCGAGCAGTCGGAGATTGCCCGCAACGGCCTCATCTCCCTGCCCCGCAGCTTCCGGTTCGATGCGTGGGCGCAGGCCTGGGGATCCTACTGTGTCAGCGGTACCTGCGAGGGGATGAAGCGCAATTTCTTCAACTCGCTGGCGATGACGATCCCCGCCACCATCATCTCGACCATTCTCGGCGCCATGAACGGCTACATCCTCTCCAAATGGCGCTTCAGAGGTTCCGAACTGATTTTCAATCTGATGCTGCTCGGCGTATTCATGCCCGGCCAGATTTCGCTGATGCCGTGGGCGTTCCTGCTCGGCAAGCTCGGCCTCACCAACTCCACATACGGGCTGGTGTTGATACATGTCGTCCAGGGCATCTCGTTCACCACCCTGTTCTGCCGCAATTTCTACGTCAGCATACCGGACGACCTTATCAAGGCGGCACGCATCGACGGCGCTGGCTTCTGGCGGATCTTCCGCAAGATCATCCTGCCCCTGTCGCCGCCCATTCTGATCGTCACAGTCATCTGGCAGTTCACCGGCATCTGGAACGAGTATTTGTTCGGCGTCGTCTTCACATCGGGCCAGCAGCAGCCGATCACGGCGGCGTTGGTCGCGCTCACGGCCGGCGGCACGACCGCACGTGCTTACGATGTGATGAGCGCAGCCGTGCTGATCGGCGCGTTGCCACCGCTGCTGATCTACTTGTTCGGTGGAAAATACTTCGTGCGCGGCCTCACCCAGGGCGCCATCAAATGAGGCGTCGCCTATGTCCGCGTTGATGATCCGCAACCTTCACAAGAGCTACGGCTCGCTCGAGATTCTTGCCGGCATCAATCTCGAGGCTAAGACCGGAGAATTCGTCGCCCTTGTTGGCCCGTCGGGTTGCGGCAAGTCAACCTTGCTCGCCATGATCGCCGGACTAGAAACCGTCACGTCGGGAGAGATCTGGATCGGCGACCGGCTGGTGAACTCGGTGCAACCCAAGGACCGCGACATTGCGATGGTGTTCCAGTCATACGCCCTCTATCCCACGATGACGGTGCGCCAAAACATCACCTTCGGCATGGAGAGCCGCGGCGTGCCAAAAGCGGCGCAAGCGGAAGCTGTCCAGCGGGTTGCCGCACTCCTGCAGATCGAACAGCTGCTTAAACGCAAGCCCGGCCAGCTCTCGGGCGGCCAGCGGCAGCGCGTTGCTATGGGGCGCGCCCTCGTCCGCGACCCGAAGCTGTTTCTGTTCGACGAGCCTCTGTCCAACCTCGACGCCAAGCTGCGCGTCGATATGCGTACCGAAATCAAGAAGCTTCACCATCGGGTCGGCAAGACCACGGTGTACGTCACCCACGATCAGGTCGAGGCGATGACGCTTGCATCCCGCATTGCGGTGATGAACCAGGGCTCGGTACAGCAGTTCGACACGCCGAAGCGGATCTACGACCGGCCGACCAACATGTTTGTTGCCGGTTTCATGGGATCGCCGGCGATGAATTTCATCCCCGCCCGGCTTACCGGCTCGACCAGCATCTCGGTACGCGCCGCTGACGGCAGCGACGCCAGCCTTGCCCTTGCCGCGCCGATGCCCGCCGGTGCGCCAAATGAGGTCGTGCTCGGTATCCGGCCGGAACATGTCTACCGTTTCACGACCGACCTGAAGTCGCGCAAACCGGCCGTGGCGTCCATGCAGGCCCCGGTCGAACTGGTCGAGCCGACCGGGGCCGAGACGCTTGCCGTGCTCAGGCTGGGTGACCTGGAGATCACCGGCCGTTTCGAGCCGGACGACGCTCCCGTCATGGGCGAGACGATAACGCTCGGCATCGATATGTCGCGTGCCTGTCTGTTCGATCCAACAACCAAGGCGCTTCTGTAGTTTGATGTCCGTACAATTCGCGACTTATCCGAGCTTGACCGATCGGGTCGTGCTGATCTCCGGCGGCGCCTCCGGCATCGGGGCCGATATGGTCCGCGCCTTCGCCTCGAATGGCGCCCGGGTAGCCTTTCTCGATGTGCAGGATGAGCCAGCGGAGGCGTTGGTGCGCGAGCTCGGTGGTGCCTCCGGGCAGCCTCCCTTATATCTCCACTGCGATGTAACCGACGTCGATGCGCTGCAGGCGTCGATAAAAGCCGTGCGCGCGCGGCTCGGTCCGATTGCCGTCCTGGTGAATAACGCTGCCAATGATCAGCGCCATCCCATCGATGCGGTGACGGCCGAATATTGGGACAGCAGCTTCGACGTCAATCTCCGGCATCACTTCTTCGCCGCGCAAGCAGTGCATCCGCATATGAAGGAACTCGGCTTCGGCTCGATCATAAACTTCTCTTCCATCGCCTGGCGGTTCGGAGCGGACCAGATGGTGGCCTATGCCACCGCAAAGGGGGCTGTGGTGGCGCTGACGCGTGCATTGGCGCGGTCGTTCGGACCGGACAACATCCGCGTCAACGCAGTCGAACCCGGCGCCGTCATGACCGAGCGACAGCGCGAGCTGTGGTTCAAGACGCAGGAGGCAGTCGACCAGACGATGCAGCGGCAACTGATCCGCCGCGTCCTCCTGGGCGAGGAGATTGCACGGACAGTGCTCTTCCTTGCGGCAGACGACAGCCGCATGATCACCAAACAGTCCATAACCGTCGATGCCGGTCTGCGCTAGTGACGCCTCTCCGCTCTCCATTGGAACCGCGAAGCTGATGCTTCGTCTCGGCCTCAACCCCTACGGACTGACCTACTATCTCGGCCTGCAGGGCCGCGGCACGCCGCGGCACAATCCGGACGGCGCGGGGCTGGAAGGCTTCATAGCACTGGCGCAGGAACTGGGCGCGCGCACGCTCGAGATCTACGAGCCTTGGTTGACCGAATTAACGGACGCCGAGATTGTCGCGCTGCGCAGGCGTCTGGCCGCGCTGGACATCATTCCGGTAGTGAGCGGCGGACTGCTCGTGGCAGGTCCGCTGGACAACGCCTTTCGGGCTGCGCGCCTGCTCGAGGCGACGACGATCCGTATCGCACTGACGCCTGTCCTGTGCGGCGACCGCAATGCCTGGGGTCCGAAATGGAGCGAGTTCAACGCAACGATTCGCGCTGCCTTGACGGAATGGGGGCCGCGTGCGGCGGCGGAGGGCCGCGTGCTCGGCATCGAGAACCATCAGGACTTCGGCAGCGACGAACTGGTTGCGTTCTGCGAACTCGGCGGGCCGGGTGTCGGCATCACCTACGACACCGGCAACACCTTTCCTGTCGGCGAGGCGCCGCTTGCCTTCACGCGCCGGATCGCGCCCCATGTCCGCCACGTTCACCTCAAGGATTATCGCGTCCAGTTCACGGATGCCGGCTACCGTCTGGTCCGCTGCGCGATCGGCGACGGCGCCGTGCCATTCGCCGAACTGGCAGCCATCCTTGGCGAGCACCACGACACGCTGACGGCGGTGCTTGAGCCCGGCGCGCTGGAGGCCCGTCACGTTCGCTGTCTCACCGACGACTGGTGGAACGGATATGCGCCGAAGACCGCCCGCGAATTCGCGGCCTGCCTGAGTGCTGCGCGCCTGAACCGCCTTGCGGACGACGCCGACTACCGCACGCCATGGGAGCGCGATGATGACGGTGCGCTCGTTTCGTACGAGCTCGACATGATCCGGCGCAGCGCCGCCAACATGATGAAGTTCGATTTCATTGCAATGGAGAAATCAGCATGACTGCCCGAGAACTCAGCGGCCTGACCGCCTTCGTCACCGGCTCGGGACGCGGCCTCGGCCGCGTGATGGCCGACCGCTTGGCCGAACTTGGCGCAAACGTCGCGGTCCACGACCTCGATTGGACCCGGCCATCTCAATATGGCGAATTCGCGGACCTCGGCGACTCTGCCAGGGGCTTGGAGAAGCATGGGACGCGCATCACCGCGGTCACCGGCAACATCGGCGACAAGCAGGCCGTCGCCGAAATGAGGAGGAAGATCGAGGCGGATCTCGGCGACGTGCACGTCTTGGTCAACTGCGCCGGCGGCGACATCGGCGCCAAGGGCGTAAAGCCCAGTCCCAACAACGCGCTCGACATCGACTACGAAGACATCAAGGTTCTAACCGAGAACAACCTTATCGGCACGATGTTGGTCTGCCAGGCGTTCGTTCCGCCTATGGTCAAGCGCGGCTCGGGCTCGGTAATCAACATTGCCTCGGCGGCAGCGCATATCGGATGCTCGCCCGAAGTGGTCTACTCGACGCTCAAGGCAGCCGTCGTCCATTATACGCGCTGCCTCGCCAAGGAACTGATCGACGATGGCGTACGCGTCAATGCGGTGAGCCCTGGCGCCACCAAGACGGCACGGTTCCAGGCGAGCCGCGTGGTCGATCCGCAGCGCATGGATTCGAGCAAGAAATCGCTGAACCGGTATGCGGAGCCTGAAGAGATCGCCGAAGCGGTGGCCTTCCTCGCCGGTCCGCGCGCGCGCTTCATCAACGGACAGGTAATCCGCGTCGACGGCGGCTTCACGATCTTTCCAGGTTAAGCCACGACAGCTCACGTCGGCTGCCCACCGGCGGCACGTAGCGCCACCGGGGGTCGACCAGACCCGCTTACGTTCGAAGCTTCGGTCCGTCGCGCGTCCGCATGAGCAGGATCGCCGCTATTTTACACCCACGCTTTCAGGCCAGAGGACCTGGATTTCCTTTGGCAGCGCATCCCGCACCTTTGCCGACTGGCCAAGGTCGATATGCCGTGCAAGCACACGCAGCACTGAGCGTGCCGCATCCTCGGGATCGACAGGACGGGTCGATTTCAATTCATCGGCGATGTGTTGCAGGAACTCCTCGAGCGAGCGTGTCTTGTCGGGCATGTCGGCGGGCCGATAGCGATCATAGTAGGCGCCGCGCACGAGCAGCGGCAGTTCCGCTCCCAATTTGGCCGCCAGTCCGATCTGTAGCCTGTCGCGAAGGGTTCGCAGAACGGCGCCCAATGCATGCCAGGCGACGTGTCGATCCGGACCAAGATCTGCCATGATCTCGTCAAGCCAGATGTTTGTTATTTGCAGCGTTTTGTCAAAAACGTCCAAGGCGGTTGCGCTCATCGTCGCCTCCTCGAAAGGTTCTGCGGGCAAAACGGCGACCGGAGATAATTGTTTCGTGGTCCTGTGAAAATCGCCTGGCGTGGGGAGCTTTGGCCGACCCGGCCTTGAAGTCTCCGACCGGACCCTGGATCTCTTGACTGATTGAGCGGCCCGCGCCGACAATGGCATTGGGAAGATGCTGGGATGTCGCCCACGGTGTTCGGCACCACTTGGCAATCAAGCTGCGAAAGGGCTGTCATGGATTGGAAGCTGGAACTAGTCCCGATCCCAGTATCGGACGTCGATAGAGCAATCACCTTTTATGTTGGCAAGGTCGGCTTTCATCTCGATCACGACCACACCGTAAGCGACGAGATACGTTTCGTGCAATTGACGCCGCCCGGTTCGGCCTGTTCGATTGCCATGGGCAAGGGCCTCGTCGACAGCCCCCCGGGATCCATAAAGGGCCTGCAACTGGTCGTGCCCGATATCGATGAGGCACACCGGTACCTGGCCGCTCAAGGTATCGAGGTCAGCGATATCAAGGATTTTCCCTGGGGCAGATTTGTCTTCTTTGAGGATCCCGACGGCAACACCTGGTCTGTCCAGCAACTTCCACCTCGCAGCTGAGGCGGCGCGCTACTGTGTCGGGCACCATGCCGTGTTGAAATAGTCCTCGGTGCCGGTGCCGATAAAAGCAATCGCCAAAGAAAAGGCCGGACTGTTGAGCCCGGCCAAGTGTGAAGGTCTGTAACCTCCAGAGGGGAACGCGCCGGACGCAATGGGAGGAGACATCCGACGCAGCTTAGATATGGGTCTGTATTGATGACGTTTCAACGACATAGCAGTGGACCAACGTCGCTGTTGCCATAGTGCCAGGAACGCAAAGCATTCGAGGGAAGCGGTGGATCGCTGCCGCCAGGTGGATACAAAGGGCGCCGAACGCAGGGCGGGGTCCATTGCCCCTGGTATTGGACTTCAGTCTGTAAGACTGTCGACCAAGGACCTGCATGGCCAAACTTTGGTCCGAGGCTGCTATCGCAAAAGCCCGAAACGCGACAGTTTCAGGAACCGAGTTCCGATGGCCCCGTTGCGATGCCGACTGTTACAGGAGGCCGCTATGGACCCGAGCGTTCACCAGGCACGTTGGCTGCTTTTTCCGTTATTTGGCCTGTGTTTCGGGATCACGGCAATTGGATTCATAGTTGGCTGATAGTGGGAAGTCGGCGCTTTCGCCGAGAGACGCAACCAAAGGAAGGCAAAAAACTTGCGCAGTAAATAGTCCCTTCCTGCGCTAGCGAGACCCACCAGTTACCATCGTGGAACTGGTGGGTCTTGACGTCCCGGATGCAAACCATTGTTTTAAGCATCACACGAATTCGAACAGGAGGCAGTACGACAGAGCCGTATGGTTGAGGGCATTTCCGACATGCGACTGGCAAGTTCACTGATGACGACCCGGAGACGAAGGACCGGATCTTCACGAGGACGTCGTGTCGGCTTTTCTGTAGTCGTGTTGACCTTCATTCTCGTCGTGAGCCCCTATCGCGTCATGTTCGACGGACCGTCGCCGACGCTCGGCCCGCAAACTGCCTGGGCCAAAGATGGTGGTAGTGGCAGCGGGGACGGAAATGGCAATGGCAACGGGAACGGCAATTCCGGCGATCCAGGTGGAAACTCTGGCAACTCAAACTCGAATAGCAATGCGGGCAAGGACAAAGCAAAGTCGCAGGTGGACAATCCCCCTGATCTGGCCCCTGCGGCAAACCCCGACAGCAAGCCGAAACTCTTCATCAATGCAACCACGGGAGACCGGGTCGAGGTGAGCGGGCCGAGCATTGGCGTGGTGCATTCGAACGGCCTCAGCGAGCGCATTGATAGCGGCCAATATGAAATGCGGGACGCCAAGGGCCGCACCATCATTCGGCGCCTGGCGACGCGTTCCGATCGGGACAGGTTGCTTGAAATGATCAACTGAGGGCCAGTTCACATTGCCGCGCCGTGCGGCAATTTCGGCTCAAGCATGATCACGAACAGGCGGATGCCGGCGCTCAGTCGCGTCGCGCAAGGTCATCGCGGCTTCGGTCCTGTTGCTGACGTTGAGCTTGGCCAGGATTCGCGTCATGTGGTGCTTTATCGTTTTCTCATGCAGGTTCAGCCGAAGCCCGATCCGCTTGTTGCTCAGTCCCGCGGCCACCAGCGTCAGGATCTCCCTTTCGCGGCTGGTGAGGTAGGCAAGTCCGTCAGCTTTCGCCGGCTCTTTTGATTGAGCCGACAGATCGGCCAACAGGCGCGCCGATAATTGTGGACAGACATATCGCTCGCCCGACGCTACCGTGCGCAGAATAGCGGCCAATGTCCTCGAGCCGACCCCCTTCAGAACATAACCCCTTGCCCCGCTCTGCAACGCCGTCATCACGTGCTGGTTTTCTTCCGAAACGGTCAGCATCACGATTTTCAGTGCCGGATGCCGCTCCAGGGCCGGTCCGATCACGCCAAGGCCACCGCCAGGAACCGAGATGTCCATCAGCAGAATGTCGGGCCGCTGGTCTACGATTATCCGCAGGGCATCGTCTCTGCTGCTTCCTTCACCGACGATCTCGAACCCGCCGATCTGATCGAGCGTGCGCACAACGCCTTCTCTGAACAGCGGGTGGTCGTCGACGATGGCGAGCTTGATGGCTGCTGTCATGTCTGCCCCATTTCAACGATGTTGAGAGCCATTTTTACGACTGTGCCACTCTGCGAGGAAGTCACGGTAAACTGGCCCCCGAGGCTTTCCACCCGCTCGCGTAGCCCAACGAGCCCCAGCCTCTCGGGACGTACGATTTGCGGGTCAAAGCCGGGGCCGGCGTCGGACACTTCGATACAAACGCGCTCGCCGTCGAAATGTTGCTCCACCGACTGACGTTCACCTCCGGCATGACGGAATCCATTGTTCAGCGCCTCCTGGACGAAGCGGAAGATGCAGATCTTGGCCGCCGGCGACAACGTCGCATGGCCGCCGGTCATCGATAATCTCACTTTGGCTCCGGTTCGTTCTTCGTGCGCCTGCACGGCAAGCTCGAGAATTTCACCCAGTTCGGCATGCTCGATATGCGGCAGGACAAGGCCCTTGCTGATGCTCCTGATCTCGCGCATGGCATTGTCCAGATGTGCCTTGATGGCCAGCAATTCCTGTGCACGCTTCGATTGCGGCGTAGCGGGATCGCCAATGACGGGGCTGTCGATCCCCAGCGCCGCGAGAGCAACCAGTTGCGCGGGGCCATCGTGCAAGTCCGCACCGATGCGCCTGAGATAGCGTTCGTTAACTGCGGTGGCACGCTGCGAGGCACGCTGCACCCGCAGCCTCAACAGTCTGTTTTGAGCAAGCAGATCGGAAAGCTCGGCAATGCGCTGCTTCAACGAGCGGCTCTGCGAACTGATCGTGCGGCTGCCACGGAACACGATTGCCGACAGCCCGAGAAAGAAGGCCGCTGTGACGGCGGCAACGTCCAGCCAGGTTCGAATGAGTGCCTGATGCAGGTTTCTTTCAAAATCAGTGGCGACCTCGTAGAATTCCGAAACGGCCACCACTTCCCCCGACCATGGCTGCAGCACCGGATTGTAGATCTCGAGGAGATGCAAGCCGCTGGCTCTTTCGGCCTCGCTGTCCGGATCGTCGAGCTTGTCGAACTCCGAAACCATTTGGCCTGCGAATGCCGCCCGGAGATTGTCGCTGGGTTCAAAGCGCTTGCCCATCAATGTCTTGTCCGTCGAATACAGGATGGTTCCGTCGCGACGCCAGAGCTTGAAGGATTCGAGCCTTGTGCCGAGTGCCCCTTGCCCCAGCGTTTCATCGAGCGCATGGGCGACGCTCTCGTCGAGGAGTTCGCTCTTGCGCATATCCGGAAGCAGCGGCGCGATAACGCTGTCCACGTAAAGAGCCGTAGCGGAAGCCGAATTCTGCGTGACCACGGCTTCTATGTGGCTCGTGACTGAAATCCCCACCACCACCATGGCCGACAGGGAGAATAGACCACCCGCGAGCAGGAACTGCGTGGCCAGCGACAGCGCATTCCAGCGGTCGACAAGGCTTGTCAGCCTGTGTGGCCTGGTATTCCGAATGGCCCGCTCGGCAGCACGCCGCGCCAGTGGCGCGATTCTTGAGAGCCGGCTAATTCGCTGTCGAACGTCGCTAAAAGACGCCATCCTAGGTGTGTAACCGATCAATCGCGATGGAACTAGGGCCTGATGAGAGGGCGAACAGCGCATCCGGCGCTTTTTTGCACAAACCGTCTCATTGCGTCGTTCGGTAAAGCTCGGACGCAGCCTGCTTCAGTGCCGCCCGCCCATCCGGCCTCAGATACATCATGTGCCCGCCTTCCAGCACCTCGCTGCGAATGGGCTTTGCGCCGGCAAGCGAAGGAATTTGACCAAGCAGGTAGCGCGAGCCCATGTACGGCGTCACCAGATCGCTGTAGCCGTTGACGATCAGCACGCCGAGGCTGGGGTTCAGCGTGCGCGCCTGCTGAAGGTCGTCCATAACACCCGCATAGCCCTGACGCGTCGGGCTAGTTCCATAGTCCCAATTGCCGCTGACTTCGCGGTTGAGAAGCCGATAGCTGATATCCGTGCGGAAGTTCAATTCATCACGCACATAGCCGACGAAAGCGGAGGTGAGCGCCGGCACGCTTCGATCGAGCACCGGATCGGGACCCTCGACTCCCAGGCTCTCTGGCGCCACGTCCGCTGTCGCGATGTTGCCGTCATAGGCGCTGAGAACATTGCCCTTTGCCCGTGCAAACTCCTTGGCGAAGAGCCCTATGGGAATGCGTGCAAAGTGCCGCTGAACCAGATCGAGCGGCAGACCGGTGATTGCGGCGACACGCTGGCTCGCCAGGCGTCCACCTTGCTCCAGCCCACCGGCCAGCGCGGCCAGATAATCGCCGAGCGCATAGCGTTCGACTTCGGCCAGCCGCTCCTGCAGAGCCGGGCCGGAAACGCCTTCGCTGTGCAGGCGCACTGCCGCCAGCGACGGCAGTTCCAGCGCCCAGTGGAGCGGCTGGAACTCGTCCGGGCGCACCAGTGTGAATTCGAGCGCCGGCGAGATCAGCACGACGCCACTCGGGCTGATGCCGATGTCTTCCTGAAGCTTCCTGGCGAGCAATGCTGCTCGAAAGCCGCCATAGCTTTCGCCAGCCAGGAAGACTGGCGATGCCGTTCGGTTAGTCTGCGCCAGATAAAGCCGGATAAACGCGCCTATCGACGCTGCGTCCTGACTGACGCCCCAGAAGCTGTGTGCTTCCGTGCCGGGCGCTTCACGGCTGTAACCGGTTCCGACAGGGTCCACAAAGACCAAGTCGGTCATGTCAAGCCAAGTGTCGGGGTTATCGAACAGCCTCTGTGGCGGCGGCAGGAAACTTCCATCGGCCGCCGTCGCCAGGACCCGCGGACCGAGCGCGCCGAGATGAAGATACGCGGAAGCTGCTCCCGGACCGCCATTGAACACGAAGGTGATCGGGCGCCGCGGATCCGGTCCCATGTCTTTCCCGGGGTGCAGAGCATAGGCGACATAGAAAATCTCGGCGGTGATATCGCCTTTACCGGACGGCAATGACAGCGTGCCGGCCTTGGCCTCGTAATCGAGCGTGCGTCCGGCAATGACGATCGAATGATCGGAAGTCTGCGGCGGTGGCAGGAGCGAGAGAACCCCGCCTGTGGGCGGCGGCCGCTGGGCCGTCTCCGCATGACCGACCCCAGCTCCGGCAACCAACAGCAGAAGAGCGAGGGCGATTTCTTGCAGCTTGATAGGCATGACGTCTCCGGAGCAATTGGCTGAAACTAGCACACCGTCGGCCGAACCAAAGTCACAGCACCGTGCGCCAGCACATCTGACAAGAAGGGATCAGTTTGGGAAATCCGATGCCCGGGCGGAAGATAGGGCGCGAGGTCACGGCGGCAGCCTCAACCTCTTGCAGCAGATGCGTGCGACGGAGTGGCGTACCAAACGGCTTCGTGAATTTTCTACCGGTTGACTCGATTGGCCCACTTCCTAGGTTGGCATTCGGGGCTCCCGTGCAATCCGAAGTTGGTATGACATCTTTCCACACCCGAAAGCTTGCCCTTCTCCTTCTATCGGCAAGCGCCGCCATCCTGTCTTCCTGCGTCATGCCCGACGACACCTCGAGCACTGCGAAGGAAGACGCCACGGCGGCGGCCGCCCGCAAGGAGATGGTCGGCCTTAGCGAGGCGGACGTTCGAATGTGCGCCGGCTTTCCGACCGCCACTGCCGATGTCGGCAAATCCGGCCAGATCTGGACCTATCAGCGCGTCGTTCAGCGCGGCAATCTCAACATTGTCGTTCCGACCGTGGCTATTGGCCCCGTCCCGGCGCTCGGAGGCTCCGTCAACGTCGCCCCCGGCGGCTATTGCAACACGCAAATTCGAATGGTTGACGGTCATGTTGCCGAGGTTGCCTACGCCGGCGACAATAACCTGCCGAACAACCGCGATGCGCTCTGTGTCAGCACGGTGGACGCCTGTGTCGCCTATGCCCGTCAGTATCATCCAAGCAGGGCAATAGGCCGTACAAGATAGCGGGATGAGTGGCATTGCCGCCGATCTAAACGCCTGAAGTTTTCTGGTTTGCCGGCTAATGATTATCCTAGATCTGGATGAGCATCACCGATTTGACCTGATATTCCCCGCTCTCAACCGCCGACCCCATCGCGAATAGCGCAGAAATAGCGGTCGGTTCCGACCTGCCCGCCCTTGAGGGCAATTTCCAGCCCGTCGATCGCCTTTATGCGTGAATGCGCCACACAAAGTGGCGAGCCCGGCGATGCCGGCAGCGGCATTCGCACAGTCAGCGCGTCGACGCCCATCTGGCCAAGTGCATGGCTCGACGTGTCGCCGCCGGCGATGACCACACGCAGCAGCTTCTCTTGAAGCGTCAGTCCGCGGAGAAGCTCGCCAAGGCCGCGGCCGAGCTTATGGCGGGCGCCTTCCCGGAGATCGATTTCTGCACCGCGGTCGGCCGCAGGTCCGAGCGCGGTGTAGAGGATGACGCTCCGCCCGGCCCGTAGGCTGGAGCGGCCGGTTGCAACCGCGCGCGCAATAGCGTCGTTCGACGCCTCAGAAACCAGTTCGACCGGGTCGAGCTCGATCCCGTCGAAGCCTTCGGCAAGGGCATGCCGGATCTGTCGTTCCGTCGTCGGCGAGCAGCTCCCCGAGACCACGGCGATCCTGTCGGCAGCGCCCGGCGGCGAAAATGCGGGTTTGGCATCCACGATCCGGTTCGATGCCCATTCGGCCAGCAAGGCATATTCGATGCCCGAAGAGCCGACGACGAAATAACCGCCCGGCTTGCGAGCGCGCCAAATCTCCTTGCCGGCAAGCGCCTGGGTTTCCAGGCTATCGACATCGACAAGCACGATACCTGTGCCATTCTCCACAAGCCGGTCGAATGCTTCCGACCGCGACGCAGACTGCAGCGTCGCCAGGTCGACCAGCCCAGAGCTGAGGTCGGTCTGGCGCGACAGATGGATCAGCAGGTCGGATTCGTCCATCGGCGTGGTCGGATGGCGGCTCATCACGGGATGGCGGTCGATGCGGAAATATTTTTCGCGATAGGCTGCGAACAGATGACCGAAGGCGGTGTAGCGCTTCAGCTGCGGCGCGCCGACCACCAGCGGCACGCCGTCTTGCCGGAAAACCGAGCGGCCGATCTCGATCGCCCGGCCGATGCTGCCGATTGCTGGGCTGGAATCGAAGGTCGAGCAGACCTTGTAGTGACAGATCTCGGCGTGGACGGTCTTCAGCCAAGCGAAGGCATCTCGCAGATGCGTGTCCATCCACTGCGGTGTCTCACTGCGGCTAGTGCCGGCCAGTCCGAGGGCGCGGTAATGTGCAAATTGCGAAAGCAGCGCCTCGTCCGGCTGGCGCATGAACAGGACGGTCGGCACGCCGCCGAGCTCGAGCGCCTCCATGACGTCGGTCGAGCCGGTCAGGTCGTCGCCATAGTAACTCAGAAGCAGGTTTTGCATGGCGTCAGGCCGCCTCGCCGCCGCCGAACTTCTCGATCGACCGCGCCAGCTCGACATGGCTCAAGGCATAATCCGCCAACGGGATGTCTTGGACCGCCGCCTGCCAGGCTTGCTGCACGGCGCGGACGCCGGCGCCCGGCCCGTCCGGGTGGCTGACGATGCCACCGCCGCAGAGATAGAGAAGATCGACCGTCCGGCCGGTTCGCTGGAAGGTTTCAGGCGCCTGCCCGCCCCACTGGCCGGAGCCGGCGACCGGCAATGCGCAATCGGCCGGCGAAAAGATCGGCGTTGTCACCGCCTTGAAGGATTCGACAAAGGACCAGTCGGGTTCCCAGTATTTCGAGGCGATGCCGTTGATCTGGAACTGGTCGACGCCAAGCAGGCGCCAGAACTGCTGCCAGACCTTGAAATCCATGCCGAGGCCGGGATGACGGGTGAGAATGTCCCAGCCATTGCGGTGGGCATGGAGCACCAGGCTGGAGCGTTTTCGGAGGTAAGCCATACCGCCGAAACCGATCGAATTGATGTTGACCACCGCGCAATTGCCGCCGGCCTTTGCCACCAGGTCGTGGTTTCGCATCATCTCGTCGGGATCGGCATGTGAAATGCCGAAGGCATACATGACCTTCTTGCCGGTCTTCTGCTCGTGGTCGAAGATCAGCGGCATGATTGCCCTCACCCGCTCCGACAGCGGTGAATAGGCCGGGCTCATCAGCTTCTCGTCGTCCTTGATGAAATCGACGCCGGCGGCAATCAGCTCTTGCACCATCGCGGCCGTCTCGTGCGGACGGAGCCCCAGCGCCGGCTTGACGATGGTCCCGATGATCGGACGATCCGCGACGCCGGTCAGCCTGCGGCTGCCCCTGACGCCGAATTGCGGGCCCGGATGCGCGCCCCGGTACTCCTCGGGTAGCTTCATGTCGACCACACGAATGCCGGACAGGCCCTTGATCGAAAACGTGCCGCCGATGGCGATGGTCATCAGCGCCGACAGGTCGGTGCCGATGGCGTCCAGCGGAAACGCGATGTCGACGTCGGCGCGCTTGACCGGGCCGTTGCTGGATTCGGGGCTTGCTCCGGAACCGGTTTCGGGAAGAGACGGCCGATCCGCATCCGGCAGATGCCGTATCGCCAGGACCCTCGCCGCGACCCTGGCCTTGAGCTCTTCGGTCTCGCCGGCCAGCGCGACGAAGGTTCCGGTCGACTGGTCGCTTGCGATCTTGGCCGCCAGCGCCTCGATATTGCCGGGCGTTTCGATGCGATAGGTGAGAACAATCATATTCGCGCGGCCTGCCGGGATGGTTCGAAAAAGGTTCCTTGGCCCTCGAAATCTGGTATAATGAGTACATAAGCATTGCAAGCCCTATCCGGCTTGGCAGGTAAGGGCGAGCCGGCAACAGGCGTTCCGGGATTCACGTCGGAAATGCTAGGTATAGGCCGGTCAAAGGAGTGATTCGCGACGATGAACCGTTCGGAGCCGATCGTCCGGCGCAAGCTTTCCGACGAAGTATTCCTAAGGCTGAAGCGCTTGATCACCAGCGGCGAATTGCTGCCGGGTGATGACATGCCGTCGGAGCGCGAACTGATGGAGCGCTTCGAGGTCGGCAGGCCAGCGATCCGCGAGGCGATGCAGGCGTTGAGCAATATGGGGCTGGTCGCGATCTCGCATGGTGAGCGTGCCAAGGTGCTGCAGCTGACCGCCAAGTCGATCATCAAGCAGGTCGACGGCGCGGCCAAGATCATCCTGTCGTCATCGAAGGACACGCTCGAGCACCTCAAGAACGCGCGCATCTTCTTCGAGCGCGGCATGGTGAGGGAAGCCGCGGAGAAGGCAACCGCCGAGGACGTGCAGCGGCTGCGGGCAACGGTCGCCGAGCAGCGCAGCCATCGTGGCGACTCGGAAGCCTTCATATCCGCCGACATGAAATTCCACACCCAGATCGCGGCAATATCCGGCAACCCGATCTATGTCGCCATCAGCGATGCAATGCTTGGCTGGCTAAAGGAATACCACACCGAAATGCTGATCTGGACCGGCAAGGAAAAGTTCACGCTGACCGAGCACGAAGAGATCATCGGACGCATCGAAGCCAAGGATGCTGATGGCGCCGAGAAGGCGATGATCAAGCACCTCGAACGCTCGCGTGCGCTCTACGTCATGAATTCCGGCAACTGAAAATCAAGTGCAGGTTCCTACTGGCGTCGCGGTCGGGACCGTGTTCTCGGCCTATTGACTGACCACAGATCAGCCCGAGCCCGGACCGACGCAGTTTTCTGTTGCCGTCTGAATCCGATGAATTTGCCGCGTGTTTTCATTCAACGATTTCAGCATTCGCATCTTCCCAGCCATGGATTTCCGCGGCCCGCTTTCGTCAGCAAGCCCGCTTAGGCCCTTCGGGAGGCGCCGCGCTTTTTCTTGAATTGGCAATTTTGACAAAGACTATGCTAGACTTGCCACTCGACGAGAACGACACCGGGAGAACCGCAATGGCTGACAGGAGCCTCCACGTTGTGATCTGGCTGCCGTCGAATTTCTATTCGGCCGTCGTCTCGACGCTCGTGGAAATGTTTCAGCTTGTGAATGACGTCTGCCGTGCGCAGGTTCTCTCCTGTGAGTTCGTTTCAAGGGGCGCGCCGTCGGCATCAAGCACCGGAATTTCCTTCCCGACAAAGGCTCAACCATCCCGGAAAATGGATGTCCTGATTCTCATTGCGATGCCGGGTGTCGAGATTCCGGAGCTTCTGCGCTCGCTCGACGACGAGAGTGAACATTCAAAACCGCTGATCGCGCTCGCACAACAGCAGGGCGCAATCATCGCAGCACATTGCGGTGCATGTTATCTACTCGCCAATTCAGGATTATTGGACGGCAAACGCGCAACGATATCCTGGTGGCTGAAAGCCGAGGCAAGCCGCCGGTTTCCGCAAGTGCGATGGGACGCTTCCCGCTTGCTCATTCGCCAGGACCGCCTTTACACATGCGGAGGCGGGTTTTCCGGGCTCGAACTCGCCAGGGCTTTGCTGATCGATCTGGGCTTCTCAAAGGAGGAGCGGATCATCCGAAAACTTCTGGTTCTCCCTCCGCCGCGCACATTCCAGAGTCCCTATGAATTTTCTCTCGATGGAATTTCGAACGAGGCCAGCCCATTCGAGAATAGGCTGCGCGAGCTCTCGAAAGACAAGATGTCGGAAATCGATCTGAAATTTCTCGCAACCGAATTGGGCATGTCTTCGCGAACCCTGTCTCGCAGATTTTTCGACGAACTCCAGACAACGCCGGGAAAATGGATCCAGGAACGGCGGCTGGAGTTGGCAAAATCCATGCTTGAGGAAACGAAACTGAGCGTTTCAGAAATTTGTTATCGGGTGGGATATCAAGACGTCGCCTCGTTCAGCCGTCTTTTTTCCAGGACAACTGGAATGGCGCCAGGCGAGTTTCGAAAGCAAATCCGGTGACAAGTCGGCAACGGAAGTGCTGCGGCTGCGGGCAACCGCTGCGGAAGGCGGCTACCCGTGAGCCTCGGCAAATGACTTCAGCCGACCCGCACGATTGCATAGGGCGTCATCACAAGACGGTCTCGGCCCGACGCGTCTTGCTGAATCTGGCGTGACATTCGTCCATCCCAAATCTTGAGAGGGCCCTGATCGGAGCCGAGCCCGGAAACGTCGACCGGAACGTCGTCCGGGGTAAGGTTCGCCAGCCAGACGATGATCTTGCCTGTCTGGGAGCGGCCGGCCAGTGCCAGCATCCGCGTCTCATCAGTCGTTGTCGCCGCCACATGCGCATGGCCGGCCAGCTCGCAAAGTCCTTTCACCGCGTGGAAAATCGGCCGAGGTGTACCTTCTTCGACAGGTTCGCCCGACGAGGCCAGTACGCCGAATGGTCCGGTGAAGCTGCAGAGCGTGAGCATTTCGAGCCCGGCCGGCGCAACGCGGGCGGCATAGCCGATCGTCCATGCGGCGCCGAACAGCCCGGTGTGGCGAGCGTCGCGGTCGGCCATGGCAATGCGCAGACGGTCGGGATTGGCCTTGGTCGCGCCGCCATAAGGGTTCTGGCGCATGGCAATGGTCGACGGCCCGATCCGGTAAGGTTTTGTTCCAAAGACCGCCAGTACAGACGCCGTGATGAAAGGCAGTGCCTCCAGCGATTGCATGACGCTGAGATCGTCGGCGGCGTGCACGATCGGGCAGGTGCAATGCGTGACGAAATCGAGCGGGTCGGCCGGCACACGCTTGCGATTGAGTTCGGTGAAATAGCTGAACATGCCGCCGCCGAGGCGGATGTCGGGAAAGGCACGCCGCGCCGCGGCATAGACATCTTCGAGCGGCGGGCATTGCGGCCACGCGCTGCCCGGCGGCGTCGACTGCCGGTCGACCGAGGGCGAGACGGCAATGGCCGAAAGCTTGAGCCCGGCCTGGCGCACCCTGTCGGCGACGCCTGAAAGCTCGGCGTCGAGATCGCCGTCGCCGGCAATGACACATTCGAGCGTTGTCTGGACCGGATAGGCGGCGGCGAGCCGGGCGTAGGGCCGCAAGGCGGCAAGCCCGTGGCCGCGCGTCGGGTCATAGTGGAACATCAATTGCTGCGGGCCAAGCTCGGACAGCACCGACAGGTTGTCCAGCGCCGCCTCGACCTCATCCGGGTAGATGATCACGCCGATATCCGGCAGCACCGGTCCGGCTTGGCCGAGCCTGACACGAATCGGTTCGGCGCGCGCGGCGGCGGCCGGCACTTTCCCGCGACCCGCTATACGCAAGCTGATGGTTTGGCGGAAGGCCTCGCCGGCCGGCAGCACGTATGGCCATGGCAGCGCGAGCGGCCGGACATAGGTCTTGTAGGAGGCATCCGACCAGTTGCGCTGGTCCTCCATCTCGAAAGTATCGCCTTCCATCCGGCATTCGGCGGTGACGCCGGGCCGGACCTCGTGGGTGATCGCCCGCAGATCCTTGAACGGCTGCCAGGGATCGATCAGCTCTGGAAGCCTGGTCGCGACCACGCTGCCATCGGTATGCTCGACCGTGACCGGGCTGCCGGCCACGCCGGCGATCGGATGCAGGATGCAGAAACCACAGCGATTGGTTTCGAAATCGCTGTCGGGACGAGCGCTCACGTCGAAGACCAACTGGCCATCGGCGGAGCCCTTGATTGTTGCGCGGAAGTCGAGCCGGCTTCCCTCTGGCCCGAAACAACCTGCCGAATAGCTGACGGAGAAAGCGTCATCGCCCTGGTCGATGACTAAATCGGTGAGCGTCGGCTCGTAGGTGCCCCAGTCGCGATCCCTGACGATGTAGGCGATGGCGCGCAGGACTTCGGTGTCGCCGTGCCGGATGGTGCGCAGATTGCCGTTGACGAAGTCCGCTGTCAGCGCGCCGGCGCGCAGCCTGACCGGTTCGGCTTCAACGGCACGTGTGCCGTAGAGGAGGAAGGCGTCGGCTGTCATTTCAGCAAGGCGTCGAGTTGCACCGGCTCCCGGCTTGCGGCGCCGGCATACGCTGCCTCGACCAACGCCAATGTCTTGAGGTTGTCCGCGCCCGAGGTCGCGGGCTCGGTTCCGTTGGTCAGGCAATCGACCCAATGCTTTTGAATGGCGACGACGCTTTCCTGGACGTTGTGCCACGGCCGTGATGCCCAGGCCAGCAGCGGTGGCGAGACATCGCTGACAGCCGTCCCGCTCCTGCCGGTGACGGTGAGGCGGTAGCCCTGCGCCAGCCGGATCGTGCCGTCGCTGCCGTCGATCTCGATCAGCGTCTCGGGGAACGGCTCGGTAGCGAGCTTAGTCGCATAGCTACAATCGACCACGGTAGTGGCGCCGCTCGTGTGGTCCATCAGCATCGTCGCAACGTCCTCGCCGGCAATGCCAGGGTTGACGCGCGCCGTTCGCGCGGTGACGGTCGAGACGTCGCCCAGCAGAAAGCGGGCGATGTCGAGGAGGTGGATGCCCAGATCCTCGATGATGAAGCGTCTTCCGGTCGCCAGATAGGGCTGGCCGGAAAACACGTCATAGGCCGAGCGGAACGAGATCCGTCCGAAGAAGGGCGTGCCGACCTCACCGCTGTCGAGCACGGCACGCACCGCCTGGATCGGCGACTGCCAGCGAAAATTTTCATGCACCATCAACGGCACGCCGGCGTCGGCGCAGGCCTTCACCATCGCCTGGGCGTCGGCAAGCGTCGGCGCAAACGGTTTTTGGCAGATAGCCGGAACGCCGTGCTGCGCCGCCATCTCGACGAGCGTTCTGTGGCTTGGTGCGGTGGTGGCGATGTCGACGAAATCCAGCCTTTCGCCGGCAAACAGCGCGGCCGCATCGGTATAGCGCCGCGCGACCCCGAACTGGTCGCCGACGACCCGCAGCCGGTCCGGATCGCGGTCGCAGATAGCGACGATCGAGGCGCCCTCCACGTCGCGCCAGGCATGCATCTGGTTGACCGCAAAGAAGCCGCAGCCGATCAGCGCTCCACGCAGCTCCTCCATGTCAGCCGGCCTTTGCCATCTGCATCAGCGTGACACGGCTCTGCAGCCGGCGCTGTGCCTGGTCGACGACGACGGCGACGATGATGACGAGGCCCTTGATCACCATTTGCCAGAACGAGCTCACCCCCATCATCACCAGCCCGTCCGAAAGGATGCCGATGACGAAGGCGCCGACAATGGTGCCGCCGATGGTACCGCGTCCCCCCGACATCGAGGTGCCGCCGAGCACTGCCGCGGCAATGGCGTTAAGTTCGAAGCTCTCTCCAGTCGCCGGATGCGAGGCCATCAGTTCGGACGAGATGATCAGCCCGACGATCGCCGCGCAGAAGCCGGAGAACATGTAGACGAACATCTTCACCATGTTGACGCGGACGCCCGAAATCCGCGCCGCCCGCTCATTGCCGCCAACGGCGAAGATATGGCGGCCGAGCGGGGTGTATTTGGCGAGATAGGCCGCCCCTAGCGCAACAACGAGCAAAATCCACAGCGCGACCGGCAGGCCAAGCAGCCGGCCGGCGCCAAGAAAGCCGAACCCGGTGGTGCCGAGCTCCGGCTTGCCGACGAGATTGGGGAAGGTGCGCCCGTCGGACGACAGCAGCGCCAGGCCGCGCGCGACATAGAGCACGCCGAGCGTGGCGATGAACGGCGCAACGTTAAGCCTGGTGATCAGCAACCCGTTGACGGCGCCGATCAATATGCCGACGGCAAGCGTGATCAGCGCGATCTCGAAGACGTTGAAATAGATGGTATAGCCGACCTGCAGGTCGATGCCGTTGAGCACGAGATAGCCGGCCACCATGCCGCACAGGCCGACGATCGAGCCGACCGACAGGTCGATGCCGCCGGTGATGATGACGAAGGTCATGCCCATTGCGAGGAATGCGTTCAACGCCACGTGCTTCGACATCAGGATAAGATTGGCGGCCGACAGGAAATTGGGGGCAGCTATCGAGAAGAATAACAGTACGGCGATCAGCGCGATGAACGTCCTCGCCTTCATCAGCATCAGCAGGACCGAGCCGCTCGAAATGGAGTTGACCGTCGCCTTGGCTGGGATGTCAGTCATGCGCCTTGCTCTCCGTGCGGGACCGGTCCGTGGCCGAAGGCCGAGGCAGCGACGAGTGCGGCCTCCGTCGCCTCGGCGCGGTCGAACATGCCGGTCAATTTTCCATTGCTCATCACTGCGATGCGGTCGGACAACGCCATCACCTCATCAAGATCCGAGGTGGCAAACAGGATCCCCAGGCCGTTGCGCGACAGCTTGCGCATGGTGCGGAACACGTCGGCCTTGGCGCCGACGTCGATGCCGCGGCTGGGCTCGTCCATCAGCAGCACCTTCGGTCCAGTGAGCAGCGCTTTGCCGATCACCACCTTCTGCTGGTTGCCGCCCGACAGCGACGAGACTTCCTGCGCCGGATCGGCGACCTTGATGGCCAGTTCGCGCACCGTCTGGGTCACCGCCTGCCGTTCGGCGGCACCACGAATGTGGAACAGACGCACGAACCGCGACAGGCTGGCCAGAGTCAGATTGCTGGCGACGGAGAGGATCGACACCAGCCCTTCGCGCTGGCGGTCTTCGGGGATCAGCGCCAGGCCGCGCCGGATGCGCCGCGTCGTGTCGCGCTCGTGCACCTTTTTGCCGGCAATGAATATCGTGCCGGTCGAATGGCCGTGGCGGCCCATGATGCAGTCGAACAGCTCGCTGCGTCCGGCTCCCATCAAACCGTAGATGCCGAGGATCTCGCCGGCGCGCAGCGACAGCGAGACGTGATCGACCGCGAGCCCGCCGGTTACACGCGGCAGGCAGATGTCCTCGGCGCGGAATATCTCTTCGCCCGGCACATGGCCGTCGGCCTTGGCGAAGTCCTTGGCGTCCGAGCCGATCATCTGCCGCACGATCCACTGGGTGTCGACGTCTTTCATCTCCGCCTGGCCGGTGATGCGTCCGTCGCGCAGCACGGTGATGGTGTCGCCGATGCGGATCAGTTCCTCGAGCCGGTGCGAGATGTAGACGATTGCCACGCCACGCGCCTTGAGGTCGGCAATCACCTTGAACAGGATCTCGACTTCCGCCGCGCTGAGCGCCGAGGTCGGTTCATCCATGATGAGGATGCGCGCATCGAGCGAAACGGCCTTGGCGATCTCGACCAGCTGCTGCTGGCCGATGCGCAGATCCTCGACCAGCATGTCCGGCCGGATGCCGGCTTCCAGGCGTTCAAGGAATTCCGCCGCGCGGCGCTCCTGCTCTTTGCGGTCGATCTTGCGGAACCGATTGGTGATCTCGCGGGTGGCGAAAATATTTTCGGCGACAGTCAGATTGCCGAACAGGTTCAGCTCCTGGAAAACCATGCCGATGCCGCGATTCACCGCATCCCCGGATGACGAGAAGGAAACCTCCTCGCCGTCCAGCAGGATGCGCCCGAGTGTCGGCTGCTCGACACCGGCGATGATCTTCATCAGCGTCGATTTGCCGGCTCCGTTTTCGCCGACCAGCACGTTGACCGCGCCCTTGCGCACCTCGAAATTCGCCCGCTTGACTGCGACGGTGCCGAAATAGACTTTCGAGACATCCTCCAGCTTCAGGATGACATCTTGATCGCCGCTCATGGCTTCGGCCCGATCTCTGCCTCCGCCGGCGTCACCAGCGGCAGGTCCTGGCCACTACCCGGCGTATAGGCGCCAAGTACCTCGACGCTGCGGCCCTCGAGTGCCTCCCGCGGCAGCTTGGAAAGCACGGCCCTGTCGGCATAGGCGTTGAACGCCTTGCCGAACTGGGCGAAGTCAATCTGATTGGTGAAATCGTTGAACTGGATGAAGTCGAGGCTGTCGCGCAGCGCGGTTCCGCGCATGGCGGGGCCGATCTGCACCCGCGCATCCGCCTTGCCGTCGCCGTCGGCATCGATGTCCATCGTCGCCGCGCGTGACTGTGTATTGGCTGCAACGACCTTGCCCATGAGCCGAACCGCGAAGGTCCATGGCGAATTCGCCTGCTTCTTCGGATTGCCGTATTTGGCGCCGGCAGCGGCGGGATCGGTCTTGGCCAAGGCATGAACCTCGGCAAACGGCCCGGCCTTCTGCTGTAGATAGGGTATCACTTTCGCCGCCCAGATGTCCTCGACCATTTTGTCCGGATTGAACGCGGAGCCAGTGCCGCCGTTTTCCGTCGACGGCGTCGGCAGGATCTTGCAGGCGGTCAGGCTGCCTATTGCTGCGAGCAACAACGCGACAAGGATCGGCCGGGTCAGCGTGTTGAACATGTCGGCTCGTTCGGCATGGCAGTCAGGAGCCCCCAGAGAAATGGAAGAAAGGGCGAAATGGAAGCAAGGGACGAACCGGGGGCTCGTCCCTTGCTGCTTGATGTTACGCCGGCTCAGTTGGTGAGCGCGAACGTCTCCAGCTTGGCGGCATTGTCGCCATTGACCAGGACGCAATCCATCAATTGCTTTTCTTCGGGCGGAGACTTCTTGTTCTTGATGAAGTCGTTCGCCTGCTCGACCGCCATCTGTGCCTGCGCGAAGGCCGGCTGCAGGACTGTCGCCTTGATGCCGCCGGAGGTGATCGAGTCGCGCACGTCGTTCGACCCGTCGAAGCCGACGACGATGACGTCCTTGCGGCCGGCAGCGGCAAGTGCCGCATAGGCGCCCATCGCCATCGTGTCGTTGCCGGAGATCACGCCCTTGATATCGGGATTGGCCTGGAGGATCGATTCCATCTTTGAATAGGCCTCGGTCTGGCTCCAGTTGGCCGACTGCTGCGCCACCATCTTCAGATCCGGATAGTCGTCGATGACGTCGTGGTAACCCTTGGAGCGGATGCCGGCATTGGTGTCGGATTCCTTGCCGACGAGCTCGACGAAATTACCCTTCTCGCCCATCAGCTTGACGAATTCCTGCGCGCCGAGCTGGGCGCCCTGATAATTGTTGGAGACGATCTGCGCGACGGCAACGCCGGTGGCATTGATCTCGCGATCGATCAGGAAGGAAGGAACGCCTGCGTCCTTGGCCTTCTGCACGGCGGCGACGGTGGCGTCGGCGCCGGCATTGTCGAGGATGATCGCCTTGGCGCCGCGGCCGATCGCGGTGTCGATCAATTCCGACTGCTTGTTGGCGTCGTCGTCATGGACGAGCACCAACGCCTCGTAGCCGAGTTCCTTGGCCTTGGCCTCCGCGCCGACAGCTTCCGCCTTGAAGAACGGATTGTCATGCGAGGGCGTGATGATGGCGATCAAATCCGCCGCATAGGCGGGTGCGGCGGTGCCAAGCGCCAGCATGCCGGCAAAAGCCGCAAGCGTCATTCTGCGTGTCAGTTTCATGTATTCCTCCCGTTGAAAACCCGTGCCTTGATCCCAAGGCTATATGCATTCGATTTCGTTAGCCGGCCGTAGGCGGCGGCTCGCGTCAGATTCATAAGCCTTTGCCGGCTTCACCTCGACGGATCGCTCCCCCTATCCTCCACTCATCCAGCCCCTGAGCCTGCTGAGAAGCTTAACGGTCCGACCATCGAACAGCTAAGCCAACTGGTATAATGAGTCAATGACAATTTCAGGTGACATGTTCCGGAAGACGCGTCGCTCTCCTCAAGTGATGCGCTGAATGCTCGCGGCAATCTCCTCCGGTTCGAACACCCGCTTCCAGTCGTCGCGCATCAGCACCGGCTTGCCGAACTCTATCGCCTTGTTGCAGGCATCGGAGAACACGCCTTTGGTTTCGCCGAAGATGACGGCGCCAAGCACGTTCATATGGCCAAGCAGGAAGTCGAGCGCCGCCTGCTTGTCGACCCCGCGCGCCACCACCTCGTCGACGGCCTCTTTCATGACGACGAGCAGCGAGGCGCATACCGTTTCCGAAAGGCCGGGCTCGAGCAGCGCCATCTGATCGACCGTGACGCGATGGGAGCGCATAACCGGCGCCCAGATGATCTTTGCGATCGCCTCACCCTTGGCGAAATCTTCCTCCGGTCCCTGCATCAAGGCGCTGACCATGTGCTGCTTGGCCTTGACGCCGCCGAAATAATCCTTCTTGGCCGCCATGTCGGTCTCGTCGTTGAAGATCGGCGGATGGCACGGGTGGGTGACGAAATAGGTCAGGTCCGGTCGCTTCGGCAAATGCCCGGCGAAAGGTGCCGCGGCGTCGAGCACGACAACCATCGTGCCTGATGCAAGCTTGCTCTCGATGCTCGCCGCGACCTTGCCGATGTGCGTGTCCGGCACCGCCAGGATCACCACATCGGCGCCATCAAGCGCCTCATCGGCGCTGACGGCATCGATGCCGAGGCCCGACTTAAGCCGCTCGCGACCGGCGTCGCTGACCTCGACATGGCGTATCGTGTAGGGAGATCCGCGAAAATTGGTCGACAGACGGTAACCCATTTTGCCGCCTGCACCAAACAGCGCAATCGTTGTCATGTGTCCGTTACTCCTGAATTCCAACGACGGCCCTGCCGATCGTCATCCCATTGACTCGTATGCACATTGCCGCCGGCTGGCGGATTAGAAAACGCAGGGGAGCCGCCGCTCAAATGACGATGCCCTGGACGATGTCTCGGGCGCCCGGATGTCCAGCACAGTGCAGTTACGCGGAGCATGCTACCTCAGGTACACATTATACCAGCATACCAAATTGGCAAGCGGCCGTGGCACGGCTCTGACCACTTGTTTGGCCGTCGTTTACCTCCTGTTCAACGGCAAAGAGCGATCATCGCGCTGAACCGCCGATCGGCGGGATGATTCGCAGCGAACAAAGGCCCATGCTCGAAACGTCACTCTACAGCCCGGTCAAGGCCTTCCTGGAAGGCCTGGGATTTATGGTCAAGGGCGAGATCGGCGGCTGCGATCTGCTGGCGCTGAGTGCCGACTCTCCACCGATCGTCGTCATCTGCGAACTAAAGCTGAAGTTCAATCTCGAACTCATCCTCCAGGGCGTCGACCGTATGGCGGCGAGCGACGAGGTCTGGCTCGCGGCGTGCATGTCGGCCCGGGGCAAGGGCCGCGACAGCGATGTGAGATACCGCAATCTCTGCCGTCGCCTCGGCTTTGGCCTGCTTGGCGTGCGAACGAACGGCGAGGTTCAGGTGCTGCTTAGCCCGACGGCATTGGCTCCGCGTCGGGATCCCCGGCGCCGCTCGAAACTAATCGACGAACATCGGCGTCGGCAGGGCGATCCTGTCGCCGGCGGCGGCTCGCGTGCGCCGATCATGACCGCGTATCGCCAGCAGGCACTGGCATGCGCCGCAGCGCTCGCCGACGGCCCAAAGCGGCCACGTGACTTGAAGCCCAACCTGCCGAACGCACCCAAGATCCTGCTGCACAACGTGTATCGCTGGTTCGCGCGCACCGATCGCGGGATCTACGAACTGACCGCTCAGGGCCGTGAAGCATTGCAGCGCTGGCCGCAGCCCGATCGCAGCCACGCCGCTGCCTGAGACAGGGCAACGCCGGATTTCGCGCCCTGCTTTCCGCGACAATCACGGCTTTCGGCAAGACAGCAACCTCCGTAACGGAACCATATTTCGACACGATGGTTTTGTCGTGACCGAATTGATCGTCCGCTGAGCAAAACGGAAGGAATGGCCATGCGCCTATCAACGACAATTGTCACACTTTCGGCACTGGCCCTTGCCTCGCCGGTCTATGCGCAATCCGTGGGACCAGAGCTTGCCCCTGTGCCGCCAACGGCGCCGCAAACCCTGCCAGAGCAAGCCACGCCAGAAGGGGCCACCTCCGACCAGGCTACACCTGACCAAGCCTTCTCCGCCCAGAATTTCACCGCAGTGACAATCGTGGCGATGGAGGATCTGCCTCCTGAAATCAAGGCACAGGCGGAGGCCGTCGTCACCCAGACCAGCGCCGAGGATTTGCGCATCCTGCAAAGTTCGATCGACGCATCGCCGCAGGCGGCATCGGCACTGGCGGCGAACGGACTTAATTCCACTCAGGTCGTGGCGGCCAATATCGACGGCGACGGCACGCTGACGCTGATCATCCAGACGACGACGTGAGCGGCTGAAAGCGGACAAGCCGGTTCCGGCACGGAACCGAAGTCCGCCTGATCGCGGAGGACTGTCATGGCCGAGGCTGCAGTTCGCAACTTCACCATCAATTTCGGGCCACAACATCCCTCCGCTCACGGCGTCCTGCGGCTGGTGCTCGAACTCGACGGCGAGATCGTAGAACGCGCCGATCCCCACATCGGCCTGCTGCATCGCGGCACCGAAAAGCTCATCGAGTACAAGAACTACCTGCAGGCCTTGCCCTATTTCGATCGGCTCGACTACGTCGCGCCGATGAACCAGGAGCATGCATTCTGTCTTGCCGCCGAGAAGCTCCTCGAAATATCGATTCCGAAACGCGGGCAGCTCATCCGCGTGCTTTTCTGCGAAATCGGCCGGCTGTTATCGCACCTCCTCAACGTCACCACGCAAGCCATGGACATCGGCGCGCTGACGCCACCGCTCTGGGGTTTCGCCGAACGCGAGAAGCTGATGGTCTTTTATGAGCGCGCGTCCGGTGCCCGCATGCACGCGAATTATTTCAGGGTCGGCGGCGTGCATCAGGATCTGCCGCCGCAACTCCTCGACGACATCTGGAAGTTCTGCGATCCGTTCCTCAAGGTCTGCGACAATCTCGAAGAGCTGTTGACCGAGAATCGCATTTTCAAGCAGCGCAATGTCGATGTCGGCGTGATCGGCCTCGATGATGCCTGGGCCTGGGGCTTTTCCGGCGTGATGGTGCGCGGATCGGGCGCCTCCTGGGACCTGCGCAAGGCGCAGCCATACGAATGCTATTCGGAGATGGATTTCGATATTCCGGTCGGCAAGCATGGCGACTGCTACGACCGCTATCTCGTACGCATGGAGGAAATGCGCCAGTCGGTCCGGATCATGCGGCAATGTCTGGAAAAGTTGCGCTCACCCGAAGGTCAGGGCCCGGTCGCGATCCCGAACCGCAAGATCACGCCGCCGCCGCGTGCCATGATGAAGCGCTCGATGGAAGCGACGATCCACCACTTCAAACTTTATACCGAAGGCATTCGCGTGCCGAGCGGTGAAGTCTATGCCGCCGTCGAGGCGCCGAAGGGTGAGTTCGGCGTCTACCTGGTGTCGGACGGAGGCAACGTTCCCTACCGATGCAAGATCCGCGCACCTTCCTTCGCCCACCTGCAAGCGATGGATTTCCTATCCCGAGGCCATATGATCGCCGATGTTGCCGCGATCATCGGCTCGCTAGACATCGTGTTCGGAGAAATCGATCGCTAGCCACGTCGAAGGATCGCGGGTCCATCCTTAGCCAGATCGCACCTGCCTGGACTGCGCTCGAACGCCAGTCGGACGAAGGCTCTCACTTGCGGCGGGCCAACTCAAATTCTCACATCAAAAACGGACGCATGGCCGCGACAAGGCGCAGCCAAGCGTCGAGGAGTTTCACAATCTGCGCGGCCTGACGGGCCACGAGCCCTTCCAAGTTCGGAAGCGCTCTCCACGGCGCGGAAAGAACGCGTGTTCCGCCGTTCCTCGTACCGCGTCAATGCACGATCAAGCCCTTCATCCAGGCAACAAATCTGTTGCCGCGAACTATCCCGCGCACCCTGGCAGCGGCCCATCTCGCTTGCATCGTAGCGCCAACATGGCAATGGCAAACGATTTGGTGCAACTGCCGGTCGCTCAGTTCGAAGAAGCGCTTTGCCTCACCATAGGTATCATCGTTGAGGCCCATGGCACGCAGAACCGGATCCTCGAACGCGACAGTGAGCGGCGTCCCAGCGCCACGCGATCTGTCGCGCGCTTCCCTGTTCATGTATTCGGTGCCTGGAAGCGCCCCAAGGCATCGCGTCGGGTTTTGTTCGAGAAGTTCCGCCCAACGTTCAATCCGTTGGTTTCGAGTCATCGCCGGATACGCCGCGAAGGACTCAACTTCCGCGACGGCCTGCAGTTGGTCGAGTGTTTGATGTTTCATGATCGGCTCCTGTCGACAGGTGAATTCGCCCACGCCTACATGAGCAATTATCGCGCCGTGGAGCGCTGACAAGGCCAGACCGCCGCAACATGAGGCGTACGGACAATCTGGCCGGTGAAGCGGCGCTCGAATCCCAAACGCGCGCGCCGGTGGATTCGATGTCGATCCGTTAACCGAACCTGTCCGGGCAGGAACTTTTGCGGAAGCTTGCCGTTTGGCTTTGCGTGCGCTCTGGCGGCTGCAATATCAGTCTTGAAAGCAATTCCGTTGGACACGAAGCCTCAAAGCCTCGAACAAGACGTCGAGCCTGTAAATGAAACCCGGGAGCAACCGGCCCCGGTTCGAGAATCTCATGGGCGACCGGCAGAGCCCCGGCAGGAAAGGCCCGACGGCAATGCCTCGCAACGAAAGGCCGGTCTGCTCGGCTTTCCCAGGCGCCATCCCTATGCGACCGCAGCGATCGCGCTTGCGCTATTGCTCGTCGCGGCAGGCGTCGCGATCTGGTGGCTGAACGCCCGCCAGTACGAATCGACCGACGACGCCTTCATAGACGCGCGCACGGTGACGATCGGCGCTCAAATCGCCGGCCGCATCACCGAGCTGGCGGTTACCGACAATCAGCATGTACAGGCGGGCGATGTCCTCCTGCGCATCGACGACAGCGATTATCAGGCAAACCTGAAGCAGGCCGATGCCGGCGTCGCCGCGGCCGAGGCCGAAATCGTCAATGTCACCGCCCAGATCGAGGCTCAAAACGCTAAGGTGAACGCTGCCCAGAGGCAGGTTGCACAGGCCAAGGCAGCGCTGGATTTCGCCAAGGCCGAGGATCAACGCAATCGCGAACTTCTGGCCAGGGGCACGGCAACGCAGCAGCAGGCGCAGCAGGCGGCATCGACGTTGCGTCAGGATCAGGCCGCGCTGGACAGCGCCGAGGCCAATGTCGCCTCGGCAAAAAGCCAGGTTTCGGTCTTGCAGGCACAGGCCAGGAGCGCCGAGGCGCAGCTCGAGCAAGCCAAGGCCAGCCAGGAGCAAGCCCGCACGACGCTGTCGCGCACGACCATCACGGCACCCGCAGCCGGGCGGGCAACGAGCATTTCAGCCGCTGACGGCACCTACGCCCAACCCGGCCAGGTATTGATGATGTTCGTTCCCGACGAGGTCTGGGTGAAGGCCAATTTCAAGGAGACGCAGCTCGACCTGATGCGGCAGGGACAACCGGTCGACATCGATATCGATGCCTACCCCGACAGGTCCTTCCATGGCCGCGTCGACAGCATCCAGGCCGGCAGCGGCACCGCCTTCAGCCTCCTGCCGGCCGAAAATGCCACGGGCAACTACGTCAAGGTGGTGCAGCGCGTGCCGGTCAAGATCGTCTTCGACAAGCGGCCGGATGTGCTTCTCGGTCCAGGCCTGTCGGTGGTGCCGACGGTCAAGGTGCGATGAGCGGCGAAACCGCCAGAAATCAGGGCGAAAGCCGATCCGCCGCCGGGACGCACAATCCCTGGCTCATCGCCGTCGTCGTTTCGATCGCCACTTTCATGCTGGTGCTGGACACCTCGATCGCCAATGTCGCCCTGCGCAACATCGCCGGCAGCCTGGCGGCCGGAATGGACGAAAGCACCTGGGTCATTACCACCTATCTCGTTGCCAACTCGATAATCATCCCGGTCAGCGGCTGGCTGGCAAGCGTCATCGGCCGCAAGCGCTACTACATGCTCTGCGTGGCGACCTTCACCGTCGCGTCGCTGCTGTGCGGACTGGCGCCCAACCTGGAACTGCTCATCCTGTTCAGGGTCCTTCAGGGCCTCGGTGGCGGCGGCATGGCGCCAAGCGAGCAATCGATTCTTGCCGACACCTTCCCGCCTGAAAAGCGCTCGCAAGCCTTCGCGCTTTACGGCATTGCCGTCATCGTCGCACCGACGGTCGGGCCGACGATCGGCGGCTGGCTGACCGACCATTTCTCCTGGCACTGGATCTTCTTCATCAACGTGCCGTTCGGCATCCTGTCGCTGGCGCTGGTGCAATGGCTGTTGGTCGAACCGGACGTCCTCGAACGCGAACGCAAGGAACGGCTGAAAGGCGGCCTGAAGATAGACGGGGTAGGGTTCGTCCTGGTGGCGATAGCCTTGGGATGCCTGGAGATCTTCCTCGACCGGGGCCAGCGCTACGATTGGTTCGCCTCAAATTTTATCACCGCTTTCGCAGTGATTTCCGCGATCGCGTTCCTGCTGCTTATCCCATGGGAAATCAGCCGCAGCGATCCGGTCGTCGACATGCGCCTATTGTTCACGCGCCAGTTCGGTACGGCCTTCCTGGTCATGATGGCGGTCGGTGCTATCCTGTTCAGCACCACTCAGATCGTGCCGCAGCTGCAGCAGACGACATTTGCCTACACCGCGACGCTCTCGGGCCTTTCGATGATGCCGGGCGGCATCGCCATGCTGATCTTGATGCCGGTGTCCGGATTTGTAGGCAGCATCGTGCAGCCCAAATACCTGATCATGATGGGCATGTCGGTGGTCGCAGTGGCCCTTTGGCACATGACCTCGCTTACCCCGGACGCCAGCTTCCGCTTCTTTGCCTTTGCCCGTGTCTTCCTGATGGTCGGGCTGCCGTTCCTGTTCATTCCCATCTCGACCGCGGCCTATGTCGGCCTGCCCCCGCAGAAGACCAACCAGGCATCGGCGCTGATCAACGTTGCACGCAATATCGGCGGCAGCATCGGCGTCTCGCTGTCCAACACCGTCATTGCGCAAAGCTCCCAGATCCATCAATCGAATCTGGTCGGCCACACCGTGCAATCGTCGCCCGCCTATCAGCAGGTGCTTCGGCAGGCGACCGAGCATTTCGTCGCCCAGGGTTCGCCGATGGTCGAGGCGAAGCAGCAGGCGATCGGCTGGCTTGGCCAGTTGATCGCCCGCCAAGCCACGCTGCTCGCCTATGTCGATGTCTTCCGTTACTGCGCGGTGGCAACCGCCCTGTTCGTTCCGCTTGCGCTGCTGCTGCGGTCAAACAAGTCGGGCGGCAGCCAAGCGAATCCGGAAATGGGCTGACCCGCAGGCGCGACGCTGTGGTTTCCAAAAACAAGGAAGGCGGGAACCAGCTGACCCATTGCGTTGTTCTGCGCCAAGAGGAGAATATTACGATGGCCACTGTTCCCACACCCGAGCCAACACCGACCCCGGTACCGCCGCCTCCCATCCCCGATCCCAAGCCCGTGCGTGAGCCGGACCCCGACAGGCTCCCCGACGAGGACCCCATTCCCAATCCGGATGAAAACGATATTCCGCCGAAGCGGATGTCTTTCAGCCGGCAGTTACCGTGATCGCTCTGCAGCGTGTCGGCCGATTGCTTGTGCCAGTGGCAGCGCCTGTCAGATTTCGAGCATGGCGTAGGGACGGCCGGTCGGCTTGGCGACATGCATGGAAACGTTATAGACCGGCGCCCCGCCCGGCGTGCGGCCCTCATAGGCGCCGCGATGCGCATGACCATGCACCACCGCGCTGACCTGGAACCGGTCTATTGTCTCGGCCAGGCGTGACGAACCGAGAAACGGGAATATCTCCAGCGGCTCGCCTTCGACCGTCTCGACGACAGGCGCGTAGTGCAGAACGACAAGCGTGCGTTTGGCGCGGACCTGCCGCATCGCGTTTTCAAGCCGCATCGCTTCGTTCACGCTTTCCGCCACCATTGACTTGATCGCTGGTTCGCCGAAGGAGCCGAGCATGCGCGATCCAAAACCGCCAACGAAACCCTTGACCCCAACGAACCCGACCTCGTGAATCTCTGTCGCCTCGCCGTCGAGCAGGTGAACGCCCGCCTGGCGCAGAATGTCGGTGACCTGCTCGACGGCGCCTGACTCATAGTCGTGGTTGCCAAGTACGGCGACGACCGGGATCGTGCAGGCACGCAGTTCCTCGGCAAGGATTTCGGCCTCCCGAGGCTTGCCGAGATTGGTAAGGTCGCCCGTCAGCACGAGAACCTGGGCTTCACGCGACATCTCGCCGAAAAGATCGCGGTACGAGGCCTGGTCTTCCTTGCCGACATGCAGATCGCCAATGGCGGCGACTTTGAGTGCGCTGCCGTTTTCCGCCTTTGCCGAAGCAGTTTCGAGCTCGTCAGCCATTGCTATGTTCTCCTTCACCGCCGACGTCGGCAAAGCCCCAGTCCTTGACGTCGATCTCATAGTCGGTTCGTGAAAGCATGCGCCCGCGGCAGATTTTCATCCGGGAAGGTGGCAATTCGCGCTGCTTGGCCAGCCGGTCAAGCAGCTCATCGAGCAGCCAGGCGGGTACGCGGCCCCGCTCCGACGGATAGATCCATCGGAAGTTCAAGAGATGCATCAGCAGAACTTCCCAATGAACTTCCATGTAGGAAAGGAGCCGTTGCCAGTCGATCTGATCGTGCGTCTTGAGGATGGTGTGCGAAACGTCGGCGCCATCGTGGCGGCCGCGGTCCTGGATGAAACATTTGGACCAGACAAGCTCGGTGGGACCGATGATCCGCACCTGGCTGCCCAGCAATTCGCCCTGACGGGCGTGCTCCAGCCACTGGTCGTCGACCGGCATTGTGCCGTTCATTGAGGCGAAAATGACGTCGAAAAAATGCGTCCCCTTGAACACTTTGCCGAGCCACCGGTCGTCCTCGACCACGACGGCGTAGCCGATCCGCTTGAAATGGGCGAGGATGCGCGGGCAGTCGCCGGCCTTGCAGAAAATGTCGAGATCCTTGGTCGGGCGGATGATCCCGGTATAGGCGCTTACGGCATAGGTGCCGGCGACGAGAAAGGGGATGCCGGTCGCGACAAGCTCGCGGATCGCTTCGATATAAAAGACCTCCGCTTCGGCATTGCGAGGCGTCGGGGCGGCTTTTGGATCGACCGACGGAACGGATGCCGGGATAGCGCTTTCCGGTGGGGGATTGATGATCATAAGCAATGGTTCCTGGCCCGGCAGACCAGCAGCCGCCTGTATCTAATAGCCAAGCACGCCCGATGGTTCCCACCGCTGCGCGCCACTGCCGCTCTTGCCTTCCGCATCAGGCGGACACTCCGCCGTGGTAGGCCTTCGAAGCGGTCATGGCTGTCGGCTGCGGCGGCAGCCATAAAGAGATATGTGAGCGGTCATTTTTGACGTCAAGATAGCAGCGCGGTCAGCCTCAAGCGCGTCGAGGCGGAGTAGGCCCGCTATCATCCTCGAGTTCGGAAAGGATTGGCTTCAACATGGTTCCCGAGCTGTCGGAGGCGCTGCGCACCCGGCGCAGCAGCCACTTGAGCGCACGTGGCCAGACCGACTCTGTTTTCCGGAAAGCTGCAGGCGGCGTGGCGAGAAGGCCATTCTCCATTTGTAGTTCCTTACTGTCTCAGTCCAATCAGCGTTCTTCAACGAGCAAAACTTGTGTTGGTTCCGCATCGCCATCGGCGGGAGCACGGGCTGGCCAGGCGAAGCTACCATTTATGGGTTCGAGCAGGCTAGCCTCGTGCGGCAAGATCAGCGCTCGCGAGATCAGGGTCCTCGGCGACCAAGTCGCGGAATTCAGCTGCTAGCCGGCGCGATTCAGCTCGTATCCTGATGCGCCGGCTCTGGACACGGCCCGCGAAGGCTGAAATTGTTACCGGCATTTCCAGTTGCAAATTTGGTTGGGCTCGGCGGGGATGGCGCTGGTTTCTGAAGACATTGCCGGCCATCCGGCATTGCGTCGCCATGTCCAGGCTCAGTCGCGGACGCTGCTCCAGACCTATGAAGCGAACCCGCGGCTGGCTTCCGTATTCGCCACGCAACAACGCTGGCTGATGGCCCATATCGGGCTTGCCTTGTATTTCGATCGAGAGCCGGACGATCATCGCAAGGGACTTACGTCTACACGGTTCATGGACGGCATCTGCCGGCATTCGGTGGCCAGCCGCAACACCGCCGATGCCTTCCTGAAGGAGATGCTGCATTACGGTTTCATCCGGCCTCTGCCGATTAAATATGGGCGCATCCGCCCCTTTGAGCCGACCGCGGGCACTCTGGAGACGGTTGCCGGCTGGGTCATGGCGCATCTGAAAACGCTGGACAGCCTGGACAATGGATCTCGACTGGCTGCATTCGTCGCATATCCGGACGTGCTCGCCGAACTGCAGCCGTTGGTGGCCGACGGCCTGCTTTCGTCGCATGCCGTGCGCGAGCCAAGTCAGACTTTTTCCTTGTTCACCTGGCTCGACAATGGCGGCATCGTCATGGATTGGCTGATGTCCGGCGTCGATCCCGATCATGCCGACCTGGACCGAATTCCGACCGGTGTCGTCTCAGTCGGAGATTTCGCGAACTGGCTCAAGCTTTCCCGGACCCACCTGTCACGCAAATTGCGCGATGCCGAGGAACTCGGCAGCATCGGCTGGCTGGGCCAGCGCGGTCATTCGGTCATGTGGGTGTCGAGCGCGTTCTATCACGAATACATGACCGCCCAGGCCGTCAAGCTCGCCATCATCGATGCAGCTTTCGACAACTGTGTTGTATCTTCCGAAGCAAGCTGAACGATGAGCCGAAAGCCGTCGTGGCGGCTTTGGCGCCGCCGCGACGGAGGTCTGGCATTTCAATCGATATCGAACGACACGCCCTGGGCAAGCGGCAGCGCCTTGGAATAGTTCACCGTGTTGGTGGCACGCCGCATATAGGCCTTCCAGGCATCGGAGCCGCTCTCGCGGCCGCCGCCGGTTTCCTTCTCGCCCCCGAAGGCGCCGCCGATCTCGGCCCCGGATGTGCCAATGTTGACGTTGGCGATGCCGCAATCCGATCCGTCGACGCCGAGGAAGCGCTCGGATTCCTGCAGGTCGCGGGTGAAGATCGACGATGACAGCCCCGCTCCCACCGCATTGTGTTCTTCTAGCACGGCGTCGAAGTCCGAATATTTCATCACATAGAGGATAGGCGCGAAGGTCTCCTCCGTCACCGGCGAAACCTGCCGCGGCATTTCGACCAGCGCCGGACGCACATAGTAGGCCTCGGGATGGCCGTTCTCGACCCGTATTCCGCCGGTTATTTTACCGCCATGCGAAGCCGCCTCCTCGAGCGCCTTCTGCATATTCCCGTAGGCAGCCTTGTCGATCAGCGGGCCGACCAGAGCGCTTGTCTCCAGCGGATTGCCGACCGAGACGCTTTCATAAGCTTTCTTCAGGCGCGGAACGAGTTGGTCATAGACGCTCTCATGCACGAACAGGCGCCTGAGCGTTGTGCAGCGCTGGCCGGCCGTGCCCATGGCGCCGAACGCGATGGCGCGGAGCGCCATGTCGAGATCGGCGCTCGGACAGACGATGCCGGCATTGTTGCCGCCGAGCTCCAGCACGGCACGGGCAAAGCGCTTCGCCAGCCGTGGGCCGACGTCCCTGCCCATGCGCGTCGAGCCGGTCGCGGAGACCAACGGCACCTTCGGATGGTCGACCAGGATCTCGCCGACGGCGCGATCGCCGATCAGCACCGGCGCCAGCCCTTCCGGCGCATCGCCGAAACGCTTTGCCGCGCGCTTGAAGATCGCTTCGCAGGCGAGCGCCGTCAGCGGCGTCTTCTCCGACGGCTTCCACACCACCGCGTCGCCGCAGACCAGCGCAAGCGCTGCGTTCCACGACCACACCGCCACCGGAAAGTTGAAGGCCGAGATCACGCCGACGACGCCGAGCGGATGCCAGGTTTCCATCATGCGATGGCCGGGACGCTCAGTGGCGATGGTCAGGCCGTACAGTTGCCGCGAAAGACCGACGGCGAAATCGCAGATGTCGATCATCTCCTGCACTTCGCCTAGACCCTCGGACGGGATCTTGCCGACTTCGATCGACACCAACCGACCAAGCTCGGCCTTGTGTGTGCGCAATTCCTCGCCGAGCAGCCGTACCAGTTCGCCACGCTTGGGAGCCGGCACCTGCCGCCACGTCAGGAAAGCCTTGTGGGCATCGTCGATGGTCGTTGCCGCATCGGCCGGCGAGATGGTCTTCAGCGCGGCGATCTGCTCGCCGGTCACCGGGCTGCGCACGATGAGGTCGCCGCCCGTAAGCGCGGCCTCGGCAACGCCCAGTTTCGCCAGAAGCCCGGCCGTTTCCTTCGCAATTGTCATTTTCGTTTCGTCCCTTTCATATCCCGTCGCTCATATGGCGTCGGTCCAAGCCTTGCGCCATACCCGCTCCCTGCCGGTCGGCACACCAGGCGCTGTTATGGCGTGGCATTACGCGTTTCAGGGAGAAATCGCCACCCCGGCATGGTCCAAGCCGGCGTCCGACTGTTGAACCAGCCAGATAGAGCGAATCAGTGTGCCGTCTTGGCGGTTTCCCGCACGGCGCTTTCTTTCATCAGCCGGTCGATATGCATGCGGATATGCGCTGCCTCGGCGGCCGTATTGGCAAGCGCGATGGCGCGGTCGAAAGCGACGCGCGCCTCCTCGCCGCGGCCAAGCTGCATCAGCAGTCCGCCCTTGAGGCCGAAGAAATGGAAATAGCCGGAAAGCCTTCCCTCCAGCGGCTCGATCATGGCGAGTGCGGCTTCCGGTCCACGCACCTTGGAGACCGCGACGGCGCGGTTGAGCGTCACCACCGGCGACGGCTGCATCTGCTCGAGCAGGCCGTAGAGCAGGTCGATCTCGTTCCAGTCCGTATCCTCGGGTTTTTCCGCCCGCGCATGCAGTGCGGCGATCGCCGCTTGCACCTGGTAGGGACCGGGCTTGCGATGGCGCAACGCCTTATCGACCAGCGCCAGGCCTTCATCGATCATCTTGCGGCTCCACAGGCTGCGGTCCTGGTCTTCGAGCAGCACGATCTCGCCGTTCTCGTCGAAGCGGGCAGGCGAGCGTGCATGCTGCAGCAGCAACAGCGCCGTCAGCCCCATGATCTCCGGCTCGGTCTGGAATAGCCTGAGCAGCAGCCGGGCCAGCCGGATCGCCTCTTCGCAAAGCGGCGCACGCGCCGAAGCCTCGCCGCTGTTGCTGGAATAGCCTTCGTTGAAGATCAGGTAGACCATGGCGGCGACGGCGGCGAGCCGTTCGGAGCGCTCGACCGCTCCCGGCGTCTCGAACGGCACCCCAGCGTCGGCGATGCGCGCCTTGGCGCGCGTGATACGCTGCTCCATGGCGCTTTCACCGACGAGGAAGGCGCGGGCGATCTGCTTGACCGTCAGGCCGGAGACGATGCGTAACGCCACCGCGATCTGCTGCGTGGCCGGCAGGTCGGGATGGCAGCAGATAAACAGCAGCCGCAAAATATCGTCGCGGTAATGCGCCCCGTCCAGCCGCTCGGCGACGTCGCTCTCGGCATCCTCCAGATCGGAGATCTGATCCTCCTCCGGCAGCGGCGCCTGCTTGGCGCGCTTGCGCACCGCATCGATGCCGCTGTTGCGGCCGACGAAGATCAGCCAGGCCGCCGGATCGCGTGGAGGACCGTTTTTCGGCCAGTTGTTCAGTGCCCTCAGGCAGGCGTCCTGGAATGCTTCCTCCGCCGCGTCGAGGTCGCGGAAGTAGCGCAGCAATGCCCCCATCGCCTGCGGGCGAGCGGTGCTGATTGCCGTGCTGATCCAGGCGAGTTCGGTCATGCGGAAACCTTGGCGGGATTGAAGAGCGAGACCGGCCGGATTTCGTAGGAGCCGCCGCTCGGGTTGACCTCGGAAAGCTCGCGCGCGAAGTCGACGGCCTCATCGAGGTCGGCGCATTCGAGCGTGTAGAAACCGAGGAACTGCTCCTTGGTTTCGGCAAACGGGCCGTCGATGACGATCGATTCGCCCTTGACCTTCCTCAGCGTCGTCGCCGCGGTCGTCGGCAAGAGCCGCGCCACCGGGCCAAGCCGGCCGGCGTTGGCATATTTCTCCTGCACGCCGATAAGCTTTTCCATGACGGCATCGTCCTGCTCCTTGCTCCAGGAGCAAACGACGTCTTCAGAGGCATAGCAGAGGATCGCGTAGAGCATGGGTCGTCCTTTTCTTTATCAAAGGACGAAACACTAGGACCGATGCCGACATGGCGTCGACAAAAAAATACGCTCCGGTCCGGCGTCATTCCCTCGCCTTCAGCCATCTCAAGACCAAGGCTTCCTCGTCGTCGAGCCCGGCGATCGAGCGCTTGCCTTTGTTGGCATCCGCCATTTCGTCGAGCAGCCGTCCTTCGGACCAGGCGCGGAAGACTTCCGGATGGATGTAGCATTGGCGACAAACCGCGCGTGTGTTGCCAAGCCGCTCGGCAACCTTGTCGATGACGCTGTTCATCGCCCGCTTTTGTTGCGCCTGGCTTTCGGGACGTTCGGTTTGGGCAAACAGCGACGCGGCATGAATGGTGCCGCCCCAGGTTCTGAAGTGCTTGGAGCTGAACTCCGCTCCGGCGTTATCCCTGATATGGCGGTTGACGTCGTCTGAGCGCACCGGATGCCTGTTTCCATCCTCGTCGAGATACTGGAACAGTTTTTGGCCCGGCAGGTCCTGCGCTCCACGCACGATCTTGGCAATCCGGCGATCGACAAGCTTCAATCTCCATTCCTTGCCGGATTTGCCGGTGAAGGCAAAACGCAGGCTCGAGCCCTTGATGTCGACATGGCGGTCACGCAGCGTGGTCAGTCCAAAACTCTTGTTCTCGCGGGCATAGGCGGCATTGCCGACACGGATCATCGTGTTGTCGAGCAGCCAGACGATGGCCGCAACGACGCGTTCCAGCGGCAGGCCGTGACGGCGCAGATCGGCGTCGATCTGCCGCCGCAGTTCGGGCAGGCTTTCGGCAAAGGCGATCAGGCTCGAATATTTGACCCCGTCGCGCTCCTCTGCCCAGTGCGGATGATAGCGGTATTGTTTGCGGCCGCGCTGGTCCCGACCGGTCGCCTGGATGTGACCGTCGGCATCCGGCGAGATCCACACATCCGTCCAGGCCGGTGGAATGGCAAGCGCCTTGATGCGTGCCAAGGCCTCCCCGTCGACAATCCGCCCGTCGGGTCCTTTGTACGAGAACCCCTTGCCCGAACGCAGCCGGCGAATACCGGGTTCAGTGTCGGTGACATAGTTGAGCGAGGCCCGAACGGCCGAGGCTTGCGCGCCGTTCTCCAGCGCTCCGTTCTGCGGCACCCCGTTCCTTGGTGCAGCTTTCCTCACAGCCGATTGGCCAGACGACGACCCGGATTTGTCCAGCATGTCCTCTCCACGGAATTTCCGTAGATAAGCCGCTTGCCGGCTGCGGGTTCCACCGCCTCTTGATCTCTTGGTCCCAGGACAGCCTATCGACGTCGCGTGCAACGAAGATGTGCGTCGTCACGCCTTTTCGAGCACGACCGGAATGACGTCGACCGCCTGCTCGCCGACCTGCCCGCCGGTGGTTTTCAGCACGCCGACGATCGGCGCCACATCGGAGTAGTCGCGGCCGTAGCCGACCGTGATATGGTCGTTGCTTGCCCGCATTCCATTGGTCGGATCGAACTCCTGCCAGCCGGCATCGCGCCCGCACCACACCTTGACCCAGGCGTGCATGGCGTCGGCGCCTTCGAGCCGCGGCTTCCCGCGCGGCGGAATGGTGCGCAGGAACCCGCTGACATAGCCTGCAGGGATGCCGAGGCCGCGCAGGCCGGCGATCATGATGTGGGAAAAATCCTGGCAGACGCCGCGCTTCAGGCCGAAGGCGTCGCTGGCCCGCGTCTGCACGGTGGTCGCCTCGCCGTCATAGGTGAAATCGCGGTGAATGCGGTTGCACAGAGCCATGGCCGTGCCGACCGTCGAACTGCCGGCACTGTCTTTCGCATAGGCAGTGATTGCCGCGTCGATGCCGGCGTGATCGCTGGCGGCCAGAAAGTGATGCGGCGAAGCCGGCGCCAGCGAGTGCACCGCGCCGAGTTCTTCTTTCAGCCGGCGTATGTCCGGCGATACGTCGAGCCCGGGCTCCGGCCGCGACACGGAAACACGCGCGCTCATCCTGATGTCGAGCGCATCATGTGCGTCACGAAAGGCGATCGAAGTGACACTGTTGCCGAAAAAGTCGGAAAAGTCGGAACGTTCGCTGGGCGCCGGCACAAAAGACAGTGAAGCGGCGATGACGCGCTGCACGCCAGGGATGGTCGGCGGCAACACGCGGACCTGATGGCGGCCGCCGCCGGCCGCCGCATCATAGTCGTAACGCAGGTGAAGCCTGATGTCGTAGAGCATGCCGTCTCTACCCGAAATAGGCTTTGGCGAGGCTGTTGTAGAGCCCGCCGATTTCATTGGCGAGATCGCCGAGGGCCTTGGCCGTCATGTCCGAAGGCTCCTTGATGGCGATCGACGTGTTGAGCTGCAGGATTTCCTTGGCCGCCGGCGACATATGGCCTTCGGCGCCGACAGCGGGCAGCAGCGCGATTTCTGCCTTCAGCCGTTCGAGCTGGAAAAGGATTGAGCGCGGGTTGAGCGGATCGAGCGCCAGAAGGTCGACCACCGTGCGCCGTCCCGCCTGCACCGGATATTGCCGACGGTGGGTCATGACGCTGTCGCCGATCTCCAGCATCATGTCGAGCGCGCCTTCCGGCGCCTGGGCTCTGGTCAGCCGGGCGAGCGTGCGGGCGATCTGGATGCCGCGTTCGAGCCTGCGGCCGATTTCCAGGAAACGCCAGCCAGCAAAGCGGTACATGTTCTCGTGCAGCAGGCCGGAAAACCCGGCCAGCTTGCGCAGGATGACCGTCATTGCCCTTGTCGCGTCGTCGCCCGGCGCCACTGTCGCGGCGAATTGATGGATGGTCTTCGACAGATCTTTCAATGCCAGCCAGCCATCCGGCGAGAAGCGGTCGCGGATCTGTCCGGCACTGTAGACGGCGCTGTCCAGGGTGCCGATGAGCCCCAATGGGATTGCCGTCTCGACGTCGACGCCGAACGGCGCGAGATAGTCCCTGATATCGGCGAGCAGCGGCATCTCGGGATCGGATGTCTCGGCCAGCCGCACATGGTAGGCGCGCAGGATGCGCACCGTGTCTTCCGACCGCTCGATATAGCGGCCAAGCCATGTCAGGTTTTCCGCTGAGCGGCTGGGCAGGCTGCCCGGCAAGGTTCGGGTGAAGCTGTCGTGCTCCTGCGGCAGCAGCGTCTCGCGCTCCACCGGCCTGTCGCTGACCACCCACACATCCGCCGCCTGGCCGCCGCGCTGCATGGCGATGGCCGTCGGGTCGAGCGAGAAGCCGACACGGGCAAAACCGCCCGGCATCACCGTCCAGCCTTCCGGCGTCCGCGCCAGATAGACGCGCAGGCTTGCCGGCCGTGGCTCCAGCCAGCCGCCGACATAGACAGGCGTGGTCGAAAGCGTCACCGCTTCCTGGCCCACAAAGTCGCCGCCGTCCTGTTCGATCCGGGCGACGAGCTCGGCCCGTTCCTCGACCGACAGCGCTGACCCGAGCTTGGTCGAGCCGTCGTCCTCGAAGGCAAGCCGCGTCGACAGTGCCGGGCCGATCACCATGCGGTCGATATTGGCGAGCACATGCTCGCGCTCTGTGTCCTGCCCGCACCACCATGTCGCGACCGTCGGCAGCAGCAGCTCCTCATTGCGCAGGGCGCGCGAAATCTTCGGCAGGAAGGCGAGCAGCGCGCGCGTCTCCATCAGGCCGGAGCCCAGTGCATTGACGGCCGAAACCGCCCCTTGCCGGACCGCTTCCACCAGCCCCGGTGTGCCGATCTGCGAGTCCGGCCGCAATTCGAGCGGATCGGCGAAGGCGGCGTCGAGCCGCCGCCACAAGACGCTGACCGGCATCAGCCCCGAAACCGTGCGCACCATCAGCCTGCCGCCGGAGACGGTCAGGTCCTCGCCCTCGAGCAGCATGATGCCGAGATAGCGGGCGATATAGGCATGTTCGTAATAAGTTTCGTTCAGCGGTCCCGGCGTCAGGATGGCGACACGGCCGCCGGCTTGCTTGGCCATGCCGATCAGCGCGTCGCGGAAGCGACGGAAGAAGCCGGCCAGGCGGTGCACATGCATCTCGCCGTAAATGTCGGACAGCGCCCTTGTGGTGGCGACGCGGTTTTCCAGTGCGAAGCCGGCGCCAGATGGGGCCTGTGTGCGGTCGCCAAGCACCCACCAGCGGCCGTCCGGGCCACGCCCGAGTTCGAACGCGCAAAAGTGCAGGAAATGGCCGCCGGCCGGCCTGGTGCCGACGACCGGCCGCAAATATTCGGGGCTGGCCGCGATCAATCCGGCCGGCAGGATGCCTTTCTCGACCAGCCGGTTCGGCCCGTAAATGTCGGCGATCGTCTCCTCGAACAGATCGGCGCGCTGGATCAGGCCGGCGCTGATCGCAGTCCATTCCTGCTCCTCGATCAGCAGCGGCACATGCGCCAGCGGCCATTCCCGCTCGTTGGCGCCGGCCTTGTCGTAGACGCGGTAATAGACGCCGGCATCGCGCAGGTACTGGTCGGCGCGGGCAAAGCGCTGGGCAAGTTTTTCCGGCCCCAGGTCCTCCAGTGCCTCGATGAAGTGCCGCCAGGCCGGCCGCGGATTGCCCGACGCATCGACCATCTCGTCGACGACGCCGTCGATCGGCTGGTAGTGCTCCAGCAGACTGTGGGTCCGCGGCTTGCTGCGCAGCCTTTTGTGATTCCCCTTCGCCATGGCTGATCAGAGTCTTTGCGGCCGCCGAAGGTCAAGGGTCATCGGGAAATCTTCAGAGGCTTCTTCGTTGCGCAGCACATAGCTGGACGGCGTATGGCCACGCGGCTCGAAGCGGGCGAGCCGCCGCGCCTCCGCTTCATTGCCGTTGACCGGGAACGTGTCGTAGCTGCGCCCGCCGGGGTGTGCCACATGGTAGACGCAACCACCGACCGCGCGGCCCGACCAGCGGTCATAGATGTCGAAGACCAGCGGGGTGTTGACCGGTAGCGCCGGATGCAGCCCCGACGCCGGCTGCCAGGCTTTGAAACGAACGCCGGCCACCGCGATCTCTCTGGTGTCGGTCACCTTCATCGGCACGACGCGGCCGTTGCAGACGACGGCGTGACGCTCCGGGTTGAGCCCCTCGGTCTTCACCTGCAGCCTTTCGACGGAGGAATCGACAAAGCGTACGGTGCCGCCGATCGCGCCTTGCTCGCCCATGACATGCCACGGCTCGAGCGCCTGCCTGAGCTCCAGCTTGATGCCGGCATGCTGGACCTCGCCGCAGAACGGGAAGCGGAATTCGAGCTGGGCATCGAACCATTCCGGACGGAATACGAAGCCGTTCAGCTTGAGGTCGTCCAGCACATCGAGAAAATCCGCCCAGACATAATGCGGCAGCATGAAACGGTCGTGCAGCGAGGTGCCCCAGCGTACGAAGCGGCCGTCGAGCGGGTTCTTCCAGGCCCGGGCAATGATGGCGCGCACCAGCAATTGCTGCGCCAGGCTCATACGCGCGTTGGGCGGCATCTCGAAGCCGCGGAATTCGACCAGCCCGAGCCGGCCGGTCGGCCCGTCCGGCGAAAACAGCTTGTCGATGCAGATTTCCGAGCGATGGGTATTGCCCGTCACGTCGGTCAGAAGGTTGCGGAACAGCCGGTCGACCAGCCACGGCAGGGGTGCCGCGCCCTTGTCCGGATGCGGCACCTGCGCCATCGCGATTTCGAGTTCGTAGAGCGAATCGTGGCGTGCCTCGTCGAAGCGCGGCGCCTGGCTGGTCGGGCCGATGAACAGGCCGGAGAACAGATAGGACAGCGACGGATGCCGCTGCCATTGCAGCACCAGGCTCTTCAACAGGTCGGGGCGGCGCAGGAACGGACTGTCATTGGGCGTGGCGCCGCCAACGACGACGTGGTTGCCGCCGCCGGTGCCGGTATGGCGGCCGTCGATCATGAACTTGTCGGCGCCAAGCCGCGTCTGCCGCGCCTCTTCGTAGATCGCCGTGGTCGTCGCCACGCAATCCTGCCAATTCGCGGCGGGGTGGATATTGACCTCGATGACGCCGGGATCGGGTGCGACACGGATGACATTGAGGCGCGGATCGTGCGGCGGGCCGTAGCCCTCGATATGCACCGGCAGTCCGATCGCCCTTGCCGCGTTCTCCGCCGCAGCGACCAGCTCGAGATAGTCCTCCAGCGCTTCGACGGGCGGCATGAACACACAAAGCCGTCCGTCGCGCGGCTCGACCGAAAGGGCTGTGCGCACGGCGCCGCCGATCTCGGTGATCTCCTGTTCGACGCGGTCTTGCTGGCCGGTAACGGCCGTGAAGGAGATGGCCTGCTGGCGGCGCGCCATTTCGTCGGCGCCTTCCAGTTCGGCCGGAGCGGGCGAAGAAGCAGCACCGGGCAAGATCGCCTCACGCGCCGGCAATGGTCCGCGCGGCAGCGATGGGTCGACCGGGACGATATAGGGGAACTGCGCCGGCGGCACATAAGGCAGCGTGCCGAGCGGCAGGCGGTAGCCGACCGGCGAATCGCCGGGCACCAGGAACAGCCTGCCGCGCCGCGTCTTCCACTTCTCCGAGCGCCAGCGCGGTCCGGACGCCTGGCTGTTCCAGCGCTGGACGGGCAGCACATAGCCCGACGGCTTGGTCAGCCCGCGTTCGAACACCCGCGCCATGCGGCTGCGCTCCTCCGGGTCCTCCAGCTTCGAATTGGAAGGATCGACGTTGTCAGGCAGCTTGCCTTCCTTCAGCAGCCATTCGGCCGGATCCTCATAGGCTTCGCTGACCATCGTCTTGTCGATGCCGAGTTCGTCGGCAATCGCCGTCAGCAGGCTCTCGGCCTGCTTTGGTCCGACATCCGCCTCGCTCTTTTCATGCGCGATCAGCGACGGGTCGCTCCACACCGGCTCGCCATCGGTGCGCCAGTAGAGCGAGAACGTCCAGCGCGGCAGGCTTTCGCCGGGTACCATTTGCCCTGCCCGTAATGCAGGAAGCCGCCCGGCGCGAAGCGTTCGCGCAGCCGGCGGATCAGCGCATCGGCCTTTTCCCGCTTGGTCGGCCCGACGGCCGCGGTGTTCCACTCGGCAGCCTCGAAATCGTCGATCGAGACGAATGTCGGCTCGCCGCCCATGGTCAGCCGCACGTCGCCGGCCTGGAGCGCGGCATCGACTTGGTTGCCGAGCGCATCGAGCGCCTGCCAGCTCTCGTCGGAGAACGGCTTGGTGATACGCGGATGTTCGGCGATGCGGTCGACCCGCATGTCGAAGCCGAACTCGACATTGGCGAAGCTCGCCATGCCGGAGATCGGCGCGGCATTGCGGAAATGCGGCGTTGCCGCGAGCGGCACATGGCTTTCGCCGGTGAGCAGGCCGGAGGTCGGGTCGAAGCCGATCCAGCCGGCGCCCGGCAGATACACCTCGCACCAGGCATGGAGGTCAGTGAAATCGGTCGCCGTGCCAGGCGGCCCGTCAAGCGCGACGAGGTCGGGCTTGAGCTGGATCAGATAGCCGGAGACGAAGCGCGCGGCGATGCCGAGGTTCCTCAGTATCTGCACCAGGAGCCAGCTCGAATCCCGACACGATCCCTTGCCGGCGGCCAGCGTTTCCTCGGGCGAGAAGACGCCGGTTTCCATGCGCACGATATAAGCGATCTCACGTTGCAGCCGCGCATTGAGATCGACGACAAAATTGACGGTATTGGTCGCACTGCGGTCGACGGTTTTGAGGAACGCCTGCAACAGTGGCCCTGCCGGTTCCGGCGTACGGTAGATGGTCAGATCGTCCCTGATCTCTTCGGGGTATTCGAACGGAAACGTCTCGGCCGAGGGCTCGACGAAGAAATCGAACGGATTGTAGACCGTCATGTCGGCAACGAGGTCGACCTCGATCTTCAGTTCCGTCACCGGCTCGGGGAAGACGAAGCGGGCAAGGAAATTGCCGTAGGGGTCCTGCTGCAAATTGACGAAGTGGTTTGCCGGCCCGACCTTCAGCGAATGACTGAGCACTTTGGTGCGGGAATGCGGCGCAGGCTGCAACCTTATGACTTGCGGGCCTAATACGACCGGCCGGTCGTATTTGTAGTGGGTCAGGTGATAGACGGCTGCCAGAATTGCCATGGTGCCCCTGAAGTCGGCGTTTCAAAAGGAGTTCGCTGAACCCTGACACGAATGCTGACCATTCTCCAAGCAGAGATGTTGCGCTGCACCTAAATTAAGCAGGCTTCACAGCCTCACAAACGGAGCGCCGACCCTGGGATTCCGCAGCGTGGCGGCAAGATGTTGCAACGCTGCAGAGCCGAAGGCCGGCGGGTCAGCACCGAGCGCTTCCCGCCGATATCGATGACCGGCAGCACCCGCGATGCTTGGTCCAAAAGAGCTGAAAAGAAAAACCCGCCTCGGCGGGCGGGTCGTTGGAGCCAATTAGCACCATACCCAAATTAGTAGCATAGCTGCCGGCACAAAGCAAGAACAAAATGTGGCATCATCGACGAAAGTTGTCGATCTCCCGCTTTGCGAGGGGGAGATGCCAGGCAGTGGCGCCCCGGAAGCGGAGAACACCTGAACCCTAAAAGAACGCCTGCAACCCGGTCTGCGCGCGTCCCAGGATCAGCGCATGCACGTCATGCGTGCCCTCATAGGTGTTGACGGTTTCCAGGTTCTGGGCGTGGCGCATGACATGGTAGCCGATCTGGATGCCATTGCCGCCATGCATGTCGCGGGCCTGGCGGGCGATGTCGAGCGCCTTGCCGCAATTGTTGCGCTTGACCAACGAGATCATCTCCGGCGCCATCTTGCCTTCATCCATCAGCCGCCCGACGCGCAGGCTGCCTTGCAGGCCGAGCGCGATCTCGGTCTGCATGTCGGCGAGCTTCTTCTGGAAAAGCTGCGTGCCGGCCAGCGGCTTGCCGAACTGCTTGCGGTCGAGGCCATACTGGCGGGCGCGGTGCCAGCAATCCTCAGCCGCGCCCATCGCCCCCCACGAAATGCCGTAGCGCGCCCGGTTGAGGCAGCCGAACGGCCCTTTCAGGCCCGAGACATTGGGCAGCAGCGCGTCCTCGCCGACCTCGACGCCCTCCATCACCACTTCGCCGGTGATCGAGGCGCGCAGCGACAGCTTGCCGCCGATCTTCGGCGCCGACAGCCCGTTCATGCCCTTTTCCAGGACAAAGCCGCGAATCTCGTTGTCATGCGCGGCCGATTTTGCCCAGACGACGAACACGTCGGCGATCGGCGCGTTGGAAATCCACATCTTCGAACCGGAGATCCTGTAGCCGCTCGCGGTCTTTTCGGCCCGCGTCTTCATGCCGCCCGGGTCGGAACCGGCATCAGGTTCGGTCAGGCCAAAGCAGCCGATCCATTCGCCCGACGCCAGCTTCGGCAGGTATTTCTTGCGCTGCTCTTCCGAGCCATAGGCGTGGATTGGATACATCACCAGCGACGACTGCACGCTCATCATCGAGCGATAGCCGGAATCGACGCGTTCGACTTCGCGCGCGACCAGCCCGTAAGTGACGTAGTTGGCGCCGAGCCCACCATATTCCTCGGGGATGGTGATGCCGAGCAGGCCGGCCTCGCCCATTTCGCGAAAGATGCCGGCGTCGGTCTTCTCCTCGAGATAGGCTTCCTCGATCTTCGGAGCGAGCTTGTCGGCGGCAAACGCCGCGGCGCCATCGCGCACCATGCGCTCGTCTTCCGAAAGCTGGTCCTCGATCAGGAAAGGATCATCCCAGACGAATGCGTTCTTGTCGGCGGCCATGGCTCTCGGTCTCCCAAACTCATGCATGTCGTCCAAAGCTTGCCCGCGGGCCTGACCCGAGGGTGTCCGGCAGCTTGGAGATAACGACATGCATCGAAACTGAAATCTTGAAACGCGCGGCTTATCGGCTCCCGTCCTGAAAAAATCAAACGAAATAGCTTCGCCGACCCATGAGCATTGGTGATGGATCATCAATGTCTAGCGCTGCCGTATGACCTGCCACAGCCCGGCTCGCGAAATTACTTCCGCTTCAACGCATCGGCCAAAGCGGCGCCGAACGCGCCCTGCTGCGCCGGCCGCTCCGGGTGGCGTTGGGGCGCTGGCGCGCGCGGCACCGGCCTGTTGCCATTGTCGCGTGGCTTCGGTGCGCCACCGTCACCGTCCTTGCGCATCGACAGGCCGATGCGCTTACGCTTGATATCGACGTCGACGACACGCACCTTGACCACGTCGCCGGCCTTGACCACCTCGTGCGCGTCCTTGACGAAACGGTCGGCCAGTTGCGAGACGTGCACCAGTCCGTCCTGGTGCACGCCGATATCGACGAAGGCGCCGAAGGCCGCGACATTGGTGACGGTGCCTTCAAGCTGCATGCCGGGCTTCAGATCCTTGAGGTCGTCGATGCCGTCGGCGAAGGTCGCGGTCTTGAAACCGGGGCGCGGATCGCGGCCGGGCTTTTCCAGCTCCGCCAGGATGTCGCGCACCGTCGGCAGGCCGAAGCGCTCGTCGACGAAGACGCGCGGATCGAGCGCCTTGAGTGCGGCGCTGTCGCCCATCAGTGAGCGGACGTCGCGCCCGCAGGCCGCAATGATCTTCTTGGCCACGCCATAGGCTTCCGGATGCACCGCCGAGGCATCGAGCGGTTCGCTGCCGTTCGCAATGCGCAGAAAACCGGCGCACTGCTCGAACGCGCGGGGTCCAAGGCGGGAGACCTTCAACAGTTCGCGGCGGCTGGCGAACGGGCCGGTCGCGTCCCGGTGCGCAACGATCGCCTCGGCCAGCGATGCGCCGAGACCCGAAACCCGCGCCAGAAGCGGCGCCGACGCCGTATTGAGGTCGACGCCGACGGCGTTGACCGCATCCTCGACCACCGCTTCCAGCGAGCGGCCAAGGCGGTACTGATCGACGTCATGCTGGTACTGGCCGACGCCGATCGACTTCGGCTCGATCTTGACAAGTTCGGCGAGCGGATCCTGCAGGCGCCGCGCGATCGACACCGCCCCGCGCAGCGACACGTCGAGGCCGGGAAATTCCGCCGCCGCCGTTGCCGAGGCGGAATAGACCGAGGCGCCGGCCTCGCTGACGATCACCTTGAGCGGCTTCGGCCCGGACCCGGCAGGCATATCAGCCAGCATGTCGGCGACCAGCCTTTCGGTCTCGCGGCTGCCGGTGCCATTGCCGATGGAAATCAGCTCGACCTTGTGCAGCCGGATGAGCTTGGCCAGTTCGGCTTGCGTGCCGCGGACATCGTTCTTCGGCGGAAACGGATAGACCGTCGTCGTCGCCAGCAGCTTGCCGGTGCCGTCCACCACCGCCACCTTGACCCCGGTGCGGATGCCGGGGTCGAGTCCCATCGTGGCGCGCGAGCCGGCGGGTGCTGCGAGCAGCAAATCCTTCAGATTGCGGGCGAAGACATGGATCGCTTCTTCCTCGGCCCGCTCGCGCAGATCTCGCATCAGATCGAGCGTCAGGTGCAGCGACAGCTTTATGCGCCAGGTCCAGCCGGCGACCTCCATCAGCCAGCGGTCTCCCGGCAACTGGCGGCCGATAGCGTAGGCGTCTGCAATCATCCGCTCGACCGGCTTCACCGGAGAGGCGTCATCGGCATCGACTTCGATGTCGAGCGACAGAACCTCCTCGTTGCGGCCGCGCAGCATGGCCAGCGCGCGATGGCTGGGCACGTTGGCCCAGCGCTCGACATGGTCGAAATAGTCGGAGAATTTCGCGCCGGCCTCCTGCTTGCCATCGACGACGCGCGAGCGCAGGAAGGCGCGTTCCTTCATGTAGGTCCGCAATTTGCCGACCAGATCGGCATTCTCGGCGAACTGTTCGGACAGGATGTCGCGCGCACCCTCGAGCGCTGCCTTGGTGTCTGCCACGTCTTCGCTGATGTGGGCCAGCGCCAGCTCGGCGGGCATGGCCGCACGGTCGGCGAGAATAGCTTCCGCCAGCGGGCCCAGCCCACGCTCGCGCGCGATCTCGGCCTTGGTCCGGCGCTTCGGCTTGTAAGGCAGGTAGATGTCTTCGAGCTCGGCCTTGGTGACGGCCGCGGCGATCTTTGCCTCGAGCTCTTCGGTCAGCTTGCCTTGCTCACGGATCGAACCAAGGATGGTGTCGCGGCGCGCGTCGAGCTCGCGCAGATAGGCCAGCCGCTCGGCAAGGTCGCGCAGCTGCGTGTCGTCGAGGCCGCCGGTGACCTCCTTGCGGTAGCGCGCCACGAACGGCACGGTCGCGCCGTCGTCGAGCAAGCCGATCGCCGCCGCAGCCTGTTCGGGCCGCGCGCCGATCTCGGCGGCTATGATGCTTGCGATGCGCTTGATGTCGGATGCCATGTCGTACCTGTCGCTGGTCGAAACGAGCAGCGACCATAGGCGCAGAGCACCGATGCGCCAACCGCGACGTTTTCAATCCGGCGAGAGGTCCACAGGAAAGGTCGGCTGTCTGGATCGGATCAGACCATCCGGCCCAGCGCCTCGAAGAAAGAAATCATATCCAGATCGAGCGGATCGTCGACCGGCAGCGGCTGCGACGACATCTTTGCGATTACCATTTCGGCCTTCGGATTGACGTAAAGCCACTGGCCGTGGATGCCGATGCCGCAGAAGGCGCCGCTTGCCGCGCCGGTCTGGTACCATTTGTTGCGATAACGGCCACGCGGAGACAGGAACGCCATCGTGCCGCGTTGCCAAGCCTCGGCGTCACCGCCAGTTTCGGTCGTGTCGCGCACCCAGCTCTCCGGCACGATACGGCAGCCATTGGCCATGCCGCCTTGCCGCATCATCTCGCCGACACGTGCAAGGTCGCGCGGCGTCACCGAAATGCCGCCGGCCGTACGCGCCGTGCCTTCCATGTCCACGGTTACCGAAGCGTCGCTGACAGCGCCGAGCGGCGCCCATAATTTCTCGCGCATCAGATCGGCGAAGCGCCGGCCCGACGCTCGTTCGAGCAGGATGCTGAGCAGGTCGGAATTGGGCGAACGGTAGCGGAACGTTTGGCCATGCGGCTCGGCCAGACCCTGCAGCGTCATGAGGAAAGTGGCCAGGCTCTCGGTGCCCCCGCCTGGATTCCACAGCATGGCGCGGCGATAGCGGGCGAAGGCGCTTCCCGGATCGAGATAGGCCTCTTCGAAATCGAGGCTGACACTCATGTCGAGCACGTGCCGCACACTCGCATCGCCATAGGCCGAGCCTGCGGTTTCCGGGATATAATGGGTCACCGGAGACTGCGGATCGAAAATCCCCTCGCCTTCCAATATGCCGGCGACAATCGCGGTCAGCGACTTGCTGATCGAAAAGACGATGTGGCGTGCACCGGACTCCATATGCGGCGCGAACCAGTCGCCGACGAATTTGCCGCCCTTAATGATCGTCAGCGCGTCGGTTTCGGAGCGCCTGAGAAAAGCCGCGACCGTCTCCGCGCCGCCTGCAAGAGCGACCCTTTCACCAAGTAGCCCGCCGAAATCCTGCGCCGGCGCCTCGCTGCTGCCCGGCTTTGCCGCCACGGCAGCGCTCGGCACCAGTTCGCCGGCATTCTGGAACGACCACCGGCTGAACGGGCTTTCCCGCCAGTTGCCGAGCAGCACCTGGTTTCGGGCAAAGCCATACCTGGTCTCGAACGCGGTCTTGCCGGCCATTGGCGCTTCCTTCGGTCTTTGGCGTTCTAGGCGAGCGCCGCGGCGATAGCGTGCACGGCTTTCAGCGTGGCCACCGAATAGGCGACGTTGGTAAAATCCGGATAGCTCGAAAGCTTCACCACGACCATTTTCATATTCCAGTCGATGTGGATCAGCTGCCCGAACACGCCCCGGCACATCAGCGCCCGCGAGCGCGGGTCCTCGATCCAGAACTGGTTCCGGTAGCTGCCTTCCGGCAGGCTGGGACTGAAATCCGGTCCATGCCTGCCATTGCGCGTCGCCTCGATCCACTCGGCCGGCACGACGCCGCCGCCATTGTCGAGGATCAGCTGGCCGAAGCGGCCATAGTCGCGCAGCGTGGCGTTGAAGCCGCCATCGGCGACTGCATAACCGGCGCTGTCGACGGTGAAGCAGGCGCTTTCATCCGCGCCGAGTTTTTGCCAGAGCTCTTCCGAAACCAGCTGCGCCAGCCGTTTGCCGCTCACCCGTTCCATGATGAAGGCGAGCACGTCGGTCTCGATCGAGCGGTATTCGAAGGCAGCGCCGTGTGGCCGGCTCTTTTCCTCAAGCCCCAGGATCAATTCGAACATGTGCGACGGCCAGCGGAAGGCCGGATCGCTGCCCGGCGGCACCGGCTTCCAGCCGGTGGCTACATCGACCTGGCCGATGTCCGAATAGGGATCGGTGTATTCCTCGGAAAAGCGCACCCCGCTCGTCATGTCGAGCGCATGCTGCACACTGGCGCCTGCCCAGCCGGTCGCTTCCAGCTCCGGCAGATAGGTCGTCACCGGCAAAGCCGGATCGATCAGCCCGCGCCCGACCAGTATGCCGAACACCGAGGCGGTGACCGACTTCGCCATCGACTGCGAAAGATGCAGCGTGCGCTCGGTCATGCCGTTGAAGTAGCGCTCATAGGCGACCTTGCCGTCCTTGAGCACCAGGAAGCCGTCGGTGTAGGTCTCGTCGAGCAGCCCGGCCAGCATCGTCGGCTGCCCCATGCTGTCGCTCACCGGCAGCGCGTCGAGATCGACCTCGGCGCGCTCCAGTCGGTGGCGATGGCCATTGCCGCGCCAGACTTCGACGGTCGGCAGAATTTCGCGGATATGCTGGAACGCCCATCGGTTCCATGGCGGCCGGTCCCAGTCGAGCTTCGGCGGCACCATCCGTGGTGGCGAACCCTGCATGATCGGCGGCGCCGGTTCGCTGTTGCGGTAAGATTTCATCCAACCCCCTTGCGCAAGGAAGGGAGGCCGAAGCCTCCCTTCAGTCTGATCCTAGAGCAAGGCTACTTGCGCAAATTGGTCCAGATCTTGTTGTAGATCTCGACCACTTCCGGTGGGCAAGGCGGTACGAATTCCGCCGCCGGTGCACCGGCCGGCGGATTGATTTCCGGCGCGCTGGCGAAATCGGGCGGCAGGAACTTGTGGCTGCCGGTGATGCCGTTATCGTAGCCGGCGAATTCCGAAATCAGCGCCGCGTTTTCGGGAGCCATGACAAAGTCCTGGAACAGCTTGGCATTTTCGAGATTCTTGGCGCCCTTCAACACGGCGACATTGTCCATCCAGCCTTCGATGCCTTCCTTGGGATAGGCATATTTGATCGCCGGGATTTTCTGGCGCGCACGATAGGTCGCGCCATTCCAGGCCTCGGTAACGATCACGTCGCCGGAGGTGATCTTGGTGATGGTGTCGTAGCTGAAGGTCTTCCATGACGGCTTGGCGGCCATCAGTATGTCGTTGACCTTCTTCAGATTGGCCTTATCGGCGCCGCAACGCGGTACGACGGCGTAGCGCTCGGCCGCATGCATCACAGTGTTGACATCGTCGAGCATGTTGATCTGGCCCTTCAACTCGTCCGGCGGGTCGAACAGGATCGCCAGCGTGTCGATGTCCCCCTTGTATTTGTCGGTGTTGACTTCGAAGGTCGTGGTGCCGAACTGCCACGGCACGGTGTAGTGGCGGCCATTGTCCCAGTAGATGTCGACGAAGCGCGGGTCGAGGTTCTTGCCGTTCGGCATCGCATTGGGCTCGGTCTTTTCGAGCAGGCCCTCATCGATCATGATCTTCACGGTGTAGTCGGAAGGGACGACGATGTCGTAGCCGGAATTGCCGGCGCGCACCTTCGACAGCATGGTCTCGTTGGAATCGTAGTCGTCCAGCGTCACCTTGACGTTGTATTGTTTTTCGAATTTTTCGATCAGCTTGGGGTTGGTGTAGTCACCCCAATTGTAGATGTGCAGCTCGCCGTCAGCGAGCGCAGGCACCGCCCATAAAAGCGCCGCCGTCGACACAGCAGCCATCAGTTTCCTAGACATCACACTCTCCTTTGCCTTCCCATTGATTCACTTGGCCTTGAGTCACTTGGCGCGGCGGCGCGCGATCAGGAACGATATCGAGACGAACAGGATCGAGACCAGCAGCAGGATGGTCGAGATGGCGTTGATCTCCGGCGTCATCGGCCGCCTGATCTGGTTCCAGATGTAGAGGGGCAGAGTCGTCTGCCCGGGGCCGGCGACCAGCTGCGTGATGGTGAAATCGTCGAAGGAGACGATGAAGGCGAGCGCCCCACCCGACAGAACGCCGGGAACCAGCAATGGCAGCGTTATGCGCCTGAAAGCATGCCACGGCGTGGCATAGAGGTCGGCCGCCGCAGCTTCGAGCGTCAGGTCCATGTCCTCGAGCCGCGCCCGGATCGGCATATAGGCGAATGGAATGCAAAAGACGGTGTGGGCGAGGATCAGATTGCCGATGCCGAAATTGAGCCCGAGCGTGCCCGCGATCAGCGCAAAGAACGAGAGCGTCGCCACCGCTGTAATAATTTCCGGAACCATCAGCGGCAGATTGATGATCATGAAGGCGGCCGACAGCCCGCGCCACGGCTTCACCCGGGTCATGCCGATTGCCGCCAGCGTCGCGGCGATCGTCGAAATGATCGTGGCGGTGACAGAGATGATCAGTGTGTTCTTGGCGGCGTTGTGGAATTCCTGGTTGAGCAGCGCACTGCCATACCAACCGAATCCGATGCCTTCCCAACGCGTCACCAGCGAACCGGTGTTCAGCGAAAAGATCATCAGGATCAGGATTGGCGCGTAAAGCACGCAGAGGCAAATGATGGCGATCGAGCGGAACCCCGGCTGGTCCTTGATATCGGCACTGCGGGGGTCAGCCATGCCGCATCTTCCCCGACGTGTTGCGGACATAGAAGTAAAGCGCCACCAGCACCGCGGCCATCAGGATCAGCGCCTGTGCGCAACCGAGCGGCCAGTTGCGCCCGGAACCGAATTGCTGGGCGATGAGATCGCCGATCATCAGATGGATGCCGCCGCCCAGGATCAGTGGCGTCACATAGGCGCCGAGGGCTGGAATGAAGACCAGCAGGCAACCGGCGATAACGCCGGGCAGCGACAGCGGGATGATCACGCGCCACAGCACCTGCCGACGGGTCGCATAGAGGTCGTAAGCGGCCTCGACCAGCCGGAAATCCAGCTTCTCCAGGCTGGAATAGAGCGGCAGCACCATGAACGGCAGGAACGAATAGAGCAGGCCGAGCTGGATGGCGAAGTTGGTGTAGAGCATGGTGATCGGCTTCTCGATCACCCCCAGTGCCATCAGCGCGTTGTTGATGAGGCCCTCGTCGCGGATGATGAACATGATGGCGAGCGTGCGCACCAGAAGGTTCGACCAGAATGGGATGGTCATCAACAGCACCCACCAGTTGCGCTGCGCCGGCGGTCGCGTCGCCATGAAATAGGCGGTCGGAAAGCCGAGCAGCAGGCAGATGATCGTCGTCACCACGGCAAACAGAAACGAGCGCAAATAGATGATCAGGAAATCCGGCGTGAACTGCAGCGTGTCGTCGAAAATATCGCGCTGGAACAGGAAGTTCAGATAGGCGTCTGTCGAGAACTTCCACTGCACGCCGCCATAGGGTGCTGCGGCGAGAAATGAATAGATGAGGATGATGAGAAGCGGCAGCACGCCGAAGACGCCGATGATTACCAAAGCCGGCAACGAAAGCAGGCGGTGGCGCTTTGCAGTGGCTTTCTCCGCCTCCGCTTCGAATACCGCCGCCTTGGAAAAGGTGATTGCCATCAATCCCTCAAAATGCGCGCGCCATCGTCCTCGAACACGACACCGACCTTGGCGCCCGGCTCGAATGAGACGGCACCCGAGCGGCTGTTCTGGTGGCGCACGATGAAATCGTCGCCGCCTTCGAGCTTCACGTGATAGTGGGTGTCGGTGCCGAAATAGACGACATTTGCCAGGGTTCCCGAGACCATGCCCTTGGCGGCATCGGCGACGAGATCGGCATGTTCCGGCCGCACAACCACCGTCACCGCGCCGGAAGGATCGAAGTTTTCCGGAAATCCCGCCGCCACCGTCGCTTCGGACGCGATCTTCACCATCGCGATGCCGGATTTCTTCGACACGACAGTGCCCTTGAGGAAATTGGTTTCGCCGATGAAATCGGCAACGAAGCGCTCGGCCGGCCGGTCGTAAATATCGCGCGGCGTGCCGACCTGCAGGATCTTGCCGGCCGACATCACGGCGATGCGGTCGGACATGGTCAGCGCTTCTTCCTGGTCATGGGTGACGAAGATGAAGGTGATGCCGGTCTGGTGCTGCAGCCGTTTCAGTTCGATCTGCATTTCCTTGCGTAGTTTGTAGTCGAGTGCCGACAGCGGCTCGTCGAGCAACAGCACCTTCGGCTGCGGCGCCAGAGCGCGCGCCAGTGCGACACGCTGCTGCTGGCCGCCGGAGATCTGGCTGGTGCGGCGGGCACTCAGCGCCTCCATCTTGACCAGCTTCAGCATCTCGGCGACGCGCGCCTTGATTTCGGTCTTCGGCTTGCCCAGCATCTCCAGGCCAAAGCCGATATTCTCGGCCACCGTCATGTGCGGGAACAGCGCATAGGACTGGAACACGGTGTTGACCGGCCGCTTGAACGGCGGCAGCGGCGCGATGTCCTGGCCGTGCAGCAGGATTTCGCCTTCGCTGGGGAAATCGAAGCCAGCGATCAGCCGAAGCAGCGTCGTCTTTCCGCAACCGGACGGCCCCAGCAGCGTGAAGAACTCGTTCTCGCGGATCGACACCGAAACGGTGTCGAGAGCGGCGACTTGTGCGTCCCCGGTACCGAACACCTTGCGAACGCCACGGACCTCGATTGCACTCTTACCCGGCTGATCCGGCACGCATTACCCCATTTTCATATCCGCTCTTGATGGCGGATCCAGTTCCCATTCGATTGTCAGCATATGCCGGTCGGCTTGGCAACCATGCATCTGAATCTCGGTTCAGAACGCAAGCTCCGTGCCATCGTCAGCGCCATCATCAACCTGATGAGTGATCTTGCCGCCGCAGATGGTAGTCACCGGATGCACCTTGTGTAACAAACCCGGTTCAGCTGCCTCGATATCGGCCGACAGCACCACCAGATCGGCCAGATAGCCGGTTTTCAGCCGGCCCTTGCGGTGCTCCATGAATTCGGCATAAGCGCCTTCGACTGTATAGCCCGCAAGCGCTTCCAACAGCGAGAAGCTCTGGTCGGGAACGCCGTCTGCCCAAGGTTTGCGCAGCATCGCCGCCTGAATGCCCAGGATCGGCTCGATCCGCGACACCGGCCAGTCGGAAGCGAAGACGACATGCGCGCCCGCCTGCTTCAGCGTCCGCCAGGCATAGCTCAGTGGCCATCTTTCGCGGCCGATGCGTGAAAGCGTCGGCTCCAGCGGGAAGTCCATGGCGCCGGGCGGGTGCGGCGGCTGCATCGAGGCGATGACGCCGAGTTCGGCGAAGCGCGGCACGTCGGCGGCGGTGGTGACCTCGATGTGCTCGACCCGGTGCCGGCTGTCGCGCCTGCCGTTCTTCCGCTGCGCCGCCTCGTAACCATCGAGGACCGCGCGCACCGCGCCGTCGCCGATCGAATGCACGGCGACCTGCAGCCCGCGCCGGTCGGCCTCCACCGCCACCTCGGCGAGATGCTCCGGCGTAAACAGCGGCTCACCGCGCCAGCCCGGCCGGTCGGCATAGTCGTCGACCATGACCGCGGTCCAGCCTTCCAGCACGCCGTCGTAAAACATCTTGACCATGCCGGACGACAGCCATTCCGATTGGTAGGAGTTGGCCATGCTCGATGCCTTTTCCAGCCTGTCGAGCGTCATGAAGTTCTTGAAATGAAAAGGTATCTTGGTGCGGCAGAGCAGCCGCCCTTCCTGTTCCAGCCCGGCTAGCAGCTCGAGCTGGTAAAGATTGCCGTCCATGTTCTGGATCGAGGTGATGCCGTGGCGGGCGCACCATTCCAGCCCGCGATGCATCAGGTCACGATCGGCCGCGACTTCGGCGGCGGAAGGGTACGGCTCGGGCTCTCCGCCTGTCGCAATGCCGAGCCGCACGCGGTTCTGCCCGGAAAGCTCGAGGATCGGCCCGAACGCCTCGCCCTCGCGCAATTCGCCCGCCGCGAGCCCGTCGGCGCCCATGACGATCTCATTGCCGGGGCCGAGTTGCTTGCCGTGCAGGATGCCAGCCAGCTCCAGCGCCTTGGTGTTGGCCCACATCGTGTGGTGATCGGAAGCCGACATGGCGAAGGGTCGGTCGGCGATAATGCGGTCGAGATGATGGCGGGTGACCGGCTCTTCCTTGGAAAGGATAGTGTAGTCGACGCCGGCCCCAAGCAGCAATTTGGCGTTCGGCCGTGCCGCCGCGTAGGCGCGGATCGCGTCGCTCAGCGCATCGAAGCCATGCACGCCCTGAAGGTGCAGATTGTCGAGCTCGGCCGCACCGCCGAAAAGATGCATATGCGCTTCGATGAAGCCCGGCACCACCGACCCGCCTTGCGCATCGATAATCTTCGTGGCCGGCCCTTTCAGCGCCTCGATGGTCCGGCGATCGCCAACCGCCAGGATATTGCCGTCCTTTATCGCCACCGCCTCGGCAGCCGGATTGCCTTCGTCCATAGTCAGCACACGGGCATTGGTGACGATCAGGTCGGCATTTGAACTCATGATTTCCCACGGTTTGGTTGCGCTGCCGGCAGGCTAGACGACCGGCTGCCATGCCAGCAAGCCATGGCTGGTTGGCCCAGCGCCTTGTGAAAGGCCGTGCAGGACGGTTAGGGTCGCCGCGTCTCACCACGGAACATTTTCATGAAGACTGTTTTTTCGCCTCTCCATGCCGGCCATTCCGGCAATGTCGAACTGATCGCCGGCGCCATCGTGCCGGCTTTCGAAAAGCCTTCGCGCGCCGAGTTCATCAGGGCGCGAGTGGAGAGCGAGAAGCTCGGTCCGATCCTGTCGCCGGAAAGCCACGACCTCGCCGCCGCGAGGAAGGTCCATGCCGGCGACTACATCGATTTCCTGCCGACTGTGTGGCCGCTCTGGGAAGCGTCGGGCCGCGGCGGCTCGGCCATTCCCTTCACCTGGCCGACGCGCGGCCTGCGCGGCGACGTGCGCCCGAAAGGCATCGATGCGCTGCTCGGCTTCTACTCCTTCGACGGCGGCGCGACGTTCGTCAAAGGCACATGGGACGCCATCAAGTCGTCCTACGACGTCGCGCTGACCGCCGCCGCGCTGGTCAAGGCCGGTGAGCCTTCCGCCTTCGCGCTCTGTCGCCCGCCGGGGCACCATGCAGGGGCCGCCTTCATGGGCGGCTATTGCTTCATCAACAACGCCGCCGTCGCCGCGCAATGGTTCCGCGACCATGGCGCCGGGCGCGTGTCGATCCTCGACGTCGATTATCACCACGGCAACGGCACCCAAGAGATCTTCTACCGCCGCGGCGACGTTCAGGTGCTGAACCTGCATGGCGATCCGATGACCGAATATCCCTTCTTCCTCGGGCATGCCGACGAACGCGGCGAGGGTGACGGCGAAGGCTTCAACGACAATTATCCAATGCCCTTCGGCACCGGCTGGGAGGTGTGGAACGCCTCACTCGAGGACGCTTGCACGAGGCTTTCCGCTTATGCTCCTGACGTCGTCGTGGTTTCACTCGGCGTCGACACTTTCGAGAAGGACCCGATCAGCCAGTTCAAGCTGAAGACCCCCGACTATCCCAGGATCGGCCGCCGCATCGCCAGGCTCGGCCTGCCGACGCTGTTCGTCATGGAAGGCGGCTACGCCGTCGAGGAGATCGGCATCAACGCCGTCGGCGTGCTGACCGGTTTCGAGGACCGCTAGAACCGCCGGTGCCTGCAATCACATGGCAGCGCGTGGCAAGCGGTGCCGCCGGCCTGACCGACCGCCTCGCCTGCAGCGGCACGCGCTGACGGTCCGCTATCTTGTTGTTGGACCATGATGTTTTTCCAGAATGCGTTCGCCCTTTGCGAAATGATGTTCTATTTTTTGAATCCTTGGCTTGAGGGGCCGATTCATCGGAAGAACAAACGCATTTGAGCCCGGGAAAGCATTTATGAACGACGACACACCGGAAAGCGAAAGCGCCTCGGCGCTGGCGCCGTTCCGGCACGGCATCTTCCGGGCGGTGTGGTCCGCCAGCCTTGTTTCCAATTTCGGCGGCCTGATCCAGGGCGTCGGCGCCGCCTGGATGATGACGACGATCGCCACCTCGTCCTACCAGGTCGCATTGGTCCAGGCCTCGACCACCTTGCCGATCATGCTCTTCGCATTGCTGGCCGGCGCCGTCGCCGACAGCTTCAACCGGCGCAAAATCATGCTGATTGCGCAGATCTTCATGCTCGTCGTCTCGGCTCTTCTGACCGTCTTCACCTATCTCGACCTGATGACGCCGTGGACGCTGCTTGCCTTCACCTTCCTGATCGACAGCGGCACCGCGCTCAACAGCCCGTCCTGGCAGGCTTCGGTCGGCGACATGGTGCCTCGCACCAAGGTGCCGGCGGCGATCGCGCTCAACTCGATGGGCTTCAACCTGACGCGCAGCATCGGCCCGGCGATCGGCGGCATCATCGTTGCCGCCGCAGGCGCCGCCGCGGCCTTTGCCGTCAACACGCTGAGCTATATCGGCCTCATCGTCGTGCTGGCCCGCTGGAAGCCGGAACTGCCGGCATCGACCTTGCCGCGCGAGACGCTGGGCGCCGCGATGGGCGCCGGCCTGCGCTACGTCGCCATGTCGCCCAATATCGGCAAGGTGCTGGTCAGAAGCTCGGCCTTCGGCTTCAGCGCCGGCGCGGTCCTGGCATTGCTGCCGCTGGTGGCGCGTGACGTCGTCAAGGGCGATGCCTTGAGCTACGGCATCATGCTCGGCGCCTTCGGCATCGGTGCCGTCGGCGGCGCGCTGACCAGCGTCAGGCTGCGGCAGCTGCTGTCCAGCGAAACCATGGTGCGCATGGCTTTTGCCGGCTTCGCCGTCTGCGCCTTCAACGCCGCCGTCAGCAATCATGCCTGGCAGACGTCGCTCGGCCTGCTGGTCGGCGGCGCCTGCTGGGTGACTGCGCTGTCGCACTTCAACGTCACCGTGCAGATGTCGACGCCGCGCTGGGTGGTCGGCCGCGTGCTTTCGGTCTACCAGACCGCGACCTTCGGCGGCATCGCGCTCGGCAGCTGGGTCTGGGGTGTCGTTGCCGACGCCCATGGCGCCGAGGCCGCCCTGATGGCGGCCAGCGTCGCCATGCTGGCGGGAGGCGCCATCGGCCTGCTGCTGCCGCTGCCGCAGCAGGCTGTGCTCAACCTCGACCCGCTCAACCGTTTTCAGGAGCCGCATCTGGCGCTTGATCTCAAGCCGCGCAGCGGCCCCATCGCCATCATGATCGAATATGTCATCCGTAACGAGGACGTGCCGGAATTCCTCGCCACCATGGCCGAGCGCGGCCGCGTTCGCCGGCGTGACGGCGCCCGCAACTGGACGTTGGCGCGCGATCTCGAAAATCCGTCGATCTGGATCGAGCACTACCACACGCCAACCTGGGTCGAATATATCCGCCATAACAGGCGCGCCACCTACGCAGACGCGGTCATCGGCGAGCGTATAAGGGCGCTGCACAGCGGCAACGAGCCACCCCGCGTCCGCCGCATGATCGAGCGTCCGACGACCGCAGGCACGGCACTGGTCATGCCGATAGGGCCGATCGAGCATTAGGGGCTAGCGGTGTGTCTAGGTCGACGAGCAAATGACGCTCCGATCCATGCACTAATGTTCTGCGGCTCTGGGTGGGTGGAAAGGTGAATATGCAAGCTATTGGTGAATCGTACTCCAGAGACGTCTAGAAGGCACAATCTCAGCCAGGTTGACTGCCACATCATAAATTCGTTCCCTACGGTAATTTCTACAATCGCTATCATGCGTCAATGGAAGTGCGAGGGGATGGCTCTTCTCGTCGACCGACAGCACGATGGCGTGAGTCGGCGGATCGACATAGAGGCCGACGACGTCGCGCAGCTTGTTGACGAACTGGGGATCGTTGGAGAGTTTGAACTGGCGCCAGCGGTTGGGCTGCAGCCCGTGCGCCTTCCAGATGCGACGCACAGCGCTTGCGCTGATGCCAGCCGCTTGCGCCATCATGTCGGCGGTCCAGTGCGTCGTCTCGCCCGGCGGATCGGCAAGCGTCAGCGCCACCACGCGCTCGGCCACCTCGGGTCCGAGAGGCGGAATGCGCGAGGGCCGCGTCTTGTCGCGCAACAGCCCCTCGAAGCCTTCAGTGGCGAAACGCTCCTGCCAGCGCCACACGCGGGTCTTCGATTTGCCGGTTTGCCGCATGATCTCGACGGTGCCGGTGCCGTTGACGCTCGGCAGGATGATCTCGGCGCGCCAGACATGCTTCTGCGGCGCATTGCGATCCCGGATGAGCGCAGTCAGTCGCTGGCGATCGGTTGGCGAAACGGTGTACGATATTCCTGCGCGCATGCAACAGACTCGCATGCGCACTCGTGAAAAGGAATCCCACCCCGACTCTTATGTCACGCCCTGTCCGACGCCGATGCACATCGTGGCGAGCGCGAGCCAGCCTTGCATTTGCTAAGCCTCCAGCGCGGCCCTCCCGGCGATCCGCGCGCCGGACATGCCGAGCGCGATCGCCCCCGCCGTTCGGGTTCGCGTGGTCGGCGTCCTCGGCGATTACGGCGGCTGACGATCCTCGAACCAGAATGATGACTGGCGTCGCGAGATAGTTCCCACCGACGGCAAGGGAAAATGCGACGTCATGACGATACGTCCATTGTCCGAGCAAGCTTCCAGGAATGCCCACCGCGTCCGACGTGCCTGGTCAGGGTCCGTGTCGTACCGAAAGCTCCAGTCGGGGTATATGCATTGTATCGGCCAATGCATGAGATCGCCTGAAAACACTGCCCCTACGCCTCGAGATCTCAGGCCGATGGCTACGTGCCCCGGGGTGTGGCCCGGAGTCGGCTCCAGCCACACTTCGCCATCGAGTTCATAATCCATATCGACAAGCACAGCCCGACCAGCCTCGACGATTGGCAGCACATTGTCCTCGTAGGTCCGTTCGTCGGCATCGCCGGAGGCGGCCTGTGCGGCCTCGAACTCGCGCCGCGCCATGATGTAGCGGGCGTTCGGGAATGTCGGTATCCAACGCCCGTCCACCAATCGTGTGTTCCAGCCGCAATGGTCGATATGAAGATGGGTGCACAGCACATAATCGATCTGCTCGGGAGCAACACCTGCATTCGCCAGGCGCACCAAAAAGGTGACGTCATTGCGGCGATGCCAATGCGGGAAGTATGCGCACGTCTTGTCGTTGCCGACGCAACTGTCAACGAGAATGGTGTGGTGGCCGGTACGAACCAGAAAACTCTGGATGGGAAGAATAAGCCGGCCGGTTGCCGGCGATATCAATCGGGGCGTGAGCCAATGAAGATGCGGTTCGAGTGCTTCGTCGGTGCAGTCGGGGAACCATTCCGACGGCGTCCCCAGAGGGTCGCACATCTCCAGAATTCTGGTTACCCAGATATTCCCGATTCTCCAATCGTCCATTGATGCGATCCTTCTTCGATCGAGGACGGATCGCTAGAGATAACATTTGCGGCAAGATGGCGTCAGACATTTCTTCCGATAGGAAGAAGGAGGCGCTCGCGATGTGGCCGCGCTTACGATCGGGTACCAAGCGTTAGATCTTAACCACTAGCGCCGAATGTCGGGATTGGGCGCCAGCTCGGCGCATTTCATGGCGCCTCCCTCACGCCCAGGCATGAAGCTGTCCTTGTTGACTCAAGGAGAATTTGCATGCGTGGTCATTGCTTATGTGGCGCTATTGCTTTTGAAGTCGATGGCCCGGCACAGGCCTGCGTGGTCTGTCATTGTGAAAGTTGTCGGCGGCAATGTTCTGCGCCGATGACCACCTATATTGGCGTCTTGAACGGCCAATGGCGATGGCTGGGCAAGTTGCCGAAGGTATTCAACTCTTCTCCCGGTGTGGAAAGAACATTTTGCGATCACTGTGGCACGCCGCTGTCCTTCCGCTCAAAGAACATGTCTGATGTCATGCATTTTTTTGCGGCAGCGATGGAGGAGCCAGAAAAATTTGCACCTACGCTGCATGTCGCTTTTGAGGAGAAGCTCCCTTGGTTGAAACTCGCCGACAACCTGCCGACCCGTTTTGGGCCTGACTATACGAAAGACTAACTCTGCCTTCTCCGTTCGAGTCCAGAACAGAAACGCCAGCTATCCGTGCTGGAACCCGATGAGTACCTGCACATTGAGTACTCCCCGCGCCGAGAGTACTCCCCGCGCCGAAGTCGCCGATGCCGTCTCGAGAGCCGGTGGCAATGCGACGACAACGATTGAACGGAAGGACCACCAGAGTGCGCCCGCAGCGGCGCCCGTCAGTCCTGGTCATTTGGGATTGAAATTGCGGCGCCTGGCCTAATCCGCGAATGCGCGAACAGGATGGCCCATTGTCGAGAGACGCTCTATATCGGTTGCCGTGATATGACCACTAAGGGGAGACGATGCGTTACATACGTCCGCTTTCAATCGAAGATGCCGTTGGCCAGTTGGCCGGATCAGGCGGTACGGCCGCCATTCTCGCCGGGGGCAGCGACCTTCTGGTGAGAATGAAAGGCGGCTTCATCGAACCAGACCTGATCGTCGACATCAAGGCGATCGACGGCCTTGCCGAGATCAGGGAAACAGCCGAGGGTTTCAGCATCGGCGCGGCGGTCCCCTGCGCAGTGCTGGGCGAGAGCAAGGCCCTGAAGAACGCATGGCCCGGCGTCGTCGAAGCAGCGAACCTGATCGGCTCCAAGCAGGTGCAGGGACGCTGCACCATCGTCGGCAATCTGTGCAATGCCTCGCCGGCCGCGGACAGCGTGCCGGCGCTGGTGGCCGCTGGCGCCAAGGCGGTGGTCGTCGGCCCGGGAAGCAGGCGCACGATTGCCGTGGAAGCGGTACCGACTGGGCCGGGCAAGACGTCGCTGGCCAAGGGCGAGATCATCGAGGCAATCCTGCTCGACAAACGTCTGCCGCGTTCGGGCGATGCCTATCTGCGTTTCATTCCGCGCACGGAGATGGACATCGCCGTGGTAAGCGCCGGCGTGAACCTGACGCTCGATGAGCAAGGTCGCGTCAAATCCGCCCGCCTGGCGCTGGGCGCCGTGGCGCCGACGGTGATTCTGGTCGAGGAGGCCGCCGAGGTTCTCATCGGCTCCAAGCTGGACGAAGCCACGCTGGAGAGGCTCGCCAAGGTCTGCTCGGGCGCCTGCCGTCCGATCGACGACAAGCGGGGCACTATCGAATTCAGACGGAAAGTCGCGGGTGTGCTGGCCAAGCGGGCCGCCACGACCGCCTATGCACGCGCAGGAGGCAAATGATGGCTGGTGTGGCAGTATCAACGACAATCAACGGCGACAATGTCGAGTTCCTTTGCCAGCCGGACGAGACGCTGCTTGATGTCCTGCGCGATCGCCTGGGTCTGACGGGCGCCAAGGAAGGCTGCGGCACCGGCGACTGCGGCGCCTGCAGCATCATCCTCGACGATCGGCTGGTGTGCTCGTGCCTGGTGCTCGGCGCGGAGGCCGAGGGCCGGCACGTCGAGACCATCGAGGGCATGGCGCATGGCGACAGGCTGCATCCGCTACAGCAGAAATTCCTGGAGCACGCCGCACTCCAATGCGGCATCTGCACGCCGGGCTTCCTCATGGCGGCCAAGGACCTTTTGGCCAAGAACCCCGATCCGACCGAGGAGGAGATCCGCTTCGGCCTTGCCGGGAACCTCTGCCGCTGCACTGGCTATGACAAGATCGTGCGTGCCGTTCAGGACGCCGCCAGCGTGATGAAGGGAGCATGACGATGAATTTCGATCCGCGTTACTCCGGACGCAATTTCACCTCTGTCGGCACGCGTCCCATCCGTCCCGACGGCGTCGACAAGGTGACGGGCCGCGCACGCTATGGCGCCGACTTCAACATGGCCGGGCAACTGGTCGGGCGCGTTCTCAGAAGCCCCCATGCGCATGCCACGATCAGGAAGATCGACACGTCGAAGGCGGAGAAGCTCGCCGGCGTCAAGGCGGTGATCACCGCGGCCGACCTGCCCGACCTCACCGACGGCGATGCCGCCATGTACGACATCCTCGACAACTGCATGGCGCGCAAGAAAGCGCTCTATGACGGCCACGCCGTGGCCGCGGTCGCTGCGGTCGATGCCCGCACGGCGAGGCAGGCACTGAAGCTGATCGAGGTCGACTACGAGTTGCTGCCGCATGTCACCGATGTCGACGAGGCGATGAAGCACTCCGCACCCCTGGTCAACGACGCGATCTTCACCGAGGGCCTCGAGGAGAAGCCCGTCAAGCCTTCCAATGTCACCAAGCGCACCCAGTATGGCCATGGCGACATCCATGAAGGTTTCGGCCAGGCCGATTTCGTCGTCGAACGCTCCTTCAAGACCGAGCAGACGCACCAGGGTTACATCGAGCCGCATGCCTGCGTGGCCAATGTCAGCTCCGACGGCACCGCCGACCTCTGGGTCTGTACGCAAGGCCATTTTGTCTACCGCCAGCACTGCGCTCAGCTGCTTGGCATGGAAGCCTCGAAGCTGCGCGTCACCTCGTCGGAGATCGGCGGCGGTTTCGGCGGCAAGACCCATGTCTGGGCCGAGCCGGTGGCGCTGGCGCTGTCGCGCAAGGCCGGCCGGCCGGTCAAGCTGGTCATGACGCGCGACGAGGTGTTCCGCGCCTCCGGCCCGACCAGCGCCACCTCGATCGACGTCAGGATCGGCGCCCGCAAGGACGGCACGATCACGGCGGCCGAGGCGACGCTGCGCTATAGCTGCGGCCCCTATGCCGGCATGTGGGCCGAGATCGGCGCCATGACGGCCTTTGCCTGCTATAAGCTCGAGAACGTCAGGACGGTCGGCTACGAAGTGCTGGTCAACCGGCCCAAGACCGCGGCCTATCGCGCGCCGTCGGCTCCGATGGCGGCGTTTGCGGTGGAAAGCGCGGTCGACGAGCTGGCCAAGGAGATCGGCATGAACCCGGTCGAGTTCCGGATCAGGAACGCGGCGCAGGAAGGCACCAGATCATCCTACGGCCCGGTATACGGCCCGATCGGCATCGGGCCGACGCTCGAGGCGGTGAAGACCCACCCGCACATGAAGGCGCCGCTCGGCAAGAATCAGGGCCGCGGCATGGCCTGCGGCTTCTGGTTCAATTTCGGTGGCCAGACCTGCACCGACCTCAACATCGGCATGGACGGTTCGGTCTCGCTTGCCGTCGGAACCGTGGACGTGGGTGGTTCGCGCGCCTCGCTGTCGCTGGTGGCGGCGGAGGAGCTCGGTATCCCCTATGAGCAGGTCAAGGCGGTGGTCGCCGATACGTCCAGCCTCGGCTACAACGACATGACGGACGGCAGCCGCGGCACGTTCTCCTCCTCCATGGCGACGATCTCGGCCGCCCGCAACGCCATCAAGGTCCTCAGGCAGCGTGCCGCGCAGATGTGGGACATACCCGTCGACGATGTGGTCTGGGAAGAGGGCCGCGCCATTGCCAAAGGCGCGACGCACGGCAACCTTTCGCCGCTGTCGCTGAAGGAGATCGCGGCAGCTTCCGGAAAGACGGGCGGACCCATCGCCGGCCATAGTGAGCTCGTCGCCGACGGCGCCGGCGTCTCCTTCGCCACCCATATCTGCGATATCGAGGTGGATCCCGAGACAGGCTCCACGAGGGTGCTGCGCTACACCGTCGTCCAGGACGCCGGCAAGGCGGTGCATCCGACCTATGTCGAGGGGCAGTACCAGGGAGGTGCCGCGCAAGGCATCGGTTGGGCGCTCAACGAGGAGTATATCTACGGCAAGGACGGGCGGCTGCAGAACCCTGGCTTCCTGGATTACCGGATCCCGGTCTGCTCGGACCTGCCGATGATCGACACGCAGATCCTCGAGATCCCCAACCCCAACCATCCCTACGGGGTGCGCGGCGTCGGCGAGACCTCGATCGTGCCGCCGCTGGCGGCGATCGCCAATGCAGTGTCGAACGCGGTCGGGTTGCGCATGACGCACATCCCGATGTCGCCGCCGCGCATCCTGGCGGCGCTCGAGGCAGAACGGGAAGGCTGATGGTCGAAGTAACGCTCTGGGGATCGCTTGGCGCGCTCGCCGGAGGCAAGAGCAAGGTCGAGATCGAGGCCAAGGACATAAGGGAGCTGTTCAGGAAACTGGCTGAGCAGTATCCCGGCCTCGAGCCCTTGATCGAGAAAGGCATTGCGGTGGCGATCGACGGCACGATCTATCGGGATACGTGGTCGAAGGAATTGCCAAAGGGGGCGGAGATTTTTCTGCTGCCACGGTTGGCGGGGGGGTGATAGATCGCACGTTGACGACTATCAGGTGCCTACAGCATCGACCGCAAGATCGGGTTTGCGAGGTCGAGTTTCCATGAAGATTTCTGGCTAGGCTTTGTCGCCTAACTCCCCCGTCTTGAGGACTAGTTCCCCAACTCATCAGCTTGGTGATGGATCTCGTCGTTCCAGCCCAATGTGTGCCGTCTTGCAAAGTTCCCTTCCTCCGCTGGGCTATCGACAGAGTGGTCGAGCAAGCGACTCCCGTTGCCATGGTGTGTCGACTAACCTAAACATGCTGTCTAACAGGGGGGAAGTATGCAATCTGGCCAAGCGCGAAAATACGCGATTTTAACTAACATCCTAGACGAGTATGTTCGCGAGGGGGTCAAACTACCTCAGCGCAAGTCATTCTTTGATACCAGCACCGAAGAAAAAACAAATCAGGCAAGATCGAGAGCTTTTATACATCTATACCTGGCAGCCACGTATGGCGTATTAGATTTTCAGGACCGCGAACACACGATAACTGATGCAAGCTACGATGGTGGAGTGGACGCATATTTCCTTGATTCTGAAAACAAGGTAATCGACATTATTCAATCGAAGTTCAGAATTAGCTCTGGAAACTTTGAGTCAAAGTACATCTCACCCGAAGAGGTGATGGCGATCGATATCGACAGGATACTGGCTGGACATCGTGACGATAAGAGCGGCCGCAGCTACAACGGTTATATTCTCGCATTTATCGAAAAGATTCAGAAAATTCAGGATATCGCACGCTACCGGACTATGGTGACCATACTTGCCAATGTAAAGCTGGAGCAGTACCCACTAGTGGAGCGAATTTTCCTGGGAGACCAGACGAACATCGTGAATTTCGATCGCTGCTACGGAGAACTGGTGCTTCCGACCATTAGAGGCGAGCAGCATTACGTATCAAGCATGCGACTTCAGATTGATCTAAGCAACAAGTCTGGAAATTCAAAACTAAGCGCCGAGATTATGACGGCGCATGGACCTAGTGAAGTTACGGTGGTGCTTGTGCCCACGCTTGAAATCGCGAAGATTATGTTTCGGTATAAGAATTCGATATTGCGATACAATCCGCGATCGTACCTTGAATTCAAAGAGCAAAGGACTAACGAGGGAATTCGCAGTAGCATTGTTGATGTAGAAACGGGAGAATTCGCAATTCTTAACAATGGGATCACCATTGTTTCCGACGAAACTTATGTCAACGAGCGGGTTGGCGCCAAAAATAAGGCGCAGGTTGAAATCGTAAATCCGCAGATTATAAATGGCGGTCAGACGGCGTTTACTCTTTCCAGAATATATGAAGAGAACTCAGTGGCAATTAGAGATCGGATATTTTCTGGCAAGGAAGTAGTTCTAAGAATTATAACTCTCCCTCAGGTCGACGAAATTTCTAAGAAGCACCTAATACTTAGTATATCATCGGCAACTAATTCGCAAACGGCCGTTTCTACCATCGATCGATCTGCCAGCAACGACTCCAACCGTGAAGTTGCCGAACTGGTTTTTAAGAAAACTGGTCTACTATATGAACCAAAACGCGGTGAGTATTCTGACGCTTTGCATAACAATTATATAGATAGAGATTATATAGTCGAAAGATCGCTGTTTACAAGACTAATGTATATTGCGTGCGGGAAGTACGCAACGGCGGTGGAAAGGAAAATGATGCGAAATACCGGAGGTATTATACCGGAAATTAAAGATGACAAAGCCGTTGAAGTATTTTCTGATCTGTATGAAATATACAAGGAAGTGTCTAACTCGTACCGCGGTCAGGCAGCTGACAAGATTGTGAGCGACTTGGCGTTCTCAGTTTTTGTCCGAGCTCTTCGATTGAGGCGATCCCGCGATGGTGCCTCCGATTTTTTGCCTATTGTATTGGCGGAGGCGAAGGAATTGTGGCCAGATTTTACATCTTGGGCCCTTGAGAATGTGCCAAAGTTCGCAACCCTGAGGAAAAATAAAGAGACGGGAGAAGAATCCGTAGGTTTCTCTATGGCAAAATGGAGGAAAAGTTCTCAATTCCCAAGCGATGTTGATGCGTATATGGACTTATTGGTCGTCGTGGACCCCGCGACCGTGTTGGCGGACGTGATCGGTTGATTGTCTCTAGTCTGCTGCTGTGCCCACGGACCTAGGATCGAGCCGCAAGCTTTCGCAAACGGCAGCGCCATGACGGGCGTAGAGGCGAAGGATGGATCTTAGCTTTCGACGACTGGTCGAAGCAATCAAGAAAAGTGTGAAACGGTTTTCCGTCCGGAATTGCGTCAAAACGCAGAGATAGAGCGGTTCGCCGTTTCCGTGAAACGATGAACCGCCCCAGTCAACCTAACGCCCCTTCCGCCGGGGGTTCGATTACATGAGCTCTATAACGAAATAATCGCCCTGCTGTATCCACTTTACCAGGAAGTTGATTGTCAGGTCGGTACCGCTCCAATGCATCTCGACGGTCGATGGAGACGGCTTTATGAGGCCTCCCTCGATAAAGTTACTCGACCTCGTACCGGATACGCCTGAGATGAAATTGAAGTCCTGGAACTGGAATGTGACCTCGCAGCTGAGAGTGAACGGCGTGAACCCGCCGCCGGCTGGCTTGGGCAACGCGAACTGAACCAACGCCGGCTCTGCGTTCGGCTTTTCGGTCTTTGAAAAGCTGCCGGATGGCCCCTGCAGGTGCCACGTGATTTCAGTGATTTCTTTCTTGGAGGCGTTGAACCAGAGACCTGTTGCTATGGTCAGCATCGCCGGCTTGACGACCGGCGGCGCAGTAAGGGGAATACTGATGGTCTCGGTGTTGTAACCAACGGCTGCAACTTGCAAGCTGACCGATACTTGGCCGGTCGGCGGTGACAGGGTGAACGCTGTGTTGGTGGCCCCGACCACCACGCCCCCTTGCGATACGGTCCCTCCAACCGATTTGAACTTGTCGTCGGCATCGACTGCTTTGATGGTTATCGTCGCCGGCTGGCCCGCTGTCAGGGACGGGGGAGCCGCAGAGAGCACCATTTCCCCGGGGAAAACATTGACGGGAACTCTGGTGAGCGGAGACATCTTCGTGCACAATGTCTGCATCACCGTAATTTGGTCTTCTGCCTTGAGCTCGCCCACGTAAATCCCGAAGAAGAGCGTCGTCGAACCAATTGGCGTATCGCTGGCGCGCCACTTCCCGTTCACGAATACATGCACGCGCGCGCCGGGAATTGTGCCTGATAAGTAAATGAACCGCTGGAAGACCCGGACGGGCTGTTGAATATCCGGGGTCTTGAGTGGGGTCAGGTCGGATACTTTGACAGGGGTCCCGACCCGAAGCGCGGGGGGCTGACAAGTAAGCTCCAGCTCGGCGTGAATGTGCTCGCCGGCGCGCAACGGCCGAAATGTCTCGACCCAGACGGCGCCGCCAAAATTGAACACGGGCTTGCTGATCACAGGAGAATCCGGCGCATCCGAGTACAAACGCACGACCGCATTGTCGACGCTGTTGACGAAAGCGCCGCTTACACATTCAAATGCAGGCTCCATGACGGTCGGCGGAAATACGCTGCCCTGGTAAGACCCTACCACCAGCAACTTATCCGATGTGGCTGTCTTGCCGCATAGCTCCTGGATGACGACGAGCGATGGAAACGGCGGCGATGCCGGGATCAGGGCCGACACGTCGGGAATCCAGTATTGGCCGGAACTCACATCCTCGCCGACTCCGATTCTCCCGAGCACGGTAGCTGCACCCGAAGTCGGATCGACAAGTTGGATCGTCAATGTCGCGCCGGGCTCGAGATTGGAGATCGGCAAAGCGCGGGCTGCCGGGCAGGAGTACTGTGAGGTCCCTATTACGGGCTTTCGAATCGGCAAGGTTTCGTCGACGATCACCGGAGGAGCAGATGACGGACTTGATGCATTGCAGCGCTCGAAGTGCTGCGTGGCGCTGAAGACATCCGGATTGTGCGCGGTACGGCCGAGCAGCGCCAGGAGGTTGGCACCAACGAAAGGATATTCCAGCACGTCGCCATTGAAGTGGACCTTCGTGGTGGCGCCTTGAGCCAATCCCCTGACAGGTATTGCTTGCGCGCACCCTGGAACTGGGCCGACTGCCGGTGCCGGCATGGTATTTTCCCGATACGGCGTCTGTTCGGCGGGCAAGCTCGGGGTCGGACTGCTCTTCACCTGTCCGGCAGGCGTCTGAACGGACTGCACCGCGCTAAGCACGTCGTTGGCCTGGATCGCCCCACGTATGCGCACCGGTACGACATTTCCGAGTGCAGTATCGCTGCCGATCAATGCGGCGCCGTTGAAAATCTCGACCGTGGCGCCAGGATAGGCTGCGCCTATCAGCACCCAGTCAACGCACTCGTGCACCTGGCTCAAATACACCAATGGGCTTAGCGTCGAGGGAAGCCCGAGCACGGTTATCGGGACCGGGCTTGGATCGCTGGTTTCGGCGCCGAGTGTCCAGCGTGCGGTCAACGCATCCCCCACGTTGAGGGAGCCTGCGGCGACCGGTACAAAGGTAGTGGTTGTGGCGCCGGCATCTACCGCAGGGACAGGTACGCCATTTACCAGGAGGGAAATGCTCGACCCGGGAAGCGGCCCATCGATGCGTACCGAGGTACTCAAGACCGATACGGGGCCAATCACAATTGGTGCAAGGAGCGTGCTCATAGTCGTTTCCCTCTCTGTATGGCGCAGACATGTCGCCTGGTTCAGAACAGGACGTAGAGGGAGCGCACTTACGGATGACTTACGGATGGGTCGGCGCGGTGCTGGACTTCTTATTTTCGTAGAGACTTTGCTTCATCAGCAATTCAGCCTTGTCGATGCCGCCCCATTGGACCCAACCGATCTCAGACCAGGTGCTAGGCATTTCGGCCGAGCGCGTCTGCGGCTCGGCGCGCTTGCTCGTCGGCTTGGTGGTCCATCGAGTTCCGCTTCTGGATCGCGAGGGTCCGTTCTGAGCGCACAGCGATGCTGGTCTCAATGTCCGAGATTGCGAAGGGTTTCGGGTGCCGTCAGGCGTACGAAAGCCTCTCATGCAGGAACCCGCGGGCAGCAGGCGGCGAGCTATGGGGATTTGTGTTTCGAGGTGTGCCGGCGCCTGTCGCGAACGTCCGCGCGCGGTGCTGTCAGGGCGTCGAGGAAGTAGCCTTCCGGCCTGGTCGGGTAGCCTGTCGCGATGAGGACGGTGTGGTTTGGGTCCCGGGAGACTGGCGCCACAGCGAAGCGCACAGGCGTTTCCGTTGACCCGCGCCGGCGTAGCGCGGGTGTGTGGCCAGACCGGCCATGCCGGGTCATGGGGCGGTCTCCCGGTTCGTCATCCGTGCGCCCGGCGGTCCGCGCGGCTGGCTGCACCGTTCGAACACCTCGATGACGATCATACGCCCGCCGCAGCATGGGCACGGCCGGCGGAAGTCGTCCGGTTCCGCCGGAGGATCGTTCGTGACGGCAGGCGCGACCGCCAGCAGTTGGCGGGCGCGCGCGAGGCAGTCCTTGCGAGAGCCGCCTGCAAGCAAGCCATAGTGGCGGATGCGATGGAAGCCGCGCGGGAGGACATGGAGCAGGAAGCGGCGAATGAACTCGTCTGTGGCGAGCGTCATGACCTGCTGCCGGTCGGTGCCGTCGCGGCGGTAATCCTTATAGCGGAAGGTGACGCCAGCCTCTTCGAAGGCGATCAGGCGGCGGTTCGAGATCGCGGCCCGGTGGGTATAGCGCGACAGATAGGCGAGCACCGCCTCGGGACCGGCGAAGGGCGGCTTGGCGTAGACCACCCAGCGCTTCTTCTTGAGGGGAGCCAGGTGGCGTAGGAAGGCCCGTCGCTCGGCGAGGTGCGCCATCGATCCGAAGAAGGCGAGCCGTCCAGCATCGTGCAGTGCGATCAGCCGGGCGAGGAACAGGCGGCGGAACAATTTGCCGAGCACGCGCACCGGAAGGAGGAAGGCCGGGCGCGAGGAGATCCAGCGGGTCCCGTCGAGCGCGATGCCGCCGCCCGGCACGATCATGTGGACATGAGGATGGTGCGTCATTGCCGAGCCCCACGTGTGGAGCACGGCGGTGATGCCGATGCGCGCGCCGAGATGCTGGGGGTCCGCTGCTATCGTCAGCATCGTCTCCGATGCCGCGCGGAACAGCAGGTCATAGACCAGCGCCTTGTTGTGGAAGGCTATGACGGCGACCTCGGCCGGCAGCGTGAACACGACATGGAAGTAGCCCACTGGCAGCAGGTCGGCTTCGCGCTCGGCGAGCCATGTCCGCGCGGCCGCGCCCTGGCACCTGGGACAGTGCCGGTTGCGGCAGGAGTTGTAGGCGATGCGCCACTGGCCGCAGTCCTCGCAGGCCTCGACGTGACCGCCAAGGGCTGCGGTGCGGCAGTTCTCGATCGCCGACATCACCTTGAGATGCTGCTGGCTCAGGTGCCCTGCATGGGCGACCCGGTATCCGGGACCCGCAGCACGGAAGATATCGGCGACCTCCAGGTCCCCCCGCACCGGTTCAGCCGGGAGGCGTCTTGCCTTCCATCAGCGCCATCAGCCGGTCGAGCGGCCCTGCGACCGCGTGGATCGTCCGGGTCGAGACCTTGGTGTAGAGCGCTGTCGTTTCGAGCTTGCTGTGCCCGAGCAGCACTTGGATGACGCGGATGTCGATATCCTGCTCGAGCAGATGGGTGGCGAAGCTGTGCCGCAGCGTATGCGGGCTGACGCGCTTGCGGATACCGGCGACTTCGGCGGCTTCCTGAACCGCGCGATGTAGTTGCCGTGACGAGATCGGATCGGTGCAACTGCGCCCCGGGAACAGCCAGCCATGCGGAAGCATCACCCCGCGACGCTTGCCTTCGCGCCACCACAGCCGCAGCAGTTCCAAGAGTTGCGGCGAGAGCATGGCGTTGCGGTCCCTGCGTCCCTTGCCCTGTTCGACCCGGATCAGCATGCGTGTGCTGTCGATATCATCGACCTTGAGGTGCGCGACCTCCGATACGCGCAGGCCCGCGCCATAGGCAACACCGAGCGCGGCCTTGTACTTGATGCCAGGTGCTGCTTCGAGCAGCCGCGCCGCTTCCTCCACGCTCAGCACGTCTGGCAGCTTTCGTGGATAGCGCATGATCACCAGCACACGGGCCAGATCCCGCCGCTTCAGCGTCATCAGGAACAGGAACCGCAACGCTGAGACCGCGCCGTTGATGGTCGCAGGCCCGACGCCGTTCTCATGCTGATACAGCTGGAAGCGACGGATGTCCTCGGGCGTCGCAGTATCGGGAGAGCGTCGGAGGAAGGCTGCGAAGCGCCGGACGTGACGAACGTAGTCCTGCTGGGTATGGGGCCCCAGGCCCCGCATGAGCATATCTTGCTGCATGCGCTGGCGAAGCGGCGTAATCGGTGCATCGGTCGACAGAGTATCCATGGCAAGTTCCTCTCGTTGAAGGAACTCCATGGTCGGATCGCAGCTACTACCCGCTCAAGACCAATCCCTGTCGCACCATCTCAGAACGACGTGCCCCTCCCGCGAAGCGGGTTCGTGCATGAGGCGCAAACCAGCCATGCCGCCGTCGCGTGCGAGACTCTGATGTGGTGACAAGGAAAACAGCAGCCCCCTACGGCTCGTCCCTCACATCGCGCAAATTAGACACAACGCGGCGATTCTGCGACCTGCAGGCGGTGTCGGGGCACTCGCGGACGAGCCTGTCCTTGCCGTAGCCCTTGGCCCACATGCGGTTGCGGTCTATGCCGCCGGCAGCGAGGTAGTCCATCACCGCATCCGCGCGCCGCTGCGACAGCGCCGTTTCACTTGCGCCGGGATCGTCGGCGAAACCCTGCAGCTTGAGCAGCCAGCGCGGATGCTTTGCTAACCAGGCGATCTGGGTGTCGAGGGTGGCCTTGGCGACAGAATCGAGCGCGGCCGAACCTTGCGTGAAATAGGTGCGGCGGCCGACATTGAGGATAAAATCCTCCTCGCTGCCCGGCTGCACGTTCTGGAAGCCGGCAACCTCGGTGTTGGTGACGTCGGGCGTGGAAGGGGCCAGCGTGTTGCTGGTCGAGCAGGATGCGACCAACACCAGCAGGCCGGCGGCCAGCAGCCGGCGCGTGTTTTCAATCATGCGGTTCATGAGGCGCCAATCATTCGACAGTGGTGGAAGCGGGCGCCTGGTCGGCGATGTGCGGCAGGACCTGCACCGCGGTGCCGATCGGGCAGCGCTGGTAGAGGTCGATGATGTCTTCCGGGAACATGCGGATGCAGCCGCTGGAAGCGTCGGTGCCGATGCTCCATGGCTCCAGCGTGCCATGCAGGCGGTAGCCGGTGTCGGCGCCGTCGCGGTGCAGATAAAGCGCGCGCGGGCCGAGCGGATTGTTGGACGCGCCGCCTGCGATCATGGGCGGTAGGTCCGGCCTGCGCTTACGCATTTCGGGGGGCGGGACCCAATCCGGCCACAGCGCGCGGCGGTCGATCGTCGCGCGGCCGTACCATTTGAAGCCGTCCTTGCCGACGCCGACGCCGTAGCGGATGGCAGTCTTGTTTTCCATGATGATGTAGAGGAAATGGTGGCGGGTATCGACCACGACGGTGCCGACCGGCTCGCTGCTGAAATACTTGACGATCTGGCGATGCCATCTCTTGTCGATCTTGGCGAAGTTGGTCTTGCGATAGACAAAATTGTTGTCGCTGGCGGTACCGGCGAAAAAGGATTTTGCCGCCGCGGCTTGAGCAATATTGCTGGGTGCACCCGCCGCGACCAGCGCCAGGCCGCCAAGCACGACACCCCTGCGTGACAAAACCATCGGCAATATTCCCCCATGCATAAAGCCTGGCTAACCATAGTTGAGAATTATTTCGCCTCAAAGTGGAAAATGCTGCGGTGCTTCAGTCCGCCGGGGCAGCCGCCACAGGGTGGACATTTCAGCCCACATGGAAAATGATCATGTTGCCATGCACAACACTGCAATGCTCTGATCTCGACGAGAAGCCTGAGCGTAGAAGCGGATCAACCGACCTCCGGTCCAGCGAGCGAGGACGCAAATGGACACCCCAGAGAATGGGCAATTGCATCGCGACGCGGGCGGGCGACCCCGTCGATCGGCCGGCTGGCTTGCCCGCGCCGCCATGTCGGCGGCATTCCTGCTCGGCATGGCTTTCAGCAGCACTGCGTTTGCGCAGGACCAGCAGCTTCCCGAGGTGACGGCGGCCAAGCCGGTGGTCCGTGAAATCGTCGAAGACGACGAGTTCGTCGGGCGCTTCGAATCCGTCGACCAGGTCGCCATCCGTTCGCGCGTCAGCGGCTATCTGGACAAGGTCAGCTTCCAGGACGGCGCACTGGTCAACAAGGGCGACCTGCTCTTCACCATCGACCAGCGTCCGTACCAGGCGGCTTATGATGCCGCCAAATCGCAAGTGGACGTCGCCAAGAGTCTGCTCGAATTCTCCAAGATGCAGCTGGATCGCGCCGACGAACTCGCCAAGACCGGCAATATCTCAACCGCGACGGTCGACGACCGCCGGCGGGAATACCTTTCGGCGCAGGCGCAGATGCAGGGCGCGACGGCTGCGCTGACGACGGCCAGCCTGAACATGGAATTCACCGAGATCAAGGCGCCCTTGTCCGGCCGCATCGACCGCCGGCTGGTGTCGGTCGGCAACCTCGTGCAGCCGGATACCACCTTGCTGACGACCATCGTTACGCGCGATCCGATCGACTTCTATTTCGACGTCGATGAGCGCCTGTATTTCAGCTACGCCCGCGACGCGAAGGAGCGTGGCGGCAGCATGCAGGAAGGCGCCGGCGGGCTCGAGGTGGTGGTTCGCGTCGCCGACCGCGCGGAGGCGGTATTCAAAGGCAAGCTCGATTTTGCCGAGAACCGGATCGACAACGCGACCGGCACCATGCGGGTGCGTGCAAGGTTTCCCAACGCCGACGGCATTCTCCAGCCAGGCATGTTCGGGCGCATCAACGTGCCGGGGTCGCTGCCGCATAGCGGCGTGCTGGTGCCCGACGAGGCGATCGGCGCCGATCAGGATCGCCGCATCGTGTTCCTGGTGGATGAGGCCGGGATGGTGTCGGCGAAGCCCGTGCGCACCGGCCCGCTTCTCGACGGCTACCGGGTGATCCGCGGGGGCCTGACCGGCGACGAGACGATCATCGTCAACGGGCTGATGCACGCCAGGCCCGGCACCAAGGTGAAGGTCGAGATGGTGACGTTGCCGCCCAAGGCCGAGACCGCCGAGTTGCAGCAATGAGGTTCGCACATTTCTTCGTCGACCGTCCGATCTTCGCATCGGTCGTTTCGATCGTCCTGCTGGTCCTCGGCGGGATTGCTTATACCCAGCTGCCGGTCGCGCAATATCCCGAGATCGCGCCGCCGACCATCGTCGTTCGCGCGCAGTATCCGGGCGCCGACGCCGAGACGGTTGCAGCGACGGTGGCAACGCCGATCGAGCAGGAGATCAACGGCGTCGAGGGCATGCTCTACATGTCGTCCTATTCGTCGGGCGACGGGGCGATGGCGCTGACCATCACCTTCAAGCTGGGCACCGATCTCGACCAGGCGCAGGTGCTGGTGCAGAACCGCGTGTCGGTCGCCGAGCCGCGCCTGCCCGAAGAAGTCCGCCGCCTCGGCATCACCACCACCAAGAGCTCGCCCGACCTGATGATGGTCGTGCACATGCTGTCGCCCGACAATACCTACGACCAGCTCTACGTCTCGAACTACGCCCGCTCGCGGGTGCGCGACATACTGCTCAGACTCGACGGCGTCGGCGACCTCATCATCTTCGGCGAACGCGAATATTCGCTGCGCATCTGGCTCGATCCGGAAAAACTGTCCGCCCTGGGGATGACCTCGGGCGATGTGGTGCAGGCGCTGCGCGACCAAAACGTCCAGGTGTCGGGTGGCTCGATCGGCGCGCCGCCGACCAGCACTGGCATGGCGTTCCAGTACACGGTCACCACGCAAGGCCGCTTCAACGACGCACGCGACTTCCGATACGTGATCGTCAAATCGACCGACGACGGCCGCCTGATCTCGCTGCAGGACGTGGCGCGCATCGAGCTCGGCGCCAAGGATTACGTCACCAACTCCTATCTCAACGGCAAACCGGCGGTGGCGCTCGCCATCTTCCAGCGGCCGGGCACCAATGCGCTCGCCGCAGCCGCGGAGATCCAGGACAAGATGAAGGAGCTTTCCCGCGACTTCCCGAAGGGGTTGAGCTACGACATCGTCTACAATCCGACCGAGTTCGTCGCCGAGTCGATCCAGGAGGTCTACAAGACAATCCTCGAGGCGATGCTGCTGGTCATCATCGTCATCATCGTCTTCCTGCAATCGTGGCGCATGGCGATCGTGCCGATCGTCGCGATCCCCGTGTCGCTGATCGGCACGCTGGCGGTGCTTTACGCCGCCGGCTTCTCGCTCAACATGCTGACGCTGTTCGGCCTCGTTCTGGCGATCGGCATCGTCGTCGACGATGCGATCGTCGTGGTCGAGAACGTCGAGCGCAATATCGCCAGAGGGCTGGCGCCCAATCCGGCGTCGCACCTGACCATGGACCAAGTCGGAACGGCGGTCATCGCGATCTCGCTGGTGCTGATAGCCGTGTTCGTACCGACAGCCTTCATCCCCGGCATTTCTGGGCAGTTCTACCTGCAGTTTGCGATCACCATCGCGGTGTCGACGGCGATCTCGGCATTCAATTCGCTGACGCTTTCTCCGGCGCTGGCCGCACTGCTGTTCAAGCCGCACCACGCCGCGGCGGCGCCGCCTCGCTTTTTCCTGGCGCGGTTCGGACGGGCGCTCGCCGACGGCTTCAATCGCGGCTTCGACAGGGTCGCCCACTGGTATTCGAGCATCATCCGCGTGCTGGTCGGCTCGTGGATAACGATCGCCGCCATGCTGGCCGTTTTCGCGGCCCTCATCTACGCCACGGTCTACATGGTGCAGGCGGTGCCGCGCGGTTTCATTCCGTCGCTCGACCAGGGCTATGCGATCATCGTCGTCCAGTTGCCGGACGGCGCCTCGCTGTCGAGGACCGATGCGGTCATCCAGCAGGCGTCGCAGATCATCCAGAAAACGCCAGGCGTCGACTACGCAGTCGCCTTCGCCGGCTTCTCCGGCGCGACCTTCACCAACGCCAGCAACGCGGGCGTGATCTTCGCCAGGTTCAAGCCCTTTGACGAGCGACTGAAAGCCGGCCAGTCGGCGGCCCAGGTCATCGGCAATCTGTTCGGCAGCCTGCAAAGCATCAAGGAAGCCTTCATTATCGCACTGCCGCCGCCGCCGATCCGCGGCGTCGGCAATGCCGGCGGCTTCAAGCTGCAGATCCAGGAGCGCAACAGCGCCGACATGCGGCAGATCCTGGCGCTTGCCAACGAAATCGCCGGCAAGGCCAACAAGACGCCGGGGCTGACGGGCGTGTTCACCACGTTCTCCGCGTCGAGCCCGCAATTCTTCCTGGCGATCGATCGCGACAAGGCGCGCATCCTGAACGTGCCGATCCCCAACATCTTCGAGACGCTGTCGATCAATTTGGGCACCGCCTACGTCAACGACTTCAACGCTTTCGGGCGCGTCTACCAGGTGCGTGCGCAGGCCGACCAGGCGTTCCGCCTCGATCGCGCCGACATCTTGAAACTGAAGGTGCGCTCGGCGACCGGCGCGCTGGTTCCGCTCGGCACGTTGATCGAGATCCGCGACGTCACCGGCCCGGCGCTGGTCCAGCGCTACAACATGTACGTCTCGGTGCCGCTGCAGGGCAACGCCGCGCCCGGCGTTTCCACGGGCGACGCGCTGGCATTGATGGAAGGGATCACGGCAAAGACGCTGCCGGCCGGTACCTCCTATGAATGGACCGAGCTCGCCTATCAGGAGCGCAACACCGGCAATGCCGCTGTCTATATCTTCGGACTGTCGGTGCTGTTCGTGTTCCTGGCGCTGGCGGCGCAATATGAAAGCTGGGTGCTGCCGTTCGCCATTGTGCTGGTGGTGCCGCTCGGCGTGCTCGCGGCGTTGCTCGGCGTGTCTTTCCGAGGGCTGGACAACAACATCCTCGTGCAGATCGGCCTCATCGTGCTGATCGGGCTTGCCGCCAAGAACGCGATCCTGATCGTCGAATTCGCGCGCCAGGCGCAGGAACGCGGCCTGTCGGCCGCCGAGGCTGCCGTCGAAGCCTGCCGGCTCAGGCTGCGGCCGATCCTGATGACCGCTTTCTCGTTCATCCTCGGCGTCGTGCCGCTGGTGATCGCAACTGGCCCGGGCGCAGAAATGCGCCAGTCGCTCGGCACCGCGGTGTTCTCCGGCATGCTCGGCGTCACCTTCGTCGGCCTGTTCCTGACGCCGGTGTTCTACGTCACGCTCAGGTCGCTGTTTTCACGGCGCAAGCCCCGTGCCGAGGCCGAGCCTTCGGAGACGGCAGAGGCGCCATCGGAGACGGCCGCCGAGTAGGGTAACGAATTCGCCGCGTCGGGCGCGGCTTATCACTCCAGAAAATCGGCGGCGCGTAACGGCCACGATCTGCGCGACAACCCCGGCCTCCGGAGTCCTCGCTTGCGATGTCTGCTTTCAGGACGCGGCGAAGGTGATCTCTATGACCGAAATTGCGAAGGGTTTCGGGTGCCGTCAGGCGTACGAAAGCCTCTCATGCAGGAACCCGCGGGCAGCAGGCGGCGAGCTATGGGGATTTGTGTTTCGAGGTGTGCCGGCGCCTGTCGCGAACGTCCGCGCGCGGTGCTGTCAGGGCGTCGAGGAAGTAGCCTTCCGGCCTGGTCGGGTAGCCTGTCGCGATGAGGACGGTGTGGTTTGGGTCCCGGGAGACTGGCGCCACAGCGAAGCGCACAGGCGTTTCCGTTGACCCGCGCCGGCGTAGCGCGGGTGTGTGGCCAGACCGGCCATGCCGGGTCATGGGGCGGTCTCCCGGTTCGTCATCCGTGCGCCCGGCGGTCCGCGCGGCTGGCTGCACCGTTCGAACACCTCGATGACGATCATACGCCCGCCGCAGCATGGGCACGGCCGGCGGAAGTCGTCCGGTTCCGCCGGAGGATCGTTCGTGACGGCAGGCGCGACCGCCAGCAGTTGGCGGGCGCGCGCGAGGCAGTCCTTGCGAGAGCCGCCTGCAAGCAAGCCATAGTGGCGGATGCGATGGAAGCCGCGCGGGAGGACATGGAGCAGGAAGCGGCGAATGAACTCGTCTGTGGCGAGCGTCATGACCTGCTGCCGGTCGGTGCCGTCGCGGCGGTAATCCTTATAGCGGAAGGTGACGCCAGCCTCTTCGAAGGCGATCAGGCGGCGGTTCGAGATCGCGGCCCGGTGGGTATAGCGCGACAGATAGGCGAGCACCGCCTCGGGACCGGCGAAGGGCGGCTTGGCGTAGACCACCCAGCGCTTCTTCTTGAGGGGAGCCAGGTGGCGTAGGAAGGCCCGTCGCTCGGCGAGGTGCGCCATCGATCCGAAGAAGGCGAGCCGTCCAGCATCGTGCAGTGCGATCAGCCGGGCGAGGAACAGGCGGCGGAACAATTTGCCGAGCACGCGCACCGGAAGGAGGAAGGCCGGGCGCGAGGAGATCCAGCGGGTCCCGTCGAGCGCGATGCCGCCGCCCGGCACGATCATGTGGACATGAGGATGGTGCGTCATTGCCGAGCCCCACGTGTGGAGCACGGCGGTGATGCCGATGCGCGCGCCGAGATGCTGGGGGTCCGCTGCTATCGTCAGCATCGTCTCCGATGCCGCGCGGAACAGCAGGTCATAGACCAGCGCCTTGTTGTGGAAGGCTATGACGGCGACCTCGGCCGGCAGCGTGAACACGACATGGAAGTAGCCCACTGGCAGCAGGTCGGCTTCGCGCTCGGCGAGCCATGTCCGCGCGGCCGCGCCCTGGCACCTGGGACAGTGCCGGTTGCGGCAGGAGTTGTAGGCGATGCGCCACTGGCCGCAGTCCTCGCAGGCCTCGACGTGACCGCCAAGGGCTGCGGTGCGGCAGTTCTCGATCGCCGACATCACCTTGAGATGCTGCTGGCTCAGGTGCCCTGCATGGGCGACCCGGTATCCGGGACCCGCAGCACGGAAGATATCGGCGACCTCCAGGTCCCCCCGCACCGGTTCAGCCGGGAGGCGTCTTGCCTTCCATCAGCGCCATCAGCCGGTCGAGCGGCCCTGCGACCGCGTGGATCGTCCGGGTCGAGACCTTGGTGTAGAGCGCTGTCGTTTCGAGCTTGCTGTGCCCGAGCAGCACTTGGATGACGCGGATGTCGATATCCTGCTCGAGCAGATGGGTGGCGAAGCTGTGCCGCAGCGTATGCGGGCTGACGCGCTTGCGGATACCGGCGACTTCGGCGGCTTCCTGAACCGCGCGATGTAGTTGCCGTGACGAGATCGGATCGGTGCAACTGCGCCCCGGGAACAGCCAGCCATGCGGAAGCATCACCCCGCGACGCTTGCCTTCGCGCCACCACAGCCGCAGCAGTTCCAAGAGTTGCGGCGAGAGCATGGCGTTGCGGTCCCTGCGTCCCTTGCCCTGTTCGACCCGGATCAGCATGCGTGTGCTGTCGATATCATCGACCTTGAGGTGCGCGACCTCCGATACGCGCAGGCCCGCGCCATAGGCAACACCGAGCGCGGCCTTGTACTTGATGCCAGGTGCTGCTTCGAGCAGCCGCGCCGCTTCCTCCACGCTCAGCACGTCTGGCAGCTTTCGTGGATAGCGCATGATCACCAGCACACGGGCCAGATCCCGCCGCTTCAGCGTCATCAGGAACAGGAACCGCAACGCTGAGACCGCGCCGTTGATGGTCGCAGGCCCGACGCCGTTCTCATGCTGATACAGCTGGAAGCGACGGATGTCCTCGGGCGTCGCAGTATCGGGAGAGCGTCGGAGGAAGGCTGCGAAGCGCCGGACGTGACGAACGTAGTCCTGCTGGGTATGGGGCCCCAGGCCCCGCATGAGCATATCTTGCTGCATGCGCTGGCGAAGCGGCGTAATCGGTGCATCGGTCGACAGAGTATCCATGGCAAGTTCCTCTCGTTGAAGGAACTCCATGGTCGGATCGCAGCTACTACCCGCTCAAGACCAATCCCTGTCGCACCATCTCAGAACGACGTGCCCCTCCCGCGAAGCGGGTTCGTGCATGAGGCGCAAAGCAGCCATTCAGGATTCGGTGTGCGAAGGTCAACGTCGGGCTTGTATCCAAACGTTGGCTCTCCCCCGCCCTACCCCTCGCCCGACAGATCGCGCCGCGCCTTGTCGAGTTCTTCGGCATAGCGCCGCATCAGATGGCCTTCGGTCAGCAGACCGACCACCTTGCGGTCGGTGAAATCCTCGACCACTGCCAATTCCTCGGCGCCGGCGCGCTGGAAGGTCTCTGCCGCCGATTGCACGTTCGGCACCAGCAGCGATTCGTTCAAATTGGCGAACGACAGCACCGCCGATTGCGCCAAAGTGCCTCCGGCTAATAAGGGCTATGTCTTGACTGACCTACTAACGAACCCTGCCGAATGCGATCTTCGGCAAGTCGATGCTCTTTCGGTGCATGCCGCTATCGCGAGAGGACGCGAATCCGGCTCTGGAACTCACCACGATCGACATAGCATCCGCGCAGATGTCGCCGCCCGGTGTTCGGGTTGAACGATTGGCGGCCATGCAACACCCGGCGATTGTCGAAGACCGCCATTTCGCCGGCCTTCAGGCGGTAGGCTATCTGGAAACGCGGCCCGCGGATCATCATCATCAGCTTGCGATAAGCCCCATAAAAGGGCGCGCATAGCTCGGAGGGAAGGTCGATGACATCGACAAGATGGGCGTTGAACCGCAACTCCGTCACTTCCCCGTTGCGTCGAGTTACAATCATGGGAAACCTGCCCCGCAAATCGTAGTTTTCATCGTGAAAACGATAGGGGATCTCGACCTCGCACAACAGGCGGTAGGCTTCCGGATCTTCCGCCTGTAGCGCGGCGACGACCGCAAACCCGTCGGCCAAGATCGATCCACCACCCTCAGCGTCGTTGGCGATACAATGCAGGAACTGGTAGCCGGGCGGCACCTCCTGGTTGGCGAGATCGGTGTGTAGTGGCAGGGCGACCGGCGTATAGGCCAGATTGTTCGGGTTCGGCATCGACACGACTTCGAACATCGTGCCGAAATTTGTCTGGCGCAGGAAACCAATCCGCTCGGCCGCACGCCGCCCAGCGTCGGGATCATCGTCAAGCCCATCGACGATGGAGAGCCCGTATGCAGCCGTTGCCTTCAGCCAGGCGAGCAGATCGACATCGCTTTGCAAGATGTCCCCGGCGGAGTGACGCGGTATGGTTTCAAGATCGACCGAGGCGTCCCAGAGTTTCGGAGCGATGTCGGCCGGATCGTCCCGCTTTCTGCCGGGACGGTAGGACTCAAAGAACTGGCTCGGGAATTCCTCCTCAGCCTGGTCGTTCTGCCAGACAATGCCCACAGCGCTGCCCCTGTCCCGCACGCTGATGGGTCTGAGCGAAGGGTCTACGCTGGTCAGGTCGAAAGTTCGTTCTTCGGTCTGCGGGTGAAACGCCGATGGCGCATTGTCCTTTAGCCAAAGCCAGGGATAGCAGACTGTTTCGCCCGACACGAAAGTCACGGCAAGCGCGGTCTCCCGGGCCTCCACGGAAAGCAGGGTATTCATGATGATGTCTCTCTGAACACAGAATTTGATTTTCAGCTTGGATCAGGCCCGCAGGCCATCAACCCAACGGTGGTGGCCACCACAAGCTCGGCTTCCCATAGCGATGGGATCCGGGATTTCTGTTCGGTTCTTCGAGCACGCCATCTCCAGGCGGAATCTGGCTCCAGATGAAATCTGGTTCAAAGCCACCGCGATGGTAGCGATCATTCGCCGGCGGTGTCCAGCTAAATGCAACGGGATCGCCATCCCCTCTCGGCTACCCTTCGCCCGACAGATCGCGCCGCGCCTTGTCGAGTTCTTCGGCATAGCGCCGCATCAGATGGCCTTCGGTCAGCAGCCCGACCACCTTGCGATCGGTGAAATCCTCGACCACCGCCAATTCCTCGGCGCCGGCGCGCTGGAAGGTCTCGGCCGCCGATTGCACGTTCATGCTCGGCACCAGCACCGCATCCCTGAATTTGGCGAAGGACAGCACCGGCATCTCGTCATCCGACAAATGGCTGTGCAATTCGGCGACGATCAGCACGCCGACATAGTGCAGTTCGGCATCCACGGCGATGACGCGCTGCGAGGCACCGAGCGGCACCTGTTTGCGGAATTCCGCAAGCGTCGTCGAGGCGTCGATGGTGCGGACATCCTTTCGCATCATCGAGCCGACAGTCAGGCTGCGCATCCAGCCAACATCATGAGCGCTGCGGATGGTTTCGCCGCGTAGATGAAAACGCCATGTCGAGAAGGAATAGCCAAACGTTTCGCGCACCAGGATCGCCGCCATGAGCGAGGCGGCCAGCACCACGCCGGTCAGCGTCAGGTCGCGGGTCGATTCCAGCGCCAGGAAGGTCATCGTCAACGGGCCGCCGACGACGCCGACGGCGAGCGAGGTCATGCCGACGACGGCGGCGACGGCGGGATCGATGCCGGTCGCCGGCGAGACGAATGCCATCGCGCCGGCAAACATCTTGCCGAGCAGCGCGCCGAGGAACAGCGAGGCAAAGAACAGGCCGCCACGGAAGCCGGAGCCGAGCGAGATCGCCGACGCCGCCAGCTTCAGCACGAAGACGCTGGCCACTACGGCCAGCCCGTAATTCATCGCGAATTCGCGGTGCAGCGCGCCATGGCCGCTGGACAGGACCTGCGGCGTGACCAGCCCCAGCAGCCCGACCATCACGCCGCCGATGGCGGGGCGCAGCGAGGCGTCGATCGACAGCCTGGCAAAGAGGCGCTCGATCAGGCTCACCAGATGCATGATGGCGATGGAAGCACCACCGCCCAGAAGCCCGAGCAGCATGAACGGCAAATACTGGCTGACGGTGAGCTGCGGCAGGCCGGCGAGCTCCAGCGGAAACGGCACGCCGCCAAACACCTCGGCGGTCAGCGAGGCCGAGATCGCGGCGGCCATCACCGGCGCGACATTGGCGACCGAATAGATGCCGATGACCAGCTCGAAACCGTAGAAGGCGCCGGTCAGCGGCGCGTCGAAGGCGGCGGCGATCGCGCCGGCGGCACCGCAGCCGACGAGGATGCGGACATCGTTGCGGCGCAGCCTGAACAAGCGCGCCAGCCGCGACGCCAGGCCCGAACCTACCTGCGTATAGCCGGCCTCGAGCCCGACCGAAGCGCCGAAGCCGCTCGAGATCATCGTCTGCCCGGCGATGATGAAAGTATCGGTCAGCGACATGCGGCCGCCATAAAGTGCGTTGGCTTCGATCGGATCGACCGGCGTGCGGAACTTCCGCTTTCTCAGCCAGATCACCGTCAGCCCGAGCAGAATGCCGCCGATCGCCGGTATCAGCGCCTGCTCCGGCCTTTGCAGCGAAAACATCGCTGAAAGCCGGCCGCCGGGCTGAACGCCGAACATAAGCCCATGCAGGACCTGCACCAGTTCGCTCATGCCGGTGACCAGCGCGCCCGCCATCACCCCGACCAGAGCGGCCAGGATAACGACGGCGATACCGCGCGCCTCGAGCAGCGGGATCGATCGGATCAGCACCGCGCGCAGCCGGCGGGCGTAAACTTGCGGTTCGTTTCTGGAAAGCACCGGAGCGGCTCGCCGATATTCGTGGGTGCCTGATACCCCCGGCAACATCGCATGGCAACAATGCCGGCCGCCGAGGTGTCATGCCCGCGTGATGCTGCGGCGATAAAGCTCATCTTCAGCTCGGGAACTGCGTTGACGTAAACGTCAACCCGAAGCTATATGCGCCGGCGGCCGTGGCTGTGAAACCGGGCAAGCGGCTTCGGCCAGGTCGAAGCGCCGGCGCGCGACAAACGCAACCAGACGAGGAGAACCGCCATGAGCGTTCAGGAGATTGCCGACAAGATCAGGTCGCGCGTGGCGAGTGCCGGGTTCGATCGCTCGGTGAAATTCGACACCGGCGGCGACGGCGTCATCGTCATCGACGGTGCCGATGTCTCGACTACCGATGCGCCGGCCGATTGCACCATAAAGCTGTCGCTCGACGATTTGGATTCGCTGATATCAGGCGATCTCAACCCGACCATGGCCTTCATGTCCGGCAAGATAAAGGTCGAAGGCGACATGACAGTCGCCATGGCGCTCAGCCAGCTGATCGGCTGATCCAGTTAAGGTGAAACAAGCCGCCGCGATCGGCGGCTTGTTTCGAACCATCAGGCAGCGAGCGGCAGTCTCTGCGCCTTCAGCTTGCGCCCGGCCGCCTTCAGCGTGCCTTGCGCGCCGTCGAGCGCGCCGACAACCAGTTCCCGCGCCAGCAGGCGGTGCCGCTCGTAAGGCCCCGGCATAGCCAGCGAGCCGGTCTTTGCGGCCGAAAACCCGAAGCGCTCGTAATAGGGCGCGTCGCCGACCAGCAGGATCGCCGCATGGCCAAGCCGCTCGGCCTCAGTGACCGCGTGGCGCATCAGCGCCGAGCCGATGCCGGCATTTTTCAGCGCCGGGTCGACCGCAAGCGGGCCGAGCAGCAGCGCTGCCTTGCCGCCCTCGCCCAGCGCCACGTCCCACAACCGCACGGTGCCGGCAACAGTGCCCGACGCATCGCGCGCGACAAAGGCCAGGCCCTCCGAAGGCCGGCGGCCGCGCCGCAGCTTTTCCGACGACTTTTTCCGGCGCTTCGGCCCCATGGCGCGATCGAGCAAAGCCTCGCGCGCGCCGGCGTCGGCGGCGGTTTCGGCAGTGATGACAAAAGCGCCAGCAATCTCCCCCCTCGAGAGGGAGATTCCCGCGGCGCCTTCAACAATGAAATCCAAAACGTCCATTTCCGCGATCCTTCACGAGCGGATTGTTCCACAGGCGAGCCCGGGCGGGCGACAGGCGCCACCTCGGGATGATCTGATCGGTTCTTTCGAACCGTCAGATCACGTAGGATCGGAGAGGCTCGAAGCCGTTGAAGGCGACCGAGGCGTAGGTCGTGGTGTAAGCGCCGGTGCCCTCGATCAGCACCTCGTCGCCGATGGTCAGCGACAAGGGCAGCGGGTACGGCGTCTTTTCGTACATCACGTCGGCCGAATCGCAGGTCGGGCCGGCGAGCACGCAAGGCGCGGTCTCGCTGCCGTCATGGGCGGTGACGATCGGATAGCGGATAGCCTCGTCCATGGTCTCGGCGAGACCGCCAAACTTGCCGATGTCGAGGAACACCCAGCGCACATTGTCGTTGTCGGCCTTCTTCGAGATCAGCACGACCTCCGACTTGATGACGCCGGCATTGCCGACCATGCCGCGGCCCGGCTCGATGATCGTCTCGGGGATGGCGTTGCCGAAATGCTTCCTGAGCGCCGAGAAGATCGCCTGGCCATAGGCTTGCGCCACCGGCACATCCCTGAGATAGCGGGTCGGGAAGCCGCCGCCCATATTGACCATCTTCAGCACGATGCCTTCGTCGGCCAGCGTCGCGAACACCTTCTTGGCGTCGGCGAGCGCGCGGTCCCAGGCGGTCAGGTCGGTCTGCTGCGAGCCGACATGGAACGACACGCCATGGGCGTCGAGGCCGAGTGCCTTGGCATGGCGCAGCACGTCGACCGCCATCGCCGGCACACAGCCGAACTTCCGCGACAGCGGCCATTCGGCGCCTTCGCCGTCGGTCAGAACGCGGCAGAACACGCGGGCGCCGGGAGCGACACGAGCGATCTTCTCGACCTCCTCAACGCAGTCCACTGCAAACAGCCGGATGCCGAGCTGGTAGGCGCGCTGGATGTCGCGCTCCTTCTTGATGGTGTTGCCGAAGGAGATGCGGTCCGCCGGCGCACCGGCGTCCATCGCCATCTCGACTTCGGCAACGGAAGCGGTGTCGAAGGACGAGCCCATCGCAGCAAGCAGGCGCAGGATTTCCGGCGCCGGATTTGCTTTCACCGCATAGTAGATCTTGGAATCGGGAAGCGCCTTCTCGAAGGCGCGGAAATTGTCGCGCACGACATCGAGGTCGACGACAAGGCACGGGCCGTTCGGACGTCGGGTGGCGAGAAAGTCAAGGATGCGCTGGGTAGCCATCGGGGTCTCTCCATCAGCGCCTTTCGGCGCGCACAAAGGCTTGCGGACGCGGGCTCTCGGCCTCGCGAACACGCGGTGGACAAAGGCGGGACGGAAATCCATGGAACCAGCCGGTGGAGACCCCGGAACCATGAAGCGCCGTCTCGCGGCGGTGAACCTTGGCCTTGCCCGGCCTCGGTTCGCTTTGTCTGCCTTGGCTTGGATGGGAGACCCGTCCGCACTGCCGGCAATGAAGGTGTGCCTCTTCAGTAACCCCGGTCTTTGGACGACCGGCAGAACACCAGAAAGGCCCGCACCGTCGTTGCTTCAAGGTGTCCTCGGTTGGCGGTTGGCCGCTAAACCGACTGGAGGGGTTGGCTCCAGTTACCTTACCGATTGCCCTCACCATTCGAGGATCGGCGGACACCCACAGGCACGTGCGACTTTGGGCAAGCGCGATATAAGAGCGAAAGATTTCACAATCAATAAAAATCGTATGGCAGGTTGTAAAATTTGTGGCATCGAACAATGGTGCGGCAACCGGAAGAACAATGCTGCGGCAAGCACATTCGGATATCGAACGCATGACAGGCACTCGCGGCCCGCTGAACGCTTTTCTCGACCTTGATCCAATCCCTGTAGCCAATGCGCAATCCGGCCCGCTTGCCGGCTTGCGGCTTGCCGTCAAGGATATCTTCGACGTCGCCGGCTACCGCACCGGCTGCGGCAATCCGCAGAGATACCGGGAGGCTTCGCCGGCCATGGCGACCGCGCCGGCCGTCCAGGCGCTGCTTGATTCGGGCGCGCGCTTCGTCGGCAAGACGCAGACCGATGAGCTGGCGTTTTCCCTGCTGGGGCTGAACGCGCATTTCCCGTCGCCGGTCAATCCGGCGGCGCCCGACCGGGTCACCGGCGGCTCATCCTCGGGTTCTGCCGCGGCGGTTGCCGGCGGGCTTGCCGACATCGCCACCGGGTCCGACACCGGCGGCTCGATCCGTGCGCCGGCAAGCTTCTGCGGCCTGGTCGGCCTCAGGACCACGCATGGCCGCATCCCGCTCGACGGCACGATGCCGCTAGCCCCTTCGCTGGACACGTTCGGCTGGTTCGCAAGCGACATCGTCACCTACGAAAAGGTTGGCACGGTCCTACTCGGCGATGATCCGCGTTCCCACGAACTGAGACGCCCCGTCGCCCTCTATGCGCTTGACGGCCTCGTGCTCGGCCCGCACGAGGCCGATGAATATCGCGCCATGGTCCGCAGTGTCGCTTCGGTGCTGGGCGCGCCGCGCACCGTCGGCCCGCTGTCGCATTCGACCGACGATCTCTATTGGTGCTTCCGCAAGCTGCAAGGCTATGAGGCCTGGCAAAGTCACGGCGCCTGGATCGCCGGCGGCGACCGCATGCTGGGACCCGGTGTCAAGGAGCGTTTCGAGCACGGGGCGACTATCGACGCGGCAACGGCGCATCGCGAAACGGAACGTCGCGTTTCGTTTCGCGTCGAACTTGCCGGCCTGCTTGGCGACGACGGCGTCCTTGTGCTTCCGACCGCTCCGGGTGCCGCGCCGCTCAAGGCCGCGTCATTCGACGATTTGCAGACCTATCGCGAGCGCGCGCTGAGACTGCTCTGCCTTTCCGGCCTGTCCGGTTTTCCGCAAATCACGCTGCCGCTCGGCAAGACCGGCGGGGCGCCGTTCGGTCTTTCGCTGCTCGGCCCGAAGAACAGCGACCGGCAGCTGATTGCGCTGGCCGTCCGCATCCTTTCAGCCTACCAAGGAGGCGCATGACATGGATACGCTGACCCGCATGCGCGCCTTCATCGACGTGGTCGAGGCCGAAGGCTTTTCGGCGGCGGCGCGCAAGATCGGCCGCTCGAAGGCGCTGCTGTCGAAATATGTGCGCGAGTTGGAGGACGAGCTCGGCGCGCTGCTGCTCAATCGGACGACCAGGCAGTTCTCCCTGACCGAGGCCGGCCACACCTATTACCGGCGCGCCTCGGAGATCGTGCGCGAGGTCGACAGCCTGGCCGATGCCGTGCGTGAATCCTCCGGCGACGTGCGCGGCAGGATCAAGCTGTCGGCGCCACGTACCTTTGCCGACGCGCCGATCGGCCAGTCGCTGATCGACTTCGCCAAGCAGCACCCCGATATCGTCCTCGACATCCATCTCGACGACCGTTTCGTCGATCTGGTCGAGGAGGGTTTCGATCTGGCGGTGCGCATTTCGCGGCTGGAAAATTCCTCGCTGATCGCCAGGCGCCTAGCGCCATTTTCGGTACGGCTTTGCGCGTCTCCCGAACTGATCGCCAAGCACGGCATGCCGGTCAGGGCGCAAGACCTTGCCCGCGTGCCTTGCATCATCGACACCAATGGCCGCTGGCTCACCAACTGGCCGTTCAAGGGCGACAGCGGCGATACGGTGAGCGTTTCGGTTTCCGGCCCGATCGAGGTCAACAGCCCGATGGCGGCAAGGGCCGCTGCCGTGGCTGGATTGGGATTTTCCATCCTGCCGGATTTCATCGCCGCGCCCGACATTGAAAACGGCAGGCTGGTGACTGCGCTGGATGACCGCATCCTGCCCGGCGGCGGCATCTTCGCCGTCTATCCGCACCGGCGCTATCTGCCTGCAAAAGTTCGCGTTTTTGTCGATTTCCTGGTGCAGTGGTTCAAGGCGCTGGACAACGCATGAGCTTTCAGCCGCCTTGCGGTCCCATTTTCGCCCGCTTTCTGGTAACTGTCGGCAATTCACCGAAGCCGATTGAATCGCGACCGAGAATGCACCTGAAACAGCAAGCAATCATGCTGGCTTCGGCCTTGACCGCGACGTTTGCCGCCGTCGGACCGGCTGAGGTGCATCCCCACGTTTTTGCCGAGGCCCGCCTCGAAGTGGTCCTTAGCCCGGATCACCAAACTGTGAAGGCATTGCGCCACGTCTGGCGCTTCGATGATTTGTTTTCGAGCACGGTGATGATGGAGTTCGACAAGAATTCCGACCTGAAACTCGACGACAAGGAGCTGAAGGATGTCGCCGACACCGTCCATGCCTCGCTTGCCGAATTCAACTATTTCCAGCTCGTCACCGTCGACGGCAAGGACGTGGCAATGACCCCGCCGCCGCATTTGATGGCCAATTTCGACAATGACCAGTTGATCATCCTGTTTGAATCTGAACCGAAGGTGCCGATCAAACTGAGCGGCAAGATAGATATCGGCGTCTACGACCCGACCTTCTACACCGCCATCGATTTCACCGAGGATGCCAATCTGCAGGTCGATGGCTTGCCGCCGACCTGCACCAGCAAGGTTGTCCGACCGAATCCGGACGAGGCGATCGCCCAAAACCAGAAGACCCTGACCGAGGCCTTCTTCAACGATCCGACAGGCACCGACATGAGCAAGATCTTTGCCACCAAGCTTGAACTGACCTGTCAGCCGGAAGGATAGATCCCGTGACCAAACCGTCCCTGCGTTTGGCATTCGGTCTTCTGGCCGTCGCCTTTGTGATGACGCACTTTCTCGGCTCCGCCCACGCCCAGAGCTCACTCGGCATCGGCACCAATGACGGCATGGCTCCAACCGCCACCGGCCCGTTCGCCCACATCCTGATGTGGATCAATCTGCGCCAGCAGGAATTCTATCATGCGCTTGCCGGCGCGATGAAGGCGATGCGCCAGGACGGCAGCAAGTTGTGGCTGCTCATCGGCCTGTCCTTTGCCTACGGCATTTTCCACGCCGCCGGCCCCGGTCACGGCAAGGCGGTGATTTCGTCCTACATGGTGGCCAATGAAGTGGCGCTCCGGCGCGGCATCATGTTGTCCTTCGTCTCGGCCCTGCTGCAGGCGCTGACCGCGATCGTGGTGATGCTGGTCGCCTATTTCGTGCTGCGCGGCACTGCTGTCTCGATGACAGACGCCGCATGGTTCCTCGAAATCATGAGCTATGTCTTCGTCACTCTGTTCGGCGCCTGGCTGCTGTGGCGCAAGGCCGGCCCGGCAATCCTGCGCCTGTTCGGCGCAAATCCCGGCTACAGCCTCTCGGCTGCCCATGCCGGCCATTCACATGCCGGCCATTCGCATGCCGCGCACGCCCATGCGGCACATTCCCACCACGATCATGCGCGTGACCACCACGATCATGCGCATGACCATCACGACCACGGCGCCCACGACCACGCCCATGCCGCGCACGATCACCACAGCCATGCCGCGGGCGAGGTCTGCGAGACGTGCGGGCACTCGCATGCGCCCGACCCGGCGCTGCTTTCCGGCGATCGCTTCGATTGGCGCACGGCCTGGTCGGCAGTGGCTGCCGTCGGCATCCGGCCCTGCTCCGGCGCACTGATCGTGCTGAGCTTTGCGTTGCTCAACGGCCTGTGGTTTGGCGGCATCCTGTCGGTGCTGGCCATGGCGCTCGGCACCGCAATCACCGTCTCGGCCCTGGCGACGCTTGCGGTGACCGCCAAGAACTGGGCGGTGTATTTCGCCGGCGATGGCCGCATGGGCAACCGCATCCATTCCTTCGTCGAGATCGGCGGCGCCGCCTTCGTCTTCCTGTTCGGACTGCTGCTGCTTTCGGCCAGCCTGACTGGCGCCTGACCTCGTTGCGTCCGATCAGGGCGCCTTAACTAGGGATCTTGCCACCCAACTCGTCCTCGATATAGACGCGGATGATGTCGTCGAAGCTTGTTTCGGCGGCAAAGCCAAGCTCCCTCGAGCGCCGCGCCTCGAAGCGTGTCGGCCAGCCCTTGACGATCGCCCAGATCGTCTCGTCGGGCTCCTCGCGGATCAGTTTCACCGCCCTGGCGCCGGCGACGCGTTCCAGCGCTTCGATCTGTTCGCCGACGCTGACGGCGACGCCCGGCATCGTCAGGTTGCGGCGCGGCCCGACTGCAGCACCGTCAATTCCAGCCGCATGGATCAAAAAATTCACCGCCGAACGCGGGCTGGCGTGTGTGTGGACGACTGAGCGCGGCACCGGCAGGATCGCTTCATGGCCGCTCAGCGGCTCGCGGATGATGCCGGAGAAGAACCCTGAGGCCGCCTTGTTCGGCTTTCCCGGCCTGACGCAGATGGTCGGCAGCCTGATGCCGATGCCGTCAAAGAAACCGCGCCTGGTATAGTCGGCAAGCAGCGCCTCGCCGATCAGCTTCTGCGTGCCGTATGAAGTCAGAGGCGTCGGATGGAACTCGTCCGGAATGATGTCGGGAAACGGTGCGCCGAACACGGCGATCGACGAGGTGAAGACGAGGCGCGGCGCAAATGCCGCCAGCCGGACGGCATCGAACAGCGCCCTCGTGCCGTCGAGATTGACGCGATAGCCGAGATCGAAATTGGCCTCCGCCTCACCCGACACCACGCCGGCGAGGTGGAAGATCACGTCGGGGCGCGGCGCGACCAGATCTGCCGTCGCCCCCGGCGCTGCAAGGTCGCCGGTGTGGACGCCGATGCTGACGCCGTCGAGGGCGGGCGCCTGCGGCGGCACGATGTCGTGAAGGTCGAGCGCGGCGATCTTGCGGCCGCCGAGCGTCCCGTCCTTGGCCAGCCTGGCGATGAGCTTGCGGCCGACCATGCCTGCCGCGCCGGTAATCAGAATGTGCATGTCATTTTCCTTTTTTGCGCTGGCTGCGGCTACGCAGCCAGAACACGACGAAGATTGCCACCATGAAGACTGCCGCTACGACGCCGGCAAGAACCGTCGAGACCTTGCCGACCGCCAGCATCACTGTTGGTAGATAAAAGGCAGCGATGCCGAACAGCAGCAAAACCCAGGCGGCGCCGATCGCCGCATTGCGGGTGTCGCGGTCCATCACGCGGCCCGAGGGTAGCGGGAATTCATGTCGATCGTTGCCAATGCCCAGAACTCCCGAAGTCAGTGATAGTGGCCACGGTGTTGTGCCGTATCATGCGCATGCTCGTGCTCGTCATCATTCTCATGGCTATCGGCACATTGGCCGAATTCCGGTTCGACGGTGGCATGGGCTATGCCATGTTCCGCCGCAAGCCGCTTCTTGATCGCGCTGACCGCCATATGCGCGTCGACGCCGTCATTGAGGCAGGCATGCAACGTCGCCATGTTGCTGGAGCCGTCGAGCGACCAGACATGCATGTGATGCACCTCGCGCACGCCCTTGACCGAGCCTTCGATGTCCCTCGCGATCAGGTCGCGGTCGAGGCTTGCCGGCACGCCCTCGAGCAGGACGTGAGCTGCCTCGCGCATCAGCGACCAGGCCGTGGACAGGATCAGCAGCGAGACCAGGATCGACAGGATCGGATCGATGGGCGTCCAGCCCGTCGCCAGGATCACCAGCGCCGCGACGATCGCCGCCGCCGAGCCGAGCAGGTCGCCGAGCACGTGCAGCATGGCGCCGCGCATGTTCAGGCTGCCGCGGTCGCCGCCATGCAGCACGTAGAACGAGCCGAGATTGACCAGCAGGCCGGCGACCGCCACGACCAGCATCGGCCCGCCGAGCACCGGAGCCGGCGCTTGCAAGCGGCCCCAAGCCTCGTAGACGATCCACAGCGCGATGGCGAAGATGGCAATGCCGTTGGTGTAGGCGACCAGCGTCTTGACCCGGCCGAAGCCGTAGGTGAGGCGCACGGTCCCCGGGCGGCTTGCAAGATGAAAGGCATACCAGGCAAGGCCGAGCGCGACGCAATCGGCAAGCATATGGCCGGCATCTGCCAGCAGCGCCAGTGAGCCCGTGAAGATGGCGCCCAGCGTCTCCGCAATCATGAAGCCGGCGGTCAGGCAAGCAGCGATCAGCACGCGCTTCTTGTCGGTCGAGCCGTGCACATGACCTGCGCCATGGCTGTCGTCATGCCCTTGCGAAGCGTGGTCGTGGGTATGCGCCATTCTATGAGCCCTTGCTAGAGCCTGATCCATCCCGGCAGAATCGGGATGGAGGCTCTATCTTCTTGTTTTGACCATGATCTTATCCGAAAACCGGCGTCCACTTTTCGGGATCATGGTCAGGCGCCGAACTCGGCGCGAATATCCTCGAGCCGCCGCCTCTGCTGGCCATCGCTGTCGAAATTGGCCGGATCGAGCCACGCCTCATAGGCTCTGCGCAGATCAGACCACTCCTTGTCGATGATCGAATACCACGCGGTATCGCGGTTTTCGTCCTTGACCACAAGATGCTGACGGAAAATGCCCTCGAACTTGAAGCCGAAACGTTCCGCCGCGCGCTTCGACGGCTCATTGCGATTGTTGCATTTCCATTCGTAACGGCGATAGCCAAGCTCGTCGAAAACGTACTTCATGAACAGGAACTGCGCTTCCGTCGCCGCCGGCTTGCGCGAGATCAGCGGGCCCCAATAGATGTTGCCGATCTCGATGACGCCGTAGGCGGCGTCGATGCGCATCAGCGTCTGGCGCCCGGCGATCTTGCCGCTGGCCTTGTCGATGACGGTAAAGAACAGCGGATCATCGCTGGCTTCGGCCTTGTCCAGCCATGGCTGGAAGTCGGCGCGGGTCTGCGGCGGGTAGTCGAACAGCCAGGCGAAGCGATCGCCGGCATCGGCCACCGACGAGGCCTCGAACAGGCCGTCGCCGTGCTTTTCGGCGTTGAGCGGCTCCAGCCTGACAGTGCGGCCCTCCAGCACCTTGCGTCCGGGCCGCGGGCGCGGTTGCCAATTCTTGAGATTTTCCGACACCGAAAACTCCAATCCGTTTGACTTTTGCGGGCGGACGCTCACAAAAACGCACGCTCGCTGAAAGAACCACACGGACAGGAAAAATGCTCCACACGATTTCGGCCTTCGACCGCCTCGGCGAGGAAAATGCATTCGCGGTGCTGGCGCGTGCCACGGCACTTGCCCACCAGGGCCGCGATATCGTCAATCTCGGCATCGGCCAGCCCGACTTCAAGACGCCGCAGCATATCGTCGAGGCCGCGATCAAGGCGCTGCGCGACGGGCATCACGGCTATACGCCGGCCAACGGTCTGCTGGCGACGCGCGAAGCGGTGGTCCGCCGTACGCTGGCCACTACCGGCGTCGAAGTCTCGCCGGAAGCAGTGATGATCCTGCCCGGCGGCAAGCCGACCATGTTCGCGGCCATCCTGATGTTCGGCGAGCCGGGTGCCGAAATTCTCTATCCCGACCCCGGTTTTCCGATCTACCGCTCGATGATCGAGTTCACCGGTGCTGCCCCCATCCCGGTGCCGATGCGTGAGGAGAACGGCTTCGCCTTTTCCGCCGAGGAGACACTGGCGCTGATCACCCCGAAGACCAGGCTGCTGATCCTCAACTCACCCGCCAATCCGACCGGCGGCGTCACGCCGCGAGCCGAGATCGAGAAGCTGGTCACAGGGCTGGAAGCACACCCGGACGTCGCCATCCTCTCCGACGAGATCTACGATGTGATGACCTATGACGGCGAGACGCATTGCTCGCTGCTCGCGTTCCCCGAGATCCGTGACCGGCTGATCGTGCTCAACGGCTGGTCGAAGACCTGGGCGATGACCGGCTGGCGCATGGGCTGGTCGATCTGGCCGAACGGCGACAAGGGCGCGCATCTCTATGACAAGGTGCGCAAGCTGGCGGTCAATTGCTGGTCCTGCGTCAACGCACCGAGCCAGTATGCCGGCATAGCCGCCATCGACGGCCCGCAGGACGACGTCGACAGGATGATGCGCGCCTTCGACCGCCGCAGGAAGGTCGTGGTCGAGGGGTTGAATGCCTTGCCTGGCGTTTCCTGCATCACGCCGAAAGGCGCTTTCTATGCCTTCCCTAATGTTTCCAAAACCGGCTGGAAGGCTAAGATGCTCGCCTCGGCGCTGCTCGAGGATGCCGGCGTGGCGCTGATCGGCGGCCCTGATTTCGGCATTCTCGGCGAAGGCTACGTCAGGCTGTCCTACGCCAACTCCGAGGAGAACATCCTGCGCGCGCTGGAGCGGATCGAGGCGTTCCTGGCGAAGTGAGGACAGGGGTACACGACGGACGAAAGGAGACGCCAGATGTTCTATGCCATTCTTGCCTATCACGAGGAAGAAGCGATTACGGCACTGACGCCTGAGCAGGATGCGGCGCTGATGACCGATCTTCTCCAGATCAACGATCGGCTCTACCGGCAAGGCACCCTTGGGCCGGCGGCGCGGCTCGGCGCGACACAAGACGCCTGTACCTTGCGCGGGCCAGGCACCGGAATGGTTATCGACGGCCCCTTCGCCGAGACCAAGGAACAATTGCTGGGGCTCTATGTCGTCGGCTGCGCCAACCGTGACGCCGCTATCGACATTGCGCGCGACCTTCGCCGCGTCAATCCGACCGCGGTCTACGAAATCCGCCCGATTTCGCTCTATTTACCCGGCGTACCGCTTCCGGTCACGCGGCCCTGATTTAGGACCGGGTTGAGACTAATTTAGCCTCGCCCGACAAACGGCATCTTCGTCGCCATCACGGTCATGAACAGCACGTTGGCGTCGAGCGGCAGGCTGGCCATATGGAGGACGGCATCGGCGACGCGCTCGACATCCATCACCGCTTCGGCGGCAATGGTGCCGTTGGCTTGCGGCACGCCGACCGTCATCGCCTGCGCCATGTCGGTCAGCGCGTTGCCGATGTCGATCTGGCCGCAAGCAATGTCGAAGGGCCTGCCGTCCAGCGCCAGCGTCTTGGTCAGCCCGGTGATGGCGTGCTTGGTCGCCGTATAGGGCACCGAGCCCGGCCGTGGCGCATAGGCCGATACCGAGCCGTTGTTGATGATGCGGCCGCCCATCGGCTGCTGCCTGCGCATGGCGCCGAACGCGGCGCGAGCACACAGGAACGAGCCGGTGAGATTGACCCCGACGATGTCGTTCCACACGTCGACCGGAATATCGTCGATCAATGTCGATTTGTAGCTCGTGCCGGCATTGTTGAAGAGCAGGTCGACGCGCCCGAAAGCCGCAGCCACCGTCTCGAACAGATCGTCGACCTGATTGGCCTTGCTGATGTCGCAGGCGAAGGCCAATGCCTTGGCCTGGGTCGGCCCGGCCGCGGCAATCGCCTCCTCCAGAACCGGCTTGCGGCGGCCGCAGAAGACCGTGTTCCAGCCGGTCTTGAGCAGCGCCGTGGCGACGCTCTTGCCGATGCCCGTGCCGGCGCCGGTGACTATGGCGGTTTTATAGTCGGTCATGGCTGTACTCCCTGAAAGGGATGAGCCATCGCAAATGACGAGAACCATGGCAAGCCGGCCCAAAGCCTGTGCTCACAAAAAGGGCGGCCATTGGCGACCGCCCCTGTTCCGAACCGGGCTTGGGAGGAGGAAAGCCGATCCGACTGCCTGAATCCATGCGCCCACCGGATTAACGAGAAGCTAACGCCAACGGCGCACCGGGTCTCCGCCGCCCAACCTTCAACCTACCAGCGCGAACCGGTCACCGGCTTGGCCGTGCTGCCCGCTGCCGGCACTTTCGCCGCCGTCACTGTCGCCTCGACATGATCGACCAGCGCGTCCGGCAGGCCGAGACGGCCGGCAAGCAGGTCGAGATAGCCGCGTTCGGCCCGCGTGTCCGGATCGATGGCAAGACGCGAGGCGGTGTAGAGTTCCAGCTTTTGCGCATCGGTCTTGGCGCCGGCGATCAGCACATCCAGATCGAGCGGCGCCTCCAGTTCCGATACCAGGAATTTCTCCGCTTCGGCGCCGACGCCGGCGAGGCTGAGCTTGCCGGCGATCTTCTGCCGCTCTTCGTCATCGACGTGGCCGTCGGCCTTCGCCGCCGAGATCATCGCCCTGACCAGCGTCAGCGTGAATTCGTCTTCGCCCTGCGGCGCTTGCGACGGATGGAAGGCGGTATCAACCGGCGGCGGCAGCAACTCCGGTTCGCCGGCAGCTTGCGTCTCGGCTGGCGCGTTGCCGTTCTTGTAGTTCTGGTAGGCCTTGTAGGCGAGGCCGCCGATCGCAGCCAACCCGCCAAGCTTGACCGCCGCACCGGTGACATGGCGGCCTGGGCCGGTTCCGAGCAGCACCGCGGCCAGCGCACCGGCGGCAAGCGGATTGTCCTTGGCCATCTGCACCGCCTGCCCGGCCTTGTCGCGGACGGTCGATCCGGTGCCGGGAACTTGCGAGCCGAGCAGATCGTCGAGGAGCTTCTTGGGATCGAACATCTATGCCTCCAGAATTGGCCCGGCCGAAGGTGCGCGGGCAGGTTTGGACGTCGAAGACCTAGGTCCCGCAGTTTGACATTACAATGACGCGGCGCATCCTTTTGCCCGCTGCCACGCATGACCTCGCACCTACATCTGCCGGGATTTCACACGGAAATCAAAGTGCTGTAGCCTCCTTCCGTGCCCAGAAAACACGCGGCGCTGTGGACATGGGACGTGTCGAAACCGCCCTCGACTTCGAGTAATGTCGCGGCATGTCGCTTGGGAGGAGCCTGGCATGACCGATGAGACAAACCGCCAGCCGGCACGCGATCCCCAGGAACTGGAGCGCCTGCTGATTTCGCGGCAGTGGGTCGGAGACATTGACGGCATGGCGGCGCTTTTTGAGCCGCATGCAGTCATCGACAGCGGTGGCGGACAACTGACGTTCGGCCGCGAAGCCATCCGAACGCTGTTCGCGGAGATCACCGCAACCGGCCGAAAATTTCAGTCCGGAGATCAGCGCCCGGCTGTCATCAATGGCGACCTGGCGCTCACCTCGACCCGGCTTCCCGACGGCACGATCACTACCGAGGTCGCGCGCCGGCAGAACGACGGGACATGGCTGTGGGTCATTGATCGCTTCTCTGTTACCTGACGTGAAGTTGCTGACGTGGAGCTAACTTCCGATGTGGCGGTCGCCGCGCGCTTGCGCCAGCTCGACCTGTCGCTGGCGCTCGGCATAACGGGCGCGATCTTCGTCCGAGCGGGCATCGAAGCAATGCGGGCATGAGACGCCGGTCGCGTATTTCGGCGACAGCCGGTCTTCTGCGGCTAGCGGATGCCGGCAGGCGCGGCAGAGTTGGGCTTCGCCCTCGAGCAGCCCGTGCGACACCGAAACGCGCTCGTCGAAGACGAAGCATTCGCCTTGCCACAGGCTCTGTTCGGCGGGCATGTCCTCGAGATATTTCAGAATGCCGCCCTTGAGGTGGAACACATCCTCGAAGCCGAGCGACTTCACATACGCCGTCGCCTTTTCGCAGCGTATGCCGCCGGTGCAGAACATGGCGACCTTGCGCCCGTCGAACTCATGCCGATGCTGCTCGACCCAGGCCGGGAATTCGCGGAAGCTGGTGGTGGCGGGATCGACAGCGCCCTTGAAGGTGCCGAGCGACACTTCGTAGGCGTTGCGCGTGTCGATGACGATGGTGCCGGTATCCGAGATCAGTGCGTTCCAGTCAGCCGGCGCGACATAGGTGCCTGCACCTGCCGCCGGATCGATATTCTCCACCCCCATGGTGACGATCTCGCGCTTCAACCGCACCTTCATGCGGAGGAACGGCATCGTTGCGGCGCTGCTGTACTTGATCTCGAGGCCGGCGAGACCTTCGATGGATTCGAGATGATCGATGAGCGCCGCGATTGCCGCTTCACTGCCGGCGACCGTGCCGTTGATGCCCTCACGCGCCAGCAGCAGCGTGCCTTTGATGCCACGTGCGCAGCAGAAGGCGGCGAGCGGCGCGCGCAGCGCCTCGAAGGTGTCGAGCCGGGCGAAGCGGTAAAGCGCGGCAACGCGGAAGGCTTGGCTGGGCAGTGTCATCACCAAGCCACTAAACGCTCACGGCAGCCGGATCAAGGCAGAGCCGGGAGCGGTATGACCGCGGGTGCGTTTCGAACGCCACGCGTGACATCGCGACACGCCGCGTTTCGTGGACAGAAAAACCGCCTTCTGCTAACCGGTCGACTTGATCAACAGAGGAGAGACGACGAATGCCCTCCACGACCGAAAAGCTCCTGTCGCTCCTCAACGGCCAGCCGGTCATACCGGTGCTGAAGATCGCCAATGTTGCCGACGCGGTGCCGCTGGCCCGGGCGCTGGCTCGCGGTGGCCTGCCGGCGATCGAGATCACGCTGCGCACCGCCGACGCGCTGGAGGCGATCCGCCAGGTGGCAGGCGAGGTCGAAGACGCCGTCGTCGGCGCCGGCACCATCCTGGACGCCCGCCAGTTCGGCGAGGCGGCGGCCGCCGGTTCGAAGTTCATCGTCAGCCCCGGCATCACCCGCGAGCTTCTCGCGGCAGCCAAGGACAGCGACGTGCCGTTGCTGCCCGGTGCCATCACGCCGGGAGAGGTCATGGCCGCGCGCGAAGCCGGCCTGCGCTTTCTGAAATTCTTCCCGGCCGAACAGTCGGGCGGCATCGCCTCGCTCAAGGCTTTCGCCTCGCCGCTTGCCGACGTGAAATTCTGCCCGACCGGCGGTATCACCGGCAAGAACGCCGCCGACTATCTCAGCCTGCCCAACGTCATCTGCGTCGGCGGTTCCTGGGTGGCGCCGGACGATCTGGTCAAAGCCGGCAAATGGGACGAGATCGAAGCCTTGGCACGCGCCGCTAGCAAGCTCGGCCGCTAGCACCTTCTGTATGAAAAGCCGCTGCCGATCTGGCCTGCTGCCGATCTGGTTCGCCGGCTGGTTCCCGCTCATGGGCTCGAACCACGATTCACGCCTTCAAAGGGCGCTGTCCTACCATTAGACGAAGCGGGATAATGCCGACCAGTGGTTAGCATCCCGGGATGAAGGAAGCCAGTGCCGGCGTGGAGCCAGCCGCGCGGGATGCCCAGCGCGGCCTACTCGGTCTTGAAGCGGGCTACCGACATGAACTTGACGGCCTTGCCGGTGAACCGGTTGGCGTCGGCCATTTCGTTGCCCGGCTGGAAGCCCACGGTATAGACCTCGCTCGGTGCCGTACGGACGAAGTCGTAGGCGTAGCGCGGCGCCGTTGTCGCATCTGAAACGGTTGCGACATACTCACCGCTGTGCAGCGCCCAACGGGCGGCCTGCGGCGCGGCGGCGACCACCACCGGCTTGGGGCCGGGTTTCAGGTCGCGGGCGGTAGCCCTGGGTTCCTTGCGTGTGGTCTTCACGCCCGCACCGATGACGGCCGCCGGATCGGAGCCGGTCGGGCGGGCAACGATGGCCTCGCGCGGCGATGCCCCGTCGCTCGATGCCCCGTCGTCGTTCGCCGGTTCCTCGAACACCGATGCTTGCTCGGAAAGCGACGCGACCTTGTATTCGTCGGTCGCGCTGACCCGTTCCAGAACGGCCTTGACCTCGTCGGGCTGCGAACTGTCGGGCCGCGCCGACGGCAATACGGAGAATGCGTCGGTGGCGGTGTTGCTCCGCTCGGCCGCACTCGCCAGCGCCAGCAACACTTGCTTGTCCTGCGGCGCAAGACTAGCCGTCGAAAGATCGGCCGGCAGCGAATGATCGGGCCGCCAGCTCGGCACGGGAATGGTGTTGGCCGCGACCTGCACCGGGCCGGCCGCAGCAGACGGGTCTGCCATGCCGAACGGAACGTTTTCAGGCGCCATGCTTGCCGGCGCTTGCGCGGTCGCCACCGCCTGTTCGGTCGATCCAGCCGCATCCGCCACGCCGAACGGAACGTTTTCAGGCGGCTGGGCGCCGACGTCGGTCTTCGGACGCGGAGCAAAATCCGGCAGCGGAATGCTGCGCGCCGGCAATGCCGCGATGATCGTCTCTGGCGTGTCGTTCTCCGGTTCAGGCGCAGGCGCCGGAGCATCGGCGGCTTCCGGAATCTCGGCGCGCTTGGCGTCCTGAGGCGCCACGATGGCAATGCCAGGCAAGTTGCTGCTCTTGGCGGACGGCGCCGGCTTCGCGTTACGTGGCTTTGGCGCTGGCTCGGCCATCGCCACATCGGCGCTGTCGTCCGCCTCGTCGTCGCCGCCCCCGAAGAAGGCTGCCAGCAACCCGCGGGATTTTTTTGCGCCGCCGCTTGCGCTGGCCAGTTCGATGGCCGGCGCACCAGCGCCCTTGCGGGCCTTATAGGAGGCGAGCGCCTGTTGATAACCAGGCAGCGGCTTGCCGTCGCTCGGTACATGCAGCGTCTTGCCGTTGGGGAACACGCGCGCCAGTTCCTGGCGGCTGATGCCGGGCCAGTGGCGCACGTTGCCGACATCCATATGCACGAAGGGCGAGCCGGAGCTGGGATAGTAGCCGACGCCGCCGCCCTGCATCCTGAGGCCGATGTCACGCAACTTCTTCAGCGGGACGCCAGGAACGTAGAAATCCATCGCCCTGCCAAGCATGTGCTGGCTCTTCTCGGCGACGCCCCTGCTGCGGCTGCGCAGCATCGAATTCGTGGCCGGCGAACGATAGCCGCAGACGACCTGGATGTAGTCGGTGGCGCCGCTCTCCCGATACGCTTCCCAGACCAGGTCCAGCAGGCGCGGATCCATCTTGGTCGGCTCGTTGCGACGCCAGTCGCGCAGGATGATGTTGATCTTTCGCAAGCCCGCCTGGTCGTAGCGGCCATTGCGTTTGTAGACGATCTCCGCCTTTTCATGCGTGTGGAGATGATAGAGTTTCAGCGAACGTGTCTCGGCGCTGGCGCCGGTTGCCGCCGCTGCAAGGAACCCGACGGCAACAATCACCGCTGCCAGCCATCTCGGCCAGACGCTCATGTGATAATGCCGCCCGTTTTTGTGTCGTTCGATTCTGTTCAAATCAAAAGGCCTTGCAGGCTGCCGTTTTGTCCCCGGATTTGACCAAACGGATGCGTGGTGTGTGCATCCGAATATCGATCCTAATGGTTAATCATCGCTTATTGAAGCCGAAATGCGGTAACACGGTGGCGATATCCCGCCAAAAATATTGCGCAGGATATCTTGGTAAACCGCTGGTTTAGATCATGTTTTGGCGCTAGCTCGAAACACGATCTGTTACCGTCCGCCTTAATACGTGAACACTGCGCCGAATACCTCGTTTCGAGGCGTGCGTGCTTCGAATGGATGTCCGGATGAGAACCCGCTTGGCCCTGTGGCTCAGGAAGCGAGCCGTTCGACGCGGCCGGTTTCCGGGTCGATGCCGTATTCCTTGAGCTTGCGGTAGAGCGTCGACCGGCCGATGCCGAGGCGGCGGGCGACCTCGCTCATCTGGCCGTTGTAGTGGTCGATGGCGAGCTTGATCATTTCGAGTTCGACGTCGGCCAGAGCACGCACATTGCCGCGCTCGTCGAGTGCCCGCAGCGTGCCGAAGCGAGGCCTGGCCGGCGCATCGGGCTCGGCGGCTGCGACGCCGCCAGCGGCCGGTATGCTGTCGCGCGGCTGGCTGCCCGAAGCCAATCCGGAAGCTGGCCACCCTGGAGCTGGCCCCCCTGAAGCTGGCAAGGCGATACCCGCATCGAGATTGACCGTGCCCTCGACCTGCGCCCGGATCTGCGGGAATTCTTCTTCGGTCAGCATGTCGCCGTCGGCGAGCACCGAAGCCCGGAAGACGGCGTTTTCGAGCTGCCTTATGTTGCCCGGCCAGTCGTAGGCCTGCAACATGGCAAGCGCCGCAGCCGAGATGCCTCGCAGGCGGTGGCGCGGATCGGCGGGCGCCACCTTCTCCATGAAGTGCTCGACCAGGTAGGGGATGTCGTCGCGACGGTCGCGCAATGGTGGCACGAAGATCGGATAGACGTTCAGCCGGTAGAACAGGTCCTCGCGGAACTTGCTGTCCTTGACCTGCTGCAGCAGGTTGCGATGGGTTGCCGAGATCAGCCTGATGTCAACCCTGACGGTCGAGCGCCCGCCAACCGGATCGACCTCGCCGTCCTGCACGGCGCGCAACAGCTTGACCTGCACGTCGAGCGGCAGGTCGCCGATTTCGTCAAGGAACAGCGTGCCGGTGTGCGCTTCGACGAACTTGCCGGTATGTTTTTCGGTGGCGCCGGTGAACGAGCCCTTCTCGTGTCCGAACAGGATCGATTCGACCAGATTGTCGGGGATGGCGCCGCAATTGACGGTGACGAAGGGTTTCGAGCGGCGGTCGCCGCTGCCCTGGATGGCGCGCGCTACCAATTCCTTGCCGACGCCGGATTCACCTTCAATCAGGATCGGAATGTTGGACGCCGCAGCCTTGTGGCCGAGCCGGATCACCCGATCCATCGCCGGACTGTGAGTGATCATGTCCTTGAACGTCAGATGGCCGCCGCGCTGCCGTGACGAGCGCTTCACTTCGCCTTCGAGCGCCTCGATCTTGAGGGCGTTGCCGATCGACGCCTGCAGCCTGTCGGGAGAGGCCGGCTTGACGACGAAGTCGAAGGCGCCGTGACGCATTGCCGAAACGACGGTTTCGATGCCGCCCTGCGCGGTCTGCACGATGACCGGAATGTGGATGCCGCGCTCGCGCATCGCCTTCAGCACGCCGATGCCGTCGAGCCCGGGCATCATCAGGTCGAGGATGACCACCGACACGTCGCGCGCATTGGGTCCGTCGACGAGATCGAGACCGGCCTCGCCGCCATCGGCGACGATCGCGGTGTGGCCGAATTTCGTCACCGCCGCCTCGAGCAGCCTGCGCTGCACGGGATCGTCATCGACTATGAGTATGGAAGCTGCCATGACTGATCCGACCGTGCCCGCCCGAGAATGCGCCCTATGGATCATCTTGGCACAGGGTTCTAAATAAGCTTTCAAAAAACCCGGTGAATGAATTCCTTAGCATTTGACCGGCTTCTCGTTTCCTCGAATTTTTGTGTCTGGAAGGATCGGCAATGCGCATGGTTTTTGCTCGAAAGCTGGCGGCGGCGTCCGGTCAGGGCGTGGCGGAGCTTGGCGCCCTGCCGGAATGGAATCTGGCCGATCTCTATTCGGGCATGGAAGCGCCCGAGCTGAAGCGCGACATCGCCCATGCCGCCGCGGATGCCATCGCCTTCGAAAGCCGTTGGAAAGGCACGCTCGCCGCCGAGGCCGGGCGTGGCAGCGCCGGCAGGCTGGGCGAGGCGCTTCAGGCCTATGAAGCGCTGGAGGAGCTGATCGGCCGGATCGTCTCCTATGCCGGGCTTGTCTATGCCGGCAACACGTCGGATCCGCGGCGCGCCAAGCTCTATGGCGACATCCAGGAAAAGATGACCGATGCCAGCGCGCACCTGCTGTTTTTCGCGCTCGAGCTGAACCTCATCGACGATGGCGCGATCGAAAACGCACTCGCCGCCGATCCGGCCTTCGCCCATTACCGGCCCTGGGTGCTCGATCTGCGCAAGGACAAGCCCTATCAGCTCGAAGACCGCATCGAGCAGCTCTTCCATGAAAAATCGATCACCGGGCGCGGGGCCTGGAACCGCCTGTTCGACGAGACGATGACCGATTTGCGCTTCGACGTCGACGGCGAGGAGCTGACGCTGGAGCCGGCGCTCAATCGTCTGCAGGACGCCGATGGCGAGGTGCGCCGCCGGGCATCCGAGGCGCTGGCCGCAACCTTTCGCAAGAATTTGCGCGTCTTTACGCTGGTCACCAACACGCTGGCCAAGGACAAGGAGATTTCTGACCGCTGGCGCGGCTTCGAGGACATTGCCGATTCCCGCCATCTCGCCAACCGCGTCGAACGCAGCGTGGTGGATGCACTCGCTGCCGCGGTTCGCGACGCCTATCCGCGCCTGTCGCATCGCTACTATGCGGTGAAGGCGCGCTGGCTCGGCATGGAGGTGATGAACCACTGGGACCGCAATGCGCCCCTGCCGGAGACCCCGCAGGCGGTCATCGGCTGGGACGAGGCCAAGAACACCGTGCTTTCCGCCTACCAGCGCTTTTCGCCCGACATGGCGGAGATCGCCAGAACTTTCTTCGACCGCAACTGGATCGATGCACCGGTGAGACCCGGCAAGTCGCCTGGTGCCTTCGCGCATCCGACCGTACCGTCGGCGCACCCCTATGTGTTGCTCAACTACATGGGCAAGCCGCGCGACGTGATGACGCTGGCGCACGAGCTCGGCCACGGCGTGCACCAGGTGCTGGCCGGCGGCCAGGGCGCCTTGATGGCGTCGACGCCGCTGACGCTGGCCGAAACCGCATCGGTCTTCGGCGAAATGCTGACCTTCCGCTCCCTGCTCGAGCAGACCACCGACAAGCGCGAACGCAAGGCCATGCTCGCCCAGAAGGTCGAGGACATGATCAACACGGTCGTGCGCCAGGTCGCCTTCTACGAGTTCGAGCGCAAGGTGCATGCCGAGCGCAAGAGCGGCGAATTGACCTCCGACAAGCTCGGCCAGTTCTGGCTGGAAGTGCAGGCGGAAAGCCTCGGGCCGGCGATCAAGCTGCGCGACGGGTACGAGGTTTTCTGGACCTATATCCCGCACTTCATCCACTCGCCTTTTTACGTCTATGCCTATGCATTCGGCGATTGCCTGGTGAACTCGCTCTACGCGGTCTACCAGAACGCCGAGCGCGGCTTTCAGGACAAATATTTTGCCATGCTGCGCGCCGGCGGCACCAAGCATCATTCCGAGCTTCTGGCGCCGTTCGGCCTCGACGCGACCGATGCTGCCTTCTGGCAGATCGGGCTTGGCGTGATCAGCGGACTGATCGACGAGCTGGAAGCACTGGACAATTGATGCGCAACACTGGGTGATGCGCAACACCGGGTGACCGGGTTTTCCAGAACAGTTTAGCCGCAATGCATATTGGCGATGGTTCTATTCTTGTCTTGGATATTTGTTCTTAAATAACTTTCCATGGAAGTTTTCCGTTAGATTCCCGTAAGCTGTATGATAGCGTCCGCCCTCAAGCTCAGCCGGGCACGAATGGATCCGGTCGGAAAATCCCGACCGGTCATGGCGTGTCGGCGGATGCGACAACGGTTGTTGGCCAGGGGCAAACCGGTTGCCGACAGCTCGATCGAAGCCGGCTGTTCTGCAGATTGCGGAACCACCATCGAATGGTCCTTCGCCGAGGTCATGGCCCCACAGGCCAGGGCGGACGGATCGGACTGGAGAGAGAAAGACAATGGGCACTTTTTTCTACATGCTCCTGGCGTTCCTGGTAGGTGTGTTGGTTGGCTGGTTCATTTGGGGACGCCTGCGTGGCGAGCTCGACAGTTTGCGCGGCGATCTCGACCGCACGCGCAGCGAACGTGACAGATTGCGGGCCGATAGCAACCGTCTGACCGGTGAGTTGGATGCCTGCGGCCGCGCCCGCGCCGACCTCGAGCGGCGGCTGGGCGAGGCGCCGGCCGCCAAGGCGCCAACCGCGGCAACAGCGAAGGCGCCAGCCGCCAAGACCGGCGCGACCAAAGCCGCGATGCAGGCGCCGTCAACCCTGATGTCGACATCCGCACCGGCCAAACCGGCGCCGAAAAAATCTGCAACGGCGAAGGCCGCGACCGCGCCACGCGCAAGTGCCGCGAAAACGGCAACGCCGAATCCGCCTGCATCGAAGGCGAGCGCCGCGCCCAGGACCGCACCAGCGGCAAGCAAGGCTGCGCCGGCAGCAAGCAAGGCCGCACCAGCGGCAAAGAAAGCCGCGACCGGCAACTCAACGACCGCAGCGGCGGGCAAAGCCAACGATCTGCGTCGTCTTATCGGCATCGGCCCGACCAACGAGCGGCTGCTCAAAGGGCTTGGGGTCACGACCTATGCCCAGATCGCCGCCTGGACGCCCGACGATGTCAGGCGAATCGAGGCGACGTTGAATTTCGACGGCCGCATCGAGCGTGAACGCTGGATCGAGCAGGCGAAACTGCTTGCCGCCGGCGACGAAAAGGAATTTGCCCGCCGCTTCCCGACCGCGGGAGAAGCCAGCAATACCTGATCCATGGCAAGACGGCATCTGGAACAGGCGGCGCCCTCTGGCGCCGCTTTTGTTTTTGCCCCCCGCGCCTTTGCGTCTTGAGACGCCGTTCCCTCGATTGCGCACGGTCGAGCCCCCATATAGATCGATCGCTGGTGACCGCAGCATCCGAGCCTTATGTCCCTGCCCCTGCCCTTTGCAATTTTCCGGAACGACGAGACCGCGCGTCAGCTCGTTTTCGACCGGCCGGCCGAGATCATCGCAGCGCATGGCGAGGCGGACTTTTTTCCGGCCCTGGACGCAGCGCAGGCCGCATATGACGGCGGCAAATGGCTGGCCGGCTATTTCTCCTACGAGGCCGGTTACCTGCTCGAACCCAAGCTCGTTCCGCTACTGCCGGCCGGCCGCCGCGCCCCGCTTTTCTGCGTCGGCGTGTTCAACGCGCCGGTCGAGGAGACGGTCGCGCCAGGCGATCTGCCGGCTAGCAACGGCCCGATTTTTGACGCCAAGGCAGCCTGGTCTTCGGACGACTACGCCAAACGCTTTGCCAGGCTGCATGACCACATCCGCAAAGGCGACTGCTACCAGGGCAATCTGACCTTTCCTGTCCACGCGCAATGGTCGGGCGATCCACTGGTCGCCTTCAACGCGCTAACCGAACGCCAGCCGGTAAAGTACGGGGCGCTGGTCGCGCTCGGCGATCCGATCGTCTTGTCGCGTTCGCCGGAACTGTTCTTCGAGGTCGACGCGGAAGGCATGATCGAGACACATCCGATGAAAGGCACCGCGCCGCGCGGCGCCACCAAGGCGGAGGACGATCGCATGAAAGCGTTCTTGCGCAACGACGAGAAGAACCAGGCCGAGAACCGGATGATTGTCGATCTCCTGCGCAACGACATTTCACTAATCAGCGAGGTTGGCACGCTCGATGTGCCGGAGCTTTTCCGCATCGAGAGCTACCCGACCGTCCACCAGATGGTGAGCCGCGTGCGGGCAAAACTTTTGCCCGGCCTCGCCATCCGCCAGATTTTCGCCGCTCTGTTCCCCTGCGGGTCGATCACCGGCGCGCCGAAGATCCGCGCTATGGAAATTCTGCGCGAGCTGGAAAGTGGCCCGCGCGACGTCTATTGCGGCGCCATAGGCTGGATCGCGCCCGGCGGCCGTATGCGCTTTTCGGTGGCGATCCGCACCATCTCGCTCTTTGCCAATGGCGAGGCGGTCTACAACGTCGGCGGTGGCGTCGTCTTCGATTCGACGGCCGAAGAGGAGTACCAGGAGTGTCTGCTGAAAGCCCGTTTCGCGACGGGAACACTACCGATTTCGAACTGATCGAAACAATGCGCTGGGAGCCCGGCTCGGGTTTCCTCCGTTTCGACCGCCATCTCGCGCGGCTTTACGGCTCGGCAAGCGAACTCGGTTTCGCCTGCGATCCGCAAAGGGTCGGCGAAGCGTTGATGAATGCGGTTGGCCACCAACAGATCGCGTTGCGCACCCGCCTCGTCCTGTCGCGCAAGGGCGAAGTCGCGGTTTCGGTGCAGCCCTACGAGCCGCTCACCGCAGACAAGGTCTGGACACTGCAGCTGGCGCGGGTGCGGCTTGATTCGAGCGACATGCTGCTGCGTCACAAGACCAGCCGCCGACAAACCTATACGCGCGCCCGCGCCGAATATCTTGCCGGCCGGGCCGACGAGGTGCTGCTCGCCAATGAGCGCGGCGAAATCTGCGAGGGCACGATCACCAATGTCTTTGCCGATTTCGGCGACGGCGTGCTGGCCACACCGCGGCTCGATTGCGGCCTGCTGCCTGGCGTCCTGCGCGGCGAACTGCTGGATCAAGGCCGCGCCGGTGAAGCGGTCTACACGTGGACCGAACTGAAATCGGCCAAGGCGCTGTTCGTCGGCAACTCGCTGCGCGGATTGATCCCGGCGCGGCTGGGCTGAAGCATCGGGAGACAACAATGTTCGTGGTTTCGCTGAACTACAAGGTGCCGCTGGCCGAGATCGACCGCCTGCAGCAAGCGCACATCGAGTGGCTGAAGGCCTGCTATGTGGAAGGCATTTTTGTCGCCTCCGGGCCGAAGCGGCCGAGGACCGGCGGCATCATCATCGCGCACGGTCCACGCGAGGTGCTCGATGCCAGGCTGGCGGACGATCCCTTCGCCAAGGCAGGCGCCGCCGATTACGAAATCACCGAATTCACGGCGAGAATGGCCGCTGCCGCATTGGAAGTCTACAAAGAAGCATGAGTTTCCGCCCACCGACCCACACACCCTATGACGGCTCGTCGAAACTGTTCACCATCGGGCTGAAGCCGCTCAATCTCGATAGCTGGATCGAGGTCGACGAATATCTGCTGCCCTATCTTGCCGAGAAACGCCGGCTTTATGCGGAAATTCCCGACAAGGTTTTTGTCGAGGAGCAAGCCACGCGCGACGCCCAGCGCGAAGTGCTCGACCTGCTCGGTGCGCATCTGGCGGCGAACTTTCCTGAGACCCACAGGCGTACCGACAACGCGATCGAGGTGATCGGCGGCACCGACAATCTCGAAGGCCCAGGCACCGCAGCTTCTTTCAGCGATGCGCCGCTTGTCGCGGCCTCGTTACTCGTCCAGGAGGATTTGATCCTGATGCGCCGCGACGAGAGCGGCTGGCGTCTGGCGGCCGGCTCGCTCTGCTTCCCCTCGTCATGGTCGCTGATCGAAAAATTCGGCAAGCCGCTGCAGCAGATCCACGCGCCGGTACCGGGTTTCGGCCCAGGCACACGCCCGGCCGATCTCATCAACCGCATGTTCGACGGCCTCCAGGGCCAAGCCGTCGAGCGCTACAACTGGTCGATCCAGGCGGGCGACGCGCTCTACCATCCGCTCTCCAACCTCGAACGCATCGACCGCGCCAGCAGCCGCCCGTCGAGATTCCCGGACGGCGACATCGACGCCCACGCCTTTATCCGCGTCGAACGTCAGACGCTGAGAAAGCTCCCCGTCTCGGGCGACATACTCTTCACCATCCGCATCCATCTCGACCCGCTCGACGTGCTGGAGCGCCACCGCGATCGCGCGGCGCTCGCAGCGTCGTTCGCCGAACAACTTCTGACGCTGGAAGAGTCACAGCTCGACTACAAGGGGATGACCGCCGACCGAGACCGGCTGGTCTCGTGGCTCAGGGCGCTGGCGCTGTCCTAGAGCAGTTCATCGTTTCACGGAAACACCGAACCGCTCTACCTCTTTGTTCTTGCGCAATTCCGGACGGAAAACCGTTTCACACCTTTCCTGGAATTGCCCTAAATCGCAGCCAGGCCCAACAGCAGGATCGCGGACATCGCGGTAAAGACGGTGACGTTGACATCCCACCGCCAGCCCGCCGGTCCAAACGGCGGCCGGAATGGTGGATAGCCGTTCTCGTCGTAAAGCACTCCGCCATAGATCGGCCGCGAGAGCATGGCCACGAAGAACGCTCCATACATGGCCGCGGCCAGTCCCCCCGCGAGATAGAGCCGCTCGGCCTCGAGTTGCCCCTTGATCCAGATAAGCCCGAGCGCAATCAGCGCCACTCCGGTGTAGCTCAGCACCTGCCAGACGACGTGAAACCGGGCGTGGGGGGTCCACAACGGATTGGTGGCATGGGTGGCGTTCAAGTCGGCTTTGATCGTCGCTACACCGTAACCCACGGTCGCGACGCTCAGCAGAATTCGAGCAAGCAGATGACTGTCGTAAGCGAGTTCCATCGCATTTTCCTCCCCTCACGCCGGAACGGCTTGAATGGCGCCCTGGGCACAGAAGAGCTGCCCATCGGCCAGCCGCGCATAATTATGGACGATCCCGTTCTCGTGATCCTGCAACTGCACAATGAAGTTGCCGCTCTGCTCCGTCCAGCTCGCGAGCACGAGATTCGGGCGCACGCTGGTCAGGCCGACGTTGACCACCTCGTCGATTTCGGTGGTCCCGATCGACGCCTGGATATGCAATTCCTGCGGCGAGAGAAATGTCAGCCGCGGTACGAAGGGGCCGAAAACGCAGTCGAAAGTCTTGCCTATGAGCGAGGCTGGAAAAGCATCGGTTGCTGCCATCATCCTCTCCTTGGGCATGGCCGCTGCGACCACGCCATTTGACGATTCTCGGTATCGCAGTCGCAGAAATATTCCGAATAGGTGTCCTTGGAGCGCTCCAAGGAATACGATCCCCCTATTTCGGTTTTGAGTCAATAAAATTCTTGGAGCGCTCCAAAAAATGGTCTACCTCAGGGAAAACGAGTGAATCGCCAATGCCCACCCTAGCCGATGTCGGCAAGGCTGCCGGAGTTTCCCGGGGGACTGTCTCCAACGTCTTCAACCGGCCGGAGCTAGTCAGGCCTGAATTGCGCGAGCGCGTCGAAGCGGCCGCGCGAGCGCTCGGGTTTGGCGGCCCCGATCCGAAAGGACGATTGCTGCGGGACGGCAAGTTCAATGCCATCGGGTTCATGCCGCCTGGCGCCTACGCCATCTCCGAAGTGATGAGAAGCCCTTACGGCCGCGAGCTGGTGCTCGGCGTTTCGCTCGCCTGCGACGAGGCTGGAACGACGCTCAGCCTTGTAAACGGCACCGACAATACGCGCTTCGCCAGCATCCGCGATGCCCTGGTTGACGGCTTTATCCTTGGTCACAGCGCCGACATTGGTCTCATAACTTCGGTACAGAGACGGCGTCTGCCCTTCGTCATTCTCGAAAGCGACGCAGGTCCCGGCATCAATTCGATAAAGATCGACGGCAGGAGTGGAGCCGTTGCTGCTGTCCGGCATTTGACCGGGCTGGGGCACCGGCATTTTGCCATCCTTTCGGTGCGCCGGACTCCCGGCCCGCCGATTGTCCACATGCCCGGACCGGCAATGCGCCCGCTTCTGGCCGGCTTCCCGCTCGACGACGAAAGGCTCGACGGTTTCAAACAGGGTTTGGCGGAGGCGAATTTGTCGATCGACGATGTCCCGATCATCGAGACGATTCCAGGCGAGCCATCTGCCGGAGCAGTGTTGTTCGACAGGGCGCCTGAAGCAACCGCGATCCTGACCATGTCGGATTGGCAGGCGATCACGATACTGGACGAGGCGGTTCGCCGCGGCATAGACGTGCCGGGCCACGTATCGGTCGTCGGCTTCGATGGCACCGCCGAATCCGCACGCACCACGCCTCCGATGACCACTGTCGCACAGGACGTGATCGGAAAAGGCAGGCTTGCCGCCCGAATGGTTCTTGACAATGAAGCCCCCCGCCAGGTCGTTCTGCCGGTAGAACTGGTGGTTCGAGCCTCCACAGCCGCACCGAGGGCAAAAATCCGTTGAGACGGGCGGACGCGCCATCCGCACCAGGGGCGGCGCTCGCAGCGTCTTTTCTCTGAGCAGCCTCTGGCACTGGACGAGGCACAACTTGACTATAGGGGCCTGACAGCCGACCGTGACTGCCGGCGGAAGACAGCTGTAACTTGTGGCTTGGGGGAACAATGATCCAGCATCTTGGCAGGCCGGTCACGTTCATGGCCGCGATCCTGGTACTGTCGACAGCAGCCGAGGCGGAGCCGGTGACTTATGCCGGCAAGCTCGGAAAGAGCGATATCGTCGTCGAATTCACCCGCGACCCCGCGGCCGCCGACGGCCCGCTGGCCGGCCGCTATTTCTACCGCTCGAAGGGCGTCGACATCCCGTTGCAGGCCCGGTCTCAAAAGGGCAGCAAGTTCGAACTGGCCGAGGAGGAGGCATGCGGCGCCGACAATTGCGATGGCGGAAAGGCCGCGCCGATTGTCGCCGTCTGGCGCCTGGCCTCATCCAGTAACGGCAAAACCCTTGAAGGCAGCTGGAACGGAAAGAGCGCGCTGCCGCTCAGATTGGAACGGGTCGCAAGTCGGCAGGTGACCGAGAACGAGCCCAGCAGCCCGCTCGATCTCTACGATTTCAGCTTCATGAAGTTCTTCGGCAATGACACGCCGCTCACCATGGAAACGTCCCCTTATGACTATCTGCGGATGGACACTCGGCTCGATAACGGCAAGACGACTGGTTGGCCGGACGCAACCTACCGCTATGTCGTCGACCCCCGCACCAAATTTGCCACGCCGCGCATTGTCGAACTGTCCGGCAACGTTCCAATCGAGGCCGCGAATGCTCTGCTGCAAGACAGGCACTGGCGCGCAAACATTGGCGCACTGGGCTGCGTGGCGGCGCAATATGCCGGCTTCAACGAAGGCGGGTCGATTGACGGTGTGAACGACGGCACCCTCGGTGGCTATGAGGACAGCACATTCGAAGTGACCTCGCTGACGCCGCGGCTGATGAGCTGGCGGGAGTCCGGCAGCATCTTCTGCGGCGGAGCTCATCCGACCAACTATTCGGACGCCTACATCATGGATGTGCGGCGCGGCGTCCTGCTCGGCCTTCAGGACATTTTCTCGGATACGGTGGATGGCAAGCCCGGTCCTTCCCTCGCCTCCCTGGTCAAGCAACGGCGCAAGAAACCGACCGATCAGACCGATATCGATCACGAAGCCGAATGCGGCATGGACGATCTCATCGGCGAATATCTGGCGGTCAGCCTTTGGCGTGAGGGTGACAAGCAGGTTCTGGTTTTCGGGCTCCAGACCCTGCCGCATGCCATCCAGGCCTGCGCCGACGATCTGCTGGAACTACCGGTCTCCGAGGCACGTGACCTCTTCAAGCCTGAATTCGCAAGACTGGTCGAGCCGTAGCCGGGATGGCGCGGCGTGAGGCCGGCCGTCCGCTTTTCGCTTTATTGTGACAATGATCTATGGTTTGTCGCGCCGCGGCCAAGCCGCTGTTCCGAAGCGTTTTTTGAGGGAGTAATCGATAAATGGCGAATGAAAACTGGCCCGTTTACGGTGAGATCACCGGCCCTGTCGTGATGATCGGCTTCGGCTCGATCGGACGGGGAACGCTGCCGCTGATCGAGCGCCATTTCAAATTCGACAAGTCGCGCATGACGGTCATCGACCCGCGCGACACCGACCGCAAATTGCTCGACGAGCGCGGCATCACCTTCATGCAGGATGCGGTGACCAAAAAGAACTACAAGAAGCTGCTGACACCGCTTTTGACCAATGGCGGCGGCCAGGGCTTTTGCGTCAACCTGTCGGTCGACACTTCCTCGCTCGAGCTGATGAAGCTCTGCCGCAAGCTTGGCGTCCTCTACGTCGACACGGTGGTCGAGCCTTGGCTCGGCTTCTATTTCGACGAAAAGGCCGACAATGCCTCACGCACCAACTATGCGCTGCGCGAGACGGTGCGTACTGAAATCGCGAAGAACCCGGGCGGCACCACGGCGATCTCGTGCTGCGGCGCCAATCCCGGCATGGTCTCGTGGTTCGTCAAGCAGGCACTGGTCAACCTCGCCACAGATCTTGGCCTCGACTTCTCGGAACCCGCGCAGCACGATCGCGAAGGCTGGGCCAGGCTGATGAAGAAGGCCGGCGTCAAGGGCATCCATATCGCCGAGCGCGACACCCAGCGCACCAAGAAACCCAAGCCGATGAACGTGTTCTGGAACACCTGGTCGGTCGAAGGCTTCATTTCGGAAGGCCTGCAGCCGGCCGAGCTCGGTTGGGGCACGCATGAGACGTGGATGCCGAAGAACGCCAAAAAGCACAAGAACGGCTCGAAGGCCGCGATCTTTCTGGAGCAGCCCGGCGCCAACACGCGCGTGCGCACATGGTGCCCGACGTCCGGTCCGCAATACGGCTTCCTGGTGACGCATAATGAGGCGATTTCGATTGCCGATTTCTTCACTTTGCACAGCAAGAAGGGCAAGGTGCAGTACCGGCCGACCTGCCATTACGCCTATCATCCCTGCAACGACGCCGTGCTGTCACTACACGAGATGTTCGGTGCCGCCGGCGAGGCTCAGCCCGTGCATCACGTGCTCGACGAAAACGAACTGGTCGATGGCATCGACGAACTCGGCGTGCTGCTCTACGGCCACGCCAAGAACGCCTACTGGTATGGCTCGCAGCTGTCGCTGGCCGAGGCGCGCAAGCTGGCGCCCTACCAGAACGCCACCGGCATGCAGGTCACGTCGGCGGTGCTGGCCGGCATGGTCTGGGCGCTGGAAAATCCCGAGGCCGGCATCGTCGAAGCCGACGAGATGGATTACAAGCGCTGCCTCGACGTGCAGAACCCATATCTCGGGCCGGTCAGGAGCTATTATACGGACTGGACACCGCTCGACAATCGGCCTGGTCTGTTTTCCGAGGACCTCGACACCAAAGACCCGTGGCAATTCCGCAACATCCTCGTTCGATAGCAGCGTTGCCTCGACACTCCGCCAGCTTGCAATCGCCTGGAAATCGGGCGATTGAAGAGGGCGGACCGAGGAGAGGAATTTGATGATGACGATCGCGCAAAGGTTGCTTTCGGCTGGCGTTGCCGCAGCCGCTGCCGTCACGTTGGCGGCCTGCACCACCACCGGCCCAGGCGAGCCGCCGGTGATCACGGCCAAAGGGGTCGAAGGCTCCTGGATCGACGCACAGGGCACCGGCTTGTCGACCTTCAAAGCCGGCAGCTTCGCGACCGTCGCCACCGATACCGGCCAGAAGCTTGCCGATGGCAGCTACACCATGACCGGCGGCACCTCGGTCGAGATCCATGGCACTTCGCTGATCCGCCAGACGCCGATCAGCTTCAACTGCTTGATGGTCTCCACCAGCCAGCTCAATTGCACCAGCGCGAGCGGGCAGAATTTTGTGCTGACCAGGCGCACCTGAAATTCGATTCCGAATTGACTTTGCAGAGGGCGGCGGCTTCAAGCCGCCGTCTTCTTGCGCCGGCAAAGCTGATGCCGATTTCCGCTTGCATCGACTGAAACGCGATGTGAACATGGCCCGAGAGGGCTGTTACATTCCAGACAAACAAGAGCGTTAAACGCGTCTGGTCCAGTTATCCGGGAGACGAGAATGAAGAAGATCGCTGCCATCGCCGCGCTGTCGGCATCGGCGCTTGGCCTGTCGGCAGGGGTATCCTTTGCCGACTACACGCTGAACATCCTGCACATCAACGACTGGCACAGCCGCATCGAGAGCAACAACAAGTATGAATCGACCTGCTCGGCCGAGGAGGAGACCAAGGGCGAATGCGTCGGCGGCGCCGCCCGCCTGGTCACCGTGATCGCCCAGGAGCGCAAGAAGCTGCAAGGCCAGAACGTGCTGCTGCTCAGCGCCGGTGACAATTTCCAGGGCTCGCTCTTCTACACGACCTACAAGGGCAAGACCGAAGGCGAATTCCTCAACCAGATGAAATTCGATGCCGAGGCTCTCGGCAACCATGAGTTCGACGACGGCGAGTCGGCGCTGGCGCCGTTCCTCGACATGATCCATTTTCCGGTGCTCGGCGCCAACGTGAAGGCCAATGCGCAATCCAAGCTCGGCGACCGCGTCAAGCCGTCGATCGTGGTCGAGGTCGGCGGCCAGAAGATCGGGATCGTCGGCGCGGTCACCAACGACACGCCGGAGCTTGCCACCCCTGGCCCGAACATCGCCATTGAAGACGACGTCAAGTCGATCACCGCCGAGGTCGAGAAACTGAAGGGGGAGGGTGTCAACAAGATCATCGCGGTCACCCATATCGGCTACAAGCGCGAGCGCGACGTGATCGCCAAGATCCCGGGCGTCGACGTGGTGGTCGGCGGCCACAGCCATTCGCTGCTGTCCAACACCGACCCCAAGGCGGAAGGCCCATATCCGACGATGGTCGACAATCCGGACGGCTACAAAGTGCCGGTCGTGCAGGCGGCGTCCTATTCGAAATATCTCGGCGAATTCAGGGTCGTGTTCGACGACAACGGCGTCGTCAAGGAGGCCAGCGGCGATCCCATCCATCTCGACAAATCGATCACGCCCGACCCCGCCGTGCTTGCCCGCATCAAGGAACTCGGCGCGCCGATCGAGGCTTTGAAGAACAAGGAAGTCGCCGAGACCACTAAGGCGATCGACGGCAGCCGCGAAAACTGCCGCGCCCGCGAATGCGAGATGGGCAATCTGGTCTCCGACGCCGTCCTCGACCGGGTCAAGGGCCAGGGTGTCGAGATCGTCATCTCGAATGGTGGCGGCTTGCGCGCCTCGATCGACCAGGGCACCGTCACCATGGGCGAGGTTCTCACCGTCCTGCCGTTTCAGAACACGCTGGCGACCTTCCAGATCTCCGGTAAGGATCTGGTTGCCGGCCTCGAAAGCGGCCTCAGCCAGGTCGAGGACGGCGCCGGGCGCTTCCCGCAGGTTGCCGGCCTGAAATATGCGTTCGACAAATCGGCGCCGCCTAACGGACGCGTCAAATCGGTCGAGGTCATGGAAGGCGGCGCCTGGACGCCGATCAAACCGGAGAAGGACTACCTGGTCGCCACCAACAACTATGTCCGCCAGGGCGGCGACGGCTACAAGGTGTTCGCCGAGAAGGCCAAGAACGCCTATGATTACGGCCCGGGGCTGGAACAGGTCGTTGCCGATTACCTCGGCGCGCACCGGCCCTATACGCCGAAGCTCGACGGCCGCATCACCGAGATCGCCGCGACCGGAGCCCCGGCCGCAGAACCAGCCAACCCGGCCGAACCGCCAAAACCTGCTGAGGCAGCGCCGATAAAGCCTGCTGAGCCGGCAATGCCCGAAATGCCGGCTGGCTCCGGCGACATTTCCAAGACGCCGCCGGCCGTCCCGGCGGAAACCGCACCGGCAACACCCGCACCCGCCGAGCCGGCCCAGCCGGCGGCACCTGCGGCTCCGGCCACACCGGCTCCGGCGACCCCTGCTCCGGCTGAACCGGCCAAACCGGCCGAGACGGCGCCTGCCCCGAGTCAGCCAACCCCAAGTGAACCAGCAAAACCTGCCGAGCCGGCTGCGCCGGCACCGGCCGAAAGCAGCCATGTAATCGTCGCCGGCGATACCTATTGGGATCTCGCGGTGAAGGCCTATGGCGACGGCACCAAATGGAAAATGATCTATGATGCCAACAAAGCCTACGAGCCACGCCGGTTGCCGGTCGGCGCAACCTTGACGATCCCGGCGGCATCGAAGTAATCCGGCCGCAGGAACGCAATGCACCCGCCCGGCAAACCGGGCGGGTGTTGCATTTCTGGGACAAGGTGCGGCCAGACGCAGCATTTGAAAACCGGCGCGGCATCGCTACTTTCGCCGCGGCACCGTTGGTTCGCGGTGTTGGAGAACCTCATGACGCGTGCCAGCCCTGCTGAAATCAAAGCCGAGAAGACCGCCGCCTCGCCGTCGGCAGGACACCCTCTGGTCAGGGCAGGCAAGGTCGGTGTCATGCTGATCAATCTCGGCACCCCGGACGGCACCGGCTTCAAGCCGATGTGGCGCTACCTCCGGGAGTTCCTGTCCGATCCACGCGTCATCGAGCTCAACAAGGCGATCTGGTATCCGATCCTCTATGGCGTGGTCCTCACCACCCGGCCGAAGAAATCGGGCGCCAACTATGCCAGGATATGGAACCGGGAGCGCAACGAGTCGCCGCTGCGAACCTACACTCGCGCCCAGGCCGAGAAGCTCGGGCTTGCGCTCGGCGATCTACCCAACGTCGTCGTCGACTGGGCGATGCGCTACGGCAGGCCTTCGACCGAGAGCGTGGCCAACAGACTGGTCGAGCAAGGCTGCGACCGCATCCTTTCTTTCCCGCTCTATCCGCAATATTCGGCGACGACGACTGCGACCGCCAACGACCAGCTGTTTCGCGCGCTGATGAAGATGCGCCATGCCCCGGCCATTCGCAGCATACCGCCCTATTACAACCAGCCGGCCTATATCGAGGCGCTCGCCCGTTCGATCGAAAAGCATCTGGCGAGCCTCGACTTCGAACCGGAAATTGTCATCGCTTCCTATCACGGCATTCCGAAACCCTATTCCGACAAGGGCGACCCCTACCAGGCTCATTGCCTCGAGACGACGCGGCTGTTGCGCGAAGAGCTCGGCTGGGATGAAAAGAAGCTGATTACCACCTTCCAGTCGCGCTTCGGCGCGCAGGAATGGCTGCAGCCCTACACCGACAAGACGGTCGAAAGGCTAGGGCGCGAAGGCGTGAAGTCGATCGCCATCGTCAATCCGGGCTTTTCCGTCGACTGCATCGAGACGCTGGACGAAATCGGCAGGGAAGCGGCCGAGACCTTCCACCATGCCGGCGGTGAAAAGTTCGCACACATCCCTTGCCTCAACGACAGTGCCGAGGGCATGGCGGTGATCGAGGCAATGGTACGGCGCGAGCTGTCCGGCTGGGCCTGAACAGATCACCTGTCTATGCACCGGCATCCATGATCACCCGATTGTAACGTTGCTGAAACACACTTAAGTGTTTGGTCAAGTCGGCCGCGTGGAATGTCCAACATGGCCGGCCTTTGAGGGGAGAGCCAAATGGGTTTCAGTGGTTTCGATATTGCGCTTCTTGTTCTTGTCGCCCTTGTCGTCCTGGTGCTTTTCAAGGGCATTCGGACAATTCCGCAAGGCTATAATTATACCGTCGAACGCTTTGGCCGTTACACCAAGACATTGAACCCGGGGCTCAACCTGATCGTGCCCTTCGTCGACCGTGTCGGCGCCAAGATGAACATGATGGAGCAGGTGCTCGACGTTCCGACGCAGGAGATCATCACCCGCGACAATGCCACCGTTGCCGTCGATGGCATCGCCTTCTATCAGGTGCTCAACGCGGCGCAGGCCGCCTATCAGGTCGCCGGCCTGCAGAACGCCATTCTCAATCTGACGATGACCAACATCCGCACCGTGATGGGCTCGATGGACCTCGACGAGCTGCTGTCGAACCGCGACGCCATCAACGAGCGCCTGCTGCGCGTCGTTGACGAGGCCGCGCACCCTTGGGGTATCAAGATCACTCGTGTCGAGATCAAGGACATCAACCCGCCGGCCAATCTCGTCGAATCGATGGGCCGCCAGATGATGGCCGAGCGCAATAAGCGCGCCCAGATCCTCGCCGCCGAAGGCCTCAAGCAATCGCAGATTCTGGAGGCCGAGGGCCGCAAGGAAGCCGCATTCCGCGACGCCGAGGCGCGCGAGCGCTCGGCCGAGGCTGAAGCACGCGCCACGCAGGTGGTGTCGGAGGCGATCTCCAAGGGCGACGTGCAGGCGCTCAACTACTTCGTCGCGCTGAAATACACCGAAGCGCTGACCAAGATCGGCTCGGCGACAAACAGCAAACTCGTTCTGATGCCGGTGGAGGCCTCATCGCTGATCGGCACGCTCGGCGGCATTGGCGAAATCGCCAAGGAGGTTTTCCGGAGCGAAGGCACCGCCGGCGCCGCACGACAGGCCGCCCGCCCACCGGTGGTTCGCCCGAGCGAAACCTGAGGCCGCAGCCATGCTCGACCGCATTGTTTCCGAACTCGGCCCGTGGAGCTGGATGGTCCTCGGCTTCGTCCTGCTGGTGATGGAGGTTATCGCGCCGGGTATTTTCATGCTGTGGATCGGCATTGCCGCGCTGTTGATCGGCGTCGTCTCGCTGCTCATCTGGGACGCCGGTTTCTGGACCTGGCAAGTCCAGGTCCTCGCCTTCCTCGCGCTGTCGCTGGTCTCGGCCTATGTCGGCAAGCGGCTGGTGGGCGGGCGCCATGAGGAGACCGACCAGCCCCTGCTCAACCGTCGCGGCGCGCAGATGGTCGGCCGGACGGCGACCCTTGCCGAGCCGATCAAGGACGGGCGCGGCCGTATCAAGCTGGGCGACACGTTGTGGCGCGTCTCCGGCCCTGACCTGCCAGCCGGCACGCAAGTGCGCGTGACGGGTGCCGCTGACACCGACCTGGAACTGACGGTCGAGGCGGTCTAGAAGCCCGCTAGGCAGCACCGATCCGCAGCAGGTCGTGCAGATGGACGAGCCCGATCGGCCGCCTGCCTTCGACCACCATCAGGCTGGTGATGGCCGAGTCGTTGATCGTCTGCAGCGCCGTCGCCACCAGCGTGTCGGGCGCGGCCATTTTTGGCTCTCTGGTCATCACCTGATCGACGCTCATCGCCAGGAGATCGCTGCCGATATGGCGCCTGATGTCACCGTCGGTGATGATGCCGATCAGCTTGCCGTCCGCGCCAGTCACCGCCACGCAGCCAAACCCCTTGCGCGACAATTCCAGGATCGCTTCGCGCATGCCGGTACCTGACGACACCAGCGGCAGCCTGTCGCCGACATGCATGATCTCGCGGATCTGCGTCAGGTTGGCTCCGAGCTGGCCGCCGGGATGGAACGTGCGGAAATGGTCCGGGGTGAAGCCGCGTGCCTCGAGCAGCGCGATGGCCAGCGCATCGCCCATCACCATTTGCAGCAGCGTCGAGGTCGTCGGCGCAAGGCCGTGCGGACAGGCTTCCGGGGCTCGCGGCAGCAGAAGCACCACGTCCGCCGCGCGCGCCAGAGCCGATTTTTCGCCCGCAGTGACCGCGACCAGCGGGATCGAGAAGCGCCTCGAATAGGCGATGATGCCTTTGAGCTCGAGGCTTTCCCCCGACCACGACAGGGCGACGATAGCGTCGTTCCTGGCGATCATGCCGAGGTCGCCGTGATTGGCTTCGGCAGGGTGGACGAAGAAGGCCGGCGTGCCGGTCGAGGCGAGTGTCGCGGCGATCTTCGAGCCGATATGGCCGCTTTTGCCGACCCCGGTGACGATGACGCGGCCATCGATCTGCGACACCATGTCGACGGCCCGTGCGAACGGCTCGGCCAGCCCGTTTTCGAGAGCGTCTGCCAGTGCCGCGACGCCGGCCTGCTCCGTCGCCACCGTTCTCAGCGCCGAGGCAATCGCGGCCTGCCCGTCGTGCCGCTTCCTGTCTGGGGATTTCACGTCCATGGACGATGCGATTAGCGCTTCGGCGCGCGCCTGTCCAACGGAATTGCCGCCCCGAACACCTTGACGGCCCATCCCTCAACGCTCCGTTAACCATCCCCATTTACGGTTTCGTAAGTATGGCGCGCGTGCGCCGCGCAAGCAGTGGTGCCGATGTCCGGGTTTCAGCCTCAAAGCAAAATGGGACGAAAGGGCAAGGCGGTCTGCGCTTTGCTGCTGGCAACCAGTGTCCTTGCGTTGTCGCGGCCGGTGCTGCTTTGCGCCCAGGAAACCGAGCTGCGCGGCGAGGTTTCGGAATCGACAATCCTGGACGACCAGCAGTACAAGATCAGGCAATCGAGCATGGCTGGAACCCAAGCCGCCCAGGCTGCTGCCACCGCCAACGACAATACGCCGCTGCCTACCTATCGTCCGGCCAGTCCGGGGGCCTTGGCTGACGACGGCACGGGCGAAGCGGCCACAACCGGCGGCACTTTCGATCCACCAGCGGCCAGCGGCGACCCATTTCCCGACAACCCTGCTCCGCCCCCACGACGGCGGCCGAGCGCAACGCAACGCGCCGCCGAAGAAGACAAGGCCAACGACGGGGTCACGGACAATACGAAGAGCAAGGGAACCGCGACTGCAGCCGCGGCCAGGACCGATGACACCGATACCGCTGCCATAGACGAGCAGGATACGGTCAACCGCCGTGCCGTCACCGTCGATTCCGCCGAGAGGCTCAAGCTCGACCCCGGCGCCGAGCGCACCGAAGCCATCGAAGGCCAGAACAAAAAGAACGAGGACGACCCGTTCGCCGCCACCGGTATCAAGCTCGGCTCCTTCGTGATCCGGCCGACGCTCGAACAGGGCCTGACGTCTTCGACAAACGCCGATTCGAGCAGCCTCGGCAAGCCGGCATTGCTGTCGGAAACGACGCTGCGCTTCAACGCCGTCTCCGATTGGCGGGAGAATTCGGCGACGGTTGAGGGCTATGGCATCTTCCGCGAAACCTTGTCCGGCTATGACATTCACGAGGCGCAAGGCCGCGTCGACGGCACGCTCAACATCGATCTCGACAATGATCTGCGCGCCATCGCCAAGCTGGGCTATGAGGCCGTGCCCGAATCGGCCTCGTCGCCGGACGCCATCGTCGGTGCCGTTGGGCAGCCGGTCCGGCAGACCGTGAACGGCAGTCTCGCCGTCGAGAAGGATGCCGGCAAGATGCGCTTCGCGCTGACCGGCGCGGTCGAGCACGACATCTTTGGCGACGCCAAGCTTTCGTCGGGCGGATCGCTGTCGCAGAAGGGCCGCGACTCGACGCTCTACACGGCCATTTTGCGCACCGGTTACGAGATCTCGCCTGCCATCACCCCGTTCACCGAAATCGAGATCGGCCGGCGCGCTTATGATTTGCGCGTCGATCCAAACGGTTTCCAGCGCTCCTCGACCAGGCTTGGCGCGCGGGCCGGCGTCGAGCTCGATCTCCGCGAAAAGCTTAGCGGCGAGTTCTCGGTCGGCTGGCTGCGCGAAGCCATCGACGACGACGCCCTGCCGGCGATTTCGGGCGCGACGGTCAATGCCGATCTCAAATGGTCGCCGGAACGCGGCACCACGATCGGGCTCACCGCACAGACGACCGCCGAGAACACGACGAACGCGGGCGAAAGCGGCGACATGCTCTATTCCGGCAGCCTCACCGGCGAGCGGCAAATCCGCGCCAACCTGACCGGAAATGCCGCACTCGGCCTTGAATGGCGCGACTATACCGGTTCCGACGATCATGATTTGACGCTGAGCGCCGAGGCTGGGCTGACGTGGTGGCTGAACCGCTACACCGGGCTCACCACCCGCGCCAGGACTGAAAAACTGACCAGCAACCTGGTTGGGCGCGGCTACACGGCCAACAGTATCTTCGTCGGCTTGAAGTTGCAGCGCTAAATGCATGTCGCGCAAAAGTGTGCAGCGGTTTTGCGATAACGACATGCATAAAACAAGAACCTAAAGCGCGTCGCATGAGGTCGGTCGAACGCGGCGCGCTTTAGCCGGTCTGCGGCAGCCGGCGTTGAAACTACAAGGCTACGCCGCGGCGTTCTGACGGCGCGAGTTCGTCCAGAAGCGTGCGAATGACACCGGCCATGCTGGCATTCATGTCGCTGCGCCACAGTGCGAAGGCAACGTTGGCCTCGACGAAGCCTTCGGGCGAGCCGCAGTCGAACGTCCGCCCGCGGTAGTGGTAGCCGTAGAAGGGCTGTTGGTTCTGCAGCTTCAGCATTGCATCGGTGAGCTGGATCTCGTTGCCGGCGCCTTTTTCCTGACCTTCGAGTATCTTGAATATCTCCGGCTGCAGGATGTAGCGCCCGTTGATGTAGAGGTTTGACGGCGCCGTGCCGGTCTTCGGCTTTTCCACCATGCCGGTGATGCGGAAACCGTGATGCGCGTCCTCGCCGCGGGCGACAATGCCGTATTTGTGCGCCTCGGCCGGATCGCATTCCTGCACGGCGACGATGTTGTTGCCGGTCTCGGCGTAAAGCTCGACCATGTCCTTCATGCAGCTTTTTTCCGACTGCATGATCATGTCGGGTAACAGCAGCGCAAAAGGCTCGTCGCCGACAAGCTCGCGCGCGCACCAGACGGCGTGACCAAGGCCGAGCGGTACCTGCTGGCGGGTGAAGCTGGTCTGCCCCGGCGCCGGCTGCAGCCGCTGCAGGCGGGCGAGCTGGTCGTCCTTGCCGCGCTGCGCAAGCGTGTCGTAGAGCTCGAACTGGACATCGAAGTGATCCTCGATGACCGCCTTGTTGCGGCCGGTCACGAAGATGAAATGCTCGATCCCCGCATCGCGCGCCTCATCGACCACATACTGGATGACCGGCCTGTCGACGACCGTCAGCATTTCCTTGGGAATGGCCTTGGTAGCGGGGAGAAAGCGCGTGCCGAGACCGGCAACCGGGAATACTGCCTTGCGAACTCTCTTCATGTGCCAATTATCCATTTGCATGCCTGTTCGGCAATCCCGATTCGAGACATTTTCATGCCGAAATCGAGGATTACTGAACGGCGGGTCAGAAATCTCAGCTGGTAAAGCATTGACGCATCTTTTCACCCCGGACGGCACCTATGGTAAACCAAATGCTAACCGGGTTCGGCGATGAATAGTCTTCCTGACATGAAGAAGGAGGAAAAGATGTCCGTTCGCAACGCCGCAAGGCGCTTCACCAGCGTCCTGACGGCCGCCAGCCTCTCGCTTGCCTTGCTCATGCCCAGCGGGCCGGCTTTTGCCGATGCCGGCTTCCGCCAATGGGTCGCCAGCTTCCGTGCTACCGCCGTGGCGAGCGGCGTTTCCGGCTCCGTCTACGACCAGGCATTCAAGGGCATCAACGATGCTGACCCGGTGGTGCTGGAAAAGGCTCGTACTCAACCCGAATTCACCGCACCCGCCTGGGATTATTTCGACAACCGCGTCCATGACCAGTCGGTCGCCGTCGGCCAGCAGATGGCAAGGAAATGGAAGCCTTGGCTGGACAGGATCGAGGTAAGATACGGCGTCGACCGCTACATCCTGCTGGCCATCTGGTCTATGGAATCGAACTATGGCGAAACCCTCAAGCGCGATGACATCATGCGCAATGTCGTGCGCTCGCTGGCGACGCTTGGTTATGCCGACCCAAAGCGAGCGAAATTTGCCCGCACCCAGCTGATCGCGGCGCTGAAGATCCTGCAAACCGGCGACATCGACGAAAGCCATCTCAGCGGCTCATGGGCCGGCGCAATGGGCCATACCCAGTTCATCCCGACCAGCTACCAGTCCTATGCGGTCGATATGGACGGCAACGGCAAGCGCGACATCTGGAATTCGATTCCCGACGCACTGGCGACAGCCGCCAATTTGCTGAGGAAGAACGGCTGGCAGGCAGGCAAGACCTGGGGTTATGAGGTCAGCCTTCCGGACGGCAAGAAGCTGCCCGGAGGCTCGAAGTCGCTGTCGCAATGGCAGGCGCTGGGCGTCACCCGTGCCAACGGCAAGCCGTTCAAGAACGGTGCGGACAAGGCGACGTTGAAGCTGCCCGGCGGCCGCGGCGGGCCGGCTTTCCTGATGATCAAGATTTCTCGGTCATCAAGCGCTACAACAATGCCGACAAATATGCGCTCGCCGTGGGCCTTCTTGCCGACGAAATCGCCGGCTATGGCGGGCTTGTGCAGGACTGGAAGCGACCGTTTACCAAGCTCTCCTTCGAGGAAAGGCAGGAGCTTCAGAAGCGACTTTCTGAGCACGGCTATTACGACGGCAAGTTCGACGGCAAGATCGGTGACGGATCGAAAACCGCCATCATGGCCTTCCAGGCAAAGGCCGGCTTGACCCAGGACGGGTATCCGAGCAAGGAAGTGCTCAAATGGCTCAGGCAGAACTAGAGCCGGTTACGGGATGGAGAGGGTGATTGGTTTCGGCTGCGCGCATCCGGTTAATCGTTCGTCGCGTGCCGATCCTCGTTGTGGCGATCGCCGTTCTGGCAGTCGGCGCCGCCAGTGCCTTTCATACCTCGGCCATGGCGCAGGAGCCGGAAAGTCGTGGCTGGTCGCTACGCGACCTGTTGTTTCCGCGCAGAAGCGAGCGGTTTGAGCAGCCGCCGCCCGAATTCCAGAGAGAATTCCAGAGAGCAAAGCCCAGACCCAAGCTGAGGAAGCCCCGGTCCGGTCGCCGGCCGCCGCCGGCCGAACCGACAACCCCGGTGGCCGAGAAGGCGCCGGATGCACGCGTCGTTCTGGTGGTCGGCGATTTCATGGCGTCTGGGCTGGCTGAGGGGCTCGACGCCGCCTTTGCCGAGAACACCGGCGTCAGGATCGTCATCCGTGCCAACGGATCGTCCGGCTTCGTGCGTGACGATGTCTACAACTGGCCAGAACAGGTCAAGTCGCTGATCGCTGCCGAGAAACCGGCAGCCGTCGTCGTCATGCTCGGATCCAACGACCGACAGCAGATGCGCGTCGGCGATGTGCGCGAGCAGCCGCGATCCGAAAACTGGACCAAGGAATACGAGCGCCGGACCGATGCGTTCGGCAAGGCCATCGCCGCAACCAAGGTGCCGTATCTGTGGGTCGGCATGCCGGCCATCCGGGTCTCGAAAATGACCTCCGACATGCTGGCCTTCAACGACATATTCCGCTCGTCCGCCGAAAGCCACGGCGGCGAATTCGTCGACGTCTGGGACGGGTTCGTCGACGAGAACGGCGCCTTCATCACCAGCGGTCCGGACATCAACGGCCAATCGGTGCGCCTGCGCTCCGACGATGGCATCAACATGTCGAAGGCCGGCAAGCGCAAGCTCGCCTTCTATACCGAAAAGCCGCTGATGAAGATCCTTGGGCTGGCCGCGCCGGGAAGCGTGGTCCCGGCTTCTGCCCCGGCCGGCGCTCCCGTCGAGGCGCCGGCACCTGCTGCCGCACCGATAGCCGTCGATCGCACCGTGCCGATGCTGCTCAGCGATCCGGCACTGGACGGCGGCTCGGAACTTCTCGGCGCCGCCCCGCCGGCAAAAGCTGACAAGAATTTGCCGGGCGAAAGGCTTGTCATCGAGGGCAAGGCGCCCGACGCCTCACCGGGCCGTGCCGACGATTTCTCCTGGCCGCCGAAGACACAGCCTGCGACGGCGGCCGCATCCGACACGACGACGGCGATCCGGCAGTAAGCAGAACCTCTTCGGAACGGACTCAACGCGGCAGCACGCTCGATCCCATCAGCGCCTCGTCGATGGCGCGCGCCGCCTGGCGGCCCTCGCGGATCGCCCAGACGACCAGCGACTGGCCGCGCCGCACGTCGCCCGCCGCATAGAGCCTTTCGACGCTGGTCCTGTAATCCCGATCATTGGCCTCGACATTCTTCGAACGGCGGCTGTCGGTGACGATCGTCATCTGCCCGTCGAGCTCCGACACCGGCCCTCGAGCGGCTGGCCCGGCAAAGCCGATGGCGATGAACGCGAGATCGGCGCGGATAACGAATTCGGTGCCGGCGATCGGCTTGCGCTTTTCGTCGACCTCGCAGCATTTGACCCCGGTCAGCTGGCCGTCTTCGCCGATGAATTCGAGCGTCGCCACCTGGAATTCGCGCTCGGCGCCTTCGGCCTGCGAGGACGAGGTGCGCATCTTGGTCGCCCAGTAGGGCCAGACCGACAGCTTGTCTTCCTTTTCCGGCGGCTGCGGCCGGATGTCGAGCTGGGTGACGCGCACCGCGCCCTGGCGGAAGGCAGTGCCGACGCAGTCGGAGGCAGTGTCGCCGCCGCCGACGACGACGACATGCTGGCCGCCGGCGACGATCGGGCGGGACGGCCATGCGACCGACTGGATCGGCTCGCCGCCTATGCGCTTGTTCTGCTGCACCAAATAGGGCATGGCGTCGTGCACGCCGTCGAGATCATCGCCCGGGATGTTGGCCGGACGCGGTGTTTCGGAACCGCCGCAATAGAGGACCGCGTCATATTCGGCGAGCAGTTCGGCGACCGGCTTGTCGACGCCGACATTGACGCCACAATGGAAGCTGACACCTTCGCCCTGCATCTGCTCGATGCGCCGGTCGATATAATGCTTCTCGATCTTGAAATCGGGGATGCCGTAGCGCATCAGCCCGCCCGGCCGGCTCTCGCGCTCATAGACGTGAACGTCATGGCCGGCACGACCGAGTTGCTGGGCAGCGGCCATTCCCGCCGGCCCCGAGCCGATGATCGCGACGCGCTTGCCGGTCTTTCGTTCCGGCGGATAGGGCCGGATATGGCCGGTTTCATAGGCCTTGTCGGCAATCGCCTGCTCGATCGTCTTGATGGCGACCGGAATGTCCTCGAGATTCAGCGTGCAGGCTTCCTCGCAAGGTGCCGGACAGATGCGGCCGGTGAATTCCGGAAAATTGTTCGTCGAATGCAGGTTGCGGATCGCGTTGTCCCAGTCGCCATTGTAGACGAGGTCGTTCCAGTCCGGGATCTGATTGTGGATCGGGCAGCCGGTCGGTCCATGGCAATACGGAATGCCGCAATCCATACAGCGCGCGGCCTGTTTCTCGACCTCCTTGTCCGACATCGGCAGCGTGAACTCGCGAAAATGCCGGATGCGGTCGGAAGCCGGCTGGTACTTGTGCACCTGCCGGTCGATCTCGAGAAACCCTGTTACCTTGCCCATAGTCCAGTCCCTGCTGTCCGGAAGGCACGCCTGGCGACGCACCCGTTAACCTCATAAGGCAGCCGTGGCAACCTTCAGTCCGAGGTCAGGATTGTTGATGAAGATGGTTGCCGGGACGCATGGCTTCCCGGCAATTTCCAAATCTATTCCGCCGCCACGTTCATGCGCATACGTTCCATCTCGATCAGCGCGCGGCGGTATTCGACCGGCATGATCTTCCGGAATTTCGGCCGGAAAATCGCCCAGTCGTCGAGGATCTCGCGACCTCGCACCGAGCCCGTGTAGTGGACGTGGTTGGAGATAAGCTGGTAGAGCCGCTCCTCGTCATGGCTGGTCATATCGCCGGATACGTCGACACGGCCCTTGTGGTCGAGATCGCCGCCATGGTGGAGCAGCTTTTCCATAAGGTCGTCCTCTTCCGGAACCGGCTCCAGCTCGACCATCGCCATGTTGCAGCGCTCGGCGAAATCGCCCGCCTCGTCGAGCACATAGGCGACGCCGCCCGACATGCCGGCGGCGAAGTTGCGGCCGGTCTGGCCGATAACGACGACGATACCGCCGGTCATGTATTCGCAACCATGGTCGCCGACGCCTTCAACGACGGCGGCGACACCCGAATTGCGCACGGCAAAACGCTCGCCGGCGACGCCGCAGAAATAGGCCTCGCCCTCGGTTGCGCCGTAGAGCACGGTATTGCCGACAATAATGGACTCGGCAGCAACGATTTTCGTGTTCTCCGGCGGGCGGATGACGATGCGGCCGCCCGACAGGCCCTTGCCGACATAGTCGTTGGCAGCGCCCACCAGTTCGAACGAGACGCCGCGCGCCAGGAAGGCGCCAAAGGACTGGCCGGCCGTGCCGGTGAGCTTCACCGAGATCGTGTCCTCGCGCAGGCCCTTGTGCTTGAAGCGCTTTGCCACCTCGCCCGACAGCATGGCGCCCGTCGAACGGTCGACGTTGCGGATCGGCAGTTCGATACTGACCGGCTGCCTGGCTTCGAGCGCCGGCTTTGCCAGTTCGATCAGCTTGCGGTCGAGCACGTCGTCGATCGGATGCTTCTGCCGCTCGGTCCAGTGCACCGCCTCGTGCGGCGCATCAGGCTTGTAGAACATCTTGCTGAAGTCGAGCCCGCGCGCCTTCCAGTGCTGGATCAGCTCGCGCTTTTCCAGAAGGTCGGTGTCGCCGATGATCTGGTCGAGATGGGTATGGCCCATCTCGGCAAGCAGCGCCCGCACCTCTTCCGCCACATAGAAGAAGAAGTTGATGACGTGCTCGGGCGTGCCCTTGAAGCGCTTGCGCAGCACCGGGTCCTGTGTCGCGACGCCGACCGGGCAGGTGTTGAGATGGCACTTGCGCATCATGATGCAGCCGGCCGCGATCAACGGCGCGGTCGAGAAGCCGAACTCGTCGGCGCCGAGCAGTGCGCCGATGATGACGTCACGCCCGGTGCGCAGGCCGCCATCGACCTGCAGCGCGACGCGCGACCTGAGACCGTTGAGCACCAGCGTCTGGTGCGTCTCGGCAAGGCCCATCTCCCACGGGCTGCCGGCATGCTTGAGCGAGGTCAGCGGCGAGGCGCCGGTGCCGCCGTCATAACCTGATATGGTGATGTGGTCGGCACGCGCCTTGGCAACGCCGGCCGCAACTGTGCCGACGCCGACTTCCGAGACCAGCTTGACCGATACGTCGGCCGCCGGATTGACGTTCTTCAGATCGTAGATGAGCTGCGCCAGATCCTCGATCGAATAGATGTCATGATGCGGCGGCGGCGAGATCAGGCCGACGCCCGGCGTCGAATGCCTGACCTTGGCTATGGTCGCATCGACTTTGTGGCCCGGCAGCTGGCCGCCCTCGCCGGGCTTCGCCCCTTGCGCGACCTTGATCTGCATCATGTCGGAATTGACCAGATATTCCGCCGTGACGCCAAAGCGTCCCGAAGCGACCTGCTTGATCGCCGAGCGTTCGGGGTTCTTGCCGCCGCCCGGCAGTGGCAGATAGCGGTCGGCCTCTTCGCCGCCCTCGCCGGTGTTCGACTTGCCGCCGATGGCGTTCATGGCGCGCGCCAGTGTCGTGTGCGCTTCCCTGGAGATCGAGCCGAAGGACATCGCCCCGGTCGAGAAGCGCTTGACGATATCGGCGGCCGGCATCACCTCGTCGAGCTTGACCTTCTTGCGCCCGGTCTCTTGCGCCAGCTTGATCTTGAACAGGCCGCGAATGGTCTGCGCCTGTGCCGTGTCGCTGTCGATCTGGGCGGAATAGTCCTTGAACGTTTCCCACGAGCCTTGGCGCACGGCGTGCTGCAAGGTCGCCACTGCGTCCGGCGACCAGATATGGGCCTCGCCGCGCATGCGGAACATGTATTCGCCGCCGACCTCGAGGCTGTTGCGCAGCACCGGGTCGTTGCCGAAGCCGTCGGTGTGGCGGCTGACCGTTTCGGCGGCGATCTCGTCCAGCCCGACGCCTTCGATCAGCGTCGCCGTGCCGGTGAAGTACTTCTGCACGAAGTCCGACTTCAGCCCGATGGCATCAAAGATCTGCGCACCGCAATAGGACTGGTAGGTGGAGATGCCCATCTTGGACATCACCTTGAGGATGCCCTTGCCGATTGACTTGATGTAGCGGGAGACGACCTCGTAGGCATCGACCTCCGCCGGCAATTCGCCACGCTTGTGCATATCGAGCAGCGTGTCGAAAGCGAGATAGGGATTGATCGCCTCGGCGCCGTAGCCGGCGAGACAGCAGAAATGATGCACCTCGCGCGGCTCGCCGGATTCCACGACGAGCCCAACCGAGGTGCGCAATCCCTTCCGGATCAAATGATGATGCACGGCCGCCGTTGCCAGCAGCGCCGGAATGGCGATGCGGTCCGGCCCGAGCTGACGGTCCGACAGGATGATGATGTTGTAGCCGCCGGCGACCGCCGCCTCGGCGCGCTCGCACAGCCGGTCGATGGCGCCCAGCATGCCGGCCGCGCCTTCATTCGAAGCATAGGTGATGTCGATCGTCTTGGTGTCGAAACGGTCCTCGGTGTGACCGACCGAGCGCAGCTTCTCCAGATCGCCATTGGTCAGGATCGGCTGGCGCACTTCGAGCCGCTTGCGGCGCGAAGTGCCGACAAGATCAAAGATGTTGGGCCGCGGCCCGATGAAGGAGACGAGGCTCATCACCAGTTCCTCGCGAATCGGGTCGATCGGCGGGTTGGTGACCTGTGCGAAGTTCTGCTTGAAATAGGTGTAGAGCAGCTTCGATCTGTCCGACATTGCCGATATCGGCGTGTCGGTGCCCATCGAGCCGACCGCCTCCTGCCCGGTGGTCGCCATCGGCGACATCAACAGCTTGGTGTCTTCCTGGGTGTAGCCGAACGCCTGCTGGCGGTCGAGCAGTGAGACATCCCTGCGCAGGGCGCGCGGCTCGACCGGGTTCAGATCCTCGAGGATGAGCTGGGTGTTGGCGAGCCAGCTCTTGTACGGGTGCCTGGTCGCAATCTCCGACTTGATCTCCTCGTCGGAAACGATGCGGCCCTTGTCCAGGTCGATCAGCAGCATGCGGCCGGGCTGCAGCCGCCACTTCTTGACGATCCTTTCCTCTGGCACCGGCAGCACGCCGGCTTCCGAGGCCATAATGACGCGGTCGTCGTCGGTGACGATGTAGCGCGCCGGCCGCAGCCCATTGCGATCGAGCGTGGCGCCGATCTGGCGGCCGTCGGTGAAGGCAACCGCCGCCGGCCCGTCCCACGGCTCCATCAGGGCTGCGTGATACTCGTAGAAGGCCTTGCGGTCCTGACCCATCAGCTTGTTGCCGGCCCAGGCTTCCGGGATCAGCATCATCATGGCATGGGCGAGCGAATAGCCGCCCTGCGTCAGGAATTCGAGCGCATTGTCGAAGCAGGCGGTGTCCGACTGCCCTTCATAGGAGATCGGCCACAGCTTCGAGATGTCGTTGCCGAACAGTTCGGAATCGACCGAGGCCTGCCGTGCCGCCATCCAGTTGACGTTGCCGCGCAGCGTGTTGATCTCGCCATTATGGGCGACCATGCGGTAGGGATGCGCCAGCTTCCACGACGGGAACGTGTTGGTCGAGAAGCGCTGGTGGACCAGGATCAGCGCCGTCTCGAAACGCGGGTCGGTGAGGTCCTTGTAGTAGGCGCCGACCTGATAGGCCAGGAACATGCCCTTGTAGACGATGGTCCGCGAGGACATCGAGACGACATAGAAGCCGTTGTCGACGCCTTTGGTCTCCTCGTGGATACGGCCGGAAATGACCTTGCGCAGGATGTAGAGCCGCCGCTCGTAATCGTCGTCGTTCTCGATCTCGGCGCCGCGGCCCAGGAACACCTGCCGGTGCACCGGCTCGGAAGCGGCGATGTCGGGCGCCTTGGACAGCGACGAATTGTCGACGGGCACGTCGCGAAAGCCGAGCAGCGGCTGGCCCTCGAGTTGCGCCACCTCGGCGATGATGCCTTCGATATGCGCCTGCAGCTCCGGGTCGCGCGGCATGAACACGTGGCCGACGGCATAGTGGCCGGGCTTCGGCAATTCGACCCCTTGTTTGGCCATCTCCTCGCGGAAGAAGCGGTCCGGCAGTTGCACCAGCACGCCGGCGCCGTCGCCCATCAGCGGATCGGCGCCGACGGCGCCGCGATGCGTCAGGTTTTCGAGCACGGCAAGGCCGTCCTCGACGATCTGGTGTGACCTTACGCCCTTCATGTTGACGATGAAGCCAACGCCGCAGGCATCATGCTCATTGCGCGGATCGTAGAGGCCGTGCGCGGCATAGCCGGTGCTGGTTCGCCCAATATTGGTCAGGGACGGATTTTTGACGGCTGCCGCTTTCGTCTGCGCGGCCTTCATCGCAGATGGCGTCATGTCCGTCATCGTCCTGTCCTCCGTTCCGTCCCCTTCGGGCGCTGGTTTCCGTCGGGAAGCGCGTGGCTCCCCTTTCAATCTTGCGGCACGTCTTGCGAAATTCTTGTCGACCGTGCGGCTTTCCGCATGGTTCGCATATGGTATTCGTACAGGCCAGAGCCAGGCTGTCTAGCTGTCGCTCGCGGCAATTGCCGCAGAGGCGCAATCATATGCCAATGCGGCCAGTTTTGTGCGACAAAAATAAGACAGCACTACTGTCCTAAATTTTTATGACAGAAATTTTGGATGCACACAAGACCGATTCACAAAATTCTTGGGGCTTTGGCGACAGAAAATTGCGCGGAACGCGGTGTCAGCGTAACCTTCAGTCGCTGCATGTACGCTCATGCGTTTCGCTGGCTTTAGCGGATTTTCGGTATCTGCCACTTGCGGCCGGCATGCGAAAGCGGCCAAGCTCGCACCGATTTCCCCAGCATAGGCAGACGCATGATTTTCGCTTCCGACAATTGGGCAGGCGCCCATCCCCGTATCGCTGCCGGCCTGTCGGCCCATGCCGACGGCTTCTCCACCGCCTATGGCGACGGCCTCCTCGACAAGACAGTTTACCAGCGCTTCAATGAAATCTTCGAATGCGAGGTCGCGGTGTTTTTCGTGGCCACCGGCACCGCCGCCAATTCGCTATCGCTGACTACCTATAACAAGCCAGGCGGCATTTCCTTCTGCCATCGCGAATCGCACGTCATCGAGGATGAATGCGGTGCACCGGAATATTTCACCGGCGGTTCGCGGCTTTATACAGTCGAAGGCGCACTCGGCAAGATCGATGCCGGCAATCTGGAACGGGCGGTGGACCGTTTCGCACCCGAAAACGTTCATTCCGGGCGGCCGATGGCGGTTTCGATCACTCAGTCGACCGAGGTCGGCACCGTCTACACGCTGAACGAAATCGCCAGGATTTCGGCGATCGCAAAGCAGCATGGACTGCCGCTGCACATGGACGGGGCCCGCTTTGCTAATGCGCTCGTCGCGCTGGAAACGACGCCGGCCGAAATGACCTGGAAGCACGGTGTCGACATCCTCTCCTTCGGCGGCACCAAGAATGGCTGTTGGTGCGCCGAGGCGATCGTGCTGTTCGACCTCGAGCGAGCCAAGGAATTGGCCTTTTTGCGCAAGCGTGCGGCCCAGTTGTTCTCGAAATCGCGCTTCATCGCCGCGCAATTCGATGCTTATTTCAGGGGTGGGCTATGGCTCGACACGGCACGGCACGCCAATGCGATGGCGGCACGGCTTGCCGCGGCGATAGAAGATTCCCCTTCGGCCCGGCTGGCCTGGCTGCCGCAGGCGAACGAGGTCTTCGCGGTCATGAAAAAGGCCGAGGCCGAAAGAATGCAAGCGGCAGGCGCGGCCTTCCACGACTGGCACAGGCCGCTCGGCTACGACGGCTACATTGGCGAAGACGAAGCGCTCTATCGCTTCGTCACCAGCTTCGCGACCACGCCCGACGAAGTCGACCGTTTCGGCTACCTGCTCGCTGGATAGCAAGCCTTACCACAGCAAAAGAGCGGCGCATTGCTGCACCGCCCTTTCTTCCCAGGGAGTTGGCGTCCCGGGAGAGTTTAGCTGCCTGGCTTAGGCGGCAGTCTTGGCCTCGATCTGCTTGGCCTTGGCCGGAGCCGAGGTGATCGCGATCTTGCGCGGCTTCAGCTCTTCGGGGATGTTGCGCTTGAGGTCGACGAAGAGCAGGCCGTTCTTCAGCGCGGCGCCGACAACCTCGACGTGATCGGCAAGCTGGAAGCGGCGCTCGAAGGCTCGGCTGGCGATACCGCGATAGAGCAGTTCGGAGCCTTCGCCATTGCCTTCCTCCTTGCGCTCACCCTTGACGGTCAGCACATTGCGGTGAGCTTCGATCGAAATCTCATCTTCCGAGAAGCCGGCCACAGCCATCGAGATGCGATAGGCATCCTCACCCGTGCGCTCGATGTTGTAAGGCGGGTACGTCTGGCCTTCCGGCTGCGCAAGCGAATCGAGCATGGTGAACAGCCGGTCGAAACCGACGGTCGAACGGTAAAGCGGGGAAAAATCAACGTGACGCATGGTGTGTTCTCCTGTTGAGCAACAAGGTTGCGTATGGCCGGTGCGAAACCCGTGACGGCGTTCCGGATGGGCCAGCGGCCCCGACATTGGCGGCCGCATGACAAATTTGGGAAGCGGACGACGGCATTTCAAGATTTTCTCGCGTCCGAACGGGACCGGTCTCGGCCCACGTCCCGATGCCGATGAACGGCAGATGAACCGTGGCTTCGGCGAGCGTTCAGCCAGGCGGCATTAAAACTGTTCTGGAGATCACGAACAGGTCGCCGGAAAAGGCGACACGACGAGGCCGAACCGGGTGTAACGTCCCTTCCTCCCGGGTCGACAGAGGCCGGAAGCACGCCCAAGGCTGCTTCCGGCCTTTCTTGTTCGCTGCCTGGGTCGACCTCCCCGGCGTCCCGAATTCCTTTGCTTTTGGCGCATGGGCGTTTATGCCTGACTTGCGCCCGTCGGCACCGACACCAACCAAACACCGTATGACCGATCTTTTCCACCAGCCCCCCCTCTTCCACGAAACTCCGGGCAATCCGCTGCCGGAAAACGCGGCCGGCGGCTTCTTCACCACGCGCGACGGCAAGAAGATCCGCTATGGGCTGTTTGCCGCGGTTACCCGCCCGATGAAGGGCACCGTGGTCGTCCTGACCGGCCGCAACGAGTGCATCGAGAAATATTTCGAGACCATTCGCAACCTTGCCGACCGGGGCTTTGGCGTGGCAACCCTCGACTGGCGCGGCCAGGGCGCTTCCGACCGGCTGATCGGCGACCGACAGCGCGGCTTCGTCCGGAGCTTCTTCGACTACACCGGCGATCTGGAGCAGTTCTTCGAGGAGATCGTGCTGCCCGATTGCCGAGGCCCCTACTACATACTGGCCCACTCGGCCGGCGCGGTGATTGCGCTGCTCGCCGCGCCCTCGATGGCGAACCGCGTGCGCCGCATGGTGCTGATCGCACCGTTCTTCACCGTGCCTGACCTCCCGGTTTCGGTAAAAACCGTTCGCGGCATCTGTTCGCTGTTCTGCCTTCTCGGCCTTGGACGGCTCTATGCCGCATGGGGTCCGCGACCCAAGGAATCAGTGCCCTTCGCCATGAACAAGCTGACCAGCGATCCGGCGCGCTATCGGCGCAACACGCTGATCTACGAAACCTATCTGCAGCTGGCGCTTGGCGGACCGACGATCCGCTGGCTGAAGGCGGCCACGGAGGCGTCCTTGATCGTCAGCAACCCGGATTTCATGGCCAAGATCCAGGTGCCCTTGCTGATGATCGCCGCCGGCGCCGACCAGGTCGTCTCGACCAGGGCAGTCGAGGCCTATGCGAGACGTCTGCGCGTCGGCTCGCTAGTGATGATCGACGGCGCCCGCCATGAGATCCTGCAGGAAGCCGACCTCTATCGCGAGCAACTGCTTGCGGCATTCGATGCCTTCATCCCAGGAACCGGCGACGCTGTTTGACCGCTTCGCCGGCGCCCGGCAACAAAGCCTGCGCGGGTTGCTTGCCCGGCGCAGCTTGCCCCTTATTCCCGTTCAGGCATCGAGCGCTAGGTAGCGGCCAAAGAGATTGGAGGCAATTCGGCAGAGACCGGGAGAAAAACGACCATGAACGCATCGAACACGCTGTCACGTCAGGGGCATCGGCTACTGCAGATTGGCGTCGCGCTGCTGCTGTTTTCGTCATTCGAGGGGTTTGCAATACCGTACCTCGCCGCACCGCGGCTCGGACTGTCCGCGCACACGCTCAGCGCCCTGGAGGGCGTTCTTTTGCTGGCGTTAGGCCTCACATGGTCTAGGCTCAATCTCGGCGCGGCGATGTCGCGGATTGCGTTCTGGCTCCTGATCTATTCGGCTTTGGCGATCCTGGCCGCCTACGTGATCGCCAGCGCCTGGGGAGCCGGCAACGAGACAATGCCGTTGGCGGCCGGAGCCTTCCACGGAAGCGCCTTTCAGGAAGCCGTGATCAAAGGCGTGGCGTATTCGTCCGCGCCGACCGGCCTCATCTCTTTCGTGCTCATTTTGTTGGGCCTGCGTCTCTCGGACGCTTGGCCTGCCGACAGCTAATTTAGAACCGCACCACGGTTTCCGTCGGATTTGCGCAAAAACAGACGCGTGGGTGCACCGGATGCTCAGCCGCACAGCGCCGCCATCGCCGCCGCGTGCAGCTCCGGTGTCGCCGCCGCCAGGATGTCGCCGCCCTTTTCCGCCGGTCCGCCCTCGAAAGTGGTGACGACGCCGCCTGCCTTCTCGATGATCGGGATCAGCGCCACGATGTCGTAGGGCTTCAATCCGGGATCGGCGACGATATCGACGCTGCCCGCCGCCACCATGGCGAAGGCATAGCAGTCGGTGCCGTAGCGGGCGAGTTGGACCTGTTGCTCGAACAGGTCGTAGCGCAGGCGCGCGTCTCCCTTGAACAGCGCCGGCGTGGTGGTGAACAGCGTCGCTTCGGCGAGATTTGTGGTCTTGCGCGTCGTGAGTTTTCGCGGGCCACCCGGACCTTCATAATGCGAGCCGGAAGCATTGGCGTAGAACAGCTCGCCGGTGAAGGGCTGCGACATCATGCCGGCGACGGCATCGCCGTCGACCGTCAGCCCGACCAGCGTGCCCCATACCGGCAGGCCGGAAATGAAGGCGCGCGTGCCGTCGATCGGATCGATCACCCAGACATGCCGGCTGGAGATGTTTTCGCTGCCATGCTCCTCGCCGAGGATGCCGTGATCGGGGTATTGCGCGCTGATCACCGCCCGGATGGCGCGCTCGGCTTCACGGTCGGCCTCGGTGACCGGGTCGAAGCTGCCGTGCTCCTTGTTGGTGACCGCGCCCTGATTGCGGAAGCGCGGTAAGGTCTCGGCTGCGGCGGCACGCGCAATGCGCCGCATGAACTCGATGGTGATGTCCAACTGATTCTCCCGCTCCAGCATGTCTGAGATGCCGGTTTGCCTACGGATTTATGCCGAAACAAGGGCGTTCGGAGCCTTTCGCACGGTGCCAACTGTTGCTCGAATGCAACGCCGCCGTCATGGAAATGCAGTTTCCACTTCACAGTGAATTAAAAAAGCCGGAACGCGCCTTGACATTTGTGCAGCGCACAATACGTTTGTTCTCGGACAGGGGTTCCTGTCCATGCCCTCCTTGGGCGTTTCCTCCCTAGACTTCGACCGTGTCGTGCAAACGATGCGGTCTTTTTTTACGCTGCCGCATAAGCGGCGAGTACCGCGATTCCGGCGCTATTCGGCAGCCAGCGGTAGATCCATGAAATTGTGATCGGGCATCGCCATCAGTTCGGCCGAAAACCGCGCCAGATCGCCGGCCAGGGCGTCGAAACCAGCCGATCTCTGGAACGTCCGCTCATTCATGTAGAGCCCGCGATTGACCTCGATCTGCAGCGCATGCAGATGGCGCACGGGGCGGCCATAGTGCTCCGTGATGAAGCCTCCGGCATAGGGCTTATTGTGGGCGACGCTGTAGCCCATGCCGGTGAGAAGGCCGATCGCCGTCTCGGTCAACGCCGCCGCGGCGGAAATGCCGAACCGATCGCCGACGATGAAATCCGGACGCAATCCGCTGTCGCCGACCCTTATGCTTGCCGGCATCGAGTGGCAATCAATCAGCACGGCGTAGCCGAAGAGCGCATGGGTTCTGGTCAAAAGCCGTTTCAGCGTCTCGTGATAGGGCTTGTAGACCGCTTCGATGCGCGCCACGGCTTCGGCCAGCGGCAAGCGGCCGGAATAGATGTCGAGCCCCTCGCCGACCAGCTTGGGCACGGTGCCGAGCCCGCCGGCCACCCGCGCCGAGCGGATGTTGCAGAATGACGGCACCGGTTCGGCGAACATGCGCGGGTCAAGTTCCCACGGCTCCCGGTTGACGTCTAGATAGGCGCGCGGGAAGTTTGCCGCCAGCATCGGCGCCCCGAGCGCGACAGCACCGCCGAACAATTCCTCGACATAGCAGTCCTCGGAGCGGCGGATGGCGTTGCGGTCCAGTTTGGCCATCGCCATGAACCGGTCCGGATAGTAGCGGCCGCTATGTGGCGAGTTGAAGAGGAAGGGAACGCGCTGTTCGGCGCCCGATCGGATTTCGAAGGGTGGAACGACCGAAAAATCCTCGGCTGCCGTTTTCAATTTGAACGAACCCGGAAATACCAATGCATCATGATAAGGAAAGTGCCACCTCGCCGCCCGCATGTCCAGCCGCCGAACTGCCAGCCAAATCAGGATTGTGCGGCCAACGTTCACTTGATGTTTACCGTCACCTCCTCATATACAGCATGGTTAACGGGCTTGCCGCACGGCATTGTCGGTTGGGTGATTCGGACGGGACAAGATGGCACGCATTCTGCTGGCGGAAGACGACGACGACATGCGCCGGTTCCTCGTCAAGGCGCTGGAGCGCGCCGGTTATCAGGTCAGCGATTTCGACAATGGCGCCAGTGCCTATGAGCGGCTGCGCGAGGAACCCTTTTCGCTGCTTTTGACCGACATCGTCATGCCCGAAATGGATGGCATCGAGCTCGCCCGCCGCGCCACCGAGATCGATCCCGACCTCAAGGTGATGTTCATCACCGGCTTCGCCGCCGTCGCGCTGAACCCTGATTCCAAGGCGCCGAAAGACGCCAAGGTGCTATCGAAGCCGTTCCACCTGCGCGACCTCGTCAACGAGGTCGAAAAGATGCTGCAGGCCGCCTGACGCTCTTTTGTCGCGTCTTGATCGACTAGAGCAATTCCAGGAAAAGTGTGAGGCGGTTTTCCGTCCGGAATTGCGTCAAAACAAAGAGACAAGCCAGCCATTCTTTCCCTTTTCCCGCTATTGACGTGCCGAACCAAAAATGGTGTATGCGCGGCTTCGGATGGGCGTGTAGCTCAGCGGGAGAGCACTGCATTGACATTGCAGGGGTCACAGGTTCAATCCCTGTCACGCCCACCATCCAGATAATCCCTCACTTGGCCGTCGGTATTTTCATCGGCTGACGTTCCCGGCCAATACCAGCCTCAGGCCGCGCCGAGGCGCAGATCGCCGGTTTCGACATGCTCAAGAAACCAGGCATAGGTCTGTTCCAATCCGCTCCGCAACGAATAGCGTGGGCGCCAGCCGGTGGCGAACAGACGCGACACGTCCATCAGCTTGCGCGGCGTGCCGTCCGGCTTCGTCGCATCGAATGTGATCGCCGCATCGGCGCCGGCGACCGACACGATGGTGCGGGCAAGATCGGCAATGGTGATGTCTTCCCCAGAGCCGACATTGATGTGGCTGTCACCCGAATAATTCTTCAGCAGCCAGACCAGCGCGTCGGCGGCGTCGTCGACATGCAGGAATTCGCGCATCGGCGTGCCCGATCCCCACACCTCCAGGCTCTTGCGGCCGGCGCGCCTGGCCTCGTGCGCCTTGCGCATCAGGGCGGGCACGACATGGCTGGAATTGAGGTCGAAATTGTCGCCCGGGCCGTAGAGATTGGTCGGCATCGCCGAGATGTAGTCGACGCCGTATTGGCGCCGATAGGCCTGGCACAGTTTCAGTCCGGCGATCTTGGCGATCGCATACCATTCGTTGGTGGGTTCGAGCGGCCCGGTCAGCAAGGCGTCCTCGGAGATCGGCTGCGCCGCGAATTTGGGATAGATGCAGGATGAGCCGAGAAACAGCAGCTTCTGCACCTCGCTGCGGAAGGCGCTGTCGATGACATTGTTCTGCATGACGAGATTGTCCTGCAGAAAATCGACGGGAAGCCTGTTGTTGGCCAGGATACCGCCGACCTTGGCCGCCGCCATCACCACTGCAGCCGGCTTGCGGTCGGCCATCCAGCGCCGTACGCCGGCCTGGTCGAGGAGATCGAGCTCGGCGCGCGAGGCGGTCAGGACCTCGCAATCCTCGTCGGCCAATCTGCGCAGGATGGCCGAGCCGACCATGCCGCGATGTCCGGCCAAGAAAACGCGCTTGCCCTGAAGGTCGAAGGTCATCAGCTTACCCCAATGCAGAACGGCAGCTTTGCCAGTTGGCCGGCGGAGCGCCGGATCGGCTTCTCTGTTGCTGGAGGCATACCGCATACAGATTTGCCCAGACAAGGCAAATCGCAAAGCCACCCGGACCAAGCTTTGGACCGGACGCTGTAGCGTCTTGCGATCAAACGCCCGCTACGGCGCAGAGGCTTGTCATTCTGGCAATCGCGAGCTCGGGGTCGGCCAGCAATCCTGCCTGGTCGGCAAGGCGAAAGACATCGGCGTAATGACGGATGCCGCGCGCCGATTGCATGCCGCCGATCATCGAAAAATGCTCCTGATGGCCGTTCAGCCATGCCATGAAGACGATGCCGGCCTTGTAGTACTCGGTCGGCGCCTCGAAGATCTTGCGCGACAGCGGCACTGTCGGGGCCATCAGCGTGTCATAGCCGGCGCGGTCGCCGTCGGCCAGCTTTGCCAGTGCCGCATTGGCGACCGGCGCAATGGCATCGAAAATGCCGAGCAGCGCGTGCGAATGTCTGTCGCCGTCGCCGGCGATCAGCTCGGGGTAATTGAAGTCGTCGCCGGTGAACATGACCACGCCCTCGGGCAGCCGGTCTCTGAGGGCAATCTCCCTGCCGGCATCGAGCAACGATATCTTTATGCCCTCGACCTTGCCGGCATGGCGTTCGATGATCGCGACCACCGTCTCCAGCGCGGTTTCGAAATCGCTGCTGCCCCAGTAGCCTTTCAGCGCCGGGTCGAACATGTCGCCCAGCCAGTGCAGGATGACCTTGCCGGAGGCCTGGGACAGGATGCGGTCGTAGACGCCGATATAGTCGTCGGGGCCTTTGGCGGTCGCCGCCAGCGCGCGGCTGGCCATGATGATCGCCTTGCCGCCAAGCCCTTCGATGAAGCCGAGCTGCTCTTCATAGGCCGCGATGACATCGTCGAGCGTGCTGGCGGCCCCCGGCGCCAGATGGTCGGTGCCGGCGCCTGACGCGAGATCGGCCCCCTCGACGCTGCGCGCCTCGATAATGGAGCGGCGGATCAATTCCCTGGCATTTGCCCAGTCGAAACCCATGCCGCGCTGCGAGGTATCCATCGCTTCGGCGACGCGAAAGCCGAGCCGCCAAAGGTGATGGCGAAACGCCATCGTCTTGTCCCAGTCGACCACGGGCCTCGACCACGGATTGGTCATGGCGAAGGGATCAGCGACGACATGGGCGGCGGCGTAGGCGATGCGCGAAAACCGCGCGCCGGCCACAGGCTGCACCGGCTGGGCGACAAGCCGGTAGAGGATGCGGCTGCCGCCTTCCCCGGGCAAGGTGATGTCCATGGCTCTTTCCCTTCCCAGCGCCTATTAAATGGAACGTTCCAATAAATCAAGATGCTTTGCCGCTCTGCCTCACGCAGGTCAAATTGCTGCATCGCAGCAGGTGGAAGCCGTACTTGCTGGAGGATTGCGCCCACTGAGCCGCATTTTTCCCGGGTTCGCAAAAACGCGATTGACTCAAATGCGCCGCAAGGATTAGATCGTTCCAATAAATCGCATAAGAAACCACCGGGAGGACAGATCTGGATGGCCAGCCGGGCCAAGGCAACGATACTCGACATTGCCCGTGAGGCGGGCGTCTCCAAATCGACGGTATCGCTGGTGCTGCAAGGCAGCGGGCTGATCCGGCCCGAAACCGCGCTCAAGGTGCGCAAGGCGATCGAAGATGTCGGCTATGTCTATAACCGCGGCGCCGCCAATCTGCGCAAGGCCCATTCCAACGTCATCGGCATGGTCATCAACGATCTCACCAATCCGTTTTTCGCCGAACTGGCGGTCGGCATGGAGCGCGTCTTCCAGTCGGCCGGCGTCGTGCCTTTCATCGCCAATACGGCTGAAAACCCGGTGCGCCAGGAAGAGGTTCTGAAATCGCTGATGGAGCAGGGTGTCGCCGGGCTCGTCGTGTCGCCGGCGCGCGGCACCACGCCTGGCGCGTTCCGTCGCCTTGAGACCGCAGGCGTTCCGGTCGTCTTCGTCATGCGCCGGCTTCCCGAAAGCCGCATCCCGGTGATCACGCCCGACAATCATCGCGGCGCCTATCTTGCCACCGCCCATCTGATCGGCAAGGGCCATCGCCGGCTGGCCTTCTTCGGCGGCTCATCCGACCTTGTCGTCTATCACGAGCGGCTGGGCGGCTTTCGCGAGGCCTGTGAAGCGCTCGGCATCGCACCGGCCGACAGGCTGGTGTTCGAGGGCGAAACCAGCCGCAAGGGCGGCATTGCCTGCCTGGAAACCGCGCTCGCCATGGCCGCGCCGCCGACCGCGGCCCTTTGCTTTAACGATGCGGTGGCCTTCGGCGTCTTGCTGGCGCTGCGCAAGCGCGGCCTGGAACCCGGTTTGGATTTTGCCGTCGTCGGCTTCGACGACGTGGCCGAGGCCGAGCACTACATGCCGGCGCTGACCAGCGTGTCGGTGAACACCGCCGGCCTCGGCGAGCGCGCCGCCCATGTCGTGCTGAAGATGATCCAATCGCGCACCACGCGCGCCGAGGATCATATCGGCGCCGTCAACCTCGTGGTCAGGGAAAGCTGCGGCCCCGATCGCAAGGAGCGTGGCTGCGCAGGAATGGGAGACGCGGCATGACCGTCAGTTGGGGGCTGATCGGCGCCAGCACGATCGCAAGACAGTTCATGATCGGCGCCATCCGCGCGCAGCCGGACGGCGAGATCGCCGCGGTGATGAGCTCCAGCCCGGGGCGCGCCGCCACCTATGCCAGCGAAAACCGCATTCCGGCGGCGGTCTCGACGCTTGATGAATTGCTCGGCTCCGACATCGACGCCGTTTACATCTCGACCACCAACGAATTGCATCTCGAACAGGCACTCGCCGCCATCGAGGCGGGAAAGCATGTGCTTTGCGAAAAACCACTGGCGCTGACTAGCGCCGACGCGCGCAAGATGGTCGCCGCCGCCAGGGCCGCCGGCGTCGTGCTCGGCACCAATCACCATCTGCGCAACGCCGGCTCGCATCGGGCGATGCGCGAAGCGATCGCTGCCGGCCGCATCGGCAGGCCGATCGCCGCGCGCGTCTTCCACTCTGTCTATCTGCCGGAAAACCTGCAGGGCTGGCGGATCACCAGGCCGGACGCCGGCGGCGGCGTGGTGCTCGACATCACCGTCCACGATGCCGATACGCTGCGGTTCGTGCTCGGCGACGATCCGGTCGAGATCTCGGCCTTCACGCAATCGGCCGGCATGGCCGCCGGCGGACTGGAAGACGGCGCCATGTGCCTCTGGCGCTTCGGATCGGGGGTCATTGCCCAATCGCATGAGGGCTTCACGACAAAATTCGCCGGCACCGGCTTCGAGGCGCATGGCAGCGAAGGCTCGCTGATCGCCAAGGATGTGATGACGCAGAAGCCGGTCGGCTCGGTGTTGCTGCGCACGGCACAGGGCGAGGAGGAATTGAGCTTCGACCGCGAAGACCTCTATGCCCGTTCGCTGCGCCAATTCCATGCCGCGATCCGCGGCGAGGGCCAGCCTTCCGCCACCGGCGAAGACGGCGTCTGGTCGCTGACATCAGCCGAGGCGGCATTGCAATCGGCCAGCTCCGGCAAGGCCATTGCCATCGACCCGAAGCTCGGGAGCGCCACGTGAGCAAGCTCGTCTCCGCAGCTGAGGCCGCCGGCCTGATCAGGGACGGCATGGTCGTTTCCGTGTCGTCGTCGAGCGGCCTCGGCTGTCCGGACGCGGTGCTGGCCGCCATCGGCGAGCGCTTCGACGCCGAAGGTCATCCCAAGGACATAACGACGCTGCACCCGATCGCCGCTGGTGACATGTACGGCATCAAGGGCATCGACCATCTAGCCAAGCCCGGCCTGTTGAAGCGCACTTTGTGCGGCTCCTATCCGTCCGGGCCGTCATCGTCGGAACCGCCGCAGATCTGGAAGATGATCGGCGACAATACGGTCGCCGCTTACAACGTGCCGTCCGGCATCCTGTTCGACATGCATCGCGAAGCCGCCGCCAAACGCCCCGGCGTGCTGACCAAGGTCGGGCTCGATACCTTTGCCGACCCGCGCCACCAGGGCTGCGCCATGAATGCTGCCGCCAGCGAGCCGATCGTTTCGGTGCAGCAGTTCGACGGCGAGGAGTGGCTCTATTTCCGCGCGATCGTGCCGCAGGTGGCGATCATCCGCGCCACCACCGCCGACGAGCGCGGCAACCTCACCTATGAGCATGAGGGTGCCTATCTCGGCGGCCTCGAACAGGCGCTCGCCGCCCGCAACAATGGCGGCATCGTCATCGCGCAGGTCAAGCGCGTCGTCGAGAACGGCACGCTGAAACCGCACGATGTGCGCGTGCCCGGCGTGCTGGTCGACCATATCGTGGTGGCGCCCGACCAGTTGCAGACGACGCTGACGCCCTACGATCCGGCCATCTCCGGCGAGATCTTCCGGCCGTTGTCGAGCTTCCGCAACGCCGAGATGAACGTCCAGAAGGTCATTGCGCGCCGCGTCGCCATGGAGCTTGCCGACGACATGGCGGTCAATATCGGCTTCGGCATCTCGGCCAATGTGCCGCGGATCCTGCTCGAGGAAGGCCAGCACGGCAAGGTCACCTGGGTCATCGAACAGGGCGCGGTCGGCGGCGTGCCGCTGCTCGACTTCAAGTTCGGCTGCTCGTCGAACGCCGACGCCTTCATGCCCTCGCCGCACCAGTTCATCTATTTCCAGGCCGGCGGCTTCGACGCCTCGCTGCTGTCCTTCCTGCAGATCGACCGCCATGGTTCTGTCAACGTGTCGAAGCTTTCGGCGCGGCCCCACGTCACCGCCGGCGCCGGCGGCTTCGTCGACATCACCGCGCGGGCGAAGAGGATCGTCTTTTCCGGTTTCTTCAATGCCGGCGCCAAGCTGTCGCTGGCCGGTGGCGGCATCCGCATCGACCAGGAGGGCAAGGTCAAGAAAGTCGTCGGTGAGGTCGAGCACATCTCCTTCTCGGGCAAGCGTGCCGTCGCGCAGGGACAGGACATCACTTATGTCACCGAGCGCTGCGTGATGAAGCTGACGCCGGCAGGGCTGACGGTGACCGAGCTGGCGCCGGGCATCGACCTGGAGCGCGATGTGCTGGCGCAGGCCGAGATCCCGCTCGCCGTAGCCAACGATCTCAAAGTGACGCCGGATGCGCTCTACAGGGACCGGCCGATCGGCCTGTCGCTCAATGGCGGCGCCTCGCTTGGAGGCGCCCATGGCTGAGCGCCTCGTCACCTTTGAAACCGACGGCGCCATCGGCATTGTCACGCTGCGCCGGCCGGAGAAATTCAACGCCCTCGACATCCCGATTCTGCGGGCGCTGGAAGCAGCACTCGACGAAGCCGAGGCGGCGGACGGCGTCCGCGTCGTGCTGGTCTGCGGCGAAGGCAAGGGCTTTTGCGCCGGCGGCGACGTCGAGGCGTGGGCAGAAATGAGCGCCGCCGATTTCCAGGTGCAATGGGTGCGCTACGGCCATCGCGTCTTTGACCGGCTGGCGCGACTGCGGCAGCCGACGATCGCCATTCTTGCCGGCCATGCGCTGGGCGGTGGGCTGGAACTGGCGGCTGCATGCGACCTCCGCGTCGCAGAAACACAGGTGAAGCTGGGGTTCCCCGAGACCTCGATCGGTGTCGTTCCTGGCTGGTCCGGCACACAGCGCGCCGTGCGCCGCTTCGGTGCGCAGGCGGTGCGGCGGATGGCGCTCGGCGGCGAGGTGTTTCTGGCGACCGAGGCTCTTGCTCTGGGGATTGTCGACCGGGTGGTCGAGACCGGCAAGGCTTTCGCCGAAGCCAAGGCCTGGGCCGGCAAGATCGCCGAGCGCGGACCGCTGGCGACCGAGGCCGCCAAGCTGATGATTGCCATCGCCGAAGGCGAAGAGAGTGCTGCCGCGACCGAAGCGCTGGCCAGCGGCTTCGTTGCGCTGACGAGCGATCTCAGGGCCGGCGTCGAGGCTTTCAAAGCCAAGCAGAAACCGGCGTTCTCAAGATCTTAGGAACCTGGAAATCACATGAACGCGCCTCTCAACATCGCCATGCCCGCCGAGGCAGCCGCAGCGCCGAAAAGCTATCGGCTGCTGATCGCCGGCAAGTTCGTCGATGCCCAGGACGGCCGCACACTGGAGCGCAGCAGCCCCGGCCACGGCTTCACCGTCTCGCGCTATGCACAGGCCGGCGCGGCGGATGTAGAGGCGGCAGTACAGGCCGCGCACAAGGCCTTCGAGACCGGCCCGTGGCCGCGCATGAAGGCAGCCGAACGCGCCACGATCCTGCTCAAGGCGGCTGACCTGATCGAGGCGCGGCTGGACGAGATTGCCCGGCTCGACGCACTGGAATCCGGCAAGCCGATTGCCCAGGCGCGCGGCGAGATCGGCGGCGCCGTCGACATCTGGCGCTATGCCGCCGCACTTGCGCGGACGCTTCACGGCGAAAGCTACGCCAATCTCGGCGACGCCATGCTCGGTGTTGTGCTGCGCGAACCGATCGGCGTCGTGTCGATCATCACGCCGTGGAATTTTCCCTTCCTGATCGTCAGCCAGAAGCTGCCCTTCGCGCTCGCCGCCGGCTGCACGGCGGTGGTCAAGCCGAGCGAGATGACCTCTGCCTCGACGTTTGTGCTCGGCGATATCCTGATGCAGGCCGGCCTGCCGGACGGCGTCGTCAACATCCTTGCCGGGCTGGGCGCCGATGTCGGCGCACCGATGGTCAGCCATCCGCTGGTCGAGATGGTGTCGTTCACCGGCTCCACCCGCGTCGGCAGGATGACCATGGCGTCTGCCGCCAACTCGCTGAAAAAAGTCGCGATGGAGCTCGGCGGCAAGAACGGCCAGATCGTCTTTCCCGACGCCGACCTCGAGGCCGCCGCCGACGCGGCGGTTTTCGGCGGCTTCTTCAACGCCGGCGAGTGCTGCAATGCCGGCAGCCGGCTAATCGTCCATGAGGCGATCGCCGACGAGTTCCTCGGCGCCGTCAAAGCACTCACCGCCAAGGTGACTGTCGGCGACCCGCTCGACGACCGCACCAAGGTCGGCGCGATGATCTCCGCCGACCATGTGGCCAAGGTCACCGGCTACGTGACGGCAGCGGAAAACGGCGGCGGCCGGATCTATGGCGGCGGCAAGCAGCTTGCTTCGAGCGCCGGCCAGTATCTTGATCCGACCATCGTTGGCGACGTCACCGAAGACATGGCCATTGCGCGCGAGGAAGTGTTCGGCCCGGTGCTCTCGGTGCTGACTTTTGAATCGATTGGAAGGGCGTTGCACATCGCCAACAACACGCCCTATGGTCTGTCGGCGGGCGTGTGGAGCGCCAGCATCGATACCTGCATGTCGGTGGCGCGGAATGTGCGTTCGGGAACCGTTTGGGTGAACACGTTCATGGAGGGTTATCCCGAGCTGCCTTTCGGCGGCTACAAGCAGTCCGGTCTTGGACGCGAACTCGGCAAGCGCGCCGTCGAGGATTATACCGAGGAAAAGACAATCCAGTTTCATCGCGGCCAGCGCACCGGATGGTGGGTCGGCTGAGTTGGGAAGAACCCGGTGGGCATCCGCCGGTCATGTAAGTTCAACAAGGGAGGAAGTACATGTTGCGCAAACTGCTTATCGGGACGGCTCTCGCATCGGGCGTTGCGTTCGCGGCCCATGCCGAGGACGTCAAGGAAGTCCAGATGCTGCATTGGTGGACGTCGGGCGGCGAAGCTGCCGCGCTGAACGTGCTCAAGCAGGATCTGGCCAAGGAAGGCTTTGCCTGGAAGGACGTGCCGGTGGCCGGCGGCGGCGGCGACGCCGCCATGACCGCGCTGAAGGCGATGGTGGCGGCCGGCAACTACCCGACCGCCTCGCAGATGCTCGGCTATACCGTGCTCGACTACGCCGCGGCCGGTGTCATGGGCGACCTGACCGAGACGGCGATAAAGGAAGGCTGGGACAAGTCCGTTCCCGCGGCCCTGCAGAAATTCTCCGTCTATGACGGCAAGTGGGTCGCGGCTCCGGTCAACGTCCACTCGGTCAACTGGCTGTGGATCAACAAGGCGGTGATGGACAAGATCGGCGGCACCGAGCCCAAGACCTTCGACGACTTCATCGCGTTGCTCGACAAGGCCAAGGCAGCCGGCGTCATCCCGCTCGCTCTGGGCGGCCAGAACTGGCAGGAAGCGACCATGTTCGACTCGGTCGTGCTGTCGACGGGCGGGCCTGAGTTCTACAAGAAGGCCTTCAACGACCTCGACGAGGAGTCACTGAAGTCCGACACGATGAAGAAGTCATTCGACAACCTCGCCAAGCTCGTCACCTATGTCGACCCGAACTTCTCGGGCCGGGACTGGAACCTCGCCACCGCCATGGTCATCAAGGGCGATGCGCTGGTGCAGGTGATGGGTGACTGGGCCAAGGGCGAATTCAACGCCGCCAAGAAGGTCCCGGGCACCGACTTCCTGTGCTACCGCTTCCCCGGCACCGACGGCAGCGTCGTCTACAACTCCGACATGTTCGGCATGTTCAACGTTCCGGAGGACCGCAAGGCCGCCCAGATCGCCCTGGCCACCGCCACGCTGTCGAAGAGCTTCCAGTCGGCCTTCAACGTCGTCAAGGGCTCTGTTCCGGCCCGCACCGACGTGCCGGATACCGATTTCGACGCTTGCGGCAAGAAGGGCATGGCCGACCTGAAGGCCGCCAATGAAGGCGGCACGCTGTTCGGTTCGCTGGCACAGGGCTATGGCGCGCCGCCGGCGGTTGCCAACGCCTACAAGGATGTCGTCTCGAAGTTCGTCCACGGCCAGATCAAGACCTCGGACGAGGCCGTGACCCAACTGGTCAGCGCGATCGAAGACGCCAAGTAAGGCACCGCCCATGTGAATGATCTCCCCGGCGCAAGCCGGGGAGATCCCCTGCGGCGAGGTTTGCGGTTGCGCCGACCGGGACGCTTTCGTGCCGGAGAGCCCGCGACGACAGAATTCCGGACCCGCTATACGGAATGGACAGATGAGCACAGTTGCTGAAACCAGTATCACGCTGACGCCGGAGCACGATGCCCGTCCGGGCGCCACGGTGCGCTCGCGCCTTCAGGAGGCGCTGCCGAAGCTCGTGCTGGCGCCGAGCTTCGCCACCACTATCGTCTTCGTCTACGGCTTCATCCTGTGGACGATCTATCTGTCCTTCACCAATTCCAAGACCTTCCCGTCCTATGCGATCACCGGGCCACGCGCCTATCAGCGGCTCTGGCGCTGGACCTTCGAAAGCGATCCGCCGTCCTCCTGGTACACGTCGATCACCAATATGGGGATTTTCGGCTTCCTCTACATTTCCATCTGTCTGGCGCTCGGCCTGTTCCTGGCGATCCTGCTCGACCAGAAGATCCGCGGCGAAGGTGTGCTGCGGCCGATCTATCTCTACCCGATGGCACTGTCGTTCATCGTCACCGGCGTTGCCTGGAAATGGTTTCTCGACCCCGGCCTCGGCCTCGAGCAGACGCTGCACCAATGGGGCTGGACGAGCTTCCATTTCGACTGGATCAAGAACAAGGATTTTGTCATCTACACGGTGGTCATCGCCGGCGTCTGGCAGGCGTCGGGCTTCATCATGGCGATGTTCCTGGCCGGCCTGCGCGGCATTGACGGCGAGATCCTGAAGGCGGCGCAGATCGACGGCGCCACCACCTTCCAGCTCTACCGCCGCATCGTTATCCCGCTGCTGCGGCCGATCTTTCTCTCGGCCTTGATCGTGCTCGCGCATCTCGCCATCAAGTCCTACGATCTGGTCGTCGCGCTGACCAGCGGCGGGCCGGGCGGTTCGGCCTGGCTGCCGTCCAATTTCATGTATGAGTACACCTTCAAGCGCAACGAGATGGCCGTCGGCTCGGCCAGCGCCGTGATCATGCTGATGACCATCACCGCGATCATCGTTCCCTATCTCTATTCCGAGCTTCGGGAGAAGCCGCGATGAACGCCATAGCCACTCCTGCCCGCCAGAGCACTGGCGGCATCAGCGCCAGGACGGTCAACCGTATCGTCATTTACGGGCTGCTGGCGCTGTTCGCGCTGTTCTACCTGATGCCGCTATTCGTCATGCTGGTGACCTCGTTCAAGACCATGGACGAAATCCAGAACGGCAACATGCTGGCGCTGCCGCAGGCGCCAACCTTCGCACCCTGGATAAGGGCATGGAGCGAAGTCTGCTCGGGTCTCACCTGCGTCGGCATGAAGGGCTATTTCTGGAACTCGATCAAGATGGTGGTTCCGGCCGTCATCATCTCGACCCTGCTCGGCGCGCTCAACGGCTATGTGCTGACGAAGTGGCGCTTTCGCGGCGCGACGCTGGTGTTCGGGCTGATGCTGTTTGCCTGCTTCATCCCGTTCCAGTCGGTCCTCTTGCCGATGGCAACGATCCTCGGCAGCCTCGGCCGGTTCGGCGTCAAGCTGCAGAACGCGACCGGCCTCACCTTCGGCTTCGGCAATCCGACGGTGAACCTGGTGTTTGTCCACGTCGTCTACGGCATCGGCTTCACCACCCTGTTCTTCCGCAATTATTACGAAGCGTTTCCGAACGAGCTGGTGAAGGCGGCGCAGATCGACGGCGCCAGCTTCTTCCAGATCTTCCGGCGCATCATGCTGCCCAACTCGCTGCCGATCATCGTGGTGACGGTGATCTACCAGTTCACCAACATCTGGAACGACTTCCTGTTTGCCTCCGCCTATGCCGGCTCAGGCGACGTCATGCCAATGACGGTGGCCCTGAACAATGTCGTCAACACCTCGACCGGCGTCGTCGAATACAACGTCAACATGGCGGCGGCGATGATCGCCGCGCTGCCGACGCTCCTCGTCTACGTGCTCGCCGGCCGCTATTTCGTGCGCGGCCTGATGGCCGGCGCCGTCAAAGGATAATCGCATGGCTTTTCTGGAAATTGACGGGTTGAAGAAGCGTTTCGGAGCGGTCGAGATCCTGAAAGGCATCGACCTCGACCTCGAAAAGGGCGGCTTCCTCGTGCTGGTCGGGCCTTCCGGTTGCGGCAAGTCCACGCTGCTCAACACCATTGCCGGCCTGGAGACCATCACCGAAGGCGAAATCCGCGTCGACGGACGCACGATCAACGATCTCCACCCCTCCAAGCGCGACATCGCCATGGTCTTCCAGAGCTACGCGCTCTATCCGAACATGACGGTTGCCGGCAATATCGCCTTCGGCATGGAGATGCGCGGCGTGCCGGCCGATGAGCGCCAGAAGGCGATCGACAAGGTGGCGAAAGTCCTGCAGATCGGCCATTTGCTTAAGCGCAAGCCAAGCCAGCTTTCCGGCGGCCAGCGCCAGCGGGTCGCCATGGGCCGGGCGCTGGTGCGCGATCCAAAGCTGTTCCTGTTCGACGAGCCTTTGTCCAATCTCGACGCCAAGCTGCGCGTCGACATGCGCATCGAGATCAAGCGCCTGCACGCCACCACCGGCACCACCATCGTCTACGTCACGCACGACCAGATCGAGGCGATGACGCTGGCCACCAAGATCGCGGTGATGCGCGACGGCGAGGTGCAGCAGTTCGGCACGCCGGCCGAAATCTATAACAATCCGACCAACCTGTTTGTTGCCGACTTCATGGGCTCGCCGGCGATGAACCTGATCCCGGCGACGATCGGCAGCAACGGCAGCGGCTTCTCCGTCGTCATGGAGCGCGAGACGCGCCAGCCGATCTCGCTGCCGCTGGCCAACGCGCCGGCCGGTCTTTCGGCATTCCAGGGCAAGCCGATCATCTTCGGCGTCCGCCCGGAAGCACTGACCGATCCCGAAGGGGCCGAACGCAACGCCTCGAGCATTGCCCGCGCCGACTGTCACATCGAGGTCATCGAGCCGGCCGGCTCGGATACGTTCGCGGTCACCAATCTCGGCGGCAAGGCGGTGGTGGCGCGGCTGCGCGCCGATGCCAACATCCAGCCCGGCACGGTCACGCCGCTCGCCTTCAACCTGACCAAGGCGGTGTTCTTCGATCCGGCGACCGAGAAACGCATCGTCTGACAGCCATGACAAATCCCGACATTGTCATCATCGGCTCCGGCATAGGCGGCGCCACGATCGCCTCCGGCCTTGCCGGCAGCGGCGCCTCGATCCTGATGCTAGAGCGCGGCGAACCACTGCCGGCAACGCCGCACACACGCGACACGCGAGCTATCTTCGTCGATGGTCACTATCGGCCGAAGGAGATGTGGCTCGAGGCCGGCGGAGCGCCTTTCAACCCGGGCAATTACTACTATGTCGGCGGCAATTCGAAATTCTACGGCGCCGTGCTGATCCGCTACCGCGGGCAAGACTTTTCGGAGATGGAGCACTATGGCGGCATCTCGCCGGCCTGGCCGTTTTCCTATGAGGAATTCGAACCCTGGTATTCCAGGGCCGAGCAGCTTTTCCGCGTGCGCGGTGCGCTGGGTGAAGACCCGACCGAGCCATTCCACTCGATGCCCTACCCTTTCGGGCCGGTACCCGACGAGCCGCCGATCGCGCGCGCCCGCGCCGAACTCAAGAGCCTCGGTCTGCACCCGGCATCGCTGCCGCTCGGCGTCGACATCGAAGCCTGGCTGAAAGACGGCAGCACGCCGTGGGACGCGTTTCCCAACACCGGTGCCGGCAAGGTCGACGCCCAAACGGGACCGCTGGCGTCGGCCCTTGCCGATCAGAACATCAAGCTCGAGACCGGAGCCCACGTCGAACATCTCGAGGCATCGCCGGATGCGAGGACAATCGCCGCCGTCCATTATCGACAGAACGGTACGCTGAAGAAAGTCGCGCCGAAGCTGGTCATCCTATCGGCCGGCGCGGTCAATTCCGCCGCCATCCTGCTGCGCTCGCCTTCCGCCAGCGGGAAAGGCTTGGCCAACCGCTCCGACCAGGTCGGCCGCAACTTCATGAACCACAATTCGAGCGCTATGCTGGCGATCGATCCGCGCCGCCGGAACAAATCCGTCTATCAGAAGACGCTGATGCTGAACGACTATTATCTATCCGACGGCAAGGGCGGCAAGCCGCTCGGCAACGTCCAGCTCCTCGGCAAGATCGACGGCAACATCCTCAAGGCCAATGTCAGGCGCGCGCCCAAATTCGCGCTCGATTTCATGGCCGGCCACGCCGTCGACTGGTATCTGATGTGCGAAGACCTGCCCGATCCCGAGAGCCGCATCGTGGTCGACGGCAAGGACATCGTCATGCAGTGGCGGCGCTCCAACATGCAGTCGCTCGACCGACTGACCAAGGTGATGCGCGAGAATTTCCGCGCCTGCGGCTATCCGATCGTGCTGTCGCGGCCGTTTGACAAGCGCACGCCCTCGCATCAGTGCGGCACGGTGAAGATGGGCAGCGATCCAGCGACCTCGCCGCTGGATCCGTTCTGCCGCTCCTTCGACCACAGCAATTTGTTCGTCGTCGACGCCGGCTTCCTGCCGAATTCGGCCGCCGTCAATCCGGCGCTATCGATCGCCGCACAGGCGCTGCGCGTCGCGGATCATATCCGCAAGACGGAGCTCGCAACATGAGCCGCCCGGCAGTCATCGTCACCGGCGGCGCGCGCGGCATCGGCCTTGCCTGCGCCGAGGCGCTGGCCGATGCAGGCTTCGACCTCCTCGTCGCAGACCTTGCCGAGAAGCCCGCCGATGGACTTGCCTCCGACATTACAGCGCGCGGCGCCTCATTCGCATACCATCGCTGCGACATCGCCGACCTCGACGGCCATGCAGGACTGATCGATGCCGCGACAAGCGCCTTCGGCCGCATCGACTGCCTGGTCAACAATGCCGGCATCGGCACCGTCCTGCGCGGCGACCTGCTTGAACTCAAGCCGGAAAATTTCGACCGGGTGCTCGGCATCAATCTGCGCGGCACCGTATTCCTCAGCCAGGCCGTTGCCAAAGCGATGCTCGGCCTGCCGAGCGATGGTGCGAGATCGATCATCACGATCACCTCGGTCAGCGCCGCCATGGCCTCGCCGGAACGTGCCGATTACTGCATTTCCAAGGCCGGGCTTTCGATGTGGGTGAAGAACCTGGCGCTGCGGCTTGCCAGCGAAAACATAGCCGTGTTCGAGGTGCGCCCGGGCATCATCCGCACCGACATGACAGCCGGTGTCACCGCCAAATATGACGGGCTGATCGACGGCGGGCTGGTGCCGGCAATGCGCTGGGGCGAGAGCGAAGATATCGGTGCCGCCGTGGCAGCACTCGCCGGCGGCAAGCTCGGCTTTTCGACCGGCTCGGTCATCAATGTCGACGGCGCGCTGTCGGTGCCGAGGCTATGAACAGGTGACGCCATGATCGACTACATCCCATGACCGACTACATAATCGTCGGCGCCGGCCCGGCCGGCTGCGTACTCGCCAACCGGCTGAGCGAAGATCCATCGCATCAGGTGCTGCTGCTCGAAGCCGGCGGCAAGGACTGGCATCCGCTGATCCACATGCCGGCGGGTTTTGCCAAGATGACCAAGGGCATCGCCGCCTGGGGCTGGTCGACAGTGCCGCAAAAGCACATGCAGGACCGCGTCTTCCGGTACACGCAGGCCAAGGTGATCGGCGGCGGCTCCTCGATCAACGCCCAGATCTACACGCGCGGCAATGCCCGCGACTACGACGCCTGGGAGAAGGAGGAAGGCCTTGCCGGCTGGGGCTATCGCGACGTGCTGCCCTATTTCAAACGCGCCGAGAACAACCAGCGCTACGCCAACGATTTTCACGGCGACCAGGGCCCGCTCGGCGTGTCGAACCCGATCGCGCCGCTGCCGATCTGCGAGGCCTATTTCCGTGCCGGACAAGAGATGGGCATTCCCTTCAATCCCGACTTCAACGGCACCAGCCAGGAGGGCGTCGGCTATTACCAATTGACGCAGAAGGACGCCAAGCGCTCCTCCGCCTCGGTCGCCTATCTCCGGCCGATCCGCGAGCGCAAGAATCTCACCGTCAGGACCGGCGTACTGGTGACACGCATCGTCGTCGACAAGGGCCGCGCCGCAGGGGTCGAGATCGTCGACAGGCCGGGCGGCCAGCCAACGATCCTGCGCGCCGAACGCGAGGTGATCGTCTCGTCCGGCGCCATCGGCTCGCCGAAGCTTCTGATGCAGTCGGGCATCGGCCCGGCCGACCATTTGAAGGCGATCGGCGTGACACCGGTGCATGATTTGCCTGGCGTCGGCTCCAACCTGCAGGATCACCTCGATCTGTTCGTCATCGCCGAATGCACCGGCGACCACACCTACGACAACTACGCCAAGCTGCATTGGACGGCGTGGGCCGGCCTGCAATATCTGCTCCTGAAGAAAGGCCCGGTTGCCTCCAGCCTGTTCGAGACCGGCGGCTTCTGGTACGCCGATCCGACCGCCGCCTCTCCCGATATCCAGCTGCATCTCGGCCTCGGCTCCGGCATCGAGGCCGGCGTCGAGAAGCTGAACAATCCGGGCGTGACATTGAACTCGGCCTTCCTGCGCCCGCGCTCGCGCGGCACGGTGCGGCTGAACAGTGCCGACCCGGCCGACCGCCCGCTGATCGATCCGAACTATTGGGCCGATCCGTATGACCGCGACATGTCGATCAAGGGGCTGAGGCTGGCGCGCGAGATCATACGGCAGAAGGCGCTGCAGCCCTATGTCCTGCGCGAGGTACTGCCGGGACCCGACCTGCAGAGCGGCGACGAGTTGTTCGACTACGCCTGCCGCAGTTCCAAGACCGACCACCACCCGGTCGGCACCTGCCGCATGGGCCACGATGCGATGAGCGTGGTGACGCCCGATCTCAGGCTGCGCGGTATCGAGGGCCTGCGCGTCTGCGACGCCTCGGTGATGCCGCGCATCCCCTCCTCCAACACCAATGCCCCGACGATCATGGTTGGCGAAAAGGGCGCCGATCTGATCCTTGGCCGCGAGCCGCTGCCGCCAGCAGTGTTTTCCACCAACCGAGCGGCATGAGGGACAAAGAATGATCAGGCACTGTGTCTTCGTCAGATTTCACAACGATGTCGCCGACGCCGAGCGGGCGGCAATCCATGCCGATCTCGAAGCGTTGCGGCCGGTGATCGACGGCATGGGCAAGGTCGAATTCAGCGCCAATACCAGCCCGGAACCCTTCGCTCGCGGCTTCACACACGGCTTCACCATCGACTTTCGCGATGCCGCGGCACGCGATGCCTATCTGGAGCATGAAGCGCATCAGCGAGCCGGCGCAAGACTTGTCGCGGCGCTCGAACGCGGCACCGACGGGCTGATGGTTTTCGACCTCGAGATCGCGTGACTATCCCATTCTCAGCGCAACGACGCCGGCTACGATGCTAAGCACCGCGGCACCTCGCCATGCCGTCATCTTCTCGCCGAGCGCGAACACTGAGATCATCATGGCGAACAGGATCGATGTTTCGCGCAGCGACGCCACCGAGGCGATCGGCGCCTTGGTCATCGCCCACATCACGATCCAGTAGGCGCCACCGCTGAGCACGCCGGTATAGATTCCCGCCTTCCAGTCGCGCGCCAGCACCGGCAGCGCCTGTGGGCCGCGAAAGACGACGCACAGCACCAGCGCCCACAGCGCATCGCAGACGAACAGCCACGCCGCATAACTCGACGCGGTGGCGGCCAGCCGCGCGCCGCTACCGTCGGACAGCGTATAGCTGGCGATGAAGATCGATGTGCCCAGCGCGAAGCCGACGGCGCGCAGGTTCAATTTCTCCAGATGCGCGCCGCCGCGAAACGACAGCACCAGCGTGCCCGCCGACAACAAGAGGATGCCGACGATGGCGAGCGGCGCCGGCATCTCGGCAACGACGACAATGCCCCCCAAAGCGGCCAGCAACGGCGCGGTGCCGCGCGCCAGAGGATAGGTCTGGGCGAAATCGCCGGCCTTGTAGGCGCCGATCAGGAACGTCCTGTAGCCCATGTGGAAAACAACCGAGGCGAGGATGTACGGCCACACTTCCGGCTTCGGCACCTCGACAAAGGGCAACGTCACCAGCGCCGCGGCACCCATGCCGAGCGTCATCAGCGTGATCGACAGGAAACGGTCGAGATGGACCTTGACCAGCGCGTTCCAGATCGCATGCATGGAAGCGGCGGCGAGCACCGCGAAAAAGACAAACAGGCTCATCGGCGGTTCATCCGCCGCCCGTCCCGATGACGATCGGCGTCTCCAGGTCGATATCGACCCAGAGCGGAAAATGGTCGGAAGCGATTTGGCCGATTTCGGCACTGACCGAGCGCACGCGCCCCGCAAACATGCCGCCGACGAAGCAATGGTCGAGCCGGCGGTTTGCCAGCCTGCCGTCGATGGTCTTCACATGGGTGTGGAAATCCGTTGTCGTTTCTATGGCGACGGCGGCGGCATCGACAAAACCGTCGAGATAGGCGGCACCGCGATGATAGGGCGTGCTGCCGACGATGCGCCGGTACTCGGCGCTGCCCGGCTCCATGTTGAAGTCGCCCATCCAGATCGCCGCCAAGGGGTTTTCGGGCTCCTGTTCGCCATTGCTCCAGTTGCGCGCCGGCTCATCGTCGGCGCCGCTCCACGGGCCGCCTTCGGAGGGGGCGCGGCGATGCTCGGCGAGCAAATAGTCGATCTGCTCCAGCCGCTCCTCGGCCGCGATATGCGCCAGATGCAACGACAGCACCCGCACCGGGCCGGCGGGGGTGCGGATCATGCATTCGAGTGCCGCGTTGCGGGTGTTGAGCGGACGAAGCGCGCGCCTGAGCGGCAGCGTATGCAGCCGTGACCAGACGATCGGCAGCTTCGACAGCACCATGGTGCCGAATTGCCGCCGCCGGTTGACGATGCGGCCTTCACGCCGGTGGCTGGCATCCATGTCGAAGGCCGGCCCGTAGACCCAATGATAGTCGGGCAGCAATTGCGAAAGAAGTTCCGGCTGGTCGTCCTCGTTGCTGCGCCGCCAGTGCCGTTCGACTTCCTGCAAGGCGATGATGTCGGCTTCGGCGACAACTTCGACACAGCGCGCCAGATCGTAGCGGCCATCGCCGCCGAAGCCGTACTGGATGTTGTAGCTGACCAGCTTCATTGCTTATCCGGCTCACTTTCCTGGTGGCAGTAGCGGTTCGCTGACAGCCTTGCAATGTGCAGCCGGACGGAGGGAGCTTGGGCCAGATGCTAATGCTTGTCGCCCAAAAGTGCGCAGCGGTTTTGGGATAACGACATGCGTAAAGACAAAAACTTAAAGCGCGTCGCAAGAGGCTGTTCAAGCGCGACGCGCTTTAAGTGGTCAGCGGCTGGAACCGACCGGGCGGGGAAGCGGCCAGTTCCGACCAGTCGATCTCTTCCTCGAGGCGGTGGTAGGCCTCGTCGCCGATTGTTCCGTCGATGCGCAGGCGCTCCAGCGCATCGCGCTGGCTCTTGATGGCATAAAGACGCAATCTGTCATACTCGGTCGCCGCCTGGGCATCCTCCGGGTTTTCGGCGATGGCGCGCTGGGCGGCATATTGCTCGCGCACCGCCCCTGCCGCGCTCGATGTCTTGCCGCTGAGCACGTCCAGCGCCGCCTGCATGATGGCGACGCGCGCCTGCGCCACCTCCCGGTCGACCGTCCGGTCGAGGTCGAGATTGAGCAGAAGCAGCAACGGTTTCAGGCTGACGCCTTGCAGCACCAATGTGCCGAGCACGACCGTGAAAGCGGCGAGCACGATCGGATCGCGGCCCGGAAAGGCGGCCGGCAAGGCGAAGGCTGCAGCAAGCGTCACCAGGCCGCGCATGCCGCACCAGCCGATAAGCACGCCGCCGCGGAGTGTCGGTGCGTCCTTCCGCCTGTCCTCGTCGCCCAGACGGGCCACCGCTCTGAGGATCGCACCGCAGCCCAGCACCCAGACAAGCCGCGATACGATGACGACGGCCAGCACAGCCAGGGCAAAGACGAACGCCTGGCTTTGCCCTTGCTCGGCAAGCCGGCCGACGATCGACCGCGCTTGCAGGCCCATCAGGACAAAGGCCAGAACATTGAGCACGAACACCGCCGTCTCCCAGACCGAGTAGGAGCTGACACGATTCCTTGCCGGCATGCGGCGCGGCGATGTACGTGCGATCGTCATGGCATAGACGACGATCGTGATGATGGCGGAAAGCCCAATCCTGTCGGCCAGGATCCAGACGCCGAACGTTGAGGCGAATTGCACCACGGTGCCGCTCGCCGGGTCGTCGATGCGGCCGAGTATTGCGAGAGACAACCGGCCGAGCACATAGCCTGCGGCAAGGCTGCCGACCGTCGACAGCAGGATCATTGGAACGGCACTGCTCAACAGGATGGAGCCGGCGGCAGCGGAAACCGACATCCTGTAGATCAACAGCGCGGTGGCGTCGTTGAGCAGGCTCTCGCCTTCCAGGATGGCGGTGATGCGGTGCGGCACCTTGAACTGTCCGAGCACGGCAGCGGCTGCCACGGCATCGGGCGGCGCCACGATCGCGCCAAGCGCTATAGCGGCGGCGATGGGCAGGCCTGCCATCGTCCAGCCGACCAGCGCGACCGTCACCGTGGTGAAGATGACGGCGCCAAGCGCCAGCAGGATGAGCGAAACCTTGTAGCGGTTGAGATCGCGCAGCGACGTGTCATAGGCCGCGTCGAGCAGAACCGGCGCGATGAACAGAGCGAGCGCCAGCTCCGGGTCAATCTCGATGGTCGGTGCAAACGGCAGGAAGGCGATGCCGGCGCCGGCCAGCGCCAGCAATGATGGATAGGGAACCTGCAGACGCCGCGACAGCGCGGTCAGGGCGACCGCGATGAGAAGCAGAACAAGGGTGAGTTCAAAAAGCGCCATGCCCTATCGTAGCGGTGAAGCCGGGCGATTGGCACTGCAAAAACGGCCACGGCCTTGGCTGCTGGTGAATGGTGAATGGTGAATGGTGAATGGTGAATGGTTGCGCAACAGAGAAATTTCGGCGCGTAAAGTGCATTCTCACTATTCACCATTCAATATTCACCATTCACTCTTCCCTAATGCAGCACGAGCATGTCGCCCGACGAGAACGAAATCTCGGCCTTTTCGCCGACGGCCGGCGGCGGTGTGGCCGGACTGTTGAACGTGTCGAGCGAGACCGTGCTGCCGCCGATGCCGACGCGCACCCGGATGACCGAGCCGAGGAAATGCACCTCGGCGATTTCGCCCGAAAGGCTGGAGTCGCGGCCGGGGTGGCGGCCGAGCGAGATCGCCTCGGGCCGCAGCGCCAGCGACAGCGTGTCGCCGGACTTCGAGCCGTTGAGCTTGCCCTTGAGCGAGACCTCTTGCGAGTTGACGCGCACCTTGCCCGAAGCCGCGTCGGTGACCGTGCCTTCAAGCACGTTCAGCGTGCCGACGAAATTGGCGACGAATTTGGATGCCGGCCGGTTGTAGATCTCGAACGGCGTGCCGACTTGCTCGGCCTTGCCGCCATGCATGACAGCAATGCGGTCGGAGATCGACAGCGCCTCTTCCTGGTCATGGGTGACGAAGATGGTGGTAATGCCGAGCTTCTTCTGGATCGAGCGGATTTCCTCGCGCAGTGATACGCGTACCTTGGCGTCGAGCGCCGACAGCGGCTCGTCGAGCAAAAGCAATTTCGGCTTCGGCGCAATCGCCCGCGCCAGTGCGATGCGCTGCTGCTGGCCGCCGGAGAGCTGGTAGGGGTAGCGGTCGCCCATCTGCGGCAGCTTGATGATGTCGAGCATCTCGGCGACGCGCCTGTCGGCATCGGCTTTTGGCATACCGGCGACTTTCAGCCCGAAGGCGATGTTCTGCGCCACGGTGAGGTTCGGAAACAGCGCATAGGCCTGGAACACCATGCCGACATTGCGCTGATTGGGCTTGAGCCGGGTGATGTCCTTGCCGGCCACGACGATCTTGCCGGCGGACGGCTCCTCGAAACCGGCGACCATCCGCAGCACCGTCGTCTTGCCGCAGCCCGATGGCCCAAGGAAAGAGACGAATTCGCCTGGCTCGACGTCGAGGTTGAAATCCTGCACCACGGTGATGGGGCCGAAGGATTTTCGCACATGCTGGATTGAGAGGAATGGCTCGGTCATGGCTTTTTCCTTCGGGTCAGTTCGGACGGTTCGCCGATCGCGGCGCGAAACGCGACAGGATCTGGATCAGCGACATGCAGCCCCAGGTGATGGCGAAGGCGATGATGGCAAGCGCCGCCGGCTCATAGGCGCGGTTGGCGCCGACGTTCTGCAGATAGGGTCCGAAGGCAGGCCGGTTGAGCAGGCTGGCCATGGTGAATTCACCGATGACGATGGCAAAGGTCAGGAAGGCGCCGGACAGCACCGCGATCAGTACGTTGGGCAGGATGACCCGGGTGATGATCGTGCCCCAACCGGCGCCGAGGATCTGCGCCGCCTCGGTTAGTGTCCGCACGTCGATAGTGCGAAGCCCGGTGTCGACGGCGCGATACATATAGGGCAGCGCCAGTGTCGCATAACCGATGACCAGCAAGGCGTTGGCTCCTGTCTCGCTGGCCAGGAACGGCAGCGGTGAGTTAGACCCGTACATTCTGATGTAGCCGAAGACGATGACGATGGCGGGAATGACCAGCGGCAACAGCGTGATGAACTCGACCACAGGCCTTAGCTGCGGCAGCCGCAGGCGAATCCAGTACGCCGCCGGCACCACCACCAGCACGCCAAGGACGATGGTGAAGATGGCGGCGACCACCGAATAGATGAAGGTCGCCTGAAAGCGGGGATCGCCGAGCACGACCTGATAGGCATCGAAGGAATAGGCGCCGCGCCGCATGCGCATGGAGAATTCCACGGTCGCGATAAGTGGAATGAAGAAATAGGCCGCGCCGAGCGCGAAGACGACCCAGGCCCAGAATCTGCCGGACTTCATTTGAGCCACCTCTCAGAGCGCGTCCGGAACCAGATGTAGAAGACATTGGCCAGCCCGGTGATGACGATCATGCCGAAGGCGATGGCGTAGCCGAGATGGGCATTGTGCAGCACGTCACCGCGGATCTGCGCGTAGAGCAGGATAGGGACGATGTTAAGCGAGGAGCCGGTCAGAGCGTAAGCGGTGGCGATGGCACCGAAGGCGTTGGCGAACAAGAGGATGACGGTGCCGAGGAAGCTTGGCCAGATCACCGGAATGACGACCATGCGCCAGAACTGCGCCTGGGTCGCGCCAAGCGTTGCCGCCGCTTCGCCCCATTCCTTCTTCAGCCCATCGATCGCCGGCACGATGATCACCACCATCAGTGGGATCTGGAAATAGACATAGGTCAGCGTCAGGCCCCAGAACGACAGGATGTTGAAACCATGGGCATAAATGTTGAAGCCGACCAAGACGTTGAGCAGCACCGTGGCGAGCCCGAGCCGGCCAAGCGTCGCGAGAAAGGCGAAGGCCAGCGGCACGCCGGCAAAATTGGAGGCCACGCCGGAGAAGGTCAGTGTCGCCGAGCGTATCCACTCTGGCAGCCCGCCGCGCACGATGGCGATGGCAATGGCAAGCCCCGCGAAAGCACCGATCAGCGACGACGCGAGGCTGACCTTGATTGAGATCCAGTAGGCGGCAACGATCGACGGCTGCGCCAAGGCCGCTATGTTTTCGAACGTGAATTCACCGGCATCGTTCCGGAATGCGCCCAGCATCAGATAGAGTGTCGGCAGGATCAGGAACATGACGGCGAAGATGAAGAAAGGCGCAACGCCAAGCCATTGCGTCGGCAGCCTCATGCTGCGGGCGTCGGCAGGAGGCGCGGTCTTCCCGGCAACAGCGTGATCGGACAACGAGATATCGGTCATGCGCCGGCTACCGTCCTGGAGGTATGCCGGGCGGCGATTGAAGCCGCCCGGCCGATCTCAAGTCTTACTTGACGTTGGCGCCGACGACGGCGTCCCAGTTCTTGGTGATGGCTTCCTTGGCCTTGCCCTGCTCGTCGAGCGTCGGGAACACCGCGGCTGCATAGGACTCGGCCGGCGGCAGCTTGGCCATCACGTCAGCCGGGAGCTTGCCGTTCTTGGCAAGGTCGTTGAAGCGGATCGGGTGGCAATAACCCTTCAGCCAGCCGATCTGGCCTTCGTCGGAATAGAGATATTCCAGCCATAGCTTGGCAGCATTCGGGTGCGGCGCGTAGGCACTGATCGCCTGAACGTAGACGCCGGCGACAACGCCGGTCTTCGGCACGACGACGTCGACCGGCGGATTGCCCTTCAGCGTATCGCGGCCGGCAAGCGCGTTATAATCCCAGGTCACCAGGATTGGCGTCTGGCCTTGCGCAAGCGTCGCGGGCTTGCCGATGACCGGCACGAAATTGCCGGCGGCGTTGAGCTTCTTGAAGAAGTCGAGACCAGCCGTGCCGGCAGCTTCGCCGGCAGCCGCACCGCCGGAAAGGCCGGCGGCATAGACGGCCTGGATGGCCTGGTTCGAAGCGCGCGGGTCACCGGCGAGCGCCACGGTATTGGCGAACTCCGGCTTCAGCAAGTCGGCCCAGTCGGCCGGCGCTTCCTTGACCAGGTCCTTGTTCACCAGGAACGAAAGCACGCCGTAATAGTCGCCGGTCCAAAAGCCTTGGGCATCCTTGGCGCTGTCCGGGATCGAGTCCCAGGTTGATACTTTATAAGCCTGGATCAGGCCATCCTTCTTTGCGGTCGGGCCGAAGCTCAGGCCGACGTCGATGACGTCGGGCGCCTGCGGACCCTTGTTGTCCTTATTGGCCTTGATCGCCTCGACCTCGTCACCGGAACCGGCATCGGGGTTGAGCTCATTGACGGTGATCCCCGGATATTTTGCCTTGAAGCCGTCGATGACCGCGCCGTAGCCGCACCAGTCATGCGGCAGCGCGATCGTGGTGAGCTGGCCTTCAGCCTTGGCTGCGGCGACCAGTTCATCCATGGACTGGGCCGACGAGATGGCAGAGGTCGCCATCAGGGCGACGGCCGAAAGGGAAAGCAGTTTTCCCGTGAATTTGAACATGTGTTCTCTCCGTTGAACTGACGCCGTTGGACGCCTGCGATGCGGTATCGTTTTCGTGTGACAGCCAGATGAAAGCTTTGTGAAACCGGCGCCCCGCAGTATGAAAAAGTAAACTCTTTTTAACCGGCTGTAGCAATCGCCACGCCGTTATTTTTCCGGCTAACTAGTTTCGGCCTTGCCTTTCATCCTTTCCCCCTTTTCTTCGCCTCTTTTCCCAAGTGAATTTTCAATGCTGAGCTTGTCTCAGACGGCGCCGGCGATGGCGTTTTCAAGCAACGTCAGCGCCGCCTTCTTGGTCAGCTTGACCGGGTTGCCGCCGGCGGTCGGGTCGACCACCGCCATGTCGGCGATCAGGCCCTTGCGCTTCTTGTCCATGTCGAGCCCCTTGATCAGGCCGGGTAGTGCGTGCGGCACCTTGAGCTCCTTGCGCAGCTTGATGATCGCCTTGGCAAAGCCGTCGAAGCCGCCCTTGATGCCGCAATAGGCGGCGAGCCGGGCGATGCGCGGCTCGATCGCCTCACGGTTGAAGGCCAGCACATAGGGCATGAACACCGCGTTGGTCATGCCGTGGTGGGTGTCGTAGAGCGCGCCGATCGGATGCGACAGCGAATGAATCGCGCCAAGCCCTTTCTGGAAGGCGGCGGCTCCCATGGCGGCGGCGCTCATCATGTTGGCGCGGGCGACCAGATCCTTGCCGTTGGCATAGGCTTTCGGCAGGTTTTCGAAGACCAGCCTGATGCCTTCCACCGCGATGCCGTCTGCCATCGGGTGATAGCCCGGCGCGCAATAGGCTTCGAGACAATGGGCAAGCGCATCCATGCCGGTGCCGGCGGTGATGAAGCCGGGCATGCCGACCGACAGTTCCGGATCGGCAATGACGATCGCCGGCAAAAGTTTCGGATGGAAGATGACCTTCTTGGTATGGGTCGCTTCATTGGTGATGACGCCGGCGCGGCCGACTTCCGAGCCGGTGCCGGCCGTGGTCGGCACGGCGATGATCGGCGCGATCGCATCGGCATCGGCGCGTGTCCACCAGTCGCCGACATCCTCGAAATCCCAGACCGGACGTGTCTGCCCGGCCTGGAAGGCGATCAGCTTGCCGAGGTCGAGCGCCGAGCCGCCGCCAAAGGCGATGACGCCGTCATGCTTGCCCTTCTTGAACACGGCAATGCCGGCGGTCAGGTTGGAATCCACCGGGTTCGGCTTGACCTCCGAAAACACGCCATACGGCACTTTGGCGTCGTCGAGGATCTTCAGCGTCGAGGCCACCACCGGCAGCTTGGCCAGTCCCGGGTCGGTGACGAACAGCGGCCGCTTGATGCCGGTCGCCGCCAGCACCTCCGGCAGCTCCTTGATGCGCCCGGCGCCGAAGCGGACGGTCGTCGGGTAATTCCATTTGGAAACGAGTTTTGTCATTTTTGTCTTTCAGAAAATCAGATGGTTTCGCGCAGATGGTATGATTTCGGCCTGGTCAGATTATCGTAGCCGATGGCCGACAGTGCCGCGCCCTTGCCGGTGTCCTTGACGCCGGTCCAGACCAGCGCCGGGTCGAGATAGTCGCAGCGGTTCATGAACACGGTGCCGGTCTCGACGCGATCGCCGATCGCCGCCGCATGGTCGGTGTCGCGCGTCCAGATCGAGGCCGTCAGCCCATAAGGGCTGTCGTTCATCAGCGCGATCGCTTCCTCGTCATTGCGCACCTTCATGATGCCGACGATCGGGCCAAAACTTTCCTCGCGCATGACGCTCATCTGGTGGTCGACCTGGGTCAGCACTTCCGGCGCCAGATAGGGCGAACCCTCCTTGTCGTTGGCCACCTTCATATCGATATGCGCCCTGGCGCCCTTGCGCAGCGCCTCGGCCTTCTGCTCGCGGATCAGGTCGGCGAAGCGCGCCTGCGCCATCGGCCCCATGGTGGTCGCCTGGTCGAGTGGATTGCCGACGACGTAGTTCTTCGTCTCGGCGATGAAGCCTTCGACGAATTCGTCGTAGACCTTCTCGTGGACATAGACGCGCTCGATGCCGCAGCAGCACTGGCCGGAATTGAAGAAGGCGCCGTCGACCAGATTGGCAACGGCATGGTCCATCTTGGCATCCGGCAGCACATAGGCCGGATCCTTGCCGCCAAGCTCGAGGCCGAGCGTCATGAAGGTGCCCGCCGCCGTCTTTTCGATGGCGCGGCCGCCGGCGACCGAGCCGGTAAAGTTGACGTGGTCGATCTTGCCGGAGCCGAGCAGCCTTTCGGTCTGCGCATGGTTCAGGACGAGGTTCTGGAACAGGCCCTTGGGCAGGCCGGCTCTGTCGAACGCCTGCTGAAAACGTTCGCCGACCAACAATGTCTGTGCCGCGTGCTTGAGGATGACGGCGCTGCCCGCCATCAGCGCCGGCACGATGGTGTTGACGGCGGTGAGATAGGGATAGTTCCACGGTGCGATCACCATGACCACGCCGAGTGGCACCTTCTTCACATAACGGCGAAAGCCGTCCTTCGGGTTGGAGGCCATGACCGGCTTTAGGGCCGCCTCGGCGATCTCGACCATGTAGCTGACGCGTTCCCTGACGCCGCCGAACTCGCCGCCATAGCGCACCGGCCGGCCCATCTGCCAGGCGATCTCCGGCACGATCTCGTCGGTCCCGGCGACCAGCGCTTCCAGCATGGCAAGCATGTATTTGCCGCGCTCGACGACTGGCGTCTGCGCCCACTTCTCCTGCGCCGCCTTGGCGCGCTCAACTGCGGCACCGATCGCCTGGTCCGTCGCCAGAGGCCGTTCGGCATAGATCGAACCGTCGACGGGGGATTTTATCTTGACCGTTTCGGTCATGCCTTGGGTCCTCGCATTCTACAATAATTATCGTTGGTCACGCCGCCCTCATCCGCCTGCCGGCACCTTTCCGCCTATAGTGACGGAGAAGGGACAAGCTCCAGCGCTGGCGACCCCCTCTCCCCGTTTGTTCACGAGAGGGTAAAGGTGAGGGGCGGGCGGCGCCGACATTGCCAGGCCATTCAATACCGCTCGAACCCCCTGTGCAGTTCCCAGTCTGTAATCCGGCGGTCGTATTCGAACTGTTCCCAGTGTGCCGTGTGGACGTAATGTTCCAGCACATCGTCGCCGAGCGCCTGCCTCAGCATTTTCGATTCCGCCAGCGTCGCGGTGGCGTCGCGCAATGTCTTTGGAATTTCGGGCAGCTGCGAGGCCTGGTAGGCGTCGCCGACGAAGGGCTTCTGCAGCTCAAGCTTTTCATCGATGCCGGCAAGCCCGGCCGCGATCAGCGCGGCGAAAGCCAGATAGGGGTTCAAATCGGCGCCGCCGATGCGGCATTCCATGCGGATGCCCTTGGTGCCCTCGCCGCAAAGACGGAAACCCGCGGTGCGGTTGTCCTCGCTCCACATGATCTTGGTCGGCGCAAAGGTGCCGGCCTGGAAGCGCTTGTAGGAGTTGATGTAGGGCGCCAGGAACCAGGTGAATTCCTTGGCATATTTGAGCTGGCCCGCCGCCCATTGCTGGCCGAGCGTCGACAACGTCCACTCGGCATTTTTGTCGTAGAACAACGGCGTCTTGCCGTCGGCGCTCCACAGCGAATTATGGATGTGGCTGGAATTGCCGGCGAGCCCGTAATTGTACTTGGCCATGAACGAGATCGCCTTGCCTTCGGACTCGGCGATTTCCTTGGCGCCGTTCTTCAGGATGACGTGGCGGTCGGCCATGTCGAGCGCCTCGGCATAGCGGACATTGATCTCCTCCTGGCCGGGACCCCATTCGCCCTTCGAATTCTCGATCGGAATGCCCGCCGCCTCCATCTCATTGCGCAGCCGGCGCATGACGCCTTCTTCCTTGGTAGTGATGCCGATCTGGTAGTCGCCGATGTAGGGCGATGCCGTGTCGAGGCCCTGCCAGTGCTTCTTGCGGGCCGAATCGTAGGTCTCACTGAACAGATAGAATTCGAGCTCGGACGCGAAATAGCCGATATAGCCGCGTTCCTGCAGCCGCTTGACCTGCTTCTTCAGCATGGCGCGCGGCGAGTGCGCCAGATCGTCATGGGTATGGTGGTCGAGCACATCGCAGATCACCAGCGCCGTCTTCTCCAGCCACGGGACGCGCCGCAGCGTCGCAAGGTCCGGCTTCATGACGAAATCGCCATAACCCTTCGACCAGCTCGCCGCCTTGTAGCCGGGCACCGGTTCCATATCGATGTCGGCGGCCAAGAGGTAGTTGCAGCCATGCGTCTCGTCATGCGCGGAATCGACGAAATAGCGGGCCAGGAACCGCTTTCCCGCAAGCCGCCCCTGCATATCGACGATGCAGGCCAGCACCGTGTCGACCTCGCCGCTGGAGACCGCTTGCTTCAACTGATCGAACGAGAAATTTCCGGCCATTCCTTTGGCACTCCAGCGCTTGTCGTTTTGAAAAGGGAACGAAAACCATGGCCGGCGCGATGCCGGCCATGGTCGTGAGGGAGCGTCAGGCGCCAGCTTCGCCGACGGCTATCTCGGCTGCCTTGATCGCCGCCTGGCGCTTTGCGATCTGGTCGCCAATAGGCGGACCCTGGAAGCGGCGGGCTTCGAAACCGAACCAAAGCACCGCGGTCAGTACAATGAAGCCCAGCGTGATATAGAGCACTTTATCGTTCGGCGGCTGGATGGCGATGTAGAAGATGATCGCCATGCCGATGACCGACAGGATGCAAAACAGCTTGAACAGGCCGGCGCCGAGATTCCACGGGCCGGGATGCGGCCATTTCTCCGTTCCGAAAGCCATCATGCCGAGCACGATCGGAATGATAAAGGACAGAAACAGGAACACCAATGTCGAATTGACGACGATGGTATAGATGTTCGTGCCGCCGACCGAGATGAACTGGGCAAGAAAGACATAGATGACCTCGAGGACCGCAGCCGTCCAAATCGCATTGACCGGCGTGCGCCAGGCCGGGCTGACCTTGGCGAGCGAGGCCGAGCCGACCGGCATGCCGCCGTCACGCGAGAAGGCGAACAGCATGCGCGAGGCGGATGTGACCGTTGCAAGGCCGCAAAGGAATTGAGCGATCAGGATGCCAAGATAGAGCAGTGTCTTCAGCCATGCCGGCAAGATGGCGTCCATCGTCGCGAAGAACACGCTCCAGCCTTGCTTGGCGCCGGCCGCCAGATCCGGGATCGCCAGTACGATCGCGCACAGCATCACCCAGCCGATCAGCGACGACCAGAGCACCGACGAAACGATCGCCCGCGGAACCGAGTGCGCCGCCCTCAACGTTTCTTCCGAAGTATGCGCCGAGGCGTCATAGCCGGTGATGGTGTAAACCGGCAGCAGCAGGCAGAGCAGGAAGAGATAAGTCATGGAATCGGACTGCGGGAAAACGCCGCCGCCCGCATCGCCCGAATAGTTCGTGAACGTCCACAGCCGGCTGATGTCGATCGCTGGAGCAAACATCAGGCAAGCGACGATCAGCACCGCCGTCGTTGCCAGGATCAGGAAGCCGGAGGCGTCCGTCAGCATCGCCGTCAACTTGATGCCGAAATGGTTGAGCAGCGCCTGCAGCACGGTGATGAAGGCGACAAATCCGACGATCTCGCCAGGCGTACCGGTCATGCCGAAGGCTCCGCCGAACGTGCCGACGAAGAAGAAAGCAGTACCGATGTTGATCGCGCCGAGCACGGTGATCAGGCCGAGCAGGTTGAGCCAGGCGGTCAGCCAGCCGGTGAAACGATTGCCGAGGATCGACGCCCAGTGATAGAGGCCGCCTGCGGTCGGAAATGCCGAGGCGATCTGGGCCATGGCGAGCGCGAAAAATCCCGAAACCATGCACCCGACGATCCAGCCGATACCGGCGCCGGCGCCACCGATGGACGACGTCGCCTGCGCGAAGGAATTGATGCCGCCTGAGAGGATGCAGATGATCGAGAACGAGATCGCGAAATTCGAGAAGCGGCTCATGCTTCGCGACAGTTCCTGAGCATAGCCCATTCCGTGGAGAACTTTCAGGTCCTCCTTCTTGTCAACTTCGCTGTAACCCGGTGCTACCATTTTGAAGTCCCCTTTTGGTTTCTTAGCTGGCCGATTGAACTGACTTTCCGACTGCGCTTGGTCTGGAGGCCTTGGCCGCTTCGGGCTCCAGATTGAGAAAAATACCCGTGAGCAGATCCGCCCATTTCCGTTGCCCGGCTGCGCCGGAAATCTCGTCGTTGCGGATTTCGATCATCGCGCAGGGCAGCCCGCGCGAGCGGGCATGACGTTCCAGCGTGAAATAGACGCGGTCGGCCGGCGAATAGGGTTCATTGACGCCGACGGTGACACCGGCAAGCTGCTGCAGCGCCGAGATCAGTGGCGCCGCCAGCCGGCGGTCCTCGTCATGGATGATGCCGATGTGCCAGGGCCGGCTCTTGCCATTGTACACCGGCGTGAAGGAATGGATGGACACCAGCCGCGTCTCCCGCCCGGCCGCCAGGCGCTCGTCGATGATCGTCGCGATCCGGTCGTGGAACGGCCGCCAAGCCAGCGCGATGCGCGCCTCCCGCTCGTCGGCGGAAAGCCCCTGGTTGGCCGGGACAACGGTTTTTTCGCTGGCGCTGACCGTCACTATCAGGTCCGGCGCATCGAGCGGTCGGTTGCAGTCGATGACGAGCCGCGAAATGCAGGTCTCGACCAGCGTCGCATCGAGCACCTCGGCCATGCGGCGCGCCACCGGCAAGGCGCCGGGATCCCAGGCGATGTGGCGGGAAAGCTCCTCGGCGGCAAGGCCGAGCGTTCCGAATTCCGGCGGCAGGAAGTTGGAGGCGTGGTCGCAGGTCAGCACGAAAGGGCTTGATCCGCCGGGGTTCGTCACCCTTACGGTTTCAGGCGATGCAAGGCTGGCGGGCCGTGCTGTCTCCATTGTCTGCTGTCCCCGGGGAACGCTGTACCGTATGTTACGTATTTTGCCTCATTGCGTCCCTGCGGATGATTTCATACAGTTTGGCCGGCTTTGTCAAACGCGATTTCGATAACGCGGTAACGGCCCGGCCAGGGTGGGGAAAAACATGGTTTCGAGCATTGCCGAACTGATCTCCGACCGCATCGGCACCATGCCGGCCGGCGAGCGGCGCGCAGCGCAAACGCTGATCGCCAGCTATCCGCTGATCGGGCTGAAGACGGTCGCCGAATTCTCGACCACGGCCGGCGTATCGTCGCCGACGATCCTGCGTTTCGTCGCCCGGCTCGGCTTCCAGAACTATCCGGAATTCCAGTCGGCGCTGCAAGATGAGCTGGCGGCGCAATTGCAGTCGCCGGCCTCGCGCACGCTCAATCCGCCATCGCAGGGCAGCAGCGCCGTGTCGCCGATGCTGGAGGCGACGCTGGATAATATGCGTGAGACCTTCCGGCACCTTTCGGACAAGCAGCTTGCCGACATCGTCGCCAAGCTTGCCGACCGGCGCGGCAAGACATTCCTGATCGGTGGCCGCTTCACCGACCCGCTGGCGCGCTACATGGCCGCCCACCTCGCTATCATCCAACCCAACGTCTTCCATCTCGCCGGCCAGGAAAGCGTCTGGCGCGACCGGCTGATCGACATGGGCAAGCGCGACGTGCTGGTGATCTTCGACATCAGGCGCTACCAGGACAGCCTGGTCCGTTTCGCCGAGACCGCCAACCAGCGCGGCGTGCAGATCGTGCTGTTTACCGACCAGTGGCTGTCGCCGATCGCCCGCTTCGCCCGCCACGTCATTGCCGGGCGCACCGCCGTGCCTTCGGCCTGGGACTCATCCGCCGCACTTTTCGTCGTTGCCGAGACGCTGATCGGCGCCGTCACAAGGCAGCTCGAGGCCGACGGCGCCAAACGCATCCGCGAGCTGGAAAACCTGCGGTAGCGCAGCACCTTCGGAAAGGCACGCTGCTGGCTGGGCCTAGTCAACCAAAAGGCTGACCATCTGCAGGATCAGGATCAGCAAAAAAACGCCAAAGACAGACGCAAAGACCGCTGCCAGCAGGACGGTGCGTTGTTTCTTACCCATAGCTTTCGCCTTGAAAGCATAGTCCCCGTCCACGAATACGAACGTCAGTCTCGCCCCACTGCTCGGCCACCCTCCCGACTCCTCAAGACCCGCCTGCGGCTTGGGCGGAGGAGTAATGACGACTGGTTCACGCGCGAAATGAACAGCTTACCAAGGTGCTCGCTAACGGGGATGGCCGCATCATTCATCCGACCCATGTCACGGCCGAATGACCGCCTTGCCGCTGGGGCTTAACCAATTCAGCCGCAAAGCGTGCCATCGCCCCGGTCCAGGTACTTTATCCGTGGCGAGGATGATCGAAGTTCGGCTAGCCTTGTCGATGCGAAGCCGCTCCTTGAACCACCTGTCGAACAGCGGTGAACTGCGCGGAGGAATTCCATGAGCTATCTGGACGAGCTGTTCTCAGTCGCCGGCAAGACGGCGCTGGTCACCGGCGCCGCCACCGGCATCGGCCGCATGGCGGCGACCGCTCTGGTCAGAGCGGGCGCCGTCGTGATGATCGCCTCGCGCAAGGGTGAAGATTGCGTCAGGGTTGCCGGCGAGTTGAATAGCTTTGGCGCGTCCGGCCGGGCGGAAGGTTTTGCCGGCGACGTCTCCAGCGAGGCCGGCATTGCAGCGCTTGTCGCCGAGGTCAGGGCGCGGACCGAGCGGCTGCATATCCTGGTCAACAATGCCGGCATCTCCTGGGGCGCGCCGCTGGAAAGTTTTCCCTACCATGCCTGGGCCAAGGTGTTCGGCATCAACGTCACCGCGGTCTTCCACCTGACTCGCGAATTGCTGCCTCTGCTCGAAGCCGCCGCCAGCGATGCCGACCCGGCCCGGGTGATCAATCTCGGATCGGTGATGGGCACGCAGCCTTTGGCGGAAGACGCCTACTCCTACTCGGCCTCGAAGGCTGCGGTTCACCACCTGACGCGCATCCTGGCGATCGAATTCGCCGCCAGCCGCATCACCGTCAACGCCTTTGCGCCTGGCCCTTTCCAGAGCCGGATGACGGCCTTCGCCACCGGCAACGAAGACCAGGCAAGACATGTCGGCAGCCATGTTCCGATCGGCCGCATCGGCGCACCGGATGACATTGCCGGCGCAACGCTCTATTTGTGCAGCCGTGCCGGCAGCTATGTCACCGGCGCCATCCTGCCGATCGATGGCGGGCAGTCGGTGCAACACGGGCTGACATTGTTCAAGGAATGAGACGCACGCCATCCGGCGAGTGAAATGCCGGGGGTGAAGATGGAGGACATCAGCGTGGAACCGATCAGTCTCGATGTGCTTCTGGCCAACGTCGGCAAGGAAGTCGGCGTGTCGCCATGGCGGGTGGTCACTCAGCGCATGATCGACCAGTTCGCCGATGCCACCGACGACCATCAGTTCATCCATTGCGATCCGGAACGCGCCAGCCGCGAGACGCCGTTCGGCGGCACCATCGCGCACGGCTTCCTGTCGCTTTCGCTGTTGTCGGCGATGACCTTCGAAACCATGCCGCCGCTGGAAAACAGCAAGATGGGCGTCAATCACGGCTTCGATTCGCTGCGCTTCCTGGCGCCGGTGAAGACCGGCTCGCGCATCCGCACCCGCTTCGTGCTGGCCGACGTCAAGGTCAGGCCGTCGGGCTGGGTGCAGACTGCCCACGACGTGACGATCGAGATCGAGGGCTCGAAAAAACCGGCGCTGACTGCGCGCTGGCTGACGCTGACGCTGATCGAACGCCAGCCGGAAGCGGTTTGACTCTCGTCAGGCCGACTAGCCCAGAATCTATCTGGCCCAAATCTATCTGTGCCAAATCTATTTGGCTTCGGCCGCGACGTACTTCATGTGACGGCTGACCTGCAGCGCAATGTTGCCGGGTTACATCGTTTTGTGACAGTCAAGCTTCTGCTTCGTGCCACCCTTGCCCGATGCCGTACAGCGTATATATGCTGCATCCAGCCATCAGTCATAAGGCAGTAGAAAGTTGCAGCTAAGCGTCCAGGAGCGCCGCGAAAAACAAAAGGCCGAACTGCGTTCCGAACTTGTCGATGCCGCGCATAAGCTTGTCCAGGAAGAAGGCTATGACGGCCTCACCATCCGCAAGCTTGCCAAGCGCGTCGGCTATGCGCCGATGTCGGTCTATTCCTATTTCGCCGACAAGCAGGATATCCTGTTCGCCTTGGCCGAGGACGCGTTCGAGACCTTGGCCAGGCGCATCGAACGTCACACGGCCGACGACCCGATCGAGGCGCTCAAGGCGGTGCTTGTCGAATACGCTGCCTTCGGGCTAGAAAATCCCAACGAATACCGCACCGTTTTCATGACCGAAAAAGTCAGGCCGCCAGCCGGCAAGACCTTCGCCGAAATGGAGAGCGGCAACCCGGCGATGAAAGTGCTGATCGAGAGGGTCGAAGCCTGCGTTGCCGCCGGCAGACTCAAAGGCGATCCGCGCGCCATCGCCACCATGTTGTGGGCAGTCGGCCACGGCGCCATCTCGCTGCTGATCACCTTCCCGTTCTACCCGTTCGGCGACCAAAAGACGTTCATCACACGGATCGGCGACATCATGCTCGAAGCCATCGCCGCGCACGAGATCGCGCCGCTCACGCCGCCGGTCAACTGCTGAAGAGCGGCGCTTCTCCCGATCTGTAGGATCTTCTCCGAACGATCCGCGCTCCGGCGCCGAGCGTTCGGCAATTCCTGCGCTCAACTTCTCCGTACATGTACGATTTTGCTTGAACTCCCTAAGTCCTGGGCGTATCTGTACGCAATGCCGTACATGTACGAATCCAATAACTGGAACCGGAGACAGACCATGAAGAAGGCAATCCTCACGCTCGCCGCCCTGCTGGCGCTCTCTGGCGCCGCATTTGCCGGCGGCAGTCAGCCAGCCAAGCAGGAAGCGACCTGCATCGGCACCAAGACCGATGTGAAGCTCGATTGCGCGCCGACCGGATCGCTTGAAAAGGTGGATGCCGCGACCTACAAGGCCGACAGCAAGGGCCCGAGGCTCGGCATCGGCATTGACCCGTGGATCGTGCCAAGCAGCTTCTGAGGACTTCGAGCGGCATGAAGATGAGGAGCGGCAGGATATCCTGATTGCCCGTCCTCGTGGCTGGTCGCCGGCACCGAAATGGGCGCCATCGGCGAAGCTGCCGATCTCCCCACTTGCAGGCTGGGCAATCGCATTTGGATTCTTGCGAAGATGGACCCCACCCTAACCCTCCCCACAAGGGGGAGGGAACGCTGCCGCGCGCCTTTCCTTCCTCTTTGGCGCCGAAAGGCAGGCCATTTGCCCGAGGTTAGCGCCAACAGAAGTCTCCCTCCCCCTTGTGTCCCCCTTGTGGGGGAGGGGTTAGGGGTGGGGGTACATCGTAGATGTGAAAGCCTCGGCTTTCCACCTGCGATAGGCCTGCCCTTGCGTGGGAGATCGCCCTCGTTCGGGCTTTCGCCAATCATCGACGCTGGAACGCATATCCACATGGAACCGCGCAAACCTGCAGCGATTGCCCTGCTGGTCGAGGCCGGCTCCGCCGGGCCGATAGAAATTATCTCTTGCGCTTCTGTCCCGCCACGCTTTTGGGCTTGCCGGGTCTTGCGGGTGCGCCGGGAATGGCCGTTCCGGTGATCGACACCGGATCGCTGGCCGGGAATGTATCCTCGAGGCCTTCCTCGAGTTCCTCTTCAATATCCGTCCCAGTGCGCTGCTCGCCTTCGAAAGAGCGCACGGCCGGCGTCTTGGCCGGCGACTTCGGCGCGGAGTTCGACGGCATTTGCATTCTCCCTCGGCTCGCTGTCGCAGAACGGTCGGGCACGGCGAACATGCCTATGCTGCCGCGTCGCGCGCTGCCTCCGACAGAAAAGTAAAGACATAATCGGAGAACGAACGCCAGCATTCGACGCGGAACGCGTCGGCCGCGGTGCGCAACAGCACGATTTCGACCTTGCCGAGAATGGTACGCGACGCCGCCCCGACCGGAAAGGCGTCGAGCGACAAATCCTGCGGGCAGCCGGCATTGATCGTCGCCGCGGCAGCCGGACCGGTGGCCGATATGGCGACGTTGCGGTGCGAGATGCCGACCGCCGAATGCAGCGCGGAAATGCTGGCGCAGTCGGCGAGCGGGTCTTTGCCGCTCTCGTCGATGACCAGCCACTCGTCCGGCCCGAGCCACAAGGCCGTGCGTCCGGCCTTTGCCGCCGAGGTTTTCGGTCTCTGCGGCAGGACGACGCCGAGCGCTTTCGAAAGTGCCGCGATCGAGGTGTCCGGCGCGCGCAGCGATATGCGCTCGGCCGGCGGCAGCACGGCAAGTGTGACGCCGGCGCCGGAAAGCGACTGGCCGGCGAGCGCCGGACGGCGTTCGACCGAGGGTCCGGCGGCGGCAGTTTTCAAAGCGGCCTTAGCCATTGAGGCGCTCTCCCTTCTCGTCAAAGAACACCATGCCGGTGACCTCCACCTCGACCACCCCGTCCGGCATCGGCACGTAGAGCGTCTCGCCCATGCGATCGCGGCCGCCGGCGACCAGCCCCAGCGCGATCGAGCGGCCGCAATTTTGCGACCAATAGCTCGAGGTGACATGGCCGATCATCTTCATCGGGATTGCCTGCTTCGGGTCCGCGACGACCTGCGCGCCCTCCTCCAGCACCACCTTGGGATCCCTGGTCTTCAGGCCGACAAGCTGCTTGCGGCCCTTGGCGACCAGGTCCGGCCGCGCCATGCCGCGAATGCCGACGAAGTCGGTCTTCTTCTTGCCGACCGCCCAGTCGAGCCCGGCGTCGTTCGGCGTCACCGTGCCGTCGGTATCCTGGCCGACGATGATGTAGCCCTTTTCGGCGCGCAGCACATGCATCGACTCGGTGCCGTAAGCACAGGCGCCATGCTTCTGGCTCTCGGCCCATAGCGCTTCCCAGACCGCCTCGCCGTAATCGGCCGGCACGTTGACCTCGAAGCCGCGCTCACCGCTGAACGACATGCGAAACAGCCTTGTCGGGACGCCGCAGATCCGGCCTTCGCGCACCGACATATGCGGCAGCGCTTCATCCGACATGTCGATGCCCTCGACCAGCGGCGCGATGATGTCGCGAGACTTCGGTCCCTGCACGGCGATCACCGCCCACTGCTCGGTGATCGAGGTCAGCCAGACGTTGAGATGCGGGAACTCGGTCTGGAGATAATCCTCCATATGGTTCATGACGCGCGGCGCGCCGCCGGTCGTCGTCGTCACGTGGAAACGGTCGGCAGCCAGTCTTCCCACCACGCCGTCGTCATAGATGAAACCGTCCTCGCGCAGCATGATGCCGTAGCGGCAGCGACCGGGCTCCAGTTTCTCCCATGGATTGGTGTAGAGCAGTTCCATGAATTTGGCCGCATCCGGCCCGACCACCTCGATCTTGCCCAGCGTCGAGGCGTCGAACAGGCCGGCCGTCTTGCGCACCGTGACGCATTCGCGGTCGACGGCCGCATGTATGTCCTCGCCCGGCTTCGGGAAGTACCAGGCGCGCTTCCACTGGCCGACATCCTCGAACGTCGCGCCTTGACGCTCTGCCCAGGGATGGATAGCCGTCTTGCGGGTCGGGTCGAACAGGGGACCCCGCGCGTGCCCGACGATCGAGCCGAATGTCACCGGCGTATAGGGCGCACGGAACGTCGTCAGCCCGACCTGCGGGATCGGCTTGCCCAACGTCTCGGCGGCAATCGCCAGGCCGTGCATGTTGGAGGTCTTGCCCTGGTCGGTCGCCATGCCGTTGGTGGTGAAGCGCTTGACGTGCTCGATCGAGCGCATGCCTTCATGCACCGCCTGGCGGATGTCCTTGGCGGTGACGTCGTTCTGGAAATCGACGAACGCCTTTACCGTCGTGTCCGCCCCGGCGCCGGGTGCTGCACCTAGCATGCCGCGCGACCAGCTCTCGCTGGCATCGACCTTCGGCTTCATGCCCTTGGCTGGCTTGCTGCCGGCGTCCTTGGCCGCCTTGGCGCCCGCTGCATAAGCCTCGTCGATCGTCGCCGACAGCCCGTCCGTGCCGTTGCAGGCGCCGACCGAGACGCAATCCTGCGCATAATTTCCGGGCACGAACCGCTTGGTCTCATCGTTGAAGGCAACCTTGCCGCGCGATTGCGAGAACAGATGCACCGACGGCGTCCAGCCGGCCGACATCAGGATCGCGTCGACCGGGATGGTGCGCTCGCCGCCGCCATTCTTCGGCTGCACGGTCATCGACGACACCCGCAGCTTGCCGCCGGCGCGGATCACGGCGCGGCCGAAATTGACCTCGATGCCGAGCGCCCTCGCCTCGTCGATCACCGGTCCGGCCGGGTTGTCGCGCAGGTCGACGATCGCCGCCACGTTGATGCCGGCCCTTTTCAGGTCGATCGCCGCCGCATAGGCGGAATCGTTTGCCGTATAGACTCCGACATTCCTGCCGACGGCGACGCCGTAATGGTTGAGATAGGTGCGCGCCGCCGAGGCCAGCATGATGCCCGGCCGGTCGTTATCGGCAAACACCATGTGGCGCTCGATGGCGCCGGTCGCCAGCACCACGCGTTTGGCGCGAACCTGCCACAGCCGCTCGCGCGGCAGGTCGCGGCCGGGGCTCTGCAGATGGTCGCTGACGCGCTCGACCAGCCCGACGAAATTCTGCGCGTAATAGCCGAAGGCCGTGGTGCGCGGCAGCACGCGGACATTGTCCATCGCGCTCAACTTGGCGACGGCGGATTGCGCCCAGGAAAAGCCGTCCTGGCCTTCAATCTTCGCGCCGCTCTCGAAGCGCAGGCTGCCGCCGAAGTCCGCCTGCTCGTCGGCAAGGATGACGCGCGCGCCGGTCTCGGCCGCGGCCAATGCCGCGGCGATGCCCGCGGCACCGCCGCCAAGCACCAGCACCTCGCAATGGGCGAAGCGCGCCGAATAGTGGTCGGGATCCGGCCGGTCGGGGGCGACGCCGAGACCGGCGGCGGCCCGGATCTTGGGCTCGTAGAGGTTTTTCCACGCAGCCTTCGGCCACATGAAGGTCTTGTAGTAGAAGCCGGCCGAAAGCATCGGCGAGGCGATGCTGCTGACCGCACCGATGTCGAAAGCGAGCGACGGCCAGCGGTTCTGCGACTGTGCGGTTAGCCCGTCATAGAGTTCCTGCACCGTGGCGCGGACGTTCGGCGTCTTGCGTGCCGCGTCGCGCTTGATCTCGACCAGCGCGTTCGGCTCTTCGGCGCCGGCCGACAGGAAGCCGCGCGGCCGGTGGTACTTGAACGAGCGGCCGACGAGATGGACGCCATTGGCAAGCAGCGCCGAGGCCAACGTGTCGCCCTCGATGCCGGTATAGGGGCGGCCGTCGAAGCTGAAGCCGGCTATCTTTGCCTGTTTGAGCCGCCCGGCGCCGGCAATGCGGAACGTGGCGGTCATTTGGCGGCTCCCGGCAGCTTCGTGGGCTTCGGTTCGCCGGCCTTGTAAGTCATCAGGAACCTGTCGCTGACGGTGTCGCGCACGGCATTGAAGAACCGCGCGCAGCCATGCATGTGCCGCCAGCGCTCATAGATGATCCCCTTGGGATTGGAGCGGATGAAGAAGAACCTTTCGAAATCGTCGTCGCTCTCACCGGCGATGTTTGGGGAACGCGCAATATGCGCCTCGCCGGCGTTGCGGAATTCGAGCTCCGGACGCTCTTCCTCGCAATAGGGGCAGCGGATGAGAAGCATGGTTGGTCCTACAGTTCGCCGTGGCCGACGCGAGCGCCGGCAGGTTGGTCGCAAAGCCTCTGGCCCATCGTCACGAAGGGCGCGACCAGCCGGATGCGCTCCTCGATGCTGGCTACCGGGCGGAAAAGGTCGCGATACGCCATATTGCCGACCGAAAGCGTCATCGGTTCGGTCGTCACGATGACGTAGCGCCGCTCGAATTTTTCGCCTTCCTCCAGATCGGCTGGCCGGTTCTCCATAAAGGTGACCACTCTCTGACCGGCGCTCCAGGCGCAGGCGAGTACACCCTCGTCGACGGAAAACGGCCAATCCGCTTCATTGCCGGCGCGGCTGATGGGCTGCAGGCGCACCTCCTCTGGCGTCGGGATATGAAACAGGCCTTGCTCGCCGGCGAGCATCAGCGGCATGGCGACAGCCATCTCGGTCATCATCAGTGCGCCACCGCTGCCGCCGCCGCCTCGTCGATCAGCCGGCCGGTGCGGAAGCGCTCTATGGTGAAGGGCGCGTTGATCGGGTGCGGATCGTCCCTGGCGATCGTATGGGCAAAGACATGGCCCGAACCCGGCGTCGCCTTGAAGCCGCCCGTGCCCCAGCCGCAATTGACATAGAGGCCGGGCACCGGCGTCTTGGCCAGGATCGGCGAACGGTCCGGCGTCACGTCGACGATGCCGCCCCATGAGCGCAGCATCTTCATGCGGGTGAAGATCGGGAACATCTCGCAGATCGCGTCGAGCGTATGCTGCAGGATGTGCAGGCCGCCGGTCTGCGAATAGGAGACATATTGGTCGGTGCCGGCGCCGATGACCAGCTCGCCCTTGTCGGACTGCGAGATATAGGCATGCACCGTGTTCGACATCACCACGCAAGGCACCACCGGCTTGACCGGCTCCGATACCAGCGCCTGCAGTGGATAGCTTTCCAGCGGCATGCGCACGCCGGCCATGTTCATGATCACCGATGAGTGCCCGGCGGCGACCACGCCGACCTTCCTGGCGCCGATGAAGCCGCGCGTCGTCTCGACACCGGTGACCGCGCCGTTCGGCGCCCGCTTGACGCCGGTGACCTCGCAATTCTGGATGATGTGGACGCCGCGCGCCGAGGCACCGCGCGCATAGCCCCAGGCGACCGCATCGTGGCGCGCCGTGCCGCCGCGGCGCTGCAGGGCGGCACCCATCACCGGGTAGCGCGCGTCGCGCGAAATGTTGAGCGGCGGGCAGAATTCCTTTGCCTGCTCCGGCGTCAGCCATTCATTGTCGATGCCGTTCAGCCGGTTGGCATGGACGTGGCGCTTCAAGACCTGGATGTCGTGGATGTTGTGGGCGAGCATCATGACGCCGCGCGGCGAATACATGACGTTGTAGTTGAGCTCCTGGCTGAGCCCGTCCCACAGCTTCAGCGCATGGTCGTAGATGCCGGCGCTCTCGTCATAGAGATAGTTCGAGCGGATGATGGTGGTGTTGCGGCCGGTGTTGCCGCCGCCGAGCCAGCCTTTTTCCAATACCGCGACGTTGGTGATGCCGTGCACGGTGGCGAGGTAATAGGCTGTGGCCAGGCCGTGGCCGCCGGCGCCGACGATGACGACGTCATACTCCTTTTTCGGCTCCGGCGAGGACCACTGTTCCTCCCAGCCTCTATGACCGCGCATGGCCTCGCGGGCGATGGCGAATACCGAGTATTTCTTCAACGTTGCAGGCCTCGCAAATGGCGGCCGGGCAGATCAGCCAACCCCGGCGCGCGAGCTGTATCACTAGCGAAACCGTGCTGCCAGCCTTGCACTGTTTGCGACGGCGCTTGCCGTTTTGCGCCGTGGTGAAAAAGAGGCATGCGACGTGATGGGCGATCAAACCACATCCGAAGCACGTCGCAGGTATCGGGTGGTTCGCACCGCCCCGATTTGCGACCAAGCATCCCGATTGCCGGCAAGGGCCGGCGCGAAAAAGGATGCAGAAAATGTTCGCACTTACCGACAAAGTCGCCATCGTCACCGGCGCCAGTTCCGGCATCGGTCGCGCCACGGCAAAGCTGTTTGCCGAGCAAGGCGCCAAGGTGGTCGTCGCAGCCCGTCGCCAGGCGGAGCTCGATGCGCTGGTTGCCGAAATCGAAGACGCCGAGGGCACGGCCATTGCCCTTGCCGGCGATGTCCGTGACGAAGCCTACGCGAAAGTCCTCGTCGGCCTGGCGGTCGAGAAATTCGGCGGGCTCGACATCGCCTTCAACAATGCCGGTTCGGTCGGCAAGATAGGGCCGGTCTCGGAGCTGTCGCTGGAGGGCTGGCGCGAGACGCTCGATACCAATCTGACCAGCGCCTTTCTCGGCGCGAAATACCAGGTTCCGGCGATGATCGATCGCGGCGGCGGCTCGCTTATCTTCACCTCCACCTTCGTCGGCTACACGGTCGGCATGCCCGGCATGACCAGCTATGCCGCGAGCAAGGCCGGACTGATCGGATTGACGCAGGTGCTGGCGGCCGAATTTGGCGCCAAGGGCATTCGAGTCAACGCGCTGCTGCCGGGCGGCACCGACACGCCCTCGGCAACGTTCAAGACACCTGAATCGCGAGCCTTCGTCGAAAACCTGCATGCCTTGAAGCGCGTCGCCGAGCCCGAGGAGATCGCCCGCTCGGCGCTTTACCTGGCTTCCGATGCATCGAGCTTCACCACTGGCACGGCACTGTTCGCCGACGGCGGCGTCTCGATCACCCGGACGTGAAGCGTTTCGCGGTCGGCGCATCGGCGCGCAAGCCAATGTCGGAAAAAACCGGTCTTGCTTTTTCCGGCGATTTGACGATTCCGTCTTCTCCTCGAAGACGGATTGGAAACATGCTGCTGATCAGAACCTACATCGCTGCAAGCGCAATCGAAGGCGTCGGCGTGTTCGCCGCCGAGCCGGTCCGCAAAGGCGCGCAGATCTGGCGTCTCGATCCGGACTTTGACCGGCTGATCCCGGTGGAAAGATACGAGACGGCGCCGCCGCACCTCAAGGAATTGCTCGACAGATATGCCTATCCCAGTCCGGACCGGCCGGGCTTCATGGTCTATGAGGTCGACAATGGCCGCTTCATGAACCACGCCGACAAGCCGAACACCGACTTTTCGCAATATGGCGGGGCCACCGCGACCCGCGACATCGCCGCCGGCGAGGAGATAACCTGCGACTACGGCGAGTTCTTCGAGGGTTTCGAGCAGCTCCACCTGGCCACGGCGTAGCGGCGCCTATCTGGCCCAAGGCGAATTTTGTTCTTGCTTTGTGCCGGCAGCTATGCTACTAATTTCAATATGGCTCTGATTTACACCAACGACCTGCCGCTGAGGCGGGTTTTTCGTTTCGGGGTCGGCACCGCTTCTCAATCGGCTGTGGACAGCGCCCCTTGATTCTGCTATCAGCCGCCCCAATTCGTGGTGTAACGCGCCGCGGAGGCTTGTGGCTATGGCCGCTTGCCTGTTGATTTCAAACCCGAAAGACAGGATTGCACGTGCAGGTACTCGTCCGCGACAACAATGTTGATCAGGCGCTTCGCGCGCTCAAGAAAAAGATGCAGCGCGAAGGCATCTTCCGCGAAATGAAGATGCGCGGGCATTACGAGAAGCCCTCCGAGAAGCGCGCCCGTGAAAAGGCGGAAGCCGTGCGCCGCGCCCGCAAGCTGGCCCGCAAGCGCGCCCAGCGCGAAGGCCTGCTGCCGATGACGCCACGTCCGGTCGCGGCCGGTGCTGCCGGTGCCGGTGCTCCGCGTCCGCCGCGGTTCTGACGTCAATTTTTCGTCCTTTTCCAAGGATATCCAAGGTGGCGCGATGCGGAATCGCCGCCACCTTTTTGTTGTGAGTTCGACCCGGTCCGAGAGGACCGGTTGGGAGAGATGCCGGTTCGGAGGGGGAACGGACCAGACGGCGCAGTAAGGACAGGGCAGACATGGACGCAATCACCGTAGAGCGTAGAACCGCGTGGCGCGGCCTCGCCCTGACGGCAGCCCTGCTTTCCGGGATGGCGCTTGCCAGCTGCCAGAGCGTTCCGACCGGCGAGTTCAACAACATCGACAAGGCGCAAGCCTCGAGCGAGAACATCTCCTCGCTGTCGGCGGTGATCCAGCGCAACCCCCAGGATCCGGAAGCCTACAATGTGCGCGGCTCGGCCTATGGCCGCGGCGGCCAGTACCAGGCGGCGCTGAAGGACTTCGACACCGCCATCCAGCTCAATCCGAATTTCTACCAGGCCTATTCGAACCGGGCGCTCATCCAGCGCTTCCTCGGTGACCAGGCAAGCGCGCTGGCCGACTACAACCGCTCGATCCAGATCAATTCCAATTATGACGCCGCCTATATCGGCCGCGGCAATCTCTACCGCAGGGCCGGCCGGATCCAGGAAGCCTTCAACGATTTCCAGAAGGCCATCCAGCTCGACACGACCGACGCGCGCGCCTATCACAATCGCGGCCTGATCTACCAGAGCCAGGGCCAGCACGCCTTTGCCATCGAGGATTTCTCGACCGCCATTTCGCTAGCGCCGGATGCTTCCGAGCCTTACAACGGACGCGGCCTCTCCTACCTTGCCATGAACGACGAGGACAACGCCTTCGCCGACTTCAACATGGCCATAAAGCTCGACGGCAAGAACGCCGAGGCCTGGTCCAACCAGGCGCTGATCTACGAACGGCGCGGCGACAAGGTCAGGGCCGCGAAATCCTACCGCGAGGCCGTGCACCTCAATCCGACCTACCAGCCGGCCAAGGACGGCCTGGCTCGCACCAGCGCCGGCTGAGCGGGCCGGTTTATCGGGCGGCCCTTTCCGCACCCCGACAACCCTGCGTTTACCCTTGCCTTGCTGGCGCCAAGTTTTCGGCGGAACGCTCGGCGTGCTCAGCCGTTTGTACAAAGCCATTGGAAAGGACCCTGCCATGATCAAGAAACTCGCCTGTGCCGCCGCTCTGGCGACGACCGTCGTTGTCGCTCCCGCCAGCGCCAGCAAGCTCCAGCTCGGCGTGCTCGACTGCACCATCGACGGCGGCACGGCCTATCTCGTCACCTCCAACAAGGGTGTTTCCTGTGTCTTTCGTCCGCATCGTGGCGGTCCCTCCGAAGTCTATACCGGGGTGATTTCCAAGCTCGGCGTCAATGTTGGCCGGACGCATCAGGGTCAGCTGGTATGGGCGGTTCTGGCGGCGACCCGCAACCACGATGAAGGCGACCTTGCCGGCAGCTATTATGGCGTGAATGCCGAGGCCAGCGTGGTCACCGGTGGCGGCGCCAATCTCCTCGTCGGCGGCCTCGACAGCGCCTTTTCGCTGCAGCCGCTCAGCGTCCAGGCACAGACCGGCGTCAACCTGGCGGTCGCCGTCACGTCGCTGGACCTGATCCACTCGTTCAAATAACGGCGTATCATGGCTCCCCGAGCGGCGGGGAGCGTAGGTGTCGGCCTGCCAATAGCTGCCGAAAGCTCATGGATTCCGGCAGGCCCACTCCGCAGAGGATGGGCCGCCCTGATGTTCAAAGTTGCAGCGCTCGAAGATCACGGCATGGCAACTGTGTTCATGCCGTTTACCGTGGACCGAAGATTGCGGCGATCCAATATTGCTTGTCTTCGGTCCGACCAGAATCTCAACGCATAGTGATCGTCCCCCATCGCACAATTTTGACATCTGCCACGTCAACGGCGCTCAAAACCGCTTGATCTCAACTGCGGTTGAGGTCCTAGAAGCCCTCCCCATACTGCGGCATGCGCTCATTTGTACGTGAAGAACGCTCCAATATTTTAGACCGGCGTCTAAGGAAGCTCGGGGGACTGGATGACCAAAACAAGTACAAACAGGGTCGACTGGCGCGCGCTGTGGGCGAGCGGCGATCTGGCGCGCTTCTGCTTCATCAGCCTCGGCATCCTGCTGCACGCCACCAACGAAACGATGGTGGCGACGGTCATGCCGGCCATGGTCGGCGAACTCGCCGGCGTGCAACTGGTCGGCTGGTCGCTGGCGATCTACGAGCTCGGCGCCATCGTTGCCGGTGCGGCCGCCGGACGGCTGGTGAGCTATGTCGCGCTGCGTACCAATATGATGGTCGCCGCAATGCTCTATGCCGGCGGCGCGCTGGTCTGCGCCACCGCGCCTTCGATGCCGCTGTTCCTCAGCGGCCGCCTGATCGAGGGGCTCGGCGGCGGCGCGCTGGTGTCGCTGGCCTTCGTCTCGGTCGAGCGGCTGTTTGCCCGCGCGACCTGGCCGCAGCTTTTCGGCGTCATGTCGGCGATCTGGGGTGTCGCCGCCTTCAGCGGGCCGGTGCTCGGCGCGGTCATGACCGAATTGCTGTCCTGGCGCTGGGCCTTCGGCGTCTTCACCCTCGGCGGCACGGCCATGGCCCTGGCAAGCTTCATCGTGCTCGATACGCCTGAAGCAACAAGGCCGCAGGCGACCGGCGGCTCAGCACCGCCTTTCCCGTTTGCAGCACTTGCCTGCCTTGCCGTCAGCGTCGTGCTGATCGCCACCGCCGGCGTCGACATCGCCCTGCTGCGCTCGTCGCTGCTGCTCACCCTCGGCCTGATCGGCCTGGCGCTGTTTATCCATATCGACGCGTTGAAGCCGCGCTCGCGCCTGTTCCCGTCGCGGCTGTTCTCATGGCGCTCGCCGGTCGGCGCGGGCATGACCATGGTTGCGGCGTTCTCGATGGCGACCTGTTCGTTCGCGGTCTACGGACCGCTGCTCCTGACCAGCCTGCACGGTATCCCGATCCTCACCACCGGCTACATCATCGCCGCCGAATCGATCGCCTGGTCGATCCTGTCGATCCTCGTCGCCAATGCGCCGCCGGAGCGCGAACGGCTGATTATCGTCGGCGGCGCGCTGATGATCGCCACGGGTGTCGCCGGTTTCGCCTATACGGTGCCGGCGGGCTCGATCCCGTTGATCCTGCTTTGCGCTTTGCTGCAAGGCGGCGGTTTCGGCATTGCCTGGCCGTTCGTTACGCGTGTCGTCGTGGCATCGGCGCGGGAAGGCGAGCAGACGATCGCCTCGGCCGCTGTGCCGACCATGCAGCGCATCGGTTATGCCGTGGGTGCGGCACTGACGGGCATCGTCGCCAACGCCAGCGGCTTTTCCGAAGGCCTGAACCGCGAGGCCGCGGCAAATGTTGCTACCTGGCTGTTCCTCGCGTTCGTGCCACTCGGCATCCTGGGATGCCTCGCCGCCTTGCGGATTTCGGGGGCGAGCGACACGAAGCCGGCGAAGCTGCCAATCTCCGTGGGGGAGATTGACTAAACCACCACCGTCTTCAGCCGGCCGGCGATCAGTGCGGCGAGCCGCGTCGCCACCTCGTCCTTGCTCATCTCCGGCCATTCCTCGACGCCGGCCTTCGAGACGATCCGCACCTTGTTGCGGTCGCCGCCCATCACGCCCGGAGAACCGCCTTCATGCGAGACGTCATTGGCAACGATAAGATCGGCACCCTTTTTCGCAAGCTTGGCCTGGGCGTTCCTGACCAGGTCCTGCGTCTCCGCGGCGAACCCGACCACCAGCATCGGCCGCTTTTTGTGATGCCCGACACCGGCAAGAATATCGGGATTTTCCACCATTTGCAGCGCCGGCGGCCCCTCGCCCGCCACCTTTTTGATCTTTTCCCCGGCCGAACTTCGAGTGCGCCAGTCGGCAACAGCCGCGACGAACACTGCCGCGTCGGCCGGCAGCAGCTGCTCGACCGCGTCCTTCATCTCGACGGCGGTTTCGACGTGCAGCGTGGCGACGCCGGCCGGATCGGCAATGCCGACCGGACCGGAGACGAGACGCACGTCGGCGCCGAGCCTGGCCAGCGCCGCCGCGATGGCGTGACCCTGCTTGCCCGACGAGCGGTTGGCGATGTAGCGCACCGGATCGATCGGTTCATGCGTCGGTCCGGAAGTGACGATGATCTTTCTTCCCGCCAGCGGCTTTGGCCGGCTGTCCAGCAGCGCCTCGATCGCGGCGACAATCTCCAGCGGCTCGGCCATGCGGCCCTCGCCCGACTCATTGCTTTCGGCCATCTCGCCTTTCGCCGGGCCGACGAATGCGACGCCGTCCTTACCCAGCATCGAGCGGTTGCGCCGGACCGCCGGGTGTGTCCACATTTTCGGATTCATCGCCGGCGCCATCAACACCTGCTTGTCGGTGGCGATGAGCACCGTCGAGGCAAGGTCGTTGGCGTGGCCGTTGGCGAGCTTTGCCATCAGGTCGGCGGTGGCCGGCGCCACGACCACAAGGTCGGCCTCGCGCGACAGCCGGATATGGCCGATGTCGTGCTCGTCCTGCCGGTCGAACAGCTCGGTGAAGACGTGGTCGGCGGACAGTGCTCCGGCCGACAGCGTGGTGACGAATTCCTGCGCCGCGGCTGTCATCACCACGGGCACCGAAGCACCGCGCTCGCGCAGCCGGCGGATCAGGTCGAGCGCCTTGTAGGCAGCGATGCCTCCGCCGATGATCAGCAGGATGCGCTTGCTGGAGAGGACACCTCGCACGACCTGGCTGGGGACCGCGACCGGAGCTGCAGGATTCTGCAAGCTTGTCAGTTCGCGCAACGTTTTCTCGATCTGGTCGATGCGGCCGGACGAACCGAGTTGACCTTCGACCGCTGCGCGGATCATGACCCGCGCCTGGTCTTCCATTGACCGGCCATTCTCCGCAGCCGATCGGCGCAGCATATCCTTGACCTCGTCATCAAGGTTGCGGATCGTGATGCTGGCCATGTGATTGCACTTTATCCAAAATCGCCGAAGGCAATGATAGCAATGCAATCAATCGACAACAAGGCGTTAGAGCAGCTTCCAGGCGATGTACACCAGCGTCAATGCGATTACCCACAGCGCCAGCCGGCCTGAGCGGGTGTAGCGCGCCTCGGCCTTGCCGATCGCGTGCGCGGTCCTTTCGTCGAAGCGCAGGCCGTGTTCGGCCATCAGGTCGATCTCACGCGACAGCCGCTCGGTGCGGGCGGCGAGGTCCGGCGCCTGGCGGGCCAGCGCCAGCAGCGCGTTGGCGCCGTCGCGCGCATCGGCCAGCAAAGCGCGCGGGCCGAGATTGCGCGCAATCCAGCCGCTGACCACAGGTTCCGACGTCTTCCACATGTTGAAGGCCGGATCGAGGGTGCGGGCGACGCCCTCGACAACGACCATGGTCTTCTGCAGCAGCACCAGCTCGGATCGCGTCGCCATGTCGAAGAGGTCGGTCACCTCGAACAGCAGCGTCAGCAGCTTGGCCATCGAGATGGTCTCGGCCGGCTGGCCGTGGATCGGTTCGCCGATCGCCCGGATCGCCTGGGCGAAAGCTGCGACATTGTGCTGGCGCGGCACGTAGCCGGCCTCGAAATGCACCTCGGCGACGCGCTGGTAATCGCGCGTGATGAAGCCATAGAGGATTTCGGCGAGGAAGCGGCGCTCCTTCCTGCCGAGCCGGCCGGCAATGCCGAGATCGACGGCGACGATGGTGCCATCGGCCTCGACGAACAGGTTGCCCGGATGCATGTCGGCATGGAAGAAACCGTCACGCAGCGTATGGCGCAGGAACGACTGGACCAGGTTGGCGGCAATCGCCTTCAGGTCGTGGCCGGCGGCGGCGAGGCCGGCAATATCGTTCAACTTGATGCCGTCGACCCATTCCATGGTCAGCACGTCACGACCGGTGCGCTCCCAGTCGACCGACGGCACGCGAAAGCCGGGATCATCCTTGGTGTTCTCGCCGAGCTCCGAAAAAGCCGCCGCCTCCAGCCTCAAATCCATTTCGATCTTGGTGGTCTGGGCCAGCGTCTCCGTCACCTCGACCGGCCGCAGCCGGCGCGACGACGGGATGTACTTTTCCTGCAGCCGGGCGGCGAGGAAATAGCTTTCTAGATCGCGAAAGAAGCGGCGGCGCACGCCCGGCCGGATGACCTTCACCGCCACTCGCCTAACGACGCCGTCCTGCAGCGTTTCGGCGGTATGGACCTGCGCGATCGAGGCGGCGGCGACGGCCTCGCCAAAACTGGCATAGAGCTCACCGACCTTGCGTCCGAGCGATGCTTCTATCGCCGCTATGGCCTCGGCCTTGGGAAAGGTCTGCATCTTGTCCTGCAGCATGGCGAGATCAAGCGCGATATCGTTGCCGACGACGTCTGGCCGTGTCGCCAGGAACTGGCCGAGCTTGACGTAGGACGGGCCGAGCCGCACGACCGCCTTGGCCAGCCTGTCGCCGCGCTCATAGGCAAGCGCGCGCCGGCGGGTGAACAACCGGGCCATGCGCCAGCCGAATTTCGGCAAGCCGAAGAGCTCGTCACCGGGCAAAGCCGCTATGACGCCCTCGCGCACAAGCACCCAGCCGGCCCGCACGAGCCTGAAACCAGCGCCGATGCTGCTCATGGCTGGCTTTGCCCTGCCGGTTTCCTGAACTGGCGAAAGGCACGTCGGGCTATGAACATGCGGGCCAGCCTCAAAGCTTCCAGCCCGAATGAAGCGCGGCGATGCCGCCGGAATAATTGCGGAACGAGGCGCGGTCAAAGCCCGCGCGCGAGACCATCGCCGCGAAATTCTGCTGATTGGGAAATTTGCGGATCGATTCGACCAGATAGGAATAGGGCTCGCCATCGCCTGTCACCACCTTGCCGATCCGCGGGATGGCGTTGAACGACCATGCTTCATAGACCTTGTCGAGCAGCGGCATCTCGACCTCGGAAAATTCAAGGCAGAGAAAGCGCCCGCCAGGCTTCAGCACGCGATAGGCTTCGGCAAGCGCCACATCGATGCGCGGCACGTTGCGGATGCCGAAAGCGATGGTGTAGGCATCGAAAGCAGCGTCGGCAAAAGGCAGTTCCTCGGCATTGGCTTCGACGAAATCGGTATTTGCCGACAGGCCCTTTTTCTCGGCCCGGTCGCGGCCGACGGCGAGCATCGAGCCATTGATATCGAGAACCGTTGCATGAGCGTGCCTGCCGCTCGCCTCGACTATGCGGAAGGCGACATCGCCGGTGCCGCCTGCAACGTCGAGAACGCTCCAGCCCGGCCGCTTCGGTGGATTGAGCCAGGCGACCATGGCGTCCTTCCACAACCGATGCAACCCGGCCGACATCAGGTCGTTCATCAGATCGTAGCGGTTCGCCACCTTGTGGAAAACATCATTGACCAGGGACTGCTTGTCGCCTGGTCCTACCCGCTTGAAACCATAGGAGGTTTCCATACCGCCCGCAGCAGTGGTTCTTTCAACCGACATCGTTTTGATCCGCCATAAAATCGGCGGGACCATAGCCGATCGATGGTGCGGGCGCTATTGTTTAAGGCGCGGTGTTCGGCCGCGCTTCGAAGCAGGTTCCGGAAAAGTGTCACACGGTTTTCCGGCAAGAACCTGCGTCATATGAGAAAGCCTGACGGGATAATCGAATGCCTTTGAAAGCAGAACTGCACTGCCACATCGAAGGGGCAGCGGCGCCTGAACTCGTCCTCCGCCAGGCTGAGAAATACGGCAAGGATGCCTCGCCCTATATCCAGGACGGCTCCTTCGTCTGGCACGACTTCACCTCTTTCCTCGCCGCCTACGACTTCTCCTCCGACCTGTTCCGCACCGAAGAAGACTATGCGCGACTGGCCGATCACTACCTGACCAGCCTCGCCCGCGACGGCGCCATCTATTCCGAGGTTTTCACCTCGCCCGACCACGCCAGCAAGGCCGGCATGTCGCCGAAGGCCTATACCGACGCGCTCGGCGAAGGCATGGCCCGCGCCAAGGCGAAGACCGGCATCGAAGGCCGCATGATCGTCACTGCCGTGCGCAATTTCGGTGTCGAATCGATCGAGCGGGCGGCGCGTTTCGCGGCCCGCAGCGGGCATCCGCTGGTCACCGGCTTCGGTGTCGCCGGCGACGAGCGGATCGGCGACCTGGAAGATTATGTCAGGGCCTTCGAGATCGCCCGCGAGGCCGGCCTCGGCATCACCGTTCATGCCGGCGAATTGTTGGGCTGGGAAAGCGTCGAGGCGGCACTCGACCACATCCGCCCGTCTCGCATCGGCCATGGCGTGCGCGCCATCGAGAACCCCGAGCTTGTGCGGCGCATCGCCGACGAAGGCGTCGTGCTCGAATGCTGCCCCGGCTCCAACATCGCCCTGAAAATCTTCGACAGCTTCGCCGACCATCCCTTTCCCGCCTTGCGCGCGGCGGGCTGCAAGGTGACGCTCAACTCCGATGACCCGCCCTATTTCTGGACCTCGCTGAAACGCGAATACGACATCGCCGCCGAGCATTTTGCCATGGATGACAAGGCGCTCACCGCCGTCACCAGGACGGCCATCGAGGCAGCCTTCGTCGACAGGAAGACCAGGGCGGCGCTGCTGGGCAGGCTCGGCGCCAAGGGCAGGTGAATGGTGAATAGTGAATGGTTCACCCGGCGCTTCGGTCCATCAATCGCGAGTTTTTCCGCGCAACCAAGGACTCGCAAACCAGTTCACTATTCACTATTCACCATTCACCATCCACTATTCACCTGCGCAGTTCGGAGAACACCATGAAGGGCGTCACCGTCGTCGACCATCCGCTTGTCCAGCACAAGCTGACCATCATGCGCAAGAAGGAAACCTCGACGGCCGGTTTCCGGCGGCTGCTGCGCGAGATCTCGCTATTGCTCGGCTACGAGGTCACCCGCAACCTCGAACTGACGACGACGACGATCGAGACGCCGATCGAGACGATGGAGGCGCCGACGCTGGAGGGCAAGAAACTGGTCTTCGCCTCGGTGCTGCGCGCCGGCAACGGCTTGCTCGAAGGCCTGCTCGATCTGGTGCCGGCGGCGCGTGTCGCCCATATCGGCCTCTACCGCGACCATGAGACGCTGGAGGCTGTCGAATATTTCTTCAAGGCGCCGGGCGACCTCGCCGACCGGCTGGTGATCGTCGTCGACCCGATGCTGGCGACCGCCAATTCGGCGATCGCGGCGATCGACAAGCTGAAAGGCCGCGGCGCCACCAACATCCGCTTCCTCTGCCTGTTGGCGGCACCAGAGGGCCTCGAGCGGTTTACCCAGGCGCATCCCGATGTTCCGGTCTTCACCGCTTCCATCGACCGCCAACTCAACGAGAAGGGCTACATCATGCCCGGTCTCGGCGATGCCGGCGACCGCATGTACGGCACCAAATAGATCCGTTTACCGATTGTTTACCCAAACGGCTGGTTTCCGCATTCGTTAAAGCGGCAAACACCATGTCGGACTAAGGATCGGCAACCACAAAGGCCGGTCCATGCTGCGCAAGCTTCTCATCCTTGGCGTGTTTGCCGGAACGTCGGCATCGCTGCCGATCGTCTATCAGTCGAATCCACAGGTAATCGAGCGGCTGTTGAAATCAGCCATCGGAGCCAAGCCGGCCGACACACAAACCGACCTGAACCTTGCCGCCGTTCCGGACAGGCCTGCGACGCCGCAGCCGCTCGGCCGCAAGGTCGTCGTCACCGCGGACGCGCGCGGGCATTTCATGTCGGCCTTCAAGTTGAACGGCCGCCAGATCGACGGCATGATCGATACCGGCGCGACGCTCGTCGCCATCAACAGCTCGACCGCACGCAGGATCGGCATCTCGCTCAATTCGGCGGACTTCAGCCATCAGGTCAACACCGCCAACGGTGCGATCAAGGCCGCCGTGGTGACGATCGACCGCCTGCAGATCGGCAGGATCACCGTCGAGGGCGTCGAGGCCGTCGTGCTCGACGACAGGGCGCTGCACACCAATCTGATCGGCATGAGCTTTCTGCAGCGGCTTGAAAAATACCAGGTCGAAGACGGCACGCTGCTGCTGGTTCAATGATCACCCGCGCGGCAGGATCCGCCGGATGACGGTTTTCTCCGTGGCCGGTTTGGAAGTGCCGATCGTATAGGCCGAAAGCACGGCGGCGGCGGCCGCTTCGGCATCCCCGGTATTGCGGGCATGGACCAGCGCCAGCGCTTCGCCGGTCCGCACTTCAGCGCCGACTGGCAACAGCCTGGTGATGCCGACGGCGTGATCGATCCTGTCGTCCGGCCGCGTCCGCCCGCCGCCAAGCCCGACCACCGCAAGCCCGATCTCGCGGGTCGCGATGCCGGTGACAAAGCCGTTCGCGCTCGCCTTGACGGCGAATTCCGTTGCCGCTTTCGGCAGATATTTTTCCGGATTCTCGATGAAATCGGCGGGACCGCCAAGTGCCGCCACCATGCGCGCGAAGATGGCAGCGGCGCGACCGCCGGCTAGCGTCTCGGCGGCGCGGCGCAGGCCGTCCTGGTTGGACGACACGAGGTCTGCCGATTGCAGCATCTCGGCAGCCAGCGCCAGCGTCACGTCCTCCAGCCGCCGGTCGCGAAAGCGGCCGGTGAGAAAATCGACGGCGTTGCGCACCTCGACCGCATTGCCGGCGGCGGATGCCAGCGGCTCGTTCATGCCGGTGACCAGCGCCGAGGCCTTAAGGCCGGCGCCATTGGCGACGTCGACCAGGCTGTTGGCCAGCGCGGTTGCATCGCGCGATTTCTCCATGAAGGCGCCGTTGCCGACCTTGACGTCCAGCACTAGCGAATTGAGGCCGGCGGCCAGCTTCTTCGATAGGATCGAGGCGGTGATCAGCGGCACCGATTCCACTGTTCCCGTCACATCGCGGATGGCGTAGAGCCTGGCGTCGGCGGGTGAGAGATCGGCGGTCTGGCCGATGATGGCGCAGCCGGTTTCGAGCACCGTCTTGCGGAAGCGTGCAACGTCCGGCTGGCTGATATAACCGGGGATGGCATCCATCTTGTCCAGCGTGCCGCCGGTATGGCCCAGACCCCTGCCGGAAATCATCGGCACATAGGCGCCGCAGGCAGCGACGATCGGCGCCAGCATCAAGGAGACATTGTCGCCGACGCCGCCCGTCGAATGCTTGTCGGTGACCGGGCCGGGCAGATCCGACCAGTCGAGCACATCGCCGGAATCGCGCATCGCCATTGTCAGCGCCACCGCCTCGTCGCGGCTCATGCCGTTGAAGAATACCGCCATGGCGAAGGCGCCGACCTGCGCGTCGGTGACGGTGCCGGCGGTCAGGCCCTCGATGAAGAACGCGATCTCCTCAGCCGAGAGCTTCTGGCCATCGCGCTTGCGGCGGATGATTTCCTGGGGAAGCATCAGGCGTCGATCCTGTGCTCCGGAAGCCCGTCCTGAAAAACACGCTGCAGGATGGTCGCCAGCCGCGCCCCGCCGACCGGCGCCATGTCCTTGGTCTCCTGGTGCGACAGCTCGGCTCCGGTCATGCCAGCGGCAAGGTTGGTCACGACCGAACAGGCGGCGACGCGCAGCCCGAGGAAGCGGGCGAGAATGACCTCCGGCACCGTCGACATGCCGACCGCGTTGGCGCCCATGACGCGCGCCATGCGGATCTCGGCGGGCGTCTCGAAGCATGGGCCGGAGAACCACATATAGACGCCCTTGTGCAGCCTGGTACCGGTGGCCTTCGCCGCCTGCTCGATCGCGAAGCGGAGACCGGCGTCGTAGGCTTCGGTCAGGCCGACGAAACGGCGGTCGCTCGGTTCGCCGATCAGCGGGTTGGAGCCAGAGAAATTGATGTGGTCGGTGATCAGCATCACCGAGCCCGGGCCCATCCCTGGATCGACCGAACCGGCGGCGTTGGTAAGGATCAGCCTGGAGATACCGAGGCCGGCGAGCACCTCGAGTGCCGGCCGCATCGCCGCCGCGTTGCCGTGCTCGTAATAGTGCGCGCGGCCGGACAGCATCAGCACCGGCGTGCCGGCAAAGAGCCCCGCCACCACCTCGCCGGCATGGCCGCTGACGCCGCTTCTGGGGAAGCCCTGCAAGTCGGCATAGGAAATGCGCACCGCATCCTCGACCTTGTCGACAAGCCCGCCAAGCCCCGATCCCAGCACAAGCGCAGTGGTCGGCGCCAGCCCGTCCAGCCTTTCGACGAGGTGATCGAGTGCTTCCTTCATTTCAACACATCGCCCTGGAATCCGTATGGCAGCAACTCGCCCATGGTCACGGTCTCGACCACGCCACTGTCATCGCAGAGATAGAACTTCGTTTCCGGCCGGCAGAATTCGGCCAGCCGCTGCCGGCAGCCGCCGCAGGGCGAGCATTTTGCCACGCGTTCTGCGATCACGGCGACTTCCGTGATCTTGCCGCCGCCGCCCATGATGTAGTTGGCAAGCGCGGTGGTTTCGGCGCACCAGCCCTCCGGATAGGACGCGATCTCGACATTGGCGCCGGTGAAGACACGGCCGTCCTCGGTGCGCAACGCCGCGCCGACCGGAAATTTCGAATAGGGCGCATAGGCCTTGGCCATGGCGGCTTTCGCCGCTTCGAACAGATCATGAGCCATGATAAATCAGCGTTCCTTGACATAAGGCACGCCGCCGGCGCGCGGCGGGATTGCCTTGCCGATGAAGCCGGCAAGCAGGATGACGGTCAGCACATAGGGCAGCGCCTGCATGAATTGCACCGGCACCTTGCCGATCAGCGGCAGCGGCGTGCCTTGCAGGCGGATCGACGCCGCGTCGAGGAAGCCGAACAGCAGGCAGGCGAACATGGCGTTGACCGGTTTCCATTTGGCGAAGATCAGCGCGGCCAGCGCGATGTAGCCCTTGCCGGCGGTCATGTCCTTCACGAAGCCGCCATTCTGCACCATCGACAGATAGGCGCCGGCAATGCCGGTGAGCACGCCGGTGCAGATCAGCGCCCGGTAGCGCAGCCAGGCGACTGATATGCCGGCGGTGTCGACCGCGGCCGGGTTCTCGCCGACGGCGCGCAGGCGCAAGCCGAAGCGGGTGCGAAACAGCACCCACCAGGTGAACGGCACGGCCAGGAAGGCGAGATAGACCAGCACGGAGTGGCCGGAGATGAGTTCCGAATAGATCGGACCGAGGATCGGCACGCTCCTGAGCGCATCCGCGCCCGGCCAGGTGATTGCCTCGAAGCGCTCGCCGGCGGCCAGCGCCGGCGTGCGCCCGCCTTGCTGGAACCAAGCCTGGCCGAGCATGATCGTCGATCCGGCGGCAATGAAATTGATCGCGACGCCGGAAACGATCTGGTTGCCGCGATGGGTGATCGAGGCAAAGCCGTGGATCAGCGCGAAGGCAACCGAGATAAGGATGGCCATGCCGAGGCCGAGATAGGCCGAGTGGAAGACCGAGGCGGCGGCCGCACCGGCGAAGGCGCCGACCAGCATCTTGCCCTCGAGCCCGATGTCGAAGACGCCGGCGCGCTCCGAATAGAGGCCGGCGAGGCAGGCGAGCAGCAAGGGGACCGACAGGCGGATGGTCGAGTCCAGGACCTGCACGATGGCGTTGAAGAAATCCATCTCAGGCGCCCTTCCCCTTGACCGCTTCCATGCCGACCGATCTCGGGCTGAGCGAGGCGAACAGCGCCTGGACATAGGGCCGGAACATATGCTCGAGCGCGCCGGCGAACAGGATGACGAGGCCCTGGATGATGACGATCATGTCGCGGCTGATCGCCGGCATCTCGAAGGCGAGCTCGGCGCCGCCCTGGTAGAGCATGCCGAACAGTATTGCGGCAAGCACGATGCCGACCGGGTGCAGGCGGCCCATCAACGCCACTGCGATGCCGACGAAACCGGCGCCCGAAACGAATTCGAGCGCGACATTGTGCTGGTCGCCCATCGTCGGATTGAGCGCCATCATGCCGGCCAGTGCGCCCGAGATCATCATCGCGATGATGATGATGCGGATCTCCGAAATGCCGGCATAGCGCGCCGCTTTCGGGCTATGGCCATAGGTGCGCATCTCGTAGCCCAGCTTGGTGCGCCAGATCAGCACCCACACGAGAAAGGCCATGGCCAGCGCCAGCAGCGAGCTAACGTTGAACGGCGCCGAACGGATTTTGGCGCCGAACAATTCGATGATCCAGTTGAGCTTCGGCAATTGTGCGCCTTCGAGGAAGGTGCGCGTCTGCGGCGCCATCGAGCCGGGCGGCTTCAGCATGCCCACCAGCGCATAGACCATGACGCTGGCGGCGATGAAATTGAACATGATCGTGGTGATGACGATGTGCGAGCCGCGCTTGGCCTGCAGATAGGCCGGGATCAGCGCCCACAGCGCGCCCATCGCTGCGGCGGCGACAATGGCAATCGGGAAGGTCAGCCACCACGGCAGCACGCTGTCGAAGGCCAGGCAGACGATGCCGATGCCGAGACCGGCGATATAGCCCTGGCCCTCGCCACCGATGTTGAACAGGCCGCAATGCGCCGCAACCGCCACCGAAAGCCCGCTGAAGATGAAGGTGGTGGCATAGAAAAGCGTGAACGCGATGCCTTGGCCGCGACCGAAGGCACCCTCGACCAGGACGACGGCTGCGCGCAGCGGGTTCTCGCCAACCAATATGACGACAAAGCCGGCAACGACGAAGGCGACGAACAGATTGATCAGCGGGATCAGCACGTAATCGGCCCAGGCCGGCAGCTTGGCGTATGGGGTGCTCACTCGGCGGCCTCCCGGTGCTCGACGCCGGCCATCAGCAGGCCGAGCTCGCCCTCGGTCGCGTCGGGACCGCGTTCGCCGACGATGCGGCCGGCAAACATCACCAGGATGCGATCGGAAAGCGAGCGGATCTCGTCGAGCTCGACCGAAACCACCAGCACCGCCTTGCCCTGGTCGCGCATGGCTATGAGGCGCTTGTGGATGAATTCGATGGCGCCGACATCGACGCCGCGCGTCGGCTGGCCGACGATCAACACGCCGGGATCTTGTTCCATTTCCCGCGCGAGCACGATCTTCTGCTGGTTGCCGCCGGAGAAATTGGCGGTCCTGAGGCGGCAGTCGGCCGGGCGGATGTCGTATTTGACGATCTTGTCCCTGGCATCGTTACGGATGGCGTCGATGTCGAGGAACGGCCCCTTCAGATAGCGCTCGTCGTCCTGGTAGCCGAGGATCGAATTCTCGTTCTCCTCGAAGGCCAACACCAGCCCGACATGGTGGCGGTCCTCCGGCACATGGGCAAGGCCGCGCTCGCGCAGCTCGCCGGGATCGGCGGCGCCGGTGAGATCGATCGGCTTGCCGTCGAGCATGACGGAGCCCGAAACGGCGTGCCTGATGCCGGAAATCGCCTCGAGCAGTTCAGACTGGCCGTTGCCGGCGACGCCGGCAATGCCGACGATCTCGCCGGCATGGACGTCGAAGGAGACGTCGTCGACCATGGTGACGCCGCGGGAATCCTTCACCGTCAGGTTTTTGACCGCTAGCTTGACGCCGCCGGCCTTCGCCTCGCCCTTCTCGACGCGCAGCAGCACACGCCGGCCGACCATCAGCTCGGCCAGTTCCTCGACCGTGGTCCTCCTGGTTTCGCGTGTCGCCACCATCGTGCCCTGGCGCATCACCGAGACCGTGTCGGTGATCGCCATGATCTCGCGCAGCTTGTGGGTGATCAGCACGATCGTCTTGCCCTGCTCCTTCAACTGCTTGAGGATGCGGAACAGGTGGTCGGCCTCGGCCGGCGTCAGCACGCCCGTTGGCTCGTCGAGGATCAGGATCTCGGCGCCGCGATAGAGCGCCTTGAGGATTTCGACGCGTTGCTGCAGGCCGACCGGCAACTCCTCGATGATCGCGTCCGGATCGACTTCGAGCCCGTATTCGCGCTCGAGCCGCTCCAGCTCGGAACGCGCCTTGGCGATGCTCTTCTTCAGCAGCGCGTCGCTTTCGGCGCCGAGGATGACGTTTTCCAGCACCGAGAAATTGTCGACCAGCATGAAGTGCTGATGCACCATGCCGATGCCGAGCGCGATCGCATCATTCGGTGTCTTGATCGATGCCGGCTGGCCGCCGACACGGATTTCGCCGGAATCGGCCTGGTAGAAACCATAGAGAATCGACATCAGCGTCGACTTGCCGGCGCCGTTTTCCCCGACGATGCCGTGGATGGTGCCGCGCATAATCTCCAGATTGATGTCGCGGTTGGCGCGCACGGCGCCAAAGCTCTTGTCGATGCCGATCAGCTCGATTGCGGCTTGCGCCATGCAGCCTGTTCCCACTGTTATTTTTTTACCGCTTGGTCAAACGCCTAGCATGACGCCCAGTCTGTGCCAATCGGGTCTGTGCCAATTGGCCGGAGCAGGGTTCACTCTCGACAAATCCCGCCATGCTTGTCAATTTCCAACGTGGCCGCAGCCTGCACAATCGCCTGATCGAGGATTTCAAATGACCATGCCCGACGACCGGCTGACGACGCTGGAAATCCGCGCCGCCGAGCAGGAGAAGACCATCGAGGAACTGTCCGGCCAGATCGCCGAGCAGTGGAAGGTGATCGAGCGCATGCAGCGCAAGCTCGACGCGCTGGCCGAGCGCTTCCTGGCGCTGGAGGAACAGGCCGCACCCGACGTGCCGGTGACCAAGCCGCCGCACTGGTGAGCGGCTGACAATGCAAAACCGCCGGGCTTTCACCCGGCGGCTCGTCAGTTCAGCAGTGCCAGTCGATCAATAAGGGCAATCGATCAATACGGGCAGGCATTGTCCGACATGTAGTCATGCACCTTGATGGTGCCGGCGATGATGTCGGCCTTGGCCTTTTCGACCGCTGCCTTCATCGCGTCGTCGACAAGCGCCTTGTTGTTGTCGTCCATCGCGTAGTCGACGCCGCCTTCCTTGAGGCCGAGATCGTTGACGCCGGCCGTGAACTTGCCGTCCTTGGCATCCATGAAGGTGTTGTAGACGGCAACATCGACGCGCTTGACCATCGAGGTCAGCACCTTGCCGGGCTGCAGGCCGTTCTGGTTGGAATCGACGCCGATGCCGAGTTTGCCGGCGTCGGCCGCTGCCTGCAGCACGCCGACACCGGTGCCGCCTGCCGCCGCGTAGACCACGTCGGCGCCCTGGTCGATCTGCGTTTTGGCGATCTCGCCGCCCTTGGCCGGATCGTTCCAGGCTGCCGGCGTATCGCCGGTCATGTTCTGGATAACGTCGGTGGCGCCGGCCGCCTTGGCGCCGCCGACATAGCCGCAGCCAAACCTGCGGATCAGCGGAATGTCCATGCCGCCGACGAAGCCGACCTTCTTGGTCTTGGAAGCCATCGCCGCCATCACGCCGACGAGGTACGAGCCTTCCTGCTCCTTATAGACCAGGGAGCGGACATTGGGCTTGTCCACGACCATGTCGATGATAGCGAATTTGGTGTCGGGGAACTCGGTGGCGATCTTGTCAAGCGCATCTGCCCACGAGAAGCCCGCCATGACGATCGGGTTGCGGCCGTCCTCGGCGAAACGGCGCAGCGCCTGCTCGCGCTGGGTGGCGTTGCTGACCTCGAATTCCACATAGGGGATGCCGGTCTCGGTCTTGAACTTTTCAGCGCCGTGGAAGGACGCCTCGTTGAACGACTTGTCGAACTTGCCGCCGAGATCGTAGAGGATCGCGGGTTGAATGTCCGCGGCGAAGGCCGGAAGAACCATTGCAGCTGCGGCCATAAGGCCGAGAACGATACGTTTCATGTGATCCACACCCCTGTCGGTTATTTGTCCATTATGCACCGCATGCCGGCCCGGTTCTCCGGCAGGCACGCGGCGTCAGGCAGGAGTGTCTTCCTCCCGCTTCGGGCCAATCTGGCACGGCCCGAAACAAAATTCACGTGGAATTTTGACCCTTTGGAAAAGCGTGGCGCCGCATCGCTGCGCCACAGCACATTCCTTGCGTCAAGGGCGCAAAATCAGGCGGAGACGGCAGCCGGAATGGCGCAGGAGACGCCGGTTCCCTGCAGGCCGCAATAGCCGTAGGGGTTCTTCGCCAGATATTGCTGGTGGTCTTCCTCGGCGAAGTAGAATTCCGGCGCCGGCGCGATCTCGGTGGTGATCTTGCCGCGTCCGGCACCGCGCAGCGAAGCCTCGTAGGCATCGCGCGAGGCGATCGCCGCCTGGTGTTGCGCGTCGTTGAACGTGTAGATCGCCGAGCGGTAGGTGGTGCCGACATCATTGCCCTGACGCATGCCTTGCGTCGGGTCGTGATTTTCCCAGAACAGCTTCAAAAGCTCGGCATAGGACACGATCTTCGGATCGTAGACGACGAGCACGACTTCGGCATGGCCGGTGAGCCCGGTGCAGGTTTCCTGATAGGTCGGATTGGGCGTGACGCCGCCGGCATAGCCGGCCGCCGTGACCCAGACGCCCTCGACCTGCCAGAACAGGCGCTCGGCGCCCCAGAAGCAGCCCAGCCCGAACATCGCCGTCTCAAGTCCTTCGGGATAGGGACCCTTGAGCGCCCTGTTCGAGACAAAGTGCTTCGACGCCGTCGGGATCGGCCGGTCGCGGCCTGGCAACGCCTCGGAGGGCTTCGGCAGGTTGAGCTTCTTGTTCAGCATGTCGCTGAGAAACATAGCGCGGTTTCCTTTTCTTCTTGGTTGAGCTTCCCCCGGTACGGGAACACCGGGTCAGGCTGGAAATTTCAGGTTGCGGCGAACCGCCCGCTGGGGCGCTGCCGCCTGTAACCGATGGCATAAAGAATGAACGCCAGCACCGCGAACACGGCAAAGCCGGGCTGGCTGAGCACCCAGGCGATGGCACCGTCCCACAGCAGCGGATTGACCTTGTCGCGGACGAAGCTTTCGAAGGCGCTGCGCGTATCCGGCGAGACCGCGAGCCAGCTAGTGTTGAGCGGGGTCATCACCAGCGCCGAAGCCGCCACCGAGCGGGTCGCGTCGAGCACGGCCATGATGACCGAAACCGAAAGCGCGACCATTGCAGCGAGACGAAAGACGAAGCGGAACATCCGGACCCTTCCTCCCCAGGAGTTTATCAGAATGTCGTATCGGACTGTTAGATAGGATCTACTTGCTTCGCCTGCAATCGCGACACGCGAAGTTGAATCCGCGGCAGCCGGGTCGCCGGGACCGGTGGCGCGCCGGACGGCAGGCGCCCTCCGCCGATCGTTTCGACAACTCCCCAAGGTGCCCCGGCGGCATGGGCTGAGCATCCCTATCCGGCAAAGCGAATAGAGTGTCTTGGCATTCGCCACCGGATCGACTAGATGAGCCCCGCGCCTGTTGCTTTGACGCCTCAGGTGCGGGGAAAGGGTATCCGCTGGTTGACGGCGCCCACGGCCGGAATTCCGGTCCGGAATCCCAAAGGAGATGCATCTCCCCAACCCGCGCGGCGAAACCGGCCGCGTCGAAAATGCTAAAGACGGAGAGGTGGCCGAGTGGTTGAAGGCGCACGCCTGGAAAGTGTGTTTACGGGAAACCGTAACGCGGGTTCGAATCCCGCTCTCTCCGCCAGATACCCACTTAAGCGTCTGTTATTGTTTCGCTTTGTGAGTTGCGGCCTTTCCGTTCCTAACGTCCGCAAACGATGAAGCTCGGCCACCATGCCGTCGCCCCTTTGTTGACTTTGCTTGGGAATCGGAGTGTCCGGAAAAAACCGCAGGGCAGCCCCCAGGATTCGCGTCTGCGGACCCCAATCCGCCCCGCCGGCGCCTACAGGCAATCTACCCCAACGCCCCCCAAGCGGCGCCGGCCACTTTCAGCCCCTTCGTTCGAAAGTTGGCTTCCAGTCGCGATTGCGCGCCCGCTGATGGCCTTCGTAGTCAGGAATGCATGCGAAGAAGGTCGGTCACGGCCGGCAGCCTTGCAATTTGAGCAGACAAAGAGCCCGACCAAGTCGTCATGCATCGAGCCGTGGTCATGGCCGAGCCTGTCAATCAGCGCCTGGATGTCAAGTTTCGTCGATTTGCAGCACATCGGGTGCGCACAATTGACATAGATGGTTTCGCGGGCGGACAGAGTGTCGGCGAGGGTCTTTCGAGTCATGGCGATTCTCCGTTGAAGGGGCTCGCCGCAACGGGAGGATTATATTCCTTAATGCTGATCCCCTGCATTGTCTCGTGCGGAATGGGCTCTCCGGCATTAGACAGGGATATCCGGAGTTCGCCGTCTCGGGTGGTGGCTTCGACCTTAATGGGCATGCCCGCGGCACAAAGTTACAGGCTCGAATCCTGTCGGGGGCAGCATTACCGCAGTTCGCTTGCCGACAACTATTCCTGCTGGAATTGACAGGGCCAATCTTCAGGCCTCGTCAAGCCAGAAGGCAACTCGGTCCGGGCGTCTCCGCAAGCCATGTTGAGCTGCCACTGGGACAGACCCGCCGAATTGGAAAGGTCGATGCCCTCGATACGGGTCAGAAAGAAAAAGGCGCGGTCAAAGTCTATCGGCGCGGTGAACCTCGCTCCTCGGAAGTCCGCCCGTGCGAGATTGGCAAACGAGAAGCGGCTGCCGCTGATATCGGCGTCATGGAACTGCGCACGCCCCAGTTCTGCCTTTGTGAAATCAACATTGATCAGATTGGCGTCCTGGAAATTCGAGCGCTGCATTTCCGCGCTCGCAAACACAGCGCCCTGCGCGTCCATACGGCTGAAGTCGGTCCTGTAGCCCTCGATTCTGTCGAACCGGGCGCCTTTGGCGGTCGAGTCGGCCAGGGAAGCACGCACAAGAGTTGCCTTCTCAAGATTTGCCGCACGGAGATTGGTGTTCCTGAGGTCGGTCGAAGTGAAATCAACACCGAACAGGTTCGCCCCGCTCAGGTCCTGTCCATCTAGGATGAGAAGCTTCTTGTCACACTCTTGCCAATTGACGCCAGGCGTCGCGGCTGCGTCGCAATTTTGAGCGGCAGCGGCGTTCTGCCAAGCAAACACAGTGCAAACCGCTAGAACCAAGCCGGATGTGCCGTAAGCTCTGGTTCGCCTCAAAGTCATTGTTGCTGGACCTCTGCTACTCGCCGACACTCACCCTTACCACATCTGCTGACACTCGAGCCACGGTGACCACATGGCTGTGCTCGCGGCGCAGTGGGTCAAGCCTGGTGTGAAGCTCCGCGTCAAACACCTTCGCGGCGAATTCTAGGCGGCCAGCTTACATTAGCCAGAGTGAACAGAACGTGATTACGGGCCAGGCCTTCACACCTTCGCCTTGCACCAGCCCGCCCACCTAGCATGCCCCGCCATCGCGAACGGCCCAGCACGGGCGAAAGACAAGCTCCTTCCTGGCGCTGCGCCGCGTGCAGTCGGAACAAATGGGATCGACGCCGGTTAACAATCGAAGGGACCGCAAACGAAGCGGTATGATGATGATTGATATTTTTAGCTTCGAACTGGCCAATGCCAGGCTGCGCGTTAAACGGGCCGAGCGCTCGCTGAAGCGTGCGAATGAACTGTTGTTGAACGATGGCTGTGTCGCCGTCAATCTCGCGTCGTGCGACCGCATACGGTCTGAGCAAAAACGCGTCATTGAGGCCCGGGAACGCATGACGAAGATCGATCGGAAGAATTGACCCATGATGCTCGCGACCCTCCACCTTGAAACTGCGAGATACGGCGACGAATATCGCGTCGCAAGGCTCGCGCTGCTGAGGCAGCAAATGATACGGCACATCAAGCGCACAGACGCCTTGGCGCAGAAAGTCGAACAATCGCTGGCGAGATTGGCCGAAGCAAACACGCTCGGGGACCGGCTCGCGCAACAGTAGGTAACGCGCGCTCTACCGTCGTTTGACGATGACCCCGTCATGCTGCGTCGCCAACAACAAGGCTGCATCAACGTCGCACCTGCGCTCGCTGGGCGTCGCGCCCCAAAAGCACAAGGCAGTCGTTTCGGCGAAGATCCAAGAAGTGTCGATATTTTCACCTTCCTAGGGACGCAGGCACAACGCCAGAATGAAGGCCGCGACAAGCAGCATGGCAGGCAGAGGGGCGCGCGAAGGCTACTGAGCGGCTTTCATCTCGCCGCACCCTTGCCTCAGATCAGCTCATAACCATTCGGCCCGCGCTTCACCAGAAGCACGGGCTTGGTCGACTCGCCGCCATCGCCGCCCCGTCTACCGCGGAACCGCTTGTATTCCCGCGACCGAGCGCTCTGTTTCGCTGGAGAAAACCACGAAGGCAAAGATCAGCACGGCGGCGGCGACAATCATTGAGCCGGTGGCGACGATCGGCTCGAGCGCCGGATTTCCCTGCAGCATCAGGTAAAGAGCCGGCAGCATCACGACCAGGCCGAGATTATAGACACCGTAGTGGATCATCGCGCTCCTGCGGGCAGCCTTCGCCGGGTTCAGCGCATAATAGCCGCCGAATATTGCACTGGTGACCCAACCCAGCAGGTTGATGTGCGCGTGAGCCGGAAACGCGCCGTGATCGCCTGAAATTGCCATCTGCAGGCCAGCTGCAATTCCCAGAATTAGAAAGACGATGGCTGTCTTGAAAAAGAGTTCCGAAACCTTAGGCATGTCATTCTCCCAAACCCGTTTTGCCGCCGCATCATGCTTTGTTTCCGGCGACCTTGCCAAGGGGACCGTCGGGCCTGCCGAACCATTTGTTGGCAGCCTGACGGCCCGTTGGCGGCCGGCCACCGGGTCTGGCCGGTTTGCGAGGCCAGCCGGCAAAAAATATGCGCTCACGCTAATTTGATTGCAATATCACCCGCCAGGCTTCCATGTCGTTCTCACAACGGAAGTGTCCTGCACGATGGTGGTGCCATACGCGCCAAAGGTCTGCCCGTCAGTGTTGCAGCAAGGCCTCGCCAAACTTCTCCCACAGCTGTGCGCAATCTGTTGCTCTGAGGCTGGGGGTTCCGAGGGGGCCATATCGGATAACGGCGGCGTGAACATCATAGCCAACGATAGGTGCATTGGCGACAAAGTGGATAGCCTCGCCCAATCGGCGAGAGCCAATTGGCGCATCGGTTTTGTTGGTGATGTCGAAGACACCACAAATATCCACTTCCTGATTTCTGGCTGCCAACGCGGCTTCCATTACCTGTTCGTGCATCATCGAAATCTCTCCTATCGGTCTAAGTCTAAGAACCGCGGCTTGTGCCGGTCCTGCAGCTGACAACCGGCAAATCGAAGTGCCTTTTGCAGCATCTCGATTGGCTCTTGCTGCGAGCCACTCCGCCCGCTCCCGCGGCAAGCCGATAAGGCAACTGCCAGCGAAATCCGCAGGCACGTCCACGGTCGCATCAAACACGGCCCACGTGCCAGTCGGCTCTTGAACGGGCAAAAACCTCATAACAGCGCCTGCTAATATACTATGCCGACTGTGAGGACGGGACTTTTTTCCTGCATCAACCAAACGAATGAGAGCTGGTGTCGAAGTGCCGGGCGACGCTCGTCGAAAACAAGTCGTCGGCGACATTGCCAGGATCGAAGGTGCGCCTGAGCAGCGATCCGGCCGCATTCGGGGCTCGCCGACAGGGACAAGCACAAGACGCAGCGCCGGCACGCCTCGTCAGATGTCACTTTCTGCCCTGCGGATAGATGGTCTCGCCGCGCTTCAGCATCTCCACGAAAGCCGCGATCTTCTTCTTGCGTCCCGCTTCGGTCTTCATGTTGCGGGTGCGGAAGGCGAGCGCGAAGCGGTTTTGCCCGCTGAGCTTTGCCAGCATCTCTTTCGCCCTGGGCTCGGCGTCTATTGCCGCCTGAAAATCGTCGGGGATCTTCATCTCCTTACCGCTCTTGTAAGCGCGCGCCCAGCGGCCATCGGCCTTGGCTGCCTCGACTTGCTTCAGCCCGTGCTCGGTCATCCGGCCCTCCTCAATCAGCCGGGCGACATTGTCGACATTGATCTGGCTCCAGGTGCTCTTCTTGCCGCGCGGGGTGTAGCGCTGCAGGTAGCTTTTGCCGTCCAACGCCTTTCGCACCGCATCGATCCAGCCCCAGCACAACGCCACGTCGATGGCTTGCTTCGGCGTGATCGACGGCAGCCCCGAATCGAGCTTATGGATCTTGATCCAGACTTCGTCCTCGCTGTCGTGATGCTCGCCAAGCCAGGCATGGAAGCTTTCGGCGTCCCTGAACTCGCGCACCTTGGCGGGGTCGACCTTGACGGGCGCCATCAGCCGGTCCGCCCATGACGCGAGCGCGTAACGACGCCGAACCGCTTGCCTGCCGCGCGCACGCTCATCTCAGCTCCGACAACCGGGATCATGGTTCGCTCCCCTCAACGATGCGAATACGAAACCTAGACGAACTTTCTGCTTTCATCATCAAGAGCGTCTCCCTCCAGGTACCGCTCCAATGCCTCCATTGGCCATTGACACTGATTTTACTCGTACGGAACCGCTCGGCATCCGCAGATTTATTTGCAACTTCTAATTTAGCTGGATGCATGCTGAGAGCCTTCAATTAGGCCGCCATCCATTGCACTTGACGGTCTCTCAAGCTGTATCTAGCCCGAACTGCTGCCGTCTCGGTCGATTTTCTAACGCAACCAAGCCTTTACCTTTCAGCCAGTTTGGAGTTGCCGCCGCGTTGCGTTCGTGGTCCGGTACAACCAGGGCGCTCAATGCGGCATTCGGCAACGGTCGCCTTACCGACCGTCAAGGCAACACACCGTCAAGGCACACAGGAGATAGCAATGGGCATTTTCGACAGTATCAAAGGTGCGATTTTCGGAAACGCGGTTGCGGCCGAAGCTCCGCCGGCGCAACCGTCTCCCGCGCCTGCTTCGAACACGGCCACCCAGCCGACGGCGCCTACCCGACCCGGCCCGGCTGCAACCCCGGCTCCGGCCGCGCCATCCGCGCCGTCCTCTGCCCCGGACATCGCTGCCATTCTCGACAAGGCGGTGGCCGCGAAGGGGCAAAAGCTCAAATGGAAGAATTCGATTGTCGATCTGATGAAGGCTCTGAATATCGACAGCAGCCTCGGCGCCCGCAAGGAGCTTGCGCACGAGCTGAACTACACCGGCGACATGAACGACACCGTAACGATGAATCTGTGGTTGCACGACGCACTGATGAAAAAGCTGGCCGAGAATGGCGGCAAGCTTCCGAGCGACCTGGCCGCCTAGAGTCACAAGACGAGCAATTCCGGGAAATGTGCGACGGCTTTCCGTCCGGAATTGCGTAGACAAAAAAGACAGACCGGTTCGGCGTTTCCGTGGAACGACGAACCGTCCCGGTCCTGCCCGCACCGTGGTCCTTGCTGCGCTGGCTTCGGCCGCAACCGAGGAGGCCAGACTGCCTAGCATCAGACTGCCAAGTAAATAAAATTGAGACCGATCCCAGCCGCTGGGATTGGGTCTATGGCGAAGTCGCATGGCACAAAAGCGCTGCCGCCTCGCGCCCGGATTGCCTCACGCAAAACCGACGATTTCGGTCGCTGACCACGCGCTGGTAGGACCACCATTTTGCTGGCGAAACCCGACGTTCGGCGTATTATTCTCGCGGGAGAGGGTTCATGGTGGGAGGAAGCCAATGAACGTGGTGCAGAGGGTGACTGTCGCCGACTTGACGGCCCAAGAGCTTGTTTCATCTGCGCTTTCACGGTTCGGTGCCGGCGACACCATATCGACGAGGGCGATGCTGGACATCGTTCGCAGGACGGCCCCGGCCTGCGGCAACAGTGACGACGATCTGGTCGAGCTTATCGTCATGACGGCCGTTGGTAGGACCATGGGCGTCGTGTTCGACCATCGCTCCCATTAGCAATCCGGAACTAATATCAGGCTGCGCCCAGGAGCAGTGGCGGGCGGTTGGCAGCGCCGCCAAAGAAGCCAGCCTGTTTGTGCGTGAAGGTCGGCCTGGCACCAAGCCCTTGCTTTGAGCAAAACCGCTGCTCATGCCGGGTCATGCCCGAGGGCGGTAATCGGGCGACACGCTCGAAGGAACTCGCTGAAATCTTGCCCGTTATGCTCTCGTTGAGATGAGGAGAGCTGCCATGGCCGACGACAAGACCAAGACCGACAGTCGCGACCGCTCACGAGTGGCGGGCGGCGAAGACTACGAGGTACGTCACTTCGCCGAGGAAGCGGGCATCACCCCGGATCAGGCACGCACGCTGATCAAGCGCCACGGCACCGACCGCAGGGTGCTGAACGAAATCGCCGAGAGCATAAGAGCGTCGTAATGGCTGACAAGAAAACCGCAACGGCCGACCGCAAGACGCGTGATGCGGACGAAAAGGAGGCTCTGCGTCTGGCCGAAACCACCGACGTTTCGCCGAAGCAGGCGAAGGATTTGATGCGCAAGCACGGCAAGGACAGCCCGAAGGTCGAGAAGGAAGCCAAGAACTTCAAGGCCGAGGGCTGAACGCGCCAAGCCGGTTGGACGCGCGGCACAGGGTTTGTGGCCGCAATCCTGCAGCTTATCGGTTTTCTAACAAATTCGGCCTATCCCTTCCGCTATCGCGGCTCAGGGATGCCATATGCACGGGATATCTGGTGAGGCCAGGCCGTCGATAGACGACATACGGCATGTGAGGCTGGTGTTTTGCCTGCTGGCGGCGGTCGTGATGGCGGCGGCGCTCCTCGCCTTTGCCACCTCCCTCCTGCAGGATCCCGATAGCTGGTGGCACGTCAAGGTCGGCATGGATATGCTGGCAAGCCGCACATTCCCCACCGTCGACATCTATTCCTACACTTTTGCCGGCCAGCCATGGATCGCCAAGGAATGGCTTAGCCAGGTTCTCCTTGCAATTGCCTTTGGAGCCGGCGGCTGGAACGGCGTGGTGCTCTTGGCGACTGCAGTAATCGCGCTGACGGTCTTCATGACGTCGTGGTATCTCAGCGCGTCGTTGAAGCCGACGTTGGCGATAGGACTGACGCTGGTTCTCGCGCTGTTGATCGGGCCAATCTATGTCGCCCGACCCCACATCTTTACCTTGCCCATCATCGTCGTCTGGACCGCCGGTCTTTTTCAGGCCGCACGCAACGAGAAAGCGCCGCCCTTATGGCTGCTGGCGCTGCTTTGCCTGTGGGCCAATCTCCATGCCACCTTCACCTTCGGTTTCGTCATCGCCGCCCTCGCCGGCCTCGATCTCGTCATGCGCACGCGCTTGTCAAACCCCCGGCTGCTGGCCAAGTGGGTCGCTTTCGGGCTGCTTTGCCCTCTGGTCAGCCTGCTCAATCCCTATGGCTTCAAGGCCATACTCGCCACATTCACCGTGGCCTATGGCAATGAGGCGGTGCCTTATATTGCCGAGTGGCAACCGTTCGACGCCTCGCGGCATACCCTCCAGGAGGTGGCCCTGTTGGTGGCGTTTTTTGGGCTGCTCGTGTCGAGATTGCGCATTGGCTGGGCCAAGGCGCTGTTCCTTGTCTTCACGCTGCACGTCTACCTCACCCACATACGGTTCATGTACCTGTTCTTTCTTCTTGTCCCGGTCGTCCTTGCCGTTGAGGTCGCGCAACAATATCCAGCGCTTTCAGCCGAGAAATGGGCGGCTGAAAGGCGCGACGAACTTGAACAATTTTTCGCACGGCAATTTTCCAGGATTTGCGCTGGAATTGCCGTTTTGGTGGTTTTGGCGGCTGCCGCCTTCACGACCTATCCGGTCGCGCCGAGCCAGAAGACCTCGGCGAGGGATGCGCTGGCCTTCGCCCAAACCAACAATCTGTCGGGCAATCTGCTGAACTCCTACAATTTCGGCGGCACGCTGATTTTCCATGGCATCAAGACGTTTATCGACGGCCGGGCGGATCAGCTCTTCCTGAATGGCTTTACGGAAACGGACGAGCAGACTGGGCACAGCCGGGGCAAGCCGATCCTGAAAGCCCTACTAGAGAAATATTCAGTAGAGTGGGCACTCTTGACGGCGGACGACAGCCGCATTCCGTTTTTCGACGAACTGGGCTGGAAGCGGGCCTATGCGGACGATTACGCGGTGATCTACACCCGCGCGGACTGATCCCCGGCAGCTTCGCGCGCCGGTGCGCACCTCCCTCCTGAAGCTGTGGCCAGTGCCGAGGCGGCGAAATCCTTATGGGATTTTGATTTCTTTGCTCCGCGTCCCGTCTCGAACCTTTATGGCACTTTGATCCATATTCGCCGAAGCGATGTATCCGGCCGCCGATGTGATGCGGCGACAGGCTCGGATAGTTTTGTCCAAGTTGAAAAGAACAAACACCATTATAAGGAAAATGCACGATGGACATCGTTGTTGTCGGGATTGGAATCGCGTTCTTTGCTCTATGCTTTGGCTACATCAAAGCCTGCGACAAGCTGTAAGTTTAGGGATCGTAACATGCTTTTCGACTATATCCTCGGCGGCGCCGTGACCTTGTTTCTTCTCGCTTACCTGACATACGCCCTGGTTCGCCCGGAACGCTTCTGATCTCCGCTGGCAAGGAGCCAACCCCATGACAATCAACGGATGGCTGCAGATCCTCGTCTATTGCGGGATCGTCGTTTTGCTGGCGAAGCCGCTCGGCGGCTACATGCATCGCGTTTTCAGCGGCGAGCGCACATTCCTGTCGTCAATTCTGGCCCCGCTCGAGCGCGGGCTCTACCGCATATCAGGGACCGGCGAGCGCGAGGAGCAGCACTGGACCTCCTATGCGGCGGCCCTGCTGTTCTTTAACCTGGCCGGCTTCCTGGTGCTCTATTTCCTGCAACGGCTGCAAGGCGGCCTGCCCTACAATCCGGCCGGCATGACCGCCGTCGAACCTGGGCTGGCCTTCAACACCGCCGCCAGCTTCATGACCAACACCAACTGGCAGAACTACGGCGGCGAAAGCACGATGTCCTATCTGGTGCAGATGGCCGGCTTGACCGTGCAGAATTTTCTGTCGGCGGCGACCGGCATCGCCATTGCGGTCGCACTGATCCGCGGCTTTGCCAGGGCCTCAGGCAAATCCATCGGCAATTTCTGGGTCGATATGACCCGCTGCACGCTCTATTTGCTTTTGCCGTTCTGCATCGTCCTGACGCTCGTCTATGTCTATCTCGGCATGCCGCAGACGCTCGCTGCCTACGTCAACGCGACCACGCTCGAAGGCGCGCAGCAGACCATCGCGGTCGGGCCGGTCGCTTCCCAGGTTGCCATCAAGATGCTCGGCACCAACGGCGGCGGTTTCTTCAACGCCAATGCCGCGCACCCGTTCGAAAATCCCGACGCGATCTCAAACCTGATCCAGATGGTGACGATTTTTGCCCTCGGCGCGGCGCTGACCAATGTCTTCGGCCGCATGGTCGGCAACCAGCGCCAAGGCTGGGCAATTCTGTCGGCGATGGGCGTGCTGTTCATCGCCGGCGTTGCCGTCTGCTACTGGGCTGAGGCCGCCGGCAATCCGCTCGTTCATTCGCTGGGCATCGACGGCGGCAACATGGAGGGCAAGGAGAGCCGCTTCGGCATCGCCCTGTCGGCACTGTTTGCCGTCATCACCACCGCCGCGTCCTGCGGCGCGGTCAATGCCATGCATGACAGCTTCACCGCACTCGGCGGAATGGTCCCCATCATCAACATGCAGCTCGGCGAGGTCATTGTCGGCGGCGTCGGCGCCGGTTTCTACGGTATCCTGATGTTCATCGTGGTCGCCGTCTTCGTCGCCGGGCTGATGGTCGGGCGCACGCCCGAATATCTCGGCAAGAAGATCGAGGCCAAGGAGGTCAAGATGGCTATGCTGGCCGTGCTCTGCCTGCCGCTGGCAATGCTGATCTTCACCGCTATCGCGGTGGTGCTGCCGACCGGCGTTGCTTCCATCGCCAATGCCGGTCCACACGGCTTCTCCGAGGTTCTCTATGCCTATACCTCGGCCGCGGCGAACAATGGCTCCGCCTTTGGCGGTCTCAGCGGCAACACGCCCTGGTACAACATAACGCTCGGCATCGGCATGCTGATGGGCCGCTTCCTGATCATCATTCCGCCGTTGGCGATTGCTGGCTCGCTGGTTGCGAAGAAGACCGTCCCTGCCTCCGCCGGCACCTTCCCGACGGACGGTCCGCTGTTCGTCGGACTGCTGGCCGGTGTCATCCTGATCGTCGGTGGCCTGACCTTCTTTCCAGCCCTGGCGGTCGGACCGATCGTCGAGCACCTGGCGATGATTCACGGTCAGACATTCTGAAACGGCCATGCCCTGGTTCAAGATCATACCTCGAAAGGTCCGGCATCGCCCCGAGCCGGAGGGGGAGAAAACGCCCCCTCCTTTCCCGACCCTGTCCACATTCCTCGCTATTGCGGCAGCCTTGATCATGATCTGGCTGCTGGCTTACGGGCCGCCGCACCTTCGTTCGGCACACGATCGACCGGTCAACAACATCGACACTGGAGCCACCAAATGAGCCCGTCGAAATCCGTGAGCATCATGGATACCCGCATTCTGTGGCCCGCTATCGGCGGTTCCTTCAGAAAACTGAACCCGCGCACCTTGATGCGGAACCCGGTGATGTTCGTCGTCGCCGTCGTCTCGGCGCTCACCACCATGCTGTTCGTCAAGGATCTCGTTACCGGCGGCGGCGATCTTGGCTTCACGCTGCAGATCATCATCTGGCTGTGGTTCACCGTGCTCTTCGCCAATTTCGCCGAAGCGGTGGCCGAAGGCCGCGGCAAGGCGCAGGCAGACTCGCTGCGCCGGGCGCGAACCGAGACGCAGGCCAAGCTGTTGAACGGCAGCGACCGCAGCAAGTTCAAACTGGTGCCCGGCACCAGCCTGAAGGTCGGCGACATCGTGCTTGTCGAAGCCGGCGACATCATCCCCTCGGACGGCGAGGTGGTCGAAGGCGTGGCTTCGGTCAACGAGGCGGCCATCACCGGCGAATCCGCACCGGTCATTCGCGAATCCGGAGGCGATCGTTCGGCGGTGACCGGCGGCACGCAGGTCTTGTCCGACTGGATCCGCGTGCGCATCACTGCGGCTGCTGGCCACACGTTCCTCGACCGCATGATCTCACTGGTCGAGGGCGCCGAGCGCCAGAAGACACCCAACGAGATCGCGCTCAACATCCTGCTCGTCGGCATGACGCTGATCTTCGTGCTGGCGACGGCGACGATCCCGAGCTTCGCCTCGTATTCGGGCGGCTATATCTCGGTGACCGTGCTGGTCGCCCTGTTCGTTACCCTGATCCCGACCACAATTGGCGCCCTGCTGTCGGCCATCGGCATTGCCGGCATGGACCGCCTGGTGCGCTTCAACGTGCTCGCCATGTCGGGCCGCGCCGTCGAGGCGGCCGGCGATGTCGACACGCTGCTGCTCGACAAGACCGGAACCATCACGCTGGGCAACCGTCAGGCGACGGCATTTCGTCCGGTCAAGGGCGTCACTGAACAGGAACTGGCCGACGCGGCCCAGCTTGCCTCGCTTGCCGACGAAACGCCGGAGGGCCGCTCGATCGTCGTCCTGGCGAAGGACAAATACGCCATCCGCGCCCGCGACATGGCAAGCCTGCACGCGACTTTCGTGCCCTTCACCGCGCAAACCCGCATGAGCGGCGTCGATCTGGAAGGCTCCTCGGTCCGCAAGGGCGCAGTCGATGCGGTGCTTGCCCACGTCAACCTCTCGACCGTTGCCACAGGCAGTACGCGCCCCGGCAGCGACACCGTCCGCGACCTCCAGGGGATCGCCGACGAGATTGCCAAATCGGGTGGCACCCCACTGGCGGTCGAGCGCGACGGGCGCCTGCTCGGCGTCGTCCATCTGAAGGACATCGTCAAGGGCGGCATCGCAGAGCGCTTTGCCGAATTGCGCCGCATGGGCATCCGCACGGTGATGATCACCGGCGATAATCCGATGACCGCGGCGGCGATCGCGGCGGAAGCCGGCGTCGACGACTTCCTTGCCCAGGCGACGCCCGAGGACAAGTTGAAGCTGATCCGCGACGAGCAGGCCAAAGGTAAGCTGGTTGCGATGTGCGGCGATGGCACAAACGATGCGCCGGCCCTTGCGCAGGCCGATGTCGGCGTTGCCATGAACACCGGCACGGTCGCGGCGCGCGAGGCCGGCAATATGGTCGATCTCGACAGCGATCCGACCAAGCTGATCGAGATCGTCGAAATCGGCAAGGCGCTGCTGATGACGCGTGGGTCGCTGACCACCTTCTCCATCGCCAACGACGTGGCCAAGTATTTTGCCATTATCCCGGCAATATTCGCCGTCTTCTACATCGCCCCGGGCCAGACTGCAGGGCCACTGCAAGCGCTCAACGTCATGCATCTGGCGACGCCGCAGAGCGCTATCCTCTCGGCCATCATCTTCAACGCGCTGATCATCATCGCGCTGATCCCGCTGTCGCTGAGGGGCGTCAAATACCGCGCGGTCGGCGCCGGTGCGCTGCTCAGCCGCAATCTCATTGTCTATGGCCTCGGCGGCGTCGTCGTCCCCTTCGTCGGCATCAAGGTGATCGACATGGCCATCACTGCTCTCGGTCTCGCATGAGGAACACGTCGATGCTCAATCAAATCAGGCCCGCGATCGTCATGATCGTCTTCTTCACGGTGCTGACCGGGCTCATCTATCCGCTCGGGATGACCGGCATTGCCCAGGCGCTGTTTCCGCGCCAGGCCGATGGCAGCCTGATCGAGAAGGACGGCAAGCTCGTCGGTTCCAAGCTGATCGGCCAGGCCTTCACCAGCGACCGCTATTTCCATGGCCGTCCGTCGGCTGCCGGCGACGGCTACAATGCCGCCGCCTCGGGCGGCTCGAATCTCGGCCCGACCAACCCGAAGCTCATCGACCGTATCAAGAGCGACGCCGAAAAATTGAGAGCAGAAAACCCGAACCAGCCGGTGCCGATGGATCTGGTCACCACGTCCGGCAGCGGGCTCGATCCGCATATCAGCCCCGATGCGGCCTATTTTCAGGTTGCCAGGGTGGCCAAGGCGAGGGGCGTCGATGAATCCAGGATCAAATCGCTTGTCGACAGCCAAGTCGAGGATCGCGAGTTGGGCTTCATCGGCGAGCCGGTCGTCAATGTGCTGGCCCTCAACCTTGCGCTGGACGATGCGATGAAACAATGAAGGGTGGCGCCGGGATCGACACCGAAGCCGGCGCCGTTCATGATTGACCCTTATGCCAGACGACAGCCGCACCGCCGAAACCAGGCCGTCTCCCGACGCGCTGCTCGCGCATGCCGAGCGGGAGGAGCGCGGTCGCCTGAGGATATTTCTCGGCGCCGCCCCCGGTGTCGGCAAGACCTACGAGATGCTCATGTCGGGCCGCGCCAGGCTGGCCGACGGGGTCGACGTGGTGATCGGCATCGTCGAGACGCACGGCCGCAAGGAAACCCAGACGCTGGTCGAAGGCTACGAGGTCATTCCTCGCCTTGAGATCGATTATAAGGGGCGGATCCTCGAGGAGATGGATCTCGACGCCATCCTCGCCCGGCACCCGGCGCTGGTTCTGGTCGACGAACTCGCCCACACCAACGTCGCCGGCAGCCGTCACCCCAAGCGCTATCTCGACGTCCAGGAAATCCTGACGCACGGCATCGATGTCTACACGACACTGAACATCCAGCACGTCGAAAGTCTGAACGACGTCGTGGCGCAGATCACGCGCGTCAGGGTGCGCGAGACGGTTCCAGACTCGATCATCGACCAAGCCGACGACATCGAGATCATCGACCTCACCCCCGACGACCTGATCAAGCGGCTGGAGGAAGGCAAGGTCTACTTCCCCAACACCGCCCAGCGCGCCATCGAGAACTACTTCTCGCCGGGCAATCTGACGGCCCTCAGGGAGTTGGCACTCCGCCGCACCGCCCAGCGTGTCGACGAGCAGTTGCTCAACCATATGCAGGCCCACGCGATCCCGGGACCGTGGGCGGCCGGAGAAAGGGTTCTGGTCTGCGTCGACGCACGTCCGGGCGGAGCGGCTCGCATCCGCTATGCACGCAGGCTGGCCGACCGGCTTCGCGCCCCCTGGACGGCGCTTCATGTGGACACCCCTCGCTCAGCCGCCATGTCCGAGGAGGACAAGGATCGGCTGGCGACGCAGCTGCGCCTTGCCGAGCAGCTCGGTGCCGAGGTGACGACCATTCCGGGTCAGAATGTCGCGCAAGACATCGTTCGCCATGCGACGGCGAACAACTTCACCCATATCGTGATCGGCAGGCCGACCCGATCGCGCTGGCGCGAATTGATCGAAGGCTCGCTCACCTATGAGCTCATCCGCGACGCCGGCAACATCAGCGTCCATGTAATTTCGGGAACCGACCAGGGCACCGACGCACCCTCGAAAAATGTCAGCGCGGCAACCGAGCAGAAGCAGTTTCAGGTTAGGCCCTACCTGCTAGCCACAGCCTATGTCATGGGCTCCCTCGCCTTTAGCACTGTTCTCGACCAGTTTCTCGACGTTCGCAATCTGGCCATTGTCTTTCTGCTGGCGGTGCTCACATCGGCTGTAACGGGCGGGCTTTGGCCAGCGTTGTACGCCTGTGTCGTCAGCGCCCTTGCATTCAACTACTTTTTCCTAGAGCCGCGCTACACACTGACGATCAGGGATCCGGAGAGCATCGTTGCGCTTGCCGTCTTCCTTGTTGTCGCCGTTATCGCCAGCAATCTGACGGCGCGGGTGCAGCGTCAGGCGATCGCCGCCAGCTCAAGGGCGCGCGCCACGGAAGACATCTATCAGTTTTCAAAGAAGCTCGCCGGCGCCGGTACCCTGGACGACGTGCTATGGGCCACTGCCTTCCAGATCGCCTTGATGCTGAAGCTGCGCGTGGTGCTGCTTTTGCCCGAGGACGGCACAATCGCGGTCAAAGCCGGCTACCCACCCGACGACACGCTGGCCGAGGCCGACATCGCAGCAGCCCGCTGGGCGTGGGAGCATAACCGCGCCGCCGGGCGCGGCGCCGACACTCTGCCCGGAGCAAAACGCCTCTATCTGCCCCTGCGGACCGGACGCACGGCGGTGGGCGTTGTCGGCCTCGACAACGACAAGCAAGGTCCGCTGCTAACACCCGAGCAACAGCGTCTGCTCGATGCGCTCGCCGACCAGGCGGCGGTCGCCATCGAGCGTATCCAGCTCGTCGCCGATGTTGACCGGGCCAAGCTTGCGGCCGAGGCAGACCGCCTGCGCTCGGCCTTGCTCACCTCCATTTCCCATGATTTGAAGACGCCGCTTGCCGCCATCATGGGCGCGGCCGGAACACTCAGGGAATTCGAGGCCGCACTTCCCGAGCAGGACCGGGCGGAACTGCTGTCGACCGTGCTTGATGAATCGGAAAGGCTGAACCGCTTCATCGCCAATCTGCTCGACATGACCAAGATAGAATCCGGCACGATGCAGCCGAATTATGCGTTCCACTATGTCGGCGACATCGTCGGCTCAGCCCTGCATCGGGCCCGCAAAATCGTCGGCGAGCACAAGACCGACATCGATATTCCATCGGATCTGCCGATGTTGCGGCTCGACCCCGTTCTGTTCGAACAGGTGCTGTTCAACCTCCTCGACAACGCTGCAAAATACGCGCCGCCAGGTTCGACGATCCGCCTGCAAGCCTGGGCCGACCATGGCTTCGTCATCCTGCAGATCATGGATGAGGGACCAGGCATTCCGCCAGCCGATCTGGAGCGCGTTTTCGATACATTCTACCGTGTGCGCAAGGGCGACCAGGTGCGTGCCGGCACCGGGCTCGGATTGTCGATCTGCCGCGGCTTCATCGAGGCGATGGGCGGGACTATATCGGCTGCAAACAGGACCGACCGCTCTGGTGCGGTTTTCACCATCAGGATGCAGGTGGTGCCGGCAGAGTTGCCCAACCTCGGCGAACCCGATGCAGGCCGTCAGAATATGGACGATCTGGCATGACGAGCCTGGACGTCAGGATATTGGTGGTCGACGACGAACCGCCGATCCGAAAACTGCTTCGCGTCGGGCTCGGCAGCCAGGGCTATGCGATCAGCGAGGCGCCGAACGCCAACGTGGCGATCGAACTCATGGAGGCGGAAAAACCGGACCTGATCCTGCTCGATCTCGGCCTGCCCGGCATGAGCGGTCATGATTTGCTGCGCAAATGGCGCGACGACGGCCTCGATATTCCCGTGGTCATCCTCTCCAGCCGCACCGACGAGGCCGGAATCGTCTCGGCCCTCGAACTCGGCGCCGACGATTATGTCACCAAGCCGTTCGGTATGAACGAGCTTGTCGCACGCATCCGCGTAGCGCTTCGCCACAAGTTCCAGAAGCAGGGTGAGAGACCGGTGTTCCAAACCGGCGACCTCTCCGTCGATCTGGTGAAGCGCATCGTCAAGGTCGAGGACAGGGAGATAAAGCTCTCGCCGAAGGAATACGACATTCTTCGCACCTTGGTGCAGCACGCCGGCAAGGTTCTCACCCACCAGTTCCTGCTGAAGCAGGTCTGGGGCGATTCCACCGACGTTCAATATCTCAGAGTCTACGTCCGGCAGATCAGGCAAAAGATCGAAAAAACGCCCGACCAGCCCCGCTATATCACCACCGAGACCGGCGTCGGATACCGGCTGCGCGAAGTCGATTGACGCGACGAGCGTCCGAAGCCGAAATGCCTCTTCCAATCCGCTTCAAATCAGCGGCGGCCATGGCGTCGTCGGACAAAAGCCCTATATTAAGGACGAACGGTTTTGTGCGGGAATGAACGGATGCCACGGCTTCTCCTATTGCAGTTTTTTGGGTCGGCAATGCTGACTGCAGCGATGCTGTGGGGCGTAAATCCTGCTTCATCGGCACAGGTCGTCAGCCCCGCCGACCGCAACGTGTTAATTCAGCAAAACCAGTTGCAGATGTTGGAGAACAGGTTGCGGCGGCAGCAATATCAGCAGGAACAACAGCAGTACCGTGCCCAGGATCGCCAAATCCCAATACCGCAACGGCAGGAGGTGCCCCAGATGAGGCCAACTTGCCAGTTGCTGCCGTCGGGGAGCGGCGGCTTTGTCAGCACCTGCCGCTAACGTTTCAGTTATTTAGCCGACTTATTATGCTTGGATGCCGCCGCACCTGAGAGGACATCGAAAGGGTGGTTTGGACTTAGCAATTGCTGCCCTTCTTGCTTCGGGCCGCTTCGACTGGATTTTTGAATGGCAGCCAGCAGAAAGAAGGTCGTACGCAAGGCAAGGAAGGGCGACCGGATTCGCCAGGTCGCGGCGATTCCCTTTCGGCTGAACGGGCATGGCGATGTCGAGGTGATGCTGGTCACATCGCGAACGACGAGGCGCTTCATCGTGCCGAAGGGCTGGCCGATGAAGGGCAAGAGCGGCCGCAAGGCAGCCACCATCGAAGCACAGGAAGAAGCCGGTGTTCTCGGCAAGACACTGAAACAGCCGGCCGGTACCTATCACTACTGGAAGCGGCTGGCGAACCGCTTCGTTCGCGTCGATGTCGTCGTCTATTTGCTGGAAGTAACCGAGGAACTTGCCAATTGGCAGGAAGCCGAGAGACGGCAGCGGGCATGGCTGGCGCCGACCGACGCGGCATTGCTGATCGACGAGCCGGATCTTTCGACGCTGGTGAGGAACATCAGGATTCCCGAGCTGGAGCACAATGCTAAAAAGCAGAATCCGGCGTTCGGAAAAGATCACGCTCAATAAAAGATGGCGGCCTACCCCGGCTGTGTCGGGATGGAATTGGTCCCAGCGCCCGCCGCCGTCTCTTGAACCGATGCCTCACTGACTGCCATCGTCATCCTCGGGCAGAGGCCGCACCGGTGTGCCGGTATAGGCCCACAGCCATTCGCGCGGCAGTGGCCCCTTGTTGCGGTCGCTTTCCTGCGACTGTTCCCATGCATGGGCCAGGATGCCGACCGAGCGCGACAGCACGAAAAGGCCGCGCGTCAGCGGCGGCGGGAAGCCGAGCTCGCCGTAGATGACGGCTGTAGCGCCGTCGATATTGAGCGGGATTTTTTTGCCCTTGCGCCGCGCAACCTCGGCCTCGACCATCTCGGCGATGTCGGCGAAGCGCCCGCTGACGACGCCGCGCGCAGCAAAGTCACGGGTCAGTTCGATGAGGCGCGGCGCCCGCGGGTCGACCGGGTGGAAGCGATGGCCGAGTCCCGGCACATAGCCGTTTTCACCAACAAGGAAACGATCAAGCCGCGCCGACACGGCCTCGGCAAGCGGCACGCCGGCGTCCAGTTCGGCGGCGATGTCTCCGTAGACGGAAAGTGCCTGTTCGCCGGCGCCGCCATGTACGTCGCCAAGCACGTTGACGGCCGACGCCATGGCGCTGTTGATGCCGACGCCGCAGGTGATCGCCATGCGGGCGATGGCGATCGACGGCGCCTGCGGCCCATGGTCGACGGCGGCACCCAGCGCGATGCCAAGCAGCGCCGCCTGCTCCTCGCTTGGCAGTTCGCCGCGCAGCATCAGCCAGATCATTGCGGGAAAGCTGACTCGGCCGATCAGATTCTGGATCTCATAGCCGCGCAGCCGGATGACACCGGGCCGCATCTCGATGATGCCGGTCTGCCACCATTCCTCGCCGCGCGCGCGGCCAGTCTTGTTTTCCGTGTCGCTCATGCCTTCTTTTCCGTGCCGCTCATGCCTTCGCTCTTTTCTTGGCGCGTGGCGGCAGGCCGGCAAAGACCTCGTCCATATGCTCGCCCAGCCCCGGCGGCGGCCTGCTCGGCAAAGGTGCCTCGCCATCGACCATGAAGCCGCCGCGCACCACGGTGAGCGGTCTGTCCATCCCGGGCACAGCCTGGAAGCGCGCCGTCATGCCGCGCTCGATCACCTGTCGCTCCTGCAGTACCTGCGGGATCGTCAGCACCCGGCCTGCCGGCACGCCGGCGCGATTGAACGTCTCCTCCCAGGCGGCGGCAGAGCCGCTCGCCAAGGCGTCCTCGATCAGCGCCTTCAATGCGATGCGGTTCTGCTTGCGCGTTTCGCGCTCGGCAAAGCGGACATCCGACGCCAGCTCCGGCCGGCCGATCAACCGGCACAGTGTGACGAACTGCTCCTGCTTGTTGGCGGCGATGTTGAGCAAGCCGTCGCCGGTGCGAAGCGCGCCAGACGGTGCGGCCGTCATGTTTTCATTGCCCATCGGCTGCGGCTCGACGTCCGCTGTCAGATAGTTCGACACCGGCCAGCCGAGCGCAGAAAGCGTGCATTCGAGCATCGAAACGTCGAGGAACGCGCCCTCGCCTGTCGTCTTCTGCTTGACCAATGCGGCGGTAATCGCGAACGCCCCGGCCAGCCCGCCAAGCGTATCGGCGACGGGATAGCCGACACGCAGCGGCGCCGTTTCCGGTGTACCGGTGATGCTCATAATGCCGGAAAGACCCTGGATGATCTGGTCGTAGGCTGGATTGTCGCGCATCGGCCCGGTCTGGCCGAAGCCCGATATCGCACAATAGACAAGGCTTGGCCGGACCTCTTTCAGCCTGGCATGGCCAAGCCCCAGCCGGTCCATTACGCCGGGCCGGAAATTCTCGACCAGCGCGTCGGCCGAAGCGACCAGATCGAGGAAGCGTTCGCGGTCGGCCTCCTGCTTGAGATCGAGCGCCACCGAGCGTTTGCCGGCATTCTGCGCCAGGAACGAAGCGCCCATGCCCGCCCGGTTGAGCTCCGGAGAGGCACCGAGCTGGCGCGCCAGGTCGCCGCCTTGAGGCGTTTCGACCTTGATGACGTCGGCGCCGAGCAACGCCAGCTGGTAGGCGCAATAGGGGCCGGCCAGCACATTGGTCAGGTCAAGGATGCGGATGCCGGAAAGCAGGTCTGTCATGACGTCACGAACAGCTCAGGCATCGCCCGGCACGTGTTCCGGTCCGCGCATGCGCCTGTGCTCGATGTAGGCCCAGATATGCGGTCCGACCAGCCCGATGAAGGCCAGCGTCAGCAGCGTCAGCGACAGCGGATGCTTGTAGAACACTGTCCAATCGCCGTTCGAGATGGTCATCGCGCGGCGGAACTGCGTTTCGGCAAGCGGCCCGAGAATCATGCCGATGATGACCGGCGCGGTCGGGAAATCGAAACGCCGCATCAGGAAACCGGCGGCACCGAGCAGATAGAGGATGACGAGGTCGATCGGCGATTGTGAGATGCCGTAGGTGCCGACCGTGGCGAACACCAGAATGCCGGCATAGAGCTGCGGCGCCGGGATCTTCAGCAATCGCACCCAGAGCCCGATCAGCGGCAGGTTGAGGACGACGAGGATGACATTGGCGATGAACAGGCTGGCGATCAGCCCCCACACCAGGTCGGCCTGCGTCGTCAAAAGCAGCGGCCCCGGATTGATGCCGTAGCTCTGAAATGCCGACAGCATGATCGCGGCCGTCGCCGAGGTCGGCAGCCCGAGCGTCAGCATCGGCACCAGCACGCCGGCCGCGGATGCATTGTTGGCCGCTTCCGGCCCGGCAACGCCCTCGATGGCGCCGACCGTGCCGAACTCCTCCTTGTGTCTGGAGAGTTTCTTCTCGATGGCATAGGAGAGGAAGGTCGGGATTTCGGCGCCGCCGGCCGGCATGGCGCCGATCGGGAAGCCGATCAGGGCGCCGCGCAGCCATGGCCTCCACGAGCGCGACCATTCGGCCGCGGTCATGTAGAGCGACCCTTTCAACGGCACGATGTCGTCCTTGCCGGCGTAGCGGCGCGAGGCCATGTAAAGCGTCTCGCCAACGGCGAACAGGCCAACCGCGACGACGATGACGTCGACGCCGTCCAACAACTCGCTCATGCCGAAGGTGAAGCGCGGCTGCCCCGTCTGCAGATCGACGCCTATCATGCCGACGACGAAGCCGACGAACAGGCTGGTCAGGCCGCGCACCGACGACGAGCCGAGCACCGCCGAAACCGTGATGAAGGCCAGCACCATCAGCGAGAAATATTCGGCCGGACCGAAAGCCAGCGCGAATTTGACGACGATCGGCGCCAGGAAGGCAACGCCGATAGTGCCCAGCGTGCCAGCGACGAAGGAGCCGATCGCCGAGGTTGCCAAGGCCGCACCGCCGCGGCCGGAGCGGGCCATTCGGTTGCCTTCCAGCGCGGTGACGATAGTGGCGCTTTCGCCAGGCGTGTTGAGCAGGATCGATGTCGTCGAGCCGCCATACATGGCGCCGTAATAGATGCCGGCAAACAGGATGAACGACGCCTCCGGCGCCACCTGATAGGTTATCGGCAACAGCAGCGCGATGGTCAGTGCCGGTCCGAGGCCGGGCAGCACGCCGATCGCAGTCCCCAGCGTGGTGCCGACCAGGCACCATATGAGATTGATCGGCGAGAAGGCGACCGAAAATCCGTGCGCGAGATGGCCGAGCGTTTCCATGGCGTCAGCCCCTCAGCATGGCAACGACCGAATCGACGATCGCGTTCAGCTGGTTTTCGATGAAGCCGGCGCCGATATTGACGCCGAGTGCCCTGGCAAAGCCGAAATAGGCGGCCAGCGCCAGGATCAGACCGAGCAGCACGTCACGCAGCGGACGCCGGCTGCCGAAACCGTGGCAGATGAGAACGAACATGATGATAGATGCGGCGGTAAAGCCGAGCGGCTGGATCAGCACGAGGTTGGCGATCAGTCCGAGGGCGACGATGCCCATCGCCTTCCAGTCGGTCGGCGTCTCCTTTTCGTCCTCCGGCTGCCATCCGCCCCGCAAGGCGGCAATGATGAGCAGCAGCGACAGGATCATCATCCCGGCCATGGTGATGTAGGGAAAGACGGTCGGGCCGACCTTGGAATAGAGCGGCGACACCGGGATTGCCAGCGTCTGCCAGGCAACCGCACCCGCACAGGCGAGGAGCCCGACGCCGATCAGCAGTTCGGGCACTGCAAGGCGCGGCGGCGCCTGCTGGTCGCTGGTGCTCATGATCGTCCTCCCAATGTCGGTCCCTTGGGGCCGGTTCTCCTTGGACCGGTCTCACTCGGCCGATCTCGGCGTAGTTTCACCTCCGGCGCCGCGTATGTCTATGCGGCTGGCGAAAGTCGGCAAGGGCCGGCGCAGGCCGCCCCTTGCCAAGAGCATCACGCCAGGCCGAGGTCCTTGAGGATCGTCCCGATGCGGGCCGTGTCTTCGGCGACGAATTTCGCATAGTCGTCACCGGTGAGCAGGATCTGCGTCCAGTTGCGGTTCTTGCATTCGGTGGCCCAGGCGTCGCTCTTGGCCATGATCTCGATCAGCTTGATCATTGCTGCCTTGTCGTCGTCCGAGACGCCGGGCGGTGCGAAGACGCCGCGCCAGTTGAACAGCTCGACGTCGATGCCGGCTTCCTTCATCGTCGGGGCATCGATCCCCTCCTGGCGTTTGTCGGCGGAGATCGCCAGCAGCCGCAGCGCACCCGCCTTGACCTGTTCGGCAAACTCGCCATAGCCGGAGATGCCGGCCGCGACCTGGTTGCCGAGCAGCGCCGACAGCGCCTCGCCGCCGCCGGCAAACGGCACATAGGAGAGATTGGTGGCCGGAACACCGACGGTCTTGGCGATGAGGCCGAACAAGATGTGGTCCGAGCCGCCGGCCGAACCGCCAGCGACCGGAACCTGCGTCGGGTCAGCCTTGAGAGCAGCGACGAAGTCCGCGGCCGTCTTGAACGGCGAGGCGGCCGGCACGACAAGCGCCTCGAACTCGCCGGTGAGGCGGGCGATCGGCGTGACCTCGGTAAGGTTGTTAGCCGCCTTGTTGGCGATAATGGCGCCGACCATGACCATGCCGGCCACCATCAGCGCATTGCCCTTGCCCTTCCACTGGTTGACGAATTGCGGCAGGCCGACAGTACCGCCGGCGCCGCCGACATTGGTGATCTGCGAGCCGGAAATCAGTTTTTCGCTGCGCAGCACCTGGTCCATGGCACGCGCCGTCTGGTCCCAGCCGCCGCCCGGCGCCGCCGGCACGAAAATCTGCAGCTGGGGCGCGTCCTGCGCGAAGGCGGGGACAAAATGCGATACCGCGAGTCCGGCAGCACCTGCTGCCGCGGTGCTCATCAAGAATCGGCGTCTGTTCAGCATGGGATTCCTCCAAATCGCGACACCTCCTCCGGTGCCTGCCAGAAACGTGGCCTGACTTCAGACCCGCTCGATAAAATTCATGCAGAGTTTGCGTCCTCCTGTCAAAGACAGAACACGCTGCATGCGGCACAATTGGCCTGTGCGATTTTCAGGCTGGCGAACTCGCCGCCGTGACGACGACGTGGCAGGCAGTGCCAAACAGCATCCGTCAGGGTTGCCGCTCGAGCAGGATCGTCGGCTTGCCCTGGTAGACGGTTCGCAGCACTTCGCCATAACCGCATTTTGCCGCGACGTTCAGCGAGCCGGTGTTTTCCGGATCGATGATGCAGACGGTTTTCGCGGCGCCGAACGTCTCGTCGCCCCAGGCAAGCACCCGTGCGACGACTTCGCTGGCCAACCCCTGGCCATGCACACCCGCAACCAGAGCCCATCCGGCCTCAGGAATGCCCTCGATCGACGGCGTCATGTCGCGTTTCAGATCGTGAAAGCCGGCCTCGCCGATGAAGCGGCCGGTCGCCTTTTCCTCGACCGCCCAGAAGCCGTAGCCCAGAAGCGACCACAGGCCGGCATGGCGCAGGAAACGCATCCAGCTTTCCTCCCGCGTGCGCGGCTTGCCGCCGATAAAACGAGTGACGACGGGATCGGCCCACATGGCGACATAGGCGTCGAAATCGTCAAGCCGGTGCGGCCGCAGGACCGTGCGCGAGGTCTCAATCACTGGAGCGACAATTGTCTGCGGACTGGCCATGGTCATGTCTCGGTTGTGTTGCCGGTGCCTAATGCAGGTCTTCCAAAAGTGGGGACAGCGACATGCACGGGAAATCCAAATCCGTTGCGCAAAACAAGAGCCAAGGCTGTGTAGATCATCTTCCAGCTGATGTGAATCCTGCCAAGCGGTGTTAGTTTTTCACCAGTATCTGGTTCAAGCGCGTTCGGTTTCGGCGCTGCCGTCCGACAGAGGGAAAACAGCATGGACACCACCGACCTTGTGCTTGCCATCTTCCATCATCTGCTGGTGTTTTCGCTAGCAGGCATCATCGGCGCCGAATTCGTCCTGATCCGCAGCGACTTGTCCGCCGCGACGCTGAAGCGGCTTGTCGGCATCGACCGCCACTACGGCATCATTGCCATGCTGATCATCATCGTCGGCATCGGCCGCGTCATCTATGGTCTCAAGGGCTGGGAATTCTACGTCTACAATTGGATGTTCTGGGCAAAGATGGCCGCTTTCGCCATTGTCGGCCTGTTGTCGATTGTCCCGACCATCCGTTTCCTGTCCTGGAATAGGCAGGTAGTCGCCAATCCGGGCTTCCAGGTGCCTGGGGCGGAGCTAGCGTCCGTTCGCACCTATGTCCGCACCGAGGCCTTGATCTTCCTATTGATCCCGGTGTTCGCGGCGGCGATGGCGCGCGGCTACGGCTACTAGAATAGGTTGGAGGAAGGGCATCGCATGGCCCAACCTTCCCACTCATTTGCGCGGACAAACGTGCAGTTTGCCGTTTGAGCCCGATTGCCATTTGTCGGGTTGCGCTAGTTATTGCTCCATCTACAGTCGGTTTTAGAGGAACCCGCGCAGCGGTTGGCAATCATATCCTGGGAGGAAACACGATGCGAAAATTCATCGCCGCGCTGGCTGTCGCTGCGGCCGCCATGCTTTATCCGTCGGCCGCTGGCGCGCAGACCTACCCCGAACGCACCATCACCATTGTCGTGCCGTTTTCGGCCGGCGGCCCGAGCGACACCGTCACGCGTCTTGTCGCGGAAGCCATGTCGAAGGACCTCGGCCAGCAGGTTATCGTCGAGAATGTCGGCGGCGCCGGCGGCACACTGGGCGCCGGCCGCGTCGCGAATGCCGAGCCTGACGGCTACACGCTGCTCCTCCATCACATCGGCATGGCGACCAGTGCGACGCTATATAGGAATCTCGCCTACGACACGCTGAACGCGTTCGAATATGTCGGCCTCGTCACCGAGGTGCCGATGACCATTGTCGCCCGCAAGGACCTCGAGCCGACCGATCTGAAGGGACTGGTCGACTACGCCAAGGCCAACAAGGACACCGTCACCGTCGCCAATGCCGGGATCGGCGCGGCCTCGCATCTGTGCGGCATGCTGTTCATGAGCGCCATCGGCACGCCGCTGGTCACCGTGCCTTACAAGGGCACCGGCCCGGCCATGACCGATCTTCTCGGCGGCCAGGTCGATATCATGTGCGACCAGACGACCAATACCACCAAGCAGATCCAGGGCGGCACGATCAATGCCTATGCCGTAACCTCGCCGCAACGCCTAGACGTGCTGCCGGACGTGCCGACGACGATAGAAGCCGGCCTTCCCCAGGTGCAGGTCGGCATCTGGCACGGCATCTATGCGCCCAAGGGCACGCCGGCCGAGATCACCGAACGCCTGTCGAAATCTCTGCAGGTGGCGCTGAAGGACCAGAACGTCGTCGCCCGATTTGCCGAACTCGGCACCAAGCCGTCGCCCGAGGCCGATGCCACGCCCGGCGCGCTCAAGGCCAAGCTGGAAAGTGAGATCATGCGCTGGAAGCCGATCATCGAAGCGGCCGGCCAGTACGCCGACTAAAGATTTTAACGGGGCGCCGCCAGCGCCCCGTTTTTACATCGGCATCGGCACGCCCGTGAGGCATGCCGGGAGGACGCCATGAAACCTTTCGCAATCGACAGAACCAACGGCATATGCGCCGCGCTGTTGATCTTTATTGGCGCCTTTTTCGCGCTGCAGTCGCTGGGCCTCGAAATCGGCACCGCCTTTCGCATGGGGCCGGGCTATTTCCCGCTGGTGCTGGCGATCGTGCTGATCCTTCTTGGCGCTGCCATCCTCGTCCAAGCGGTGCGTTTCGAGAGCGAGCCGATCGGTTACATTGCGTGGCGCGGCATGTTGTTCATCCTGCCTGCTCCGATCTTCTTCGGCCTGACGGTGCGCGGCCTCGGCTTCATCCCGTCGATCTTCCTGACGGCGCTGATCGCATCGTTCGGCAGCGGCCGTATGAAGCCGCTGACCGCATTCGTCCTGTCAGCCGGCCTGACGCTGTTCGCATTCGTCGTCTTCAGCTACGCACTCGGCCTGCCGTTCCGGCGTTTCGGCCCATGGCTGCCACTATCGTTGTGAGGAGATGAAATGGAACTCCTCAACAACCTCGCACTCGGCTTTTCGACAGCCACATCTTTGGCAAACCTCGGTTTCTGCCTGATCGGCGTCCTTCTCGGCACGCTGATTGGCGTCCTGCCCGGCATCGGCGCCACCGCTACCATCGCCATGCTGTTGCCGATCACCTTCCAGATCGGCGACCCGGTTTCCTCTCTCATCATGCTCGCCGGCATCTATTACGGCGCGCAGTATGGCGGCTCGACCACCGCCATTCTCATCAACATGCCCGGCGAATCCTCGTCGGCCGTCACCGCGATCGACGGCTACCAGATGGCCAGGAACGGCCGCGCCGGAGCAGCTCTGGCGACCGCGGCGATAGGCTCGTTCTTTGCCGGCACGGTGTCGACCTTCCTCGTCGCCATCTTTGCCCCACCGCTGACGGCGATAGCGCTGAGATTCGGCGCGGCCGAATATTTTTCGCTGATGATCGTCGGCCTGGTCTCGTCCGTCGCGCTCGCCCACGGCTCGATCGTCAAGGCGCTGGCCATGGTCGTGCTCGGCCTGCTGCTGGGACTTGTCGGCACGGATATTTACACCGGTACGCCCCGCTTCACGCTCGGCATCCGCGAATATGCCGACGGGCTGAATTTCGTCGCAGTGGCGGTCGGCGTCTTCGGCGTCGCCGAGATACTGCGCAACCTCGAAAACGAGCATGAGCGTTCCGTGCTGATCCGAAAGATCTCAGGCCTTATGCCGACCCGCGACGATTTTCGGCGCATGGCGGCTCCCATCGTGCGCGGAACGATCATCGGTTCGGCGCTCGGCATTCTGCCGGGAGGCGGCGCGATCCTTGCCGCCTTTGCCTCTTACACGGTCGAAAAGCGCGTATCGAAGAACCCCGGAGAATTCGGCAAGGGCGCCATCGAAGGCGTCGCCGGACCGGAATCGGCCAACAATGCCGGCGCGCAGACCTCCTTCATCCCGATGCTGACGCTCGGCATTCCGGCCAACCCGGTCATGGCGCTGATGATCGGCGCGATGATCATCCAGGGCATCGTGCCCGGCCCCAATGTCGCGATCGAACAGCCGGCGCTGTTTTGGGGTATTATCGCCTCGATGTGGATCGGCAACCTGATGCTGATCATCTTGAACCTGCCGCTGGTCGGGCTTTGGGTGAAACTCCTGACGATCCCCTATTACGTGCTCTTCCCGATCATCATGGCGTTCTGCTCGATCGGCGTTTACAGCGTTAACACCAACGTCTACGACCTCTACGCCGTCGCCTTCTTCGGCTTCCTCGGCTACCTCCTGACCAAGCTGCGCTGCGAACCCGCGCCGCTGCTGCTCGGCTTCGTGCTCGGCCCGCTGCTCGAGGAAAACCTGCGCCGCGCCATGATTCTCTCGCGCGGCGACCCGAGCACCTTCGTGACGCGGCCGATCAGCGCCAGCCTGCTCGTCATCGCGCTTGCCGTGCTCGTCATCGTGTTTCTCCCCGCGGTCAGGAAGAAGCGCGAGGAGGTGTTTGTCGAGGAGAGCTCCTGAACGTGGACGGCGCCACATGGGAGGAACTTCAGAGTCACTTAGCTGGCACCGATTCAGCAGCCGCTTCTACTGACCCGAGCGGCGCGATCTCGACCAGCGGTGCAGGCACGCTGGTGGTCTTTTCCTTGGCCTTGCAGATATCGGCGATGACGCAGGCCGGGCAATCCGGCTTGCGCGCCTTGCAGACATAGCGGCCGTGCAGGATCAGCCAATGATGGGCATGCCGCATATATTCGTCCGGAATGATCTTCAGGAACCCTTGCTCCACCTGTTCCGGCGTCTTGCCCGGCGCCAGCCCGAGCCTGTTTCCGATGCGAAAGATGTGCGTGTCGACCGCCATCGTATGCTGCCCGAAGGCCACGTTCAGCACGACATTGGCGGTCTTGCGGCCGACACCCGGCAGCTCGACCAGTTGATCGCGATCCTCAGGCACCTCGCCGCCATGGTCACGGATCAGCCCCTCCGACAGCGCGATGACGTTCTTGGCCTTGTTGCGCCACAGCCCGATGGTGCGGATATGGTCGCCGAGCTTGGCCTCGCCCAGCGCCAGCATCTTTTGCGGCGTGTCGGCAATTTTGAACAGCGCCCGCGTCGCCTTGTTGACGCCGGCATCCGTCGCCTGCGCTGAAAGCACCACCGCCACCAACAGCGTGAAGGCGTTGATATGTTCGAGCTCGCCTTTCGGCTCCGGCCGCTGAACGGAAAAGCGCCGGAAAATCTCATGCACCTCGGCCGGGCTGTAAAGCGCCCGCGACCTCGCCGGCCGCGGACGCGGCTTGGCGTTCGAGCCGTCGCGGCGGCCGGGCAACAGGTCTTTTTTTAGCGCCGAAGAGTTTTTGGGCTTGGGGCTTGTCATTGCCTTCCTATAATATTCTGCAATGAGCGACACAAACGCCTCATTTCAGGCCGACGAGCCATTCTTCCAGGCGCTGCTGACACCGCACCGGTCGCTGGGCAAAACCGGCTTTGCCATTCTGATGGGCGCACTGCTGTTCGGGTGGCTGGTGAGCGGAGCGTTTTTTCTGTCGCGCGGCGCCTGGCCGGTGTTCGGCTTCTTCGGCCTCGACGTGATCGCCGTCTACATCGCCTTCCGCGCCAATTATCGTGCGGCCCGGGCTCGCGAGGAGGTATCGGTGTCGCGCACCAGCCTCGACATCCGCAAGACTGCCCCGTCAGGCAAATCGGAAGCACACCGCTTCAATCCATTCTGGGCACGCTTTTCGATCGCCCGCCACGCCGAGATCGGCATCACCAGAATGGCGGTCGAGGCGCAAGGAAAAACCGTCTCGATCGGCGGCTTTCTCAACCCCGACGACCGCGAGAGTTTTGCCACCGCATTTTCGCGCGCTCTGGCGACCGCCAAGACGCGCTGACGATCAGAACCGAAATCTCAATAGCCTGCCGACCCTCCGAAGAGCCGGAATGTGGCTCCAGAGGCGAAAGACCAGTCCGGCGAACCAGCTCACACGGGCGGCATGTTCGGGTTTGTAAGCCATGGTTTCCTCGACCAACCGCAGGCCGGGCACTGACCGTTCCAAGTCGCGCGGATCGTTGATCGCCCAGTGGAGTTCGGCTCCAGTGGCGCGGAACGACGGGTTGAGGCGCACGAGCTTTAGACCCATGTCGCTGTAGGCATCGCAGACAAGTTCGCCGCTGGCCAGATGCGACACAAGCCGCGAAACCAGCCTTGGGCCCTCGTCAGCGGCAAGGTAGGGTGTCAGGCCCTCCGCCACGACCATCGCCGGGCGATCGCCGGGCACTTCGTCCAGCCAGCCAGGCTCGGTGACGGATGATCCGATCAGGTGATAATGCTCGCGCATCGGATAGAGCTTGCGCCTGAGCTCGATGACTTCGGCATAGTCGACGTCGAACCAGTCCACGCCGGGCGGCGGATCGATGCGGAATATTCGCGTGTCCAGCCCGCAGCCGAGATGCAGGACAATGGCGTTCGGGTTGTTCGCCAGAAAAGCCGAAACCCAGTCGTCCAGCGTCTTGGCCCGGATCGCCAGACCGACGCCGAGATTGTTGTCGACCTTGAGCCGCGAGAAGTCGTAGTCGATGCGGCGAACCGCCTCGTCCGCGAAACGGTCTTTCAGCAGCGAGTTGGGAAGCCGGCTTTCCAGCGCCTTGCCGTAGACGGTGATCAGCAGCGTTTCTTTTTCCTTGGTCAGATGCACCTTCTCGCCGGCCATGATTGTCCTCCCCATTCAAAGCCAGCTCTATCTGGGTACACGCCGCGGGAAAGCAAGTTTCGGGTGGTGATCGGCGCCGCGAAAGACGATATTCGCACTCAAGGAGAAACTGCCATGAACGCCCAAATGCCTCTCAAAACGACAGCAATCCTTCAGAAAGACATCACGCCTGAAGGCGGCGACTACGAAATCGTCCGTCGTGCCATCGAAAAGATCAGCCTCGACTATCGCGACCAGCCTTCGTTGGAAGTGCTGGCCGAGGAGGTCGGCGAGACGCCGACCGGGCTGCAGAAGCTGTTCACCCGCTGGGCCGGCCTGTCGCCCAAAGCTTTTCTGCAGGCCGTCACCCTCGATCATGCGCGCAAACTGCTGGATTCCGGCATGCCGCTGCTGGAAACTTCGTTCGAACTCGGCATGTCCGGCCCAGGCCGGCTGCACGATCTGTTCGTCACTCACGAAGCGATGTCGCCGGGCGACTACAAGACCCGCGGCGCCGGGCTCACCATCCGCTACGGCTATCATATCTCACCTTTCGGCATCGCGCTGATCATGGTGACGGACCGCGGCCTCGCCGGCCTCGCCTTCAACGACCCCGGCGGCGAGCGTGCGGCCTTTGCCGACATGTCCAGCCGCTGGCCGAACGCTACCTATGTCGAGGACATGGCTGCAACGGCGCCCTATGCCGCGCGCATCTTCGATCCGACGCTGTGGCGCGCCGACCAGCCGCTGCGCGTTGTCATGATCGGCACAGACTTCCAGGTCCGTGTCTGGGAGGCGTTGCTGCGTATTCCGATGGGCCAGGCCTGCACCTATTCCTCGATCGCCGCGCGCATCGGCGCACCGAGCGCCAGCCGGGCTGTCGGTGCCGCGGTCGGTGCCAATCCGATGTCCTTCGTCGTGCCGTGCCACCGGGCTCTCGGCAAGTCCGGCGCGCTCACCGGCTACCATTGGGGCCTGACGCGCAAACGCGCCATCCTCGGCTGGGAGGCGGGACAGGTCTCTTCTTGAATAGCCAACGAATGGAACGACAGGAGCGATGCAAGGACCGCTAGGGTGACAAGCAGCGATCTTACGGAGTAGCTTCCCGCGCAATTAGAGTGATATGCGCTAGTGGGAGGCACTTCTTGATCGTCGTCATCGGCTCCATCAATCTCGACCTCATCGCCAGTGTCGACCGCTTGCCCGGTCCCGGCGAGACTGTGCGCGGCTCCGGTTTCGCCACTGCCCCCGGCGGCAAAGGCGCCAACCAGGCGCTGGCCGCCGCCCGCGCCGGCGCCAAGGTGCGCATGGTCGGCGCAGTCGGCAAGGACAGCTTCGCCAACGACGGTCTGGCGCTGCTGCGCGACGGCAAGATCGACCTGTCCGGCGTCGGCGAGACCTTTGCCTCGACCGGTACTGCGCTGATCATGGTCGGCGCCGACGGCGAGAACGTGATCGCCGTTGTGCCGGGCGCCAATGATTCGGTCGTGCCGGGTGACCTTTCCAAGGCTTTCCTGAAAAACGGCGACGTCGTGCTGCTGCAACTGGAGATCCCGCTGCAGACCGTCGAGGCAGCACTCGACGCGGCAAGGACGGCCGGCGCGATCACAGTGCTCAACACCGCACCTTTCCATGGTGACGCGGCCGGTTTCCTCGGCAAGGCCGACTATCTCGTCGCCAACGAAACCGAGTTCGACCTCTATGGCGAGGCGCTGTCGTTGAATGGCCGCGACCGCCCGGCACGGATGCGCGACTATGCCGCGAGAACCGGCCGCACCATCGTCGTCACGCTTGGCCCGGACGGCGTTCTGGCGGCAACGCCCGACGATCTCCTGATGGTTCCGGCGCTGAAGATCACCCCGCTCGACACGGTCGGCGCCGGCGACACGTTCTGCGGCTATTTTGCAGCCGGGCTGGCAGCCGGCCTGCCGCTCGACCAGGCGCTTGCCCGCGCTGCCGCAGCCGGTTCGCTGGCCTGCCTGAAAGCCGGTGCACAGCCGGCCATCCCGCTGGCCAGGGACGTCGATGCTGCCCTGCAGAAATCTGCAGGCTAAAGCGGGATGAGAGCCATGCGCCCGACCACGAAGCATGCGGTGCCGCCCGCCGGCGACATCTGCCGCCTGTCTGCGGTGGAGCTTGCCGAGAAGATCAGGCGCCGGCAGCTTTCGGTGCGCGAAGTGATCGCGGCATTCCTCGACAGGATCGAGGCGGTGAACCCGCTGGTCAATGCTATCGTTTCATTGCGTGAGCATGCCGACATCCTGCGCGAGGCCGACAGCGCTGACGCCCATCTGGCGCGAGGAGGAGATACCGGATCGCTGTTCGGCCTGCCGATCGCGATCAAGGATCTTGCGCTGACAAAAGGCCTGAGAACCACCTTCGGCTCGCCGATCTTCTCCGATTTCGTGCCTGAGGAAGACGACTTCTTCGTCGAGCGCGTCCGCAAAGCCGGCGCCATCATCATCGGCAAGACCAACGTTCCCGAATTCGGGCTTGGCTCCAACACCTACAACACCGTGTTCGGACAGACGCTCAATGCGTTCGACCCGGCGCTGACCGCCGGCGGCTCGAGCGGCGGCGCGGCCGTCGCGCTGGCGCTCGACATGGTTCCCGTTGCCGATGGCAGCGATTTTGGCGGCTCGCTGCGCAATCCCGCTGCCTACAACAATGTCTACGGCTTCCGCCCGTCGCAGGGATTGGTGCCGGCCGGCCCCGACCTTGATGTGTTTCATGCGCAGATGGGCGTCGAAGGGCCGATGGGGCGTAACGTGCGCGACATGGCGTTGCTGCTCGACGTGCAGGCCGGCTATCATCCTCGCGCGCCGCTGTCGCATGATAAGCCAGGCTCGTTTCTCGAAGGGCTGGAAGCACCGGCGGCCGGCGGGCGCATCGCCTGGCTCGGCGATCTCGGCGGCCATCTGCCGGTTGAAGCAGGCGTTCTACAGCTTTGCGAGGCAGCACTCGGCCGGTTCGCGGATGTATCCTTCGAGGCCGAGCCGCTGATGCCGGAATTCGACTTCGAAGCGCTGTGGCAGGCCTTTGTAACGCTTCGGCAGGCGAGCAGCGGTTGTGCGCTCAAGGCGCATTACGACGATCCCTTGAAACGCAGTCTGCTGAAGCCGGAGGCCGTGTGGGAGGTGGAACATGCGCTGCGCCTCTCCGCGCCGCAGATCCATGCCGCAACGGTGAGGCGCTCGTCCTGGCATCGAATGCTGCTATCGCTCTTCGAGCGTTTCGACCTGATTGCGCTGCCAGCCGCACAGGTCTTTCCTTTCGATGTCGTCACCCACTGGCCAAGGGAAGTGGCCGGGCGTGCCATGGACAGCTATCATCGCTGGATGCAGGTCTCAGCGCTCGCCACGCTGGGCGGCTGCCCGGCGGTCAACGTACCGGCGGGCTTCGACGCTAGGGGCAGGCCAATGGGCATGCAATTGATCGGGCGGCCGCGCGGTGACCTCTCCGTGCTGAGGGCGGCTGCCGCCTATGAGGCAACGCTGCCGTGGCAGGCCGGCGCCTGCTGACATCAGCTCCGTATTGTCGGCGCCTCGCCGACTTGCACGCAACTCATCGCCATGCATTGATCGCGACAGCGCGCCGCACGAGCGGCATTCTGCGGAGGGAAAAAATGTCGCTGGAACTCTACGCCACCTATGTCGTCGCCTGCATCGTCATCATCCTGGTGCCGGGGCCGACGGTGACGCTGATCATTGCCAACAGCATCCGCCACGGCTCGCGCGCCGGCCTCGCCAATGTCGCCGGCACCCAGGCCGGACTGGCCATCATGATCGCCATCGTCGGCATCGGGCTGACATCGCTTATCGCCGGCATGGGCCACTGGTTCGAATGGGTCCGGCTGATTGGCGCCGCCTACCTGATCTGGATGGGCGTGCAGATGTTTCGCTCGAAAGGTAAGCTGAACGCCGACGGATCGGCAAAAAGACCGCGCGGCGGCTTCTTTTTGCAGGGGCTGCTGGTGGCGATCAGCAATCCGAAGACGCTGGTGTTCTTCGGCGCCTTCTTTCCGCAGTTCATCGCCCCCGAAGGCAATTACGCATTACAGATCGGCGTCATGGGTCTCACCGCCATGATCTTCGCCGCCGTCTCGGATTCGACCTACGCGCTGGCCGCCGGCCGCGCCGGACGCCTGCTGTCGGCCGGCCGCGTCAAGCTGCTGTCCCGAATCAGCGGCAGCTTCCTCGTGGGCGGCGGCCTGTGGCTGGCGTTTTCCAAGGCGAAGTAACAGCCGCGAGCCCGGCGACGCCAACAGCAACATCCTGGAATAGGAAGGCCGATTGAAAGTCGGCCTTCAGGCCACCACATGGGTCAAGAGTTGGGGGATTCATGTCTATGCCGTGGACTTACGCGGATTTGAAAAGGAACACGTTTGGCGTCATCCTGTTCATTGCTTTGTTCGCGGCGATGGTTCCGTCGGCTCTGAACAAATGGGCGAATGACGCAAGTCCGATCCGGTCGGTCGACCCGGTCGATGCAACGATCAAAAGTGGACAGGGTAAAGGGCAGAATATCCAATATCTGCTGGTCCTTGAGAACGGTTCGACGGTCCTGGTTTACGACGACCTCCCGCATCTGATCGGCTCGCGCGTTGGCATCGAGCGCGTCACGCGCGACTATGGCTTCGTCTTCTACCGGTTTGCAAATTGAACGGCGACCAACCAATAAGCTGCTTTTCGAAGGTGAAGCGAGTGACAGGGCTTTTTCGGGCAATCGCTCTTGAACAAAGCCCCTACGCTACTCAACTCTAAGGTATGGGGCCGACAAATCTCTCTCTTAGAACCCGCATTCTTCTGCTTCGGGAAGAGTTTCGCGACAGAGTTGTTGGCATCACAATCTTGTGCGCGCTCGCTCTCGCGATCGCTGTGCCGATTGTAACAAGGCAGAACAGTCCGATCACCGGCACACAACTCGTAGGAGGCACCGTCGAAGATGTTGCGACGATGCCTCTAAATCCGAAAGGTTCCGTCGGCCATGGACTTTATTATAGATATGAAGTCCGCCTCCATGACGGCAACGCTCGGATATTTGTCGATGATGAGGTGGAAACACCTCACATGATCGGATCGGAAGTCTCGGTCGAAGAACAGCAACGCCAGGACGGCACCACCACCTACCGCCTGCTCAACGACTAAAGCCGCCCCAGCCTTTCCAGCAACAGCTCGAAAAACGCATCATGGTCGATGTCACGCATCACCATCGCGTTCTTCGGCCGCTTGGTCACTCCCCACCAGTCGATAACCGTCATGCCCATGGTGAGCTCCGAGGCGGTTTCCACGCTGACATTGCAGTTGCGGCCCTTGAACAGCTTCGGCTTCAACAGATAGGCGATGACGCAAGGATCGTGCAGCGGGCCGCCATCGGTGCCGTATTTTTCCTCGTCGAAACGTTCGAAGAATTCCAGCATGTCCGCGGTGGCCGTGCCGACCCTGGTGCCGAGCTTGCGGAAGGCCTTCGTGCGCTTGGCGGTGGTCAGCGCCTTGTGGGTGACGTCGAGCGGCATCATCACGATTGGAATGCCCGATTTGAACACGACATCGGCGGCATGCGGGTCGACATAGATGTTGAATTCGGCGGTCGGCGTGACATTGCCGCCCTCGAAGAAGCCGCCGCCCATCAGCACGATCTCCTTGATGCGCGGCGCGATTTTCGGCTCGCGGATCAGCGCCAGCGCAACATTGGTGAGCGGCCCGAGCGCGCACAGCGTGATCGTGCCGCTCTCCTCGTTCATCAGCGTCTCGACGATGAAATCGACCGCATACTCGTCCTGCAGCTTCATCTTTGGTTCGGGCAGTTGCGGTCCGTTGAGGCCGGTCTTGCCATGCACTTCCTCGGCGGTGACCAGTTCGCGCGCCAGCGGCCGGATGGCGCCTGCATAGACCTTGACGTCCGGCCGGCCGGCCAGCTCGCAGATCTTGCGGGCGTTTTTTTCGGTAAGTTTCAACGGCACGTTGCCGGCCACCGCGGTGATGCCGACGATCTCCAGCTCGGCGCTGCCGAGCGCCAGCAATATGGCGACGGCATCGTCCTGGCCGGGGTCAGTGTCGATGATGATCCTGCGGGATTGGGGCATTTCAATTCCTTGTTTTGGCAAGTCTTTTTGGGCGGGACGTGTGACGGCTTGAAGTCTGCCGGGCGGCGGACCATATCAAGACCATCGGGAAAAATGCCATCCGGGTTTTTCCAGTTTATGTCGCTCTTGAGAGGACACTGTAACATGAGCCGAATGACGCCTTTTTCCAGCCCGCTTCTCCTCGGTTTCGATTCCATGGAAAAGACGCTGGAGCGGTTGGCAAAGTCCGGTGACAGCTATCCTCCCTACAACATCGAGCGCCTCAGCGGTGCCGACGGCAAAACCGAAAGGCTGCGTATCACGCTCGCCGTCGCCGGTTTCGCGGAAAGCGATCTCGATGTCACAACGGAGGAGAACCAGTTGGTCGTGCGCGGCCGTCAGAACGACGACACCGAGCGCGAATTTCTCCACCGCGGTATCGCCGCGCGCCAGTTCCAGCGCTGTTTCGTGCTGGCCGACGGCATGCGGGTGATTGCGGCGGAATTGAAGAACGGCCTTCTGTCGATCGATCTCGATCGGCCGGAATCCGAACGGCTGGTACGAAAAATAAACATATCGGTGAAAGACTGATTTTTGCCGATAGCTCTCATGCGGGATGGCCTTGAGCGGCGTCTCGCGGCAAGGAGGCTTGAAATGACCAGAACTAACGAAAATATCATTATGACCAGCGGCGAATTCGCCCATCTCGGCGAAGGTTCGGTAGCCTATCTCAGGAAAGTGTCGAGCGACGATCTGCGCGGCCGTTTCCCGGGCCTCGGCGAAATCGCGCCGGGTCTGGAACTGTGGGCCCTGTTTGCCGCCAATGGCCAGCCGATCCTGCTTTCGGACGCTCGCGACCGGGCACTGGCTGGCGCGCTGGAAAACGATCTGACCCCCGTCGCTATCCACTAACAACGCAGCGATCTGGTTGGAACGGACAGGGCCGCTCACGGCGGCCCTTCAACGGATTTAATCAAAACCTCAGGCGGCGTGCGAGGCCTGCGTGTCCGACAGCAGCGCATGGATGGCCACGGCGTCGCGCGTGCCCCTGATCTTGGCAACCGTGTCGGCATCGCGCAGCACCCGCGCGATGCGCGACAGCGCCTTGAGGTGGTCGGCGCCGGCACCTTCGGGAGCCAAAAGCAGAAACACCAGGTCGACCGGCTGATCATCGAGGGCCTCGAAGTCCACCGGTGTCTCCAGCCGAGCAAAAACGCCGGCGATCCGCTTCACCCCGGCCAGCTTGCCATGCGGAATGGCGATGCCGTTGCCGACGCCGGTCGAGCCGAGGCGCTCACGTTGCAGGATGGTGTCGAACACCTCTCGCTCCGGAATGCCGGAAATCGCCGCCGCCCTTTCGGACAGCAGTTGCAGCAGCTGCTTTTTGGAGTTCGCCTTCAACGTCGGCATGATTGCCGGAACGCTGACGAGATCGCTCAGATCCATGCTTGAAATCCCTTGTTCGCCTGCCGTCGCCAGTCCCCACGCTCGCGTGCGGCTGGTTTTTACCCCTGCGCGACCTTGGCCGTGGACGGGTCGATCCAGCCAATATTCCCGTCCGGCCGGCGATAGACGATGTTGAGATGGTCGTTTCCGGCATTGCGGAAGACCAGGACCGGGCTGTCCTTGGTGTCGAGTTCGATCACTGCTGACGCCACCGACATGGTCCGCAGCGTCATGGTCGATTCGGCGACGATGGCCGGCGCGAAATTCTCCGGTATGTCCTCCTCGTCGTCGGCAAGCGGCGCCATCACCGTATAGGCGACGTCGGTGAGCTCGCCGTTGCTGTTGCCTGAATTGTGCGACTTCAGCCGGCGCTTGTAGCGCCTGAGGCGTGTTTCCAGACGGTCTGCCGCGGTATCGAAGGCAAGCGTTGGATCCTGGGCATCGCCGGTCGCCTGCAGCGAAGCACCGGAATCCAGCCGGATCATGCAATCGGCCGTGTAGCGCGACCCCGATTTGACGACTACGATTTGCCCTGAAAAGCCCCGATCGAAATATTTCCCGATCACTTCCCCGACACGGTCGTTGATGCGCGTACGGAACGCATCGCCGATATCCATGTGTTTTCCCGATATGCGCAGTGTCATCTGAAAACTGACCTTCCTTGCTCAGGCTTCAAACTGTCCCGAGTTTATACTCGTGGTCCGCGCGCACAAGCTTTTGCGGCGTCACTTGCGCCGATTTTAAATCCGAACTTTCCGGTTGATCACAAGCCGCCTTCTTGGCCGTCCCGTGGCCTACGTCGTGACGGACCATCTCTCGTGCGGGCATCGGCGAACTCAAATCCAGTCGCCAGCCCGTCTCATGCGGGCGGGCTTCTAGCCACTTCGTCGCCGCTTGTCAATGAACAGCGAAAGCTGTGGAAATTCCGCCGGAGCTCAACGGCCGGCGCTGGCCAAAGCGCGTTTTTCGCGCCGCCGCTGCACCGAAGAGGGTATGTTCATGCCTTCCCGGTATTTGGCCACCGTGCGTCTGGCGATGTCGACGCCGCTTTCCCGCAGCATGTCCACGATGGCATCGTCGGAAAGCACATCGACGGCTTTCTCCTCGTCGATCAGCTGCTTTATGCGGTCGCGCACCGCTTCCGACGAATGCGCATCGCCGCCACCTGACGAAGCGATCGAGGCGGTGAAGAAATAGCGCAGCTCGAACACACCGCGCGGCGTCAGCATGTATTTGTTTGCCGTGACCCGGCTGACCGTTGATTCGTGCATGCCGATGGCGTCCGCCACCGTGCGCAGGTTGAGCGGCTTCAGGTGCCGCACGCCGTGGACGAGAAAGGCGTCCTGCTGGCGCACGATCTCAGAGGCCACCTTGAGAATGGTCTTCGCCCGCTGGTCGAGGCTGCGCGTGAGCCAGTTGGCGTTCTGCAGGCATTCGGCGAGGAAATCCTTTTCCGCCTGGTTTTTCGCATGTGGCGTGACCTGGGCGAAATAGATGTGATCGACCAGCACGCGCGGCAGCGTCTCGGCATTGAGCTCGACCGTCCAGCTGCCGTCATTGGCTGCGCGCACCTCGACGTCGGCCACGATCGCATCGCTGGCACCGCGCGAAAACGCCATTCCCGGCCGCGGGTCGAGCGCCCGGATCTCGGCCAGCATATCGAGCAGATCCTCCTCGTCGACGCCGCAAATCCGCTTCAGCGTCTGGAAATCGCGCCGTGCCAGGAGTTCGAGATTGGCGATCAGCGCCTTCATCGCCGGATCGAGCCGGTCGCGCACGGCAAGCTGCAGCAACAGGCATTCGGCGAGGTCGCGGGCGAAGATGCCGGCGGGCTCGAATGTCTGGCAGACCGCCAGGACCTTTGCCACCGCCGTGGCGTCCGCGCCGAGGCGGGCCGCGATCTCGGCCATGTCGGCACGCATGTAGCCGGCCTCGTCGAGGCCGTCGGCAAGCTCGCTAGCGATCAGGCGCGCCGCCGGATCGGCAAAGGCGAGCGCCACCTGCTCGCCGACATGGTCGCGCAGCGTGATGGCAGCCGCCGCCATATCCGCGACGTCGAAGCCGTCGGAGGAAGAGGTGGAACCGTTGCCGGACGCCGATTTCCATTGCGCCGTCAGGTCGGGCCCGAGCCGCTCGCTCGTACCAGGATCGTCGGGAAACAGGTTTTCCAGCGACGTATCGAGCTTTTCCGAGATCGCCTCGGCGCTCCACGCCGTCTCCGCCTCGAACCAGTCGCCGTCGGCGGCTGGTTCCGATGCGGCGTCGCCCTTCTGCGCCTGGTCGCTGGCGGCGTCCTCCTGCGGTTCGGCGCGTTCCAGCAGGGGATTGCGTTCGATCTCGTCGTCGATGAAGCGTTCCAGCTCGAGATGGGTGAACTGCAGCAGGCGGATCGACTGCATCAGCTGCGGCGTCATCACCAGCGACTGCGACTGTCGTAGCTGTAGTTTTGCCGCCAACGCCATGGTTCGGTTTCAAACGCCCCGTCTACGCACCCGCACTGCTGGAAGGAATTTTCCAGGCCAGCATACAAACTGGCCCGGCTTTTGCTTGTCAAGGCGAGGAGCGGTAAAACTCGCCTGCCGGCGCTTTTTCAGGCAGAAAATTGAAGAAAAACCTGCTGGACTACGCCGGAAATCCCGCTCGAACCGGAATTTCGCACTTAGAGCGTAAATCCCTCGCCGAGATAAAGCCGCCGCACATCGGCATTTGCGACCACTTCGTCGGCTCGGCCATGGGTCAGCACCTGGCCGGCATGGATGATGTAGGCGCGGTCGATCAGGCCAAGTGTCTCGCGCACATTATGGTCGGTGATCAGCACGCCGATGCCACGTGCCGTCAAGTGGCGCACGAGCTGCTGGATGTCGGCGACGGCGATCGGATCGATGCCGGCGAAAGGTTCGTCGAGCAGCATGTAGGCAGGGCGGGTTGCCAACGCACGAGCAATTTCGAGGCGTCGCCGCTCACCGCCGGAGAGCGACAACGACGGAGCCTTGCGCAGATGGCTGATATGGAATTCCTCGAGCAATTCGTCGAGCAGGCGCTCACGCTCCTTGCGGCTCTTTTCGACCACTTCGAGCACGGCCCGGATGTTTTGCTCGACATTCAGGCCGCGAAAAATCGACGCTTCCTGCGGCAGATAGCCGATGCCGAGACGAGCGCGGCGATACATCGGCATCGACGTGACGTCGAAACCGTCGATTTCGATCGTGCCTTCATCGACCGGCACCAGGCCGGTCACCATGTAGAAACAGGTCGTCTTGCCGGCGCCGTTGGGGCCGAGCAGCCCAACCGCCTCGCCGGCGCGCACGCCCAGCGTCACGCCGCTGACGACTTTGCGGCCCTTGTAGCTTTTGGTCAGCCCTTTGGCGATCAAGGTTCCCTTGAACTTTGCCGCTTCGACGGTGACCCTGGCCGGTGCCGCAAGTTTGCTGGCGGCGCGCCCTGGAAGACGCGCCAGCAGCGACGATATGCCGGTCATCAGGGTTTCGCTGCTCCGGACTTCGCCGGCGGCGTGATCGACATCATGACGCGGCCGCCGCAAGCGTCGACCTGGGCAAGGCCGCTCTTCATCTGCACGGTAAGCTTGCAGCCGACAAGCACGTTGTCGCCTTGCGAGAGCACGACCTTGCTGCCCGAAAGCACCAGCACTTCGGTCTTCATGTCGAAGGTGCCGCGGTCGCCAGTGGCAACCTGATTGTCCGATTTGATGTAGACCTTATCGTCGACCTCGAGATGGTCGATGTTGGCGGATCCGGTCATTGCCGCGGCACCTGCGGGCTGGGCGCCTTTGGCGGCGCCTGCATCCCTGACGTAATAGACCGTCATTTTGCCGGCCTTGAGCACGGTTGGACCCTGGACGACGTTGACGTTGCCGGTGAAGACGGCGACGCTTTCTGCCTGGCGCACCTCGAGCTTGTCGCTTTCGATCTGGATAGGCTTGTCGCCCGACAGCCTGAGGCCGGACATTTGGCTGGTGGCACTGGATTGCGCCAGCGACGGCGCCGTCCCGAAGGTCAGCCCCAAGGGCAACCCAAGCGTCAACGCCGAAATCGCGGCGAGGCGCCGTGCCGAACTACTGAACCGCATTGGTCTCTCCGCTCTTTGCCTCTGCCGCCTTCAAACTGGCGGGATCGATGTCGACGCGCACCTTGTTCTCGAAAACCAGGACCTTGCCATTGTCCTGGACCGACATCGAATCCGCCCTGATCCGCGACCCGCCGCGGCTGACATCGACGGGCTCGCTTGTCTTCATAGTGCCTTCGCCCATGTCGAGATAGACTGATTTGAATTTTGCCACCACACCATCCGTGGTCGACACGGTCACGTCGCTGGTCAGGCTGAGCGTGTTGCCGTCGCGATCGTAGGTGCCGTGCGTGGCATCGATGGCGGCCGTGTTGTCGGCCGCAATCGGCAGCTTGGCCTTGATGCCTTCCAGATCGATGATGCCCTGTTTGCTGACATCCTGTATGGCGCGCAGGGCTGTCATCGAATAGGGCAGGTTCTGCTTGGTGAAGCCGTTGAGCTTGGGGTTGGCCATCACCAGCTTGCCATCGGCAAAGGCGCCGCCGTCGGCCTGCACCTCGATTGCAGCGGGAGCCATGAGATAGGAATAGACCGGAAACGCGACCGCGATCACAGCAGCGACCAGCGGCACGGCCAGCTTGAGGATCCGGACCCGGCGCGAATGACGCTGCGCAATGTCAAACGCGTCGACCCGCGCCCGGCCTGCGGCCTTGGGAGCCAACTCCGTCTCGGTGTTGGTCGGTTCGATTGGTCCCGCTAACATGACTGCTTCTTCTAAACCCCTGCCCGCCAGGCCGCCCTATAGGTGGGGTGCCGGCGCCCTCAAGCAAGCACAAGCCGAGGAAAACCGCAAAAATGTGACAGCCGCCCCTGTACAATGAAAATGGCCCCAGCGCAGCCTGTACCTCATACCAGATATGGGCGCACAGTGTTAGAGCCTGTGGAACGTGACAGGTTGAGGCTTGCCACGAATGTCTGACGGCCTTTGGCGCAAGGCCGTCAGGAAACGGTAGCCGGGCGCGAATGGTTGCTTTAAAAGCATCTGCTCCCACCGACTACGAGGCTGACCATGGCATTGAGAGCCGACGACCTGATCGACCGCCGCCGCTTGCGCCGCAAGCTGACATTCTGGCGTGTTGCGGCGATTATTGTCGCCGCAGCCGGGCTGATCGCCTTTTCGGCGTGGATCTATGGTGACGACTTCACCGGCGCGGCTGTCGACCACATCGCCAAGGTCAAGATCGAAGGTACCATCACCGAAGACGAAGAACTGATCAAGCGGCTGGAGGCCATCCGTCAGTCACCGCGCGTCAAGGCTGTGATCCTGTCGATCGATTCACCCGGGGGCACCACCGTCGGTGGCGAGTCGATCTACGAGGCAGTGCGCAAGCTCGCCGCCGACAAGCCGGTGGTGGCCGAGGTCGGCACGCTCGCGGCTTCGGCGGGCTACATGATCGCCACTGCGGCCGACCATATTGTCGCACGCAAATCCTCGATCGTCGGGTCGATCGGCGTGCTGATCCAGTACCCGGACGTCAGCGGCCTCATGGACAAGCTCGGCGTCAAGCTGGAGGAGGTGAAATCCTCGCCCTTGAAGGCCTCGCCTTCTCCCTTCAAGCCGACCAATGACGATGAGCGCGCCATGGTCCGCAAGCTCATCCTCGACAGCTACGACTGGTTCGTCGGCATCGTCGCCGAGCGCCGCAACATGACCAAGCCGGAGGCGCTGGCGCTCGCAGACGGGTCGATCTTCACCGGCCGGCAGGCGGTCACCAACAAATTGATCGACGCGGTCGGCGGCGAGGCCGAAGCGATCGACTGGCTTGCAGGCAAGGGTGTCGATGCCAAGCTCAAGGTGGTGGAATGGAAGGACACGGAAAAACGTGGTGGTTTTCTGTTCTCCAAGGCGATGGCGCAGACCGTCGGCGCTGCGCTTGGCCTGCCCGGCCATGGCGGCGACGTCCTTCACGAAATCGGAGTGGACCGCTTGTTTCTTGACGGTCTCGTTTCCGTCTGGCACCCTTGAGGAACCGCTTGGGACGAGTGAAAAAGCAAATAAAATCATTCTGATAATTTCGGCGGCACTGCTTTCACGGGGAGCCTTTTCATGATCAAATCCGAACTTGTGCAGATCATCGCCACGCGCAATCCGCATCTTTTCCTGCGCGACGTCGAAAACATTGTCAGCGCCATCTTCGATGAAATCACCGACGCGCTTGCCGAGGGCAACCGGGTCGAGTTGCGCGGCTTCGGCGCGTTTTCGGTGAAAAACCGCCCTGCCCGCACCGGCCGCAACCCGCGCACCGGCGAATCCGTAGAGGTCGAGGAGAAATGGGTACCGTTCTTCAAGACCGGCAAGGAATTGCGTGAAAGGCTGAACGGAGGCAAATAGGCGCGGCACCCGCCACCGCTCCTGCCTTTTCTTCCGAACGGAAAAACATGTTCAATCGCTTTCTCCTCATCGTGGTTTTCGTGCCGCTGGCCGTCATCCTGATTGCGTTGGCCGTCGCCAACCGCGAACCGGTCGCCTTCACGCTCGATCCGTTCAATCCCGGCAATCCGGCGCTGACACTGACCGTGCCGCTCTTCATTTTCCTGTTCCTGGCGCTGGCCATCGGCATGATCGTCGGCAGCCTGGCGACCTGGATCAAGCAGGGCCGCTACCGCAAGCTGGCGCGCCAGCGCGGCGCCGAGGCCGAGAACCTGCGCCAGGCGGTCAGCCGCGCGCCCACCGCGTCGCAGGGCCAGGCCTTGCCGAAGCCGACGAACTGAGCCACGGCTCGGGCCTGAAGCGCAGCTGGCCTATTTCTCCACGGAGCCTTTCATGCTGACCATTTCCGCCGCCGAGGTCGACCGCGCGCTGACCTTTTCCGGGCTGGTCGAGACGTTGCGCGCCGCTTTTCGCGACGGCGCCGTGCAGCCGGTCAGGCACCATCACACGGTCGAGCGGCCCGATGGCGCCGCCTCGACGCTGCTTTTGATGCCGGCCTGGACCGACTTCAACGCAGCCGGCACCTCGGCCGACGGCCATATCGGCGTCAAGATCGTCACCGTGTCGCCCGACAACAATGCCGTCGGCAAGCCCGCGGTGATGGGGCTTTACCTCTTGCTCGACGGCGCCACCGGCGAGCCTCAGGCCTTGATCGATGGCCAGAGGCTGACGCAGTGGCGCACGGCCTGTGCCTCGGCGCTGGCCGCCTCCTATCTCGCCCGCGAGGACGCATCGCGACTGCTGGTAGTGGGCGCCGGCGCGCTGTCGCCATTCCTTGCAAAGGCGCATTCGGCGGTGCGGCCAATCAAGAACATCCGCATCTGGAACCGCACGCCGGCCAATGCCGAAAAGGTCGCGGCAAAATTGCGTGCCGAGGGTTTTGCTGCCGAAGCAGCAGGCGATCTCGACGCCGAACTCGGCCAGGCCGACATCGTATCGTCGGCGACCATCACCACCACGCCACTGATCAAGGGCGCACTCTTGAAGCCCGGAACCCATGTCGATCTGGTCGGCGGCTTCACGCCGGCGATGCGCGAAAGCGACGACGACGCGATTGCACGCGCCGGCGTCTATGTCGACACCCGCGCCGGCGCCACCAAGGAAGCAGGCGATATCGTCCAGCCGCTGGCCTCCGGCGTGTTGAAGCCGGAAGCCATCGTCGCCGACCTCTACGAACTGGCACGCGGTCAGAAAAAAGGCCGGCAGAACGACGACGAGATCACGCTGTTCAAGTCGGTCGGCGCAGCCCTCGAGGACCTCGCCGCCGGCATTGCCGTGTATCGGGCAAGCGTAGGGGAGTAGGGGAGTAGGGGAGTAGGGGAGTAGGGGAGTAGGGGAGTAGGGGAGTAGGGGAGTAGGAAACCGTACTGATCGTGCGGCGCCGCGCCAGCTATATTTCCTGTCACGTACTCCCTTACTGCCCTACTCCCCTACTCCCTACTCCCCTACTGCCCTCCTCCCTTACTCCCTTTGCCAATAGACCCGCAGCCGGTGGTTGTCCGGATCGAGCGCGACAAACGTGCGCCCGAAATCCACGTCGGTCGGCGTCTGCAGAATTTTCAGCCCGCGGCCGGCCCACTCGGCATGGGTGGCGTCGACGGCATCCGGCGTGTCCAGCGCAAAGACGATCTCGGCGCCGCCGCCTGCTGCCGCGGCGGCCGGCTCCACGGTGTGACGCGACCAGAGGCCGAGCTTGAAGCCGTTGTCGAGCACGAACAGCACGAAGGTCGGCGAGGTCTCGACCGGCTGCCGCCCAAGCAGCGCGCTGTAGAAGGCGCCGCTTTGCTCAGGCTTGTCGACATAGAGGATGACGAAATTGGGCGGTGTCATGAATTGCTCTCCAGATGGTTTCGACTGGAGGAGCATAGCGTACGCCACTGCCAGATTCTGGCAGCAGTCTTAACTGAGCAGCAGCCTTAGCTTGGCGTGTCGAGCGTCGCCCGCCATTCTTTGAGTAGCACCTGACGGCGGCGCGGATAGCGCATCTCGGTGGCGTTGAGGCCGGATATCCGATCGGCGCGAAAGTGCCTGAAATCCTGGCGCATCTCGCACCAGGCCGCGACGACCCGCACCTTGTCGAAGAAGCCGAGTGCGAACGGCCAGACGGTGCGCTCGGAGGCAGCGCCGCCGGCGTCGCGATAGACAAAGCTCAGCTTGCGCTCCTCCCGGATAGCCTGCCGCACCACGCCGAGATCGATGCCTTCTGTGACCTCGGTGCGCGACCCGACCAGCAGCGTCGAGGCATCGAGCTCTTCGCGCAAATCGTCCGGCAGCACCAAGGCGATCTTGGCCAGCGCGTCGGTGGCGGCGTTCGCAAGCCGCCAGTCCGGCTGCTTGGCCACCCAGCGCGAACCGAGCACGATCGCCTCGATCTCCTCATCGGTGAACATCAAGGGCGGCAGCATGAAGCCTGGCCTGAGCACGTAGCCCAGCCCCGCCTCGCCCTCGATCGGCGCGCCCTGCCCCTGCAGCGTGGCGATATCGCGATAGAGCGTGCGGATCGACACACCCATTTCGCCCGCAAGGCTGCGGCCGCTCACCGGCCGGCGATGCCGGCGCAGGATCTGGATCAGGTCGAGCAGGCGTTCGGCGCGGGACATGGATCGCAACCCGGTTTGGATGGATGCCCAATTTGAATGGACGATAGTGCGCCTGCGGTTTCGGCGGCAAGCGAGATGATCGCCTACCGGAACGTCTGCGGTCTGACGCCGTTGTCTGGCCATTATGGATGTACGCGGTTTTCTGTTGTTCTGGTCGGTTTTGAGCGCCATCGTCGCTGCGCTCAGCCTTGGGCCGTCCTTCGCCCACGTGCTGGAATCGGTGCCGCGGCTGACCAGATGGTCGCCTTCGCTCTGGCGTGAAACCACTGTCTTCAATGCTCAGTTCCAATTCTTCGCGATTGTCGGCGCGCCGCTGGACGTGGCGGCGATCGTCTGTCCGGGCCTCCTCGCCTGGATGCTGCGCAGCGATCGCCCGGTATTCTGGTGGGTCTTGGCGGCCACCGTGCTTTATCTGATGGCCCTCGTGGCGTGGTTTACCCTGGTCAAACCGGCAAACGATGTCCTGGCCACCTGGGTGCCTGGACCGATCCCGGACAATTTCGAAACTATCCGGAGCCGCTGGGAAACCGGCCATATGGTCGTCACCGGCTTCAAGGCCGTTGGTTTCATAGCGCTCGCAATCGGCCTGCTGTCGATCAGGCGCGGCTGATGCGGTTGCACACGTCGGCAGCCCTTTTGTTGCGCCGGTCAATGTGCTGTGGCAGAAGCGGCCAAGCCGCCTTCCGGAGATGCGCCTTCTTGAAACCTTTTCGCGACAAACGCCGCGACAGCCGCCCGTCCGCGAAGGGCGGGGCGGAGCAGCCGCGGCGGCGCGACGCCGGCCTGACCGCCGGTTCGGAGCCTAAACTGCAGGACCGGTCCGAGCCGAAAGCCGCGCCACGCCTGCTCTCGCGCCGCGATGGCGCGCTGCCTGCCGAACATCTGCCGCTGATCCTCGAGGTCGGCCCCAATCAGGACTACGCGCTGCTCGACAGCGGCGCCGGAGAAAAACTCGAGCAATACGGTCCCTACCGCATCGTTCGGCCGGAAGGCCAGGCGATCTGGCAAAGGCTTTGCCGGCCAGGGACTGGGAGCGCGCCGACGCCATTTTCACCGGCGATACCGACGAGGAAGGCATCGGCCGCTGGCGCTTCCCCAAGACGCCGCTCGGCGAGACCTGGCCGATGAAGCACGACGGCATCGACTATCTCGGCCGCTTCACGTCGTTTCGCCATGTCGGCGTCTTTCCCGAGCAGGCCTCGCATTGGGACCACATGGCCGGACTGATCGCGGCGGCAAAACGGCCTGTGAAGGTGCTGAACCTGTTCGGTTACACCGGCCTTGCCTCGCTGGTGGCGGCGCGTGCCGGCGCCGAGGTCACGCATGTCGATGCTTCCAAGAAGGCGATCGGCTGGGCGCGCGAAAACCAGGAGATGGCGGGCCTGTCGCAAAAGCCGATCCGCTGGATCGTCGACGATGCCGTGAAATTCGCCGAACGCGAGGAGCGCCGCGGCAGCCGCTACGACATCATACTGTTCGATCCGCCCGCCTTTGGCCGCGGACCGAAGGGCGAGGTCTGGCAGCTGTTCGAGGACCTGCCGGCGCTGACCGATATCTGCCGCGCGATCCTGACGCCGAAGCCGCTCGCCGTGGTACTGACCGCCTATTCGATCCGCGCCTCTTTTTTCGCCATCCATGCCTTAATGCGCGACACCTTCGCCGGCATGGGCGGCACGGTCGAATCGGGCGAATTGATCATCCGCGAGAAATCCGCAGGCCGGGCGCTTTCGACCTCGCTGTTCTCACGCTGGGTGGCTTGAATGAGTGCGTACGAACGGCACGCGGGCGCGCCAGGGCAGGTGAAGGAAGTCACCAGCCTCGCCAACCCGCTGGTCAAGGACATCAAGGCGCTCGCGTTGAAGAAATTCCGTGACCAGCAGAATGCCTTCATGGCCGAAGGCCTGAAGCTGGTCATCGACGCGCTCGATCTTGGCTGGTCGATCAGGACATTGGTCTTCGCCAAGGCCGGACGTGGCAATGCGGCAGTCGAAAAGGTCGCGGCGCGCACGGTCGCCGCCGGCGGCACCGTACTTGAAGTCTCGGAAAAGGTGCTGGTCGCCATCACCCGCCGCGACAATCCGCAAATGGTCGTCGGCGTGTTCTCGCAGAAATTCCTGCCGCTGAAGGACATCCGCGTCCAGGACGGCGACGTCTGGGTGGCGCTCGACCGCGTCCGCGACCCCGGCAATCTCGGCACCGTCATCCGCACCGTCGACGCTGTCGGCGCCAGGGGCGTCATCCTGGTCGGCGAGACCACCGATCCCTTTTCGGTCGAGACGGTGCGCGCCACCATGGGCTCGATCTTCGCCGTGCCGGTCGCCAAGGCGACGCCCGAGGCTTTTCTCGCCTGGCGAAAGAGCTTCCCCGGCCTTGTCGCCGGCACCCATCTGAAGGGTGCGGTCGACTACCGCTCGGTCGATTTTTCAAAAGGCCCGGTGCTTTTGATGATGGGCAACGAGCAGCAAGGCCTGCCTGACGAGCTTGCCGCAAGCTGCGACAAGCTGCTGCGGATACCGCAGGCCGGCCGCGCCGATTCGCTCAACCTTGCGGTGGCCACCGGCGTCATGCTGTTCGAGATCCGGCGCGGCGCGCTGAAGCTCGGCCCGGAGGACGCCAGATCGTGACATCCCAAACCGTGAAACTGCAAACCATGAAGTCCTGGAGGCCCTATGCTCTTCTGGTCGTCGCCGCGATAGCGCTCGACCAGTGGCTGAAATATCTGATCGAAACCGGCCTTGCCTTTCAGGAACGGCTCGACCTGCTGCCGTTCCTGGCGCTGTACCGCACCTACAACACCGGCATCGCGTTTTCGCTGTTTTCGTCGTTCGGCGACACCGGCCTGGTGGTCGTCGCGGTTCTGGTGGTCGCTTTCGTGCTCTATCTTGCGGCCCGCACGCCGCCCGGCCACCTGCTTGCCCGCATCGGCTTCGCACTGATCGTCGGCGGCGCGCTCGGCAACCTGATCGACCGCGCTGCCTATGGCCACGTCATCGACTATGTCCTGTTTCATACGCCGGTCTGGTCCTTCGCCGTCTTCAACCTCGCCGACGCCTTCATTTCGGTCGGTGCCGTGCTGGTCGTCTTCGACGAACTCATTGGCTGGCGGCGCGGAACGTCGGGCGATTGACCTCACTCGCCTGGCGCCGCACATTCTGATCTGCAAGCCCGAGGAGAAAAAATGCCCGAAACCTTCAAAGCCATCCTCGTTTCGCGCGACGCCGAGAAAAACCAGTCGGTCGCGGTGACCGAGCTTACCGAAGCAGACCTGATGGAAGGCGACGTCACCGTCGCGGTCGAGGCGACGACGGTGAACTACAAGGACGGCCTTGCGATTACCGGCAAGGCGCCGGTGATCCGCCGCTGGCCGCTGGTGCCGGGCGTCGATTTCGCCGGCACCGTCATCTCGTCGTCCAATCCCGACTGGCGCAAGGGTGACAAGGTCATATTGAACGGCTGGGGCGTCGGCGAGACGCATTTCGGCGCCTATGCCGGACGCGCCCGCGTCAAAGGCGACTGGCTGGTGCCGCTGCCGGACGGCATGAGCCCGCATGAAGCGATGGCGGTCGGCACCGCCGGCTACACCGCCATGCTTTGCGTCATCGCGCTGGAGCGCCACGGCATCGTGCCCGATCGCGGCCCGGTGGTGGTGACGGGCGCTGCCGGCGGCGTCGGCTCGGTCGCGGTCTCGATCCTGTCCAGCCTCGGCTATCACGTCATTGCCTCGACCGGCCGCGCTGCCGAAAGCCCCTATCTGATAGATCTTGGCGCCGCGGAAGTGATTTCACGCGACGAGCTTGCCCAGCCGGCAAAACCGCTCGCCAAGGAACGCTGGGCCGGTGGCGTCGATGCTGTCGGCAGTCATACGCTGGCCAACGTACTGTCGATGACCTCCTATGGCGGCGCCGTCGCCGCTTGCGGCCTCGCCGGCGGCATGGACCTGCCGGCCAGCGTCGCCCCCTTCATTCTGCGCGGCGTCTCCCTGCTCGGCATCGATTCGGTGATGGCGCCCAAGGCGGTCCGCATCGAGGCCTGGCGCCGCATCGGCACCGATCTCGATCACGCAAAGCTTGCCAGCCTGTCGACGAGCATCGGCTTCGACGGCATCATCGGCGCCGCGCATGATATCGTCGAGGGCAAGATCCGCGGCCGCGTGGTGGTGGACATGTGAGCCCCCAAAGGGAAAAAAGCGCGCGACCGCTAAAATTCGAGCGATCAACCACAACCTTCAATAAGCTCTGTCTGGCAGGAGTTCCGTATGATTGCGGAACCCGGCATCAGAGAGGCGGAACCAGCCGAACGAGCCGACGGGATGGCCCCCGAGGCGCCAGGACGGCAGCTTGTCGTCGCGCCGCCGCTGGCGCCGAAACTGCCGGCCGCCAACCGCGAAGGCCTGCCCTTCCTGACTCTCGTCGCCATCGTCGTGCTGGCAGGCCTGTCGCATCTGACCGGAGCGCCGATCTTCATCACCATTGGCCTTTTGGCGACAGCCATCGCCGGGCTCGCCATGCATCTGCGCAACAGGCGCACCCAGCGTCGCGCGGTGGCCCTGCTCGATGCCACGACCGCCCGCAGCCGCGCCGAAATCGAGACGCTGGCCGACCGCATGTGGGAGATGCAGGAGAGCGAGGAGCGCTTTCACGGTCTGATCGATGCACTCGGCGATCTCGTCGTCCACCGCGACCGCGACGGCCATATCGTCTACGCCAACAAGGTTTTCGCCGACCTTGTCGAAACCGACCAGCGCGACCTCGCCGGCAAGACCCTGGCCGAACTAGGCATCGATGTCGGCATCGTTCCCGACGCCGCGTTTTCCGACCATGAATGCCTGAGTTCCACCGATGTCGCCATTCGCACGCCGGACGGCCCACGCTGGTTCTCTTGGATCGAGCTGTCGGTGCGCGACAAGGACAGCGGCGCCGTTTCGCATCGCGCCATCGCCCGCGACATCACTGCCCGCAAGCGCGCCGAATCCTCGCTGATCACCGCCCGCGAGCGGGCCGAATATGCGAGCCAGGCCAAATCGCGCTTCCTCGCCACCGTCAGCCACGAGATCCGCACGCCGATGAACGGCATCATGGGCATGGCCCGGCTTCTCGCCGACACCAGCCTTTCGCCCGAGCAGCGGACCTATGTCGGCGCCATCTCGACCTCGGCCAGCGCGCTGCTGGCGCTGATCGAGGACCTGCTCGACTACTCCAAGATCGAGGCCGGCCGCTTCGATCCCGAACCGCAGCCGATGTCGGTGCGCGAAATCGCCGACAATGTCATCGAGCTTTTGGCGGCGCGGGCTTTTGCCAAGGATATCGGCCTCGGCTGTCATGTCGAACCCGATGTGCCGCAGCTGATCACCGCCGACCCCGGCAGGGTCAGGCAGGTGCTGCTCAACCTGATCGGCAACGCCGTCAAGTTCACCGACAGCGGCGGCGTCCTGGCAAGCATCGCCCGCGTCCGCACCGAAACCACCGACCGCATCCGCTTCACCATCACCGACACCGGCCCCGGTCTGCGCGAGGAGGACATGGAGCGCATCTTCGAGGACTTCGAACAGGCTGACGGCACCTCGACCCGTGCGCATGGCGGTGCCGGCCTCGGTCTTGCCATTTCCAAGCGCCTGGTGACCGCCATGGGCGGCACCATCTCTGTGTCTAGCCGGCTTGGCCAGGGGTCCGAATTCGTCTTCGATATCCCCGCTATTTCCGCCGTCGAGGCGCCGCAGATCCGCCAGGACCCGCTGTCGGGCCGGCATGTGGTGATCGTGTCGAAGAACCTAGTCGAGGCCGAAGCCATCGCCCGCACCATTCGCGCCAATGGCGGCACGGTCGATATGGCCACCACCGCCGCCCAGGCCACCCCTTTCGCCGAGGGCTGCGACGTGCTGCTGATCGATGCTGCCATGGAGCAAAGCGACGGCAGGCTGCTCAGGCGCCTGCGCCAGGGCGGATTTGCCGATTGCGAAGCGGTGACGCTGATCGCGCCGACCGACCGCGGCATGCTTGGCGAATTCCGTGCCAACGGTTACGCCACCTTCCTGGCGAGGCCGGTGCGCGGCGAGACATTGCTGCGCGTGCTTTTGACCAGCCATGCGCCAGTCATCGCAGAGCCACAACCCCAAAAGCGCGGCGCGCAGGCTGGGCACGCCATTGGCGGCCGCCAGCAGGGCCTGTCGGTGCTGATCGCCGAGGACAACGACATCAACGCCATGCTGGCCCGCGCCACGCTGCTGAAGGCCGGGCATCGCGTGAAAGTGGTCGGCAACGGCAAGGCCGCCGTCGAGGCGGTCATCAGCACCGGCCACAAGCACCGCTACGACGTGGTGCTGATGGACTTGCACATGCCTGTCATGGACGGTCTCGACGCCATCGCCGCCATCCGCCGCCATGAGGAGGAGACCGCGGTGCCGCCGGTGCCGATTATGGTGCTGTCGGCCGACAGCCAAGAAAAGACCCGCCACGCCGTGCTCGCTCACGGTGCCAGCGGCTTCGTCACCAAGCCGCTCGACCCCGATGCCCTGGTTCATGCGGTCGAGGGCCAAGTGGCCGCCTGAGGCACAACATAGACGGTTGATAGATTACCCAGCCGACGAAGTATTGCCCGCAGAGCCGTATCACGGTACTGTCACAATCCTGTTGCACCTACAACGTATCCCCGTGCCAAGAGGGATGGCTCGAAGGAGAATCACTCGTGCATACAGTCATGCCGGAATGTGATGCTCGGCCGAACGCCAGCGGGCCTTTGCTCGTCGGCCGGAACGCCGATGCCGTCATAAAAGGCGCATCGCTCGGCCGCATCGGCAATCTCGAAGTGCGGCTCGCCCGCAACGAGGCCGAGATCGCTGCCGCGCAGGAAGTGCGCTACCGGGTGTTCTACGACGAGCTTGGTGCCAGGAAGGACCTGTTCCAGATGCAGGACCGCCGCGATGCCGATCGCTTCGATCCCCTCTGCGACCATCTGCTGGTCTTCGACACTTCGCTTTCCGGCCCCGAGCACCGCCGCATCGTCGGCACCTACCGCCTGCTGCGGCAGGAGATTGCCGCGGCCGCCGGCGGCTTCTATTCCGAAGGCGAATTCGAGCTGACCAAGCTGATCGCGCGGCATCCCGGCCAGCGCTTCCTCGAGCTCGGCCGCTCCTGCGTTCTGCCGGAATACCGCTCGAAGCGCACCATCGAGGCGCTGTGGCAAGGCATCTGGGCTTATATCAACCATTACGGCATCGGCGTGATGACCGGCTGCGCGTCGTTCCACGGCACCGTGCCGGCGGCACATGCCGAGGCGCTGACCTATCTTGCCCACCACTGCCGGACGAATTCATCGTGGGACGTGCGTGCCGTCGCCGGGCGCTATTGTTCCATGGATCTGATGCCGATCGAGGCCGTCAATGCCAAGGCGGCGATCGCCGCGATGCCGCCGCTGGTGAAGGGCTATCTGCGCGTCGGCGCGCGCATTGGCGACGGCTGCGTCATCGACCGTGAATTCTCGACGGTCGACGTGTTCGTGGTGATGCCGGTCAAGGAGATCGGCGCCCGCTACGTCAATTATTATGGCGGGGAAGCGCAGCGGTTTGCGGCCTGAGTAAGGCAGTAGGGGAATAAGGCAGTAGGGGAGTAGGCGGAGAGAAGGCAACGGCCGGAGTAGGCAATTGCTGTACTCTACCCGACGTAGCGTTATTCCCTACTCCCGTACTGCCCTATTCCCCTACTCCCCTAACTTACGCATCCTTCTCAGCCTGCTCGTTGACCGGCCCCGGCTCGACCGGCGCTTCGCTTGCCACATGCTTGGGACCGCCCTTGGCGACGCCGACCATGGCCGGCCGCAGCACGCGCTCGCCGATCGAATAGCCGGGCTGCACGACCTGGACGACCGTGTTGGCCGGCACGTCGGGATTGGGCACCTCGAACATCGCCTGGTGGAAATTCGGATCGAATTTCTCACCCTCGGGCTCAAGCTTCTTCACGCCGTGGCGCTCCAGCGCCGACAGCATGGCGCGCTCGGTGATCTCGACGCCGTCGATCAGCGCCTTGAAACCGGGATCGCCCGACGCCTTGGCCTCCTCCGGGATGGCATCCAGAGCACGGCGCAGATTGTCTGACACCGAAAGCATGTCGCGGGCAAAGTTGGCAACCGCATAGGCGCGCGCATCGTGGACGTCTCGGGCCGTGCGGCGGCGCAAATTCTCCATGTCGGCCGCGACGCGCAGCGCGCGATCCTTCAGCTCTTCGTTTTCCTTCAGAAGCCGCACAAGCGCTTCATAGTCGCCGTCGACGCCGCTTTCCCTTGGCTCCGCGGCAGCCTCGGTCTTCTCGGCTTCATCGGGCACGCGTTCGTCTTTTGCCTGGTCGCTCATCGCCGTTTCCCGTCATTTTCGAATGGTGTGGATTTGCGCCCGATATCGAGGTTTAGCGGCCAAAAATCAAGGGGCAAGCGCTACTCCAGCCGCTGTCGCGGCTTGATGACCGACGGCGCAAACCTTTCGATTTTAATTCAAACTTTACCGTGACCGCCGGCTTTGCTTGCCAGGCTACTACAATGCGGGAACCATTCCTCCCTTGGAAGAGTTTCGAAGCCGACACAGGATTTTGAGATGATGCCCCGCAGGAACGGCGAAAAACGCGACGGGCTCGCCGCCGATATCCGGCGCCAGCTCGGCACCGAGGCGACCAAGCGCTTTCTGCGCACCTTGCCGGCCTTCCGCACGGAGTCCGATATTCCCGACCGTCTGAAGGAATTGCTCGACCGCCTGGACGGCGTGGAAGCCAAGGTGGTCGCAGGCGGGCGCCGTCGGTAGGCGCCGTTGCCGGCGCCGCGCCCGGCGATTGTGGCCGGCATTCCTTGCTATCGCGCGACATTTACGCGCAGTAACTTTGCGTGATCTCCGCCTTGCGGCAGCGCGCCGCTCCGCCTATGTTTCATGATGAACATGATTTCCCCCGAAGCTGTGGCAAACAGCAAGCGCGCCTGGTTGAAAATCCTGTCGCGCTATAAAAAGCCCGACAGGCGTCGCAGCGCCGTCGAACTCGCCATCACCCTCATCCCCTTCGCGACGCTGTGGGCACTGTCCTCGGCCGCCTATGCCTATGGCCATTGGTGGGGTCTGGTCCTCATCCTTCCGGCAGCCGGCTTTCTGGTGCGGATCTTCATGATCCAGCACGATTGCGGCCACGGGTCCTTCTTTGCCAACCGCTATGCCGACGACTGGATCGGCCGCGTGCTTGGCGTGCTGACGCTGACGCCCTACGATTGCTGGCGCCGCGCCCACGCAACCCATCACGCCAGCGCCGGCAATCTCGACGAGCGCGGCACCGGCGACATCAAGACACTGACCGTCGCCGAATACCGGCAACTTTCGTGGCGGGGCCGGCTCGCCTATCGCCTCTATCGCCATCCGCTGGTGATGTTTGGCCTTGGCCCGATATGGATCTTCATTTTCGAGCAGAGATTGCCGTTGGGCATGATGCGGGGCGGCCTCACCCCCTGGGTGTCGTCGATGTCGACCAATCTCGCTATCGCGGTCATCGCCGCGCTGCTCATCTGGTTCGTTGGCCCTGGCGCGTTCCTGGTCGTGCATTTGCCGATCGTCATCCTCGCCGGATCGGCCGGCATCTGGCTGTTTTATGTCCAGCACCAGTTCGAGGAGACGGAGTGGACAAAGGACTCCGAGTGGGAATTCCAGCACGCAGCCCTGCACGGCTCGTCCTATTACGACCTGCCGCCGGTGCTGAACTGGATTACCGGCAATATCGGCGTCCACCACGTGCACCACCTCTCGGCCAAGGTGCCATGCTATCGGCTTCCGGAAGTGCTGAGGGACTATCCGGAGCTGCGTGAGATCGGCCGCGTCACGCTTCTCGACAGCCTGCGCTGCGTCAAGCTGGCGCTGTGGGACGAGAGCCGCAGCAAACTGGTATCGTTCCGCGAAGCGCGGATGGCCGTGTAGACGCACCGCCGCACCAAGGGTGCGGCGGGCAAATTCCAGCTTAAGCCGCCTGGCGTTGGTCGCGCATGAGGGTCTCGCCCTGGCGGATCTCGGTGCCCAGCACTTTCAGGCATTCGCGCATGAAGGCGGCAAGGCCCGGCCAGCCCTTGGCCGACACAAGATTGCCGTCGACATGAGCGCCGGTCGGCGCAACATCGATATAGATGCCGCCGGCCAGCGTGACTTCCGGCTCGCAATATTGCAGCGCCGCGACTTCGCGGCCGCGCACCACGCCGTCGACCGCGATCAGGATCTGCACGCCGTGGCAGATGGTGAAGATCGGTTTTCCCGCTTCATGGAAATGCCGCACCAGCGCCTGCACGCGCTTGTCGATACGGATATATTCCGGCCCACGCCCGCCCGCCGCGTAGACGGCGTCGTATTCGGCGGGATTGACCTCGGAAAACGTCTTGTTGAGGATGTAGTCGTGGCCGAGCTTTTCCGTGTAGGTCTGGTGGCCTTCGAAGTCGTGCAGCGAGATCTTCAGGATATCGCCGGCCTTCTTGTCGGGACAGACGACGTGGACGGTGTGGCCCACCGCATGCATGGCCTGTTCAAAGACGAAAATCTCGTATTCCTCGCTGAACTCGCCAACGAGCATCAATATCTTCTTGCCAGCCATATCCGGTTCCTCCCTTGTGGCCACATTTATTCGGAGCGCGAAATAATAGGCCTATCGTAAGGTGGAGAGGCGCAAAATAAAAGGCTGAATCGGGAATGTGGTCCGACCAGATAGGGTTTCTGGCCCTCTGGAGCGGATCAGCCGGCGCGCACCCGCCGCCAGGAATATTTCGGGCCTTTGGCCTCCGGCTTTACCGCCGGCTGATACGACAGCGGCAGTCCGCCAGTGCGGCCTTGCTCGAGCCGCTTCAGCAGCACCGGGTGCGAGATCTCGAATTCGTCGAAGCCGAGGCGCAGCATGTGCGGCAGCTGGTCGACCAGCACTTGCCCGGTGGCGCGCATGGCGCCGGTGAAGTGGTACCGGCTGCGCAGCAATTCGCCCTTGGAGAACGAGCGGCCGTCATTGAACGCCGGGAAGGCCAGCGCCACCAGCGACAGCTGATCGAGCAGGCCGGCGATCTTTTCGAGCTGGTCGCCGGGCTGCAGCAGCACGCCGATGCGTTCCTTCGCCGACCGCCGCACCTCCGGATTGAGGCCGAGAAACGCCTGCAGCGGCAGGATGAAACGGCCATTGCCGACCAGCGCCTCGGCGCTTTCGGCATGAACCCACTCGTCCTCGCGGAACCCATCCGGTGTCCACAGCCGCGTGGCGTTTTCGGCTATCAAGTCGCTCATCAAGAAATTTCCCAAGTCCACAAGGTTCTAAAGTGCAAAACACCTCAGGGTGTGTTGAGATTCAGGTCAGGCCGAGCCGGAGCCGAAGGCGGGCGCGAAGCGACCAATCTGCGTGGCTTCCGAGAACCGGAGCGGAGCGTACTTTTGGTACGTGAGCGCCGGAAGCGCAGGAAGCCGCCGTTTGCAGGCCGGCATCACCTGAATATCAACATACCCTAAAGCGAGGCGTCGGTCAGCGACCTTTCCAGCCCCGACAAATGAATGCCGCATTCGGTCTTGGCGTGCCCGGCCCAGCGGCCGCTGCGCGCGTCGTCGCCCGGCTGAACCGGCTGCGTGCATGGGAAGCAGCCGATCGACAGATAGCCATAGGCGACCAGCGGGTTTTCACGCAGCGCATGTGCGCGCATGTAGCCGGCCTGGTCTGATGTCGTCCAGTGCGCCAGCGGATTGATGCGGATGCGCGAGCCGACCGCCTCGAACACCGGGAGCGCTGCCCGGGTCGCCGCCTGGAAGCGTTTGCGTCCGGTGAACCATGCGCGGAACGGCTCGACGCCGCGCGCCAGCGGCTCGACCTTGCGCACGTCGCAGCAGGCGTCGGTATCGGTCTCGTTCAGATTGCCGGTCGGGTCGATCCTTGCCAGTGCCGCATCGTCGGGCCTGATCACCCGGATATCGGTCAGCCCGAAATCGGCGACCAGCGCGTCACGATAGCCGAGGGTCTCCTCGAAATGCTTGCCGGTGTCGAGAAAGATCACCGGCAGCGTGCGGTCGATCTCGGCGATCATGTGCAGCAGCACCGCCGAATCCGCGCCGAAGGACGAGACGGCGGCGATTTCGCCGTGAAAGAATTCCCGGGCCGACCGCTCGATGATCTCCAGCGGCTTCAGGTGGCCATAGAGCGCGTCGAGGCCCGCCGCTTCGGCGGCGATGCCGGCCTCGACGTCGACGATCCGGTCAAGCGGCCTTGGTTTCGCCAGCATAGAGCGCCTCCTTGAACGGCGTGGGACCGACTCGGCGGTAGGCGTCGATGAATCGTTCGTTTCTGTCCAGCCGAAGCCCGAGATAGGTCTCGACGATCTGCTCGATGGCATCGGTGATCTCTTCCGAACTGAAGCCGCGGCCGATGATCTCGCCGACCGAGGTGTTCTCGTCGGCCGAGCCGCCGAGCGTCACCTGGTAGAGCTCGGCGCCTTTCTTCTCGACGCCGAGGATGCCGATATGGCCGACATGGTGATGGCCGCAGGCATTGATGCAGCCGGAAATCTTCAGCTTCAATTCGCCGATCTCGCGCTGGCGCTCCAGCGAGGCGAAGCGCCGCGAAATTTCCTGCGCCACGGGAATCGAGCGCGCCGTCGCCAGCGCGCAATAATCGAGGCCGGGACAGGAGATGATGTCGCTGATCAGGTTGGAATTCGCCGTCGCCAGCCCGATATCGACAAGCGCGTCGTAGACCGCCTTGAGGTCGGCACGCGCTACATGCGGCAGGATCAGGTTCTGCTCGTGACTGACGCGCAGCTCGTCGAATGAATATTTTTCGGCAATGTCGGCGACCGCTTCCATCTGGCTGTCGGAGGCGTCGCCCGGCGTCTCGCCGATGCCCTTGAGCGAGATGGTCACCGCCGCGTAGTCGGGATGGCGATGGGTGACCACATTCTGGTCCAGCCATTCGGAAAAGCTCTTGGAGTCGAGGCGGGCAAGCTTGACCGCCTCGTCGCCTTCCGGCCGGTCGACAAGCGCCGGCGGCGCGAAATAGGCGTCGATGGCACGGATGTCTTCTTCCGGCAGCTTCAGCTCGGCGTCTTTCAATTCCTGCCATTCGGCCTCGACCTGACGGGTGATCTCCTCGACGCCGGTCTCATGGACCAGGATCTTGATGCGCGCCTTGAATTTGTTGTCGCGACGGCCGTAGAGGTTGTAAACGCGCAGGATCGCTGTGCAATAGGACAGCAGATCCGCTTCGGGCAGGAAGTCGCGGATCTTCTTGGCGACCATCGGCGTGCGGCCCTGGCCGCCGCCGACATAGACGGCGAAACCGAGCTCGCCGGCAGCGTTCTTCTTCAGGTGCAGGCCGATGTCGTGCGTCTGGATGGCGGCGCGGTCGCGCTCGGCGCCGGTCACCGCGATCTTGAACTTTCGCGGCAGGAACGAGAATTCCGGATGCACCGACGACCATTGCCGCAGGATTTCGGCATAGGGGCGCGGATCGGCAACCTCGTCGGCGGCGGCGCCGGCGAAGTGGTCGGCGGTGACGTTGCGAATGCAGTTGCCGCTGGTCTGGATGGCATGCATCTCGACGCTTGCCAGATCCGCCAGGATCGCCGGGATGTCCGACAGCGCCGGCCAGTTGAACTGGATGTTCTGGCGCGTCGTGAAATGCCCATAACCCTTGTCGTATTTGCGGGCGATATGGCCGAGCATGCGCAGCTGCTTGCTGTTCAGCGTGCCGTAGGGCACCGCGATGCGCAGCATATAGGCATGCAGCTGCAGATAGACGCCATTCATCAGCCGAAGCGGCCGGAACTGGTCCTCGGTGATCTCGCCGGCAAGCCGCCGCGCGACCTGGTCGCTGAACTCGGCGACGCGGGCCTTGACGAAATCGTGGTCGAACTCATCGTAACGGTACATATTCAGGTCTTTCCGGGCGCGTCCGCCCGTTATTTTCTTCGTTCGAGCATGATCGGGATCATGCTTGTGTCATCTACGCCGCGCGTGCGGCCTGCGGACGGGCCCGCTTGCCCAGATCGTTGCGGGTCGTCGGGCCGGCGGCACGGATCTTTTCACGCAGCCGGACCGCCTCGACCGCACCGTTGACCACGGTCACGTCGATCAGATTGACGTCGACCACTTCGTTGTTGGCGGAGGCCTTGGCGCCGATCGCCTCCAGCCGGTCCTCGGCCGCCTTGTCATGGGCGATGTCGGCATGGTCGATGGTCTCGGCCCAGCCGCCATTGGCGTACCAGACGGCTATGCCGTCGGCGAGGCGGTTTGCGGTCAGGACTTTCATTGGTTCACTCCTTCCGCGGCAGACCGGGCCACGCCTTCCTGCCTGTGTGCCGCCAGCGGCTCGGACCGTTCGAAATTGGCGCCGGCGACCGCGTCGCCGATGATGGTCATCACCGGGCCGCTGAGGTCGGCGCGTGCCTCCAGCGACGGCAGGTCGGCGAGCGTGCCGTGGAAACGGCGGCGGTTGGCAAGGCTGGCATTCTCGACCACGGCGACGGCGGTATCCGGCGACAGGCCGGCTTCGATCAGCCGGCCGGCGACCTCGGCGGCGACCGAGCGCCCCATATAGACGGCGACCGTCGCGCCGGAAATGGCGAGCTTTGCCCAGTCGGGCAGCGAATTTCCCTTGAGGTCGTGGCCGGTGGTGAACACCATCGACGACGACACGCCGCGCAGCGTCAGCGGCAGTTCGAAATCGGCGGCGGCGGCAAACGCCGCGGTGACGCCCGGAACCACTTCGTAGGCGACGCCGGCATCGCGAAGTGCCGCCATCTCCTCGCCGGCCCGGCCGAACACCAGCGGGTCGCCGGACTTCAGCCGCACGACGCGCTTGCCGGCGTGGCCAAGCTCGGCCAGCAGCGCATTGATCTCGGCCTGGCTCTTGGAGTGGCAGCCCTTGCGCTTGCCGACCGGCAGGCGTTCGGCATCGCGGCGGCCCATGGCGACGATCGCCTCCGGCACCAGCGCGTCATGGACGATCACGTCGGCTTCCATCAGCAAGCGATGGGCGCGCAGCGTCAAAAGGTCCTCGGCGCCGGGACCGGCGCCTACAAGCGCGATATGGCCCGATGGCGGTTCGTTCGAAAGCAGCAGGCCGACGGCGGCATCATGCGCCTGCGAAAGCTCGCCGGCCTCCACGGCACGGGCCGGCGCGCCGCCAAAGAATTCGCTCCAGAAGCGGCGGCGGGCATTGCCTTTCGGCAACAGTTTTTCGGCGGCGCCGCGAAACGATGCGGCAAGGGCTGCGAGCGGCCCGAGCGAGGGCGCCAGCATGCGGTCGATGCGGCTGCGCAGCATCTGCGCCAGCACCGGGCCGGCGCCTTCGGTGCCGATGGCGATGGCGACCGGCGCGCGGTTGACCAGTGCCGGCGTGAAGAAATCGCACAGCTCCGGCCGGTCGACGGCATTGACCGGAATGCCCAGCCGGCGCGCATCCCCGGCAACGCGGCTGTCGAGCGCCTCATTGCCGCTGGCGGCAAACACCATCACCGCACCGGCGAGATGTGCTGCATCGTAGGCGTCGGCAATGTGGGTGGCCCCCGTCTCGGCGATAAAGGCCAGCAGATCGGCGCTTGCGGCATCGCTGACGATGCGCAGCACAGCGCTCGACTGAGCGAGCAGCCGCGCCTTGGCCAGCGCCTCCTCGCCGCCGCCGACTATGGCTACGGCTTCGCCCTCGACCCGCATGAAGACGGGAAAGGCATTGAGCTTGGGCGTGGCTTGCGGCATGACGAGCGGAATCCTGGAACCGTTTGCCAGTTCTACGCGGGGGCGCGAAAAACCAGAAGGCACCCACTCGCGCATCGCTTCGTAGCAGGCAATCTCTTTTCTGCAAGCATGAAGGCCAAGAGAAAAATATTCCACATTCAAATGCGGAGCGGATTGAAGCTGCTGTTGCGGCCCTTGATCCGCTGGCTTTCTAGCGGCTGGCAGAGCCGGCCACAAAACAGATTTTTCTAAATTCTACCAATTTAGTAGATTAAAGCCGCCGGATGCCAACCGAGCCATCAAAGGCAGCCCGGCGCTCTCGCCGGCTCTTGTTGGAATACCGGGTCCGAGTACCGGAACATTCCCGCCTCGGCACGCGTTTGCCTATGGGCCCAGGCCCGGTTATGCCCCTGCGGCAAAGGCCCGGCGATGGGCTCGAAAAATCAAAAAAGGAGCGCCCCATGAGCAACGTCAGACTGAAACGCGGACTGTGGATCGTGGTGGCAGATGGCGAAAAGGCGCTGTTCCTCGAGAATCGTGGAGACGTCCAATATCCCGACCTTCAGGTCGTGCACGAGATGGAGCAGGAAAATCCGGCAACCCGAGAACAAGGCACGGACCGCCCCGGCCGCTACAGCGACGGCCCTTCCGTCCACCGCAGTGCGGTCGAGGACACCGACTGGCACCGTCTCGGCAAGGAGCGTTTTGCCGAAGAGATTGCCGACAGGCTCTACAAGCTCGCACATCGCGGCACCTTCAAGGAGATCGTGCTGATCGCGCCGCCGGCGGTGCTGGGCGACATGCGCAGGAAGCTGCACAAGGAGGTCACCGAGAAGATAGCGGCCGAAATTCCAAAGACGCTGACCAACCACAGCATACCCGATATCGAGAGCCTGCTGCAGGCAACCTGATCGGGGCATCGGCGGCGCGCAATTTTCGTTTCCGTAGCAATCGCCTGCCTGGAGCAGGCGGCCGGGTGGCAACGCTTGCCGGCTCTCCGCCTTTTGCTGCCTTGTCATCGATTTGATGGGGAATGCGGGGTTGTCTCGCGACTGTCCCAGCCTCCATACTGCCAAGGCGGCGGCTTTCGGGCGGCGCATGTCCGACATCGCAATTCCTGAAGGCGCTCCATAGACAATGCCGCATGACACGCCCCTAATCGCCACCATTGTCGCCGGTCTGGGGCTGGCTTTCGTCTTCGGCGCACTTGCCAACCGCTTCCGTGTCCCGCCGCTGGTAGGCTATCTCGTCGCCGGCGTTCTGGTTGGACCGAACACGCCGGGTTTCGTGGCCGATGCCGGCCTTGCCAATGAACTGGCCGAGATCGGCGTCATCCTGCTGATGTTCGGCGTCGGCCTGCATTTCTCGCTGAAGGACCTGTTGTCGGTCCGCGCCATCGCCGTGCCCGGCGCCATTGTGCAGATCGGCTTCGCGACAGCCCTTGGCGCCGGCCTTGCCTGGATGCTCGGCTGGTCGATGGGCGCGGGGCTGGTCTTCGGCCTGGCGCTTTCCGTGGCCTCGACGGTGGTGCTGTTGCGCGCCCTGCAGGAGCGGCGGCTGATCGAGACCGAGCGCGGCCGCATCGCCGTCGGGTGGCTGATCGTCGAGGATCTCGCCATGGTACTGGCGCTGGTGCTTTTGCCAGCATTGGCCGGCGTGCTCGGCGGCCAAGAGCAGGTGGAGGTGCACTCCAGCGGTCTGCTGTCGCTGCCGGCGAGCTACGGCGTCTGGGGCGTCGTCGGCATCACACTGGCCAAGGTCGCGGCCTTTGTCGTGGTCATGCTGGTGGTCGGCCGCCGGCTTATCCCCTGGATCCTGCACTACGTCGCCCATACCGGATCGCGCGAACTGTTCCGGCTGGCGGTGCTTGCGATAGCGCTTGGCGTCGCCTTCGGCGCGGCCAAGCTGTTTGGCGTGTCGCTGGCTCTCGGCGCTTTCTTCGCCGGCATGATCATGAGCGAATCCGAGCTCAGCCATCGCGCGGCCGAGGAATCGCTGCCGCTGCGCGACGCTTTTTCCGTGCTGTTCTTCGTCTCGGTCGGCATGTTGTTCGACCCGTTCAGCCTGATCAGCAATGGCTGGCCGATCCTGGCGACGCTGGCCATCATCGTTATCGGCAAGTCGCTGGCAGCCTTCGTCATCGTCGTCGTTTTCCGCTATCCGATCGCAACCGCGTTGATGATTTCGGCAAGCCTTGCCCAGATCGGCGAATTCTCGTTCATCCTTGCCGAACTCGGTGTCGGGCTGAAGCTGCTGCCCGAACAAGGCCGCGACCTCATCCTCGCCGGCGCCATCCTGTCGATCGTCCTCAATCCGCTGATGTTTCTTGCCGTCGACCGGATGAAGCCCTGGCTGGAAGCACGCGCCGGCAGGACGGCGCCGTCCGGCGAAGCAAGGCCGATCGGCCCGGCGACCGAACCCGGCCAGGTGGCTTCGGTCGCGGCGCCTGCGAAGGAGGATGGCCCACCGCCCAGGACGAGGCTGACGGGCCACACCATCCTGATCGGCTACGGCCGGGTCGGCAGCCTTGTCGGCACGGCGCTGAAGGCGGCCGCCCTGCCCTTCCTCGTCATCGAGGATGCCGACAAGATGTTGGCGAAGCTCAAGGCCGACGGCATCGAAACCGTGGCCGGCAACGCGGCGAATGGCGACGTGTTCGCCGCATCCAATCCCGACGGTGCGAAGCGGCTGATCCTGGCCATCCCCAACGCCTTCGAGGCCGGGCAGGTCGTGCTGCGCGCCCGCGCCGCCAATCCGGCAATCGAAATCATCGCCCGCGCCCATTCCGATGCCGAGGTCGAGCACCTCAAGGGCCTCGGCGCCGACACCGTCATCATGGGCGAACGCGAGATCGCCCGCGAGATCGTCGAAGTAGTGATCGGACATGCGACGGCACCGGCGGTACCGTTAGAGACAGCTGAGAAGTCGACCGCGTAAGCTCACCGCTCAAACGTGCTGGCCGCCATTGATGTGGATTTCCGAGCCGGTCACGTAAGACGCCTGCTGCGAGCACAGGAAGAAAATGATGTCGGCGACTTCCGCCGTGGTGCCGAGGCGCCTTAGCGGGATGGTCTCGACGATTTTTTCGGTGCCCGGCGACAGGATCGCGGTGTCGATCTCGCCCGGCGCAATGGCGTTGACGCGAATGCCGTGCGGTCCGAAATCATGCGCCATCTCGCGTGTCAGCGAGCCGAGTGCCGCCTTCGAGGTCGCGTAGGCGGTGCCGGCGAAAGGGTGCACGCGGGTGCCGGCGATCGAGGTGACATTGACGATCGAACCCTTGGCCGATGCCAGCTCCTTGAACAGTCCGCGCGCCAGCATGATCGGCGCGAAGAAATTCACCTGGAAGACGTCGCGCCAGACATGCATCGGCGTGTCGATCGAGTTCATGCGGCTGTTGCCGTCCTTGAGCTTCGGCGAGATGCCGGCATTGTTGACCAGCGCGTGCAACTGCCCGCCATGCGCCTCGAGCCGGTGGCGGATCTCGGAGATGGCGATGCCGACATCTTCCTGGTCGGCGAGGTCGACCTTGATGTGGTCTTCCGGGCCGGCCGGCCACGGGCAGTCCTCGGCAAAGGCCTGACGCGAGCAGGTGATGACGCGCCAGCCTTCGCGTGAAAAGCGCTTGACCGTGGCGTGGCCGATGCCGCGGCTGGCGCCGGTCAGCACGATCGTCTTTCTGGTGTCGGGTTCAGCCATGTCGCTTGTCTCCAGGCGGACATGTAGCGGAACATCGTCGCCGTTGCGAGGGGGATCGCCGCTCAGCCGCCTGTCAGAATGTCCAGGATCGAGGTCTGCCGCTTCTTGACCGGGCCGCCAACTTCGCCGGGCGGCACCGGATGCTTGATCGATCCGGTAGCGCTATCGACGCCCGGCATGGCCAGGCCGCCGGCATCGACCGTCTCGGCAGGACGCACGGGGCGCGAAGGCGACTGGGTAGCTGCTGCGGGCTGCGCCGATTGGCCAACGGAAGCGACCGGCGCCGGCGGCGCCGTATCGGACGGTATGTCGTCCGGGACGACGGTGTCGGGCGGCGTCGACTTCCAGGTTCCGGGCAGCGGCCTCACCGGCACGCCCTCATGCGCGGCGACCATGAACTCGTGCCAGGCCTGCGCCGGCAGTGCGCCGCCGGTGACCTTCTTCATCGCGCTGCCGTCATCATTGCCGAACCAGACGCCGGTGGTCAGATTGGCGGTATAGCCGATGAACCAGGCGTCGCGCGAATTCTGGCTGGTGCCGGTCTTGCCGGCCGCCGGCCAGGCGAACGCCGCCTTCCTGGCCGTGCCGATCTCGACCGTGCCGGTCATCATCGAGTTCATCATGCCGACGACATCGGGCTTGACGACCCGCGGCGCACCGCCGCCATTGTTTTCGTAGAGCACCTTGCCGTCGCTCGTCGTGACCCGGCGGATAAAATGGATGTCCGGCTTATAGCCGCCATTGGCGAAGGGAACGTAGGCCGAGGTCAGTTCCAGCGGCGTCACTTCCGAGGTGCCGAGTGCGATCGAGGTGTTGGCCGTCAGCTCGGACTGGATGCCCATGCGGTGCGCCGCCTCGACCACCGCATTCGGCCCGACTTCCATGGTCAGCTGCGCGGCAACCGAGTTCAGCGATTTTGCCAGCGCCGTCGCCAGCGTCACCTTGCCGAAATACTTGCCGCCATAATTGTCGGGCGTCCAGTTGCCGATCTTGATCGGCGCGTCATTGCGCACGCTGTCCGGCGTACGGCCGGATTCCAGCGCCGCCATATAGACGAACGGCTTGAACGCCGAACCCGGCTGGCGGCGTGCTTCCGAGGCGCGGTCGAACTGGCTGGTCGAATAATCATAACCGCCGACCATGGCGCGCACCGCGCCGGAATTGTCGATCGACACCAGCGCGCCCTGGCTGACATTGAGCTTCTTGCCGCTCTGGTCGATCAGCCGGCGGATCGATTGCTCGGCGAGCTTCTGCAGCGTCAGGTCGACAGTCGTGTCGACAACGATGTCGCGGCGCACGTCGCCGATCAGGTCGGGCAGTTCTTCCATGATCGTGTCGGCGACATAGTTTTCCGAGCCGGTCCAGTAGGACGGCGCGCGCGTCGCCGGCGCGCTCATCGCCGTGGTCATCTCCTTGGCGCTGATCTTGCCCTCGTCGCGCATCGCGGCGAGAACCAGCTGCGAGCGTTGCTCGGCCGCTTTTGGGTCGCGCGCCGGCGATAGCCGCGACGGCGCCTTGAGCAGGCCGGCGAGAAGTGCGGCCTCCGACAGCGTGACATCGCGCGCGCTCTTGCCGAAATAGCGGCGCGAGGCCGCTTCGACGCCATAGGCGCCGGAGCCGAAATAAACCCGGTTGAGGTACATTTCGAGGATCTGGTCCTTCGTATGCTTGTGCTCCAGCCACAGCGCCAAGAGCACTTCCTGCACCTTGCGTTCCAGGGTGCGGTCCGGCGTCAGGAACAGGTTCTTGGCCAATTGCTGGGTCAGCGTCGAACCGCCCTGCGAAAAATGCCCGCCCAGCACATTGGTCGCCATGGCCCGGGAAAGGCCGATCGGGTCGATGCCGAAATGCGAATAGAAGCGGCGGTCCTCGATGGCGATGACGGCCTCGGGAATATAGGGCGACATTTCGTGCAGGCCGACGGCTTCGCCGCCGCTCATGCCGCGATTGCCAAGCAGCTGGCCATCGACCGAGACGATCTTGATGTTGGGGGCGCGGTCGGGAATGGCCCAGGTGGTGGCCGCCGGCATTTTCGCGCCGTAATAGACGACGATGCCGGCAGTGGCGATGCCGCCCCAGATGGCCAGCACGAAGCACCAGTAGAACAGCCGGCCAAGCACGCCGAACAGGCCGCGCCGGCCTTTGCCGCGCCCGCCGCGTGACGGCCTGGCATTGGACGATTTGCGCTTTGCAGCGGCTTTTCGATTGCTCGGCACGACGCGGTCCTCCTCGCTCACCGAAAAACCGGCCGAGGATCTCGCCCCCGGCGATGCCTCGAAGCTGGGCTCGATGCGGCTGTCTTTCCGGTTCGCCATGCGCTGTGCTGTCTTCCCCATGCCTATGGCGTTCGGGTTGAAGACTAGATGCGGCGATTTAAGGGCGGGTTAAGTCGGGAAAAATCGACGTAAACTGTATTCAATCGCTTGCGAAGCCGGCGCGGCCCGCGACAGCGCCAAAGCCCGAAATGAAAAACCCGCCCTCGGCGGGCGGGTCGTTGGAGCCAATGAGCACCATAGCCAAATTAGTAGCATAGCTGCCGGCACAAAGCAAGAACAAAATACGCTTCGCCTCAGAATAATCACTTCAGGTCGACGGTTGCGACAACCCTCAGTCGTCGGCGTCCGGGTCGTCGGAGGCGGGTCGCCAGCTGATTGGCTCGATCTTCCTTTGCGTATGGCCGTCGGTATAGGCCCACCAGCCGGCGTCGCTTTCGTCCCAGTCGCCGCCGGCCGCTTTCAGCCGGTCGAGCGAGCGGTATTGCGCGATGCTCTCGTTCATCACACCGTTGCTGTCCTGCCAATAGACGGTGATCTTGGAACCGTCCTTCGGTGCCGTTTCGATTGATTTTCGCGCAGCCATTTCAATTCCTCCCGGCCGACGGCGTTAGTGCCAGAAGGCCATTAGCTGTGGGCGAAGATATCCTCTTCATCCCAGCCCATCAGGTCGAGTTTCGCACGCGTCGGCAGGAAGCGGAAGCAGGCATCGGCCTCCCTGGTCCGGTTGTCGCGCGCCAATCGCGCGCTCAGCACGTCGCGCAGCCGGTGCAGGTAGAGCACGTCGGAGGCGGCATATTCGAGCTGCTCGGGCGACAGCGTCTCGGCCGCCCAGTCCGATGATTGCTGCGCTTTCGACAGGCCGACCCCGAGAAGCTCGAAGCAGATGTCCTTCAGCCCGTGCCGGTCGGTGTAGGTGCGCGTCAGCCGCGACGCAATCTTGGTGCAGAACACCGGCTCCGGCATGACGCCGAACGCGTTGTAGAGCACGGCGAGGTCGAAGCGGCCGTAATGGAAGAGCTTGGTGATGCTGCGGTTCTTGAGCAGGCTGACAAGGTTCGGCGCCTTCTTCTGGCCGGGCGCGATCTGGATGACGTCGGCCGAGCCGTCGCCCGGCGAGATCTGCACGACGCAGAGCCGGTCGCGATGCGGGTTCAGCCCCAGCGTCTCGGTGTCGATGGCGACCGCCCCGACATCGTAATGCAGCAGGCCGGGCAGATCGTTTTTGTGGAAACGTATGTCGCTCATCGTCTTCTCCGGTCGCGGCCCCGTGCAGCGATGCGCGACGGACCATGCCCGTCCTTGCCGCGATCCGGCGAAAAATCAACAAAAACTTGAGTCTGGCGCAATTTCAGCGTGTCAGCGCGTCGAGAATGCGCGCCCAGGAGCGCTGGCCCTTGTGAAAGGAGCTCATCTCGTACTTCTCGTTCGGCGAGTGGATGCGGTCGTCGTCGAGGCCGAAACCGACCAGCAGCGATTCCATGCCGAGATAGGTCTGGAAATCGCCGACCACCGGGATCGAGCCGCCGCTGCCGGTCACCACCGCCGGCTTCGGCCACTCGTCGGACAGCGCCTGCTTGGCCTTGGCGAGGAAGGGCGAGTCGTAGGAAAGCTGGATTGCCGGCGAGCCGCCATGCGGATGGAATTCGACCGAGCAGTCGGCCGGAACCCGCTGCCTGACAAATGCCTGGAAGGCGGCGCGGATTTTTTCCGGATCCTGTTTGTGAACGAGGCGGAAGGAGACTTTTGCCGAGGCCTGCGCGGCGATCACCGTCTTGAAGCCCTTGCCGGTATAGCCGCCGATGATGCCGTTGAACTCGGCCGTCGGGCGGGCCCAGGTCAGTTCGAGCACCGAGCGGCCCGTTTCGCCGGACGGGATCGACAGGCCAATCGGGCCGAGGAAGGTCTCGGCGGTCTCGCCGAGCGACAGCCACGACTGCAATATCTGCGACGGCGTTTCCTCGACGCCGTCATAGAAACCCGGAATGGTGACGTGGCCGTCCGCATCGTGGATGTCGGCCAGGATTTTTGCCAGGATACGGATCGGATTGGCGGCCGCACCGCCATAGAGCCCGGAATGCAGGTCGCGGTCGGCGGCCGTCACCGTGATCTCCTCGCCGACCAGCCCGCGCAGCGAGACGCAGATCGATGGCGTATCGCGGTCCCACATGCCGGTGTCGCAGACCAGCGCGAAATCGGCCTTGAGCTCATCCGCATTCGCCTCGAGAAACGGTTTCAGCGACGGCGATCCGGACTCCTCCTCGCCCTCGAACAGGATCGTGATTCGGCACGGCAATCCGCCATGCACCTGCTTCCACGCGCGGCAGGCCTCGACGAAGGTCATCAGTTGGCCCTTGTCGTCGGCCGCGCCGCGGCCGGTGATCACCTTGTGGCCGGGCTCGACCTCCTTGACCGCCGGCGCGAACGGGTCGCTTTCCCACAGCTCGATCGGATCGACCGGCTGGACGTCGTAATGGCCGTAAAACAACAGATGCGGCGCGCCCGCCGGCCCATCGTGATGCGCGACCACCATCGGATGCCCCGGCGTGTCGCGCACACTGGCGTCGAAGCCGATCAGCTTGAGCTCGGCGACCAGCCATTCGGCGGCCTTGCGGCAGTCGGCGGCGTAGTCCGGATCGGTGGAGATCGACTTGATGCCGAGCAGACCGAACAGGCGTTCGAGGCTCTGGTCGAAGTTCTTGTCGAGGCGGTCAAGGACAGGGGAAACTGCGGACATCTGGTGGGCCTTTCGATTCTGGCGGCGAATCTAGAGCCCATGCGGCGAAACGGAAAGCCCGCGATCGTTGGGCCACAGCTTCCTGTCGAAAGGCAAAAAAATGCCGCCGTGGTGGAGGGGAACCACGGCGGCCTTACTCGAAACGATGCGGCAGCCCGGAGAGGGGGATAGGCTGCCGCAAGTGTCCGGGATAGGCGGGGGACGGGCCTTGCTCCGGACTTCGGCGAAAACTGCCGATGGCGTTTATTTGTGTCTGCGAACGTGGCGATTCAAGGGCACAAAAATTACACTTTTGTAACATAGGCGTGAGCGAACAAAGCTCCGGCCAAGCCGCCATGGCCGGCCAAGCTCGCACGCCATTTGTCAGGGTGTTGCCGGAACCCTTGGCGCAAGCCGCCTTTGGCATGGACCGCGGCGCTGCGCCGCGCTATCCCTCGTGCCATGAAAAAAGGCGATCATCTCTTCCTTGTCGACGGCTCCGGCTACATCTTCCGTGCCTATCACGCGCTCCCGCCACTGTCCCGCAAGTCCGACGGGCTGCCGACCAGTGCCGTGCTCGGTTTCTGCAACATGGTCTGGAAGCTGACGCAGGACGCCCGCAACACCGATGTCGGCATCGTGCCGACGCATTTCGCCGTGATTTTCGACTATTCGTCGAAAACCTTCCGCAACGACCTCTACCCCGAATACAAGGCCAACCGCTCGGCGCCGCCGGAAGATTTGATCCCGCAATTCGGCCTGATCCGCCAGGCGACCAGGGCCTTCAACCTGCCATGCCTTGAGACGGAAGGCTACGAGGCCGATGACCTGATCGCCACCTATTGCCGGCTTGCCTGCGAAGCCGGCGCCGACACCACCATCATCTCTTCCGACAAGGACCTGATGCAACTGGTTGGCCCAACGGTTGCCATGTACGACCCGATGAAGGACCGCCAGATCGGCGTTCCCGAGGTGATCGACAAATGGGGCGTGCCGCCGCAGAAGATGATCGACCTGCAGGCGCTGACCGGCGATTCGGTCGACAATGTGCCGGGCGTGCCCGGCATCGGGCCGAAGACGGCGGCGCAATTGCTCGAACAGTTCGGCGACCTCGATACGCTGCTCGCCCGCGCCGGCGAGATCAAGCAAGACAAGCGGCGCGAATCGATCATCGCCAATGCCGACAAGGCGCGCATCTCGCGTGACCTGGTGACGCTGAAGAACGACGTGCCGGTGACCGAGGGGCTCGACGAGTTCGTGTTGCACGAGCCGGACGGCCCCAGGCTGATCGGCTTTCTCAAGACCATGGAATTCTCGACGCTGACCCGCCGCGTGGCCGAAACGACCGGAACGGACGCGGGCGACGTTGCGGCCACTCCCGTCACGATAGAGCGTGCCGATACCGCGCATGGCCCCGATATGCGTTTTGGCGTGCCCGCGGCCGCCGAGAGCGCACCGCCGTCGGACGAAGCGGCACTCGAAGCCCCGGCCGCAGTCAAGCAAGGCGACACCCCATCCCTGCTTTCGGCGCTTCGCCTGGAGGCTGCCACCGCCCGCAAGATCGACACCGGCGCCTACGCCTGCATCCGCGACGCCGCGACGCTGAAGGTCTGGATAGCCGAGGCGATGGAGAGAGGCATCGTCGCGTTCGACGTTAAGACCTCCTCGCCGGATCCGATGCGGGCCGAACTGATCGGCCTTGCCATGGCCGTCGCGCCCGGCCATGCCGCCTACGTGCCGCTTGCCCACAAGAACGGCAATGGCGACCTGCTCGGCGGCGGCGCGGTCGAAAACCAGATCCCGATCCGCGACGCGCTGGCGTTGCTCAAGCCGCTGCTCGAGGACAAATCCGTCCTCAAGATCGTGCACGACATGAAATACCGCCTTGTCGTCATGAGCCGTCACGGCATCGAAATCGGCCCCTATGACGACACCATGCTGATCTCCTACGTGCTCGACGCCGGAACCCATGGTGGCCATGGCCTTGAGGCGCTGGCCGACAAATGGCTCGGCCACGCGACCATTCCGCTGAAGGAACTGGCCGGTTCGGGAAGAAGCTTCGTCGGCCTCGACCAGGCCGACCTCGGCAAGGCGACCGCTTACGGCGCCGAGCACGCCGACGTCGCGCTCAGGCTCTGGCAGGTGCTGAAGCCGCGGCTTGCCGCCAAGGGCCTGGTCTCGGTCTATGAACGGCTGGAACGGCCGCTGGTGCCGGTTTTGGCGCGGATGGAACAGCGCGGCATCTCAGTCGACCGGCAGATCCTGTCGCGGCTCTCCGGCGAACTGGCACAGGGTGCCGCACGGCTCGAGGACGAGATCTATCAGCTGGTCGGCGAGCGCATCAACATCGGCTCGCCAAAACAGCTCGGCGACATCCTGTTCGGCAGGATGGGCCTGCCCGGCGGTTCTAAAACCAAGACCGGCCAGTGGTCGACCTCGGCGCAGCTTCTCGAAGACCTCGCCGCCGAAGGCCACGAATTGCCACGCAAGATCGTCGACTGGCGCCAGCTGACCAAATTGAAATCGACCTATACCGATGCGCTGCCCGGGTTCATCCATCCCGACACCAAGCGCGTCCACACCTCCTACGCGCTTGCCGCGACGACGACCGGGCGGCTGTCGTCCTCGGACCCCAATCTGCAGAACATTCCGGTGCGCACCGTCGAGGGCCGAAAGATCAGGACGGCCTTCATCGCCGACAAGGGCAACAAGCTGGTATCCGCCGACTACAGCCAGATCGAATTGCGCGTGCTGGCCCACGTCGCCGAAATCCCGCAGCTCAAGCAGGCCTTCGCCGACGGCGCCGACATCCACGCGATTACCGCGTCTGAAATGTTCAACGTGCCGGTCGAGGGCATGCCTTCGGAAGTGCGCCGCCGCGCCAAGGCGATCAATTTCGGCATCATCTACGGCATTTCGGCCTTCGGCCTCGCCAACCAGCTGTCGATCGCGCGCGAAGAAGCCGGCGACTACATCAAGAAATATTTCGAGCGTTTCCCCGGCATCCGCGACTATATCGATGCGACCAAGGCCTATGCCCGCGAGCACGGCTTCGTCGAAACCATTTTTGGCCGCCGCATCCACTATCCGGAGATCAGATCGTCAAACCCGTCGGTCCGCGCGTTCAACGAGCGCGCCTCGATCAACGCACGCCTGCAGGGCACCGCCGCCGACATCATCCGCCGCGCCATGATCCGCATGGACGAGGCGCTGGAAAAGGCCAAGCTTTCTGCCCGCATGCTGCTGCAGGTGCATGACGAGCTGGTTTTCGAGACGGTCGAAGCCGAGGTCGAGGCGACGATTCCCGTCGTCTGCCACGTCATGGAGAACGCCGCCATGCCGGCGGTATCGATGTCGGTGCCCCTGCACGTCGACGCCCGCGCCGCCAACAATTGGGAAGAGGCGCATTAACGTCCCGCGGCCGATCAACTGCAATCTGTAGCGATTCGTCGCGCCCCCCTCTGTCCTGCCGGACATCTCCCCCACGAGGGGGGAAATTGGCAGCTTGGGCGCTGCGCACCATCGATTGGAAGTGGCAAACGCCGGGATGTTAGCCGATCTCCCCCCATGTGGGGGAGATGTCCGGCAGGACAGAGGGGGGCGCTGTCCCGCCAGCATCTCGCGGCTTAGTAAGCCCTCAAGCCGCCTCGGCCAAACACTTCGCACAAGTCCCGCGGAATTCGATCACCGCCTTCTTGGCGGCGAAGCCGGTCGAGCGCACCCATTCGTCGAGCCGGTGGCCGACATCGTGGTCGGAGAACTCGGTCACCTGGCCGCAGGTGTCGCAGATGGCAAACGCCGTCATCGAATGGCTGTGGTCGTGCGGCTCGGCGCAGGCGACGAATGAATTGAGGCTTTCGAGCCTGTGCACGAAGCCGGATTTCACCAGCGTGTCGAGCGCCCGGTAGACCTGCAGCGGCGCGCGAAAGCCGCGCTCGCGCAATTGGTCGAGCAACGTATAGGCGCTGAGCGGGCCGCTGGCGGCCTCGAGTTTCTCGAGAACGCAAAGCTGGTTCTTCGTCAGTACATCCCTTGCCGCCATGATCCTGTTCCAACCCGCTTCGTGCCGATCACTGCCATTTCGCATGCGATCGGACCACTTCCACTGAGATAGCGACGAACTGCCATTTTTGCTACTGTTTCTATTCGCAGCCGGTGATCGGCTGGCCGGCGGTGCCATATTCAAAATACTGACAAAATCGTCGGCGAGGCTGGCCGTGCTTGGAAATTCGATCGGGCTTGGGGAAGCAATCATGATCAAAGTGACGCGGCGGACGCTGCTTGCCGGCACGTCCGCGCTGGCCGCTGCCGGCCTGGTGCCGTTTCCGGCATTCGCAGCGGCGCGCACCTACCATGCGCTGCTTGTTGCCTGCACCGATTACCCGAACCTGCCGAAGAAAAACTGGCTGATCGGACCGAAGAACGATGCCGGCCTGGTGCGCGATTACCTCCTGAAGAACACGCCCGCGCCGGTGAAGTTTTCAGCCGAAAACGTCACGTTGCTCGCCAAGGATGTCGATGCCGCCAACGGACCGCCGACACATGCGGCGATCAAGGCGGCGTTGGCCGACCTTGCCGCCAAGGTCCAGCGCGACGATTTCGTCTACCTGCATCTGTCCGGTCACGGCGCGCAGCAGCCGGCGGCAAACAAGGGCGATGAGACCGACGGCCTCGACGAGATTTTCTTGCCGTCCGACATCGATAAATGGATCAACCGCGACAAGGGCGTGCCCAATGCGCTGGTCGACAACGAGATCGGCGCCGCGCTCGACGCCATCCGCGACAAGGGCGCCTTTATCTGGGCCGTGTTCGACTGCTGCCATTCCGGCACGGCGACGCGCGCCGCCGAGGTCGACGACGAGGCGGAACGCAAGGTCGAGTTCGCCGATCTGGTCGGCGGCGACGACGCCGCCAGGGCGGCTGCGGTGAAAGCCTATGACGGGATTGCGTCGGCCGCGCCGCGCGGCTTCGACGAGGACGGGCAGCGCAAGCCGGCCTTCAAGCTGACGCCGACCGGCGCCGAGTCGACCACCAAGGGTAAATTGGTCGCCTTCTACGCGGCGCAGACGGTGGAGACGACACCTGAGATGCCGCTGCCCAAGGGCACGGCCGATGCGCCGCGTTTCGGGCTGTTCACCTTCACCATCCTGTCGAAACTGGCCGAGAATCCCAACATCACCTACCGCCAGCTCGGCCAGGCCGTGCTGCAGCAATATTCGGCGGACGGTCGCACCCGGCCGACGCCGCTGTTCGAGGGAGAACTCGATGCACGCGTCTTCGGCACCGACAAGACCGACGCGGTCATGCAATGGCCGATCGTCATCGAGAGCGACAAAGCCACGATCGGCGCCGGACTGCTGCATCGACTCACCCCCGGCAGCAGGCTCGGAATATTGCCGTCGGCGCTGTCGCCGCTGTCCGAGGCGCTTGGTTATCTCCAGGTGCAGTCGGCGAAGAACCTGGAAAGCCGGGTCAAGCCGGTCGAGTTCGGCGGCAAGCCGGCGCTCAAGCTGGCCGACATCCCCGCCAATGCCTATGCCCGGCTGGCCGAGCTCGCCGTCGACTACAAGCTCGTGGTCGCGCGGCCGGCGGCGACCAAAGGCCTCGAGAAAGAGGCTGCGCTGGCGAACTCGGTTCTCGACGATCTGGCGGCCAGGGAGAACTCAGGGTTCCACATCGCGCTGGTCGAGCCGGGCAAGAGCGCGGATCTGCGTCTCGCCGTGCTGCGCGAGAACGCCATTGCCGGCGCCGCAGAAGATGCCACCGACACGCCGGCGCTGTGGTTCCTGCCGGCTTCGGGCGACATGACGCTCAAGGACGGCAGCAAGCCGCCGATGATCGTCATTCATCCGGATGGCCGCAAAAAGGTGATCGACGCCGCGGCCCGGAATCTGACGAAAATCTTCCGCGCCATCGGCCTGTCGAGGCTGGCCGCCGCTTCCGATTATCGGCCGGAAGAGGTCAGTGTCGAGTTCCGGATCAAGCGTTTCGACAGCGACACGCTGCAGCCGATCGAACCGTCGACGGTGCCGCGTGTTTCGCCAGACGATCAGGTGCACGTGCTGGCCAGGAACGGCTCGACCAACCTGGTCGACATCAACGTGCTCTATGTCGGCTCCGACTATTCCATCCAGCATTTTCTTGCCGAGCGCCTGACCGAAGGCGCCGTGCTCGAGGAAGGCCTGTTCAAATTCACCGATACCAGCTTCGGTATGGAGCGGATGATCGCCGTCTTGACCGAAGCGCCGCCGCAGAGCGAGAAGCAGGATCTGAGCTTCCTGGCGCAAGAGGGCGTTGTCTCGGTAACGCGCGGACTGGGACAGCCAAGCTTCTCCGATATGCTGGCCGATATCGGCATGGCGCCGGCGACGCGATCGGCCATGCGGCTCACCGACGACAAGGGGTCGAAGGGCGCCGTGATGATCTTCCCGATGGAGACGGTGCCGCGCGCCTGAAGCGGGATCAAGTGCCCGGCCGGGCCTCTTGCCTGATCGGCTGATAATGAACATTCTTCGACCGCCGCTGTCGGCGGCCGAACGGAACGGATGAGGCGTTCGTGAACAGGATCGTATTTTCGTGGCGCGCAACAACCGCCGGCCTTGTCGCCGGGCTATTGTTGGCCGCCAATGCCTCGGCGGACGAGGCTTGTGGCCTCTGCGCCAAGGAGGTCGTCATCAACTCCGAGCTGGCGAGCTGCTTTCTCGACCAGTACGACCAGATCGCCAAGACCGGCAACACCGCCGTCGTCGTCGATCTCAGCAGCTGCACCTCACGCGGCGTGGTCGAACCATTGCCGTCGCCGGGCAAGGCGCAGGTGGCGCCTGACGTGCAGTTCATCGTATCGCGCACACAGCTGGATTGCCTGAAGAAGAAGCTGGAGACGCCGGGCATCGTGCTCGACCCGTCCGCCACCATAGAACTGGACAGCTGCGGATGACGAGAGCGGGGGGCAACGAAACACAGCAGGCAGTGTCAGCGCCGGCATTGGAAAAGAAGCCGGTGTCACTGCCGGAAACCGTCGAAGGCCTGCCGTGGGTAAGCAATCACGAGGTCAAGAAAGAGGCGAACCCGTTCACCGATCGCGACTGGCGCATGCTCGTCTATGCCTGGTCCGGATTGCTGGTACGCCTGGCGATCATCTTCACCTTGATCTTTTCGGTCTACCAGTTCCTGGCAAACCAGGAGCAGAAGCGCGTCGAACAGACGATGTCGTTGGTCGAGCTCTGGGAAAGCAAGGATTACCAGCAGGCGCAACGGGCCCTCAAGCAACGTCTGGCGGCGCTCAACGCCAAATACGGCAATCTGCTCAGCGCCAATCCGACGCCGACCGAGGAACAGGTGTTCAGACAGCGCATCGGCATCGAAGCGATGAGCGCTACCGGCGGCGACATGCCGCTGGCCGAGTTCAGCGATAATTTCGACCGCATCGTCTATTTCCTCAACCGCCTTTCCTTCTGCGTCGAAGGCAGGCTGTGCTCGCGCGAGGTCGCCGACTCCTATTTCCGCGACTATGCCGCTTCGTTCTGGAGCTATTTTGCCGGCTATATCGACAAGGAGCGCAAGGCCGGCTCGCCGACTTTTGCCCTGCCGATCGAGAACTATGTGCGCCAGGCGCCAGCCTCGGCCCAGTCCAGATAATCCCCGAAAATGCGAAAGCCGGCGACGGAAACGTTCCGCCGCCGGCTGGTTTTCCGTGACGATCGCGGCCGAAATTCTGCACGCCTATTTGTACAGGCTGTTGATCCACTGGACGTTGATGGCGTTCAGGCGCACGGCGGTATTGGCATCTGGGCTCTCGGCCACGTTCACGCCGGTGATGACGCGCTGCTTGGAGCCATTGTCATAGGCATAGACCGAGCTGCCGCTCGATCCTGGATACGTGTCGCAGTCGTACTGGAAATACTCGGTGGCGATGTTTTCGGCGCGCACTTCGCAGGTCGCCTTCCACATCGTGCCCATCGGCTTGTCGCCGGGATAGCCGATGATGTTGGCGGTGAAATCGCCGAGATCCACGTAATTGGCATAGCCCAGCCAGCCGAGATTGGTGCCGACATCCTGTTTCAGAGTAACGATGCCGAGATCCCACGGCACGACCGAGCCGTAAAAGCCCTGGTAATTGTCGATGAAGCCCTGGACGATATAGGCGCTTTCATAGGTGAAGGCGCCGAACGGTGCGTCGTCGGCGGTCTTGCCGTTGAGAGCCGGCACGAACAGGATGTCGTCCAGCCAGGCCTTGTCTTCGTGGCTGTAGAGGCAGTGCGCCGCGGTGAGCACCGTGCGCGGGCCGATCAGCGTCGCTGAGCAGCTGCCATAGCTGCCGCTCTTCGATTTGCCTTCGAGATAGCCGATCGCGGTGAACGGGTAGGTCTTGGTATTCTTGATCTGCTCGCGGTCGTCCGTGCCGAACACCTGGCGGCCGGCCTCTTCGCCTCCGTTCAGCCCGGAATTGTCGGACTTCTGCCCGTCGGCGGGCGCGTTCATTTCCTTGATGACAAGGTCCTTCAGCGTCTCGTTCGGGTCGATCTTGATGTCCTTGCCATCGGCGGAGCGGCCGACGATGCCATAGGATTTGACAGCCGTTGCTTCGTCGGTGAGCGGCGCGGCGCGGTTGGCTTCGTCGTCGGTCAGTTTCGGCGGGGCGATCGGTTTCGCCCGGCCGGGCTTGTAATCGCCCGACGTTACGTCCCGCATGCTTTCACCGTTGCCGGCATTGGCGGAACCTGGATCGGCAGCCAAGGCAGGAACCGCCCACATTGCGGTGGAAAGCAACGCGGACGCAATAATGCACTGTGTCAGTTTTGTCATGGTGAGACTCTCCCAAAAGTCAGCAAGGACTGGATCAAGATACAGAAATATTGTCGAGATCGTGGTGGCGCAGAAAAATGAAATTGGTTAGCGGTGCCTTTACCGGGCCATTATTCAGTGCAGCCAGTTTAGGTCCCCGCCAAAAATGCCTGCAACGGTATACTGCCTAAAATAATCCAACATTGGCAACGACAAATTGCTTCCACATAGCCCGTGGGGGGCTATAGGATTTTGGGCGGGTTTGGCTCGACAGCACGACTAGCAGAAGTGGTGCTCGGCTTTGTGACGGATCGTGCTTCGCCGTGGAGCATGATCTCACCGGCCGGTTCCATTTCAGTGGATCATGCGTCGGCGGCTGACCTGTCGGAACATCGTCTCAGGGGGGTTCGAGGTGAAGATCATCCATAGGTTCAGACCGATTGCCGCCGCCGCGCTGCTTGGCATCGCGGTGGCCGTGCCGATCGTCAATTCCGTTCATGCCGGGAACACGGCCGCCCGGCCGGAGGCGGCGATCTCGCCGATGAAACGCGTGGCCGAGGCCAGGGCAAAGGCCAGGGCGGAGAACCCCGACGGCGCCGATCGCGTCTACGGCGGCAAAGAGGCCGAGAAGGGCGCTTACCCGTTCCAGGTGGCGTTGCTGACCACCGGCAAACTGGACAAAAGCCCGGCCTCGCAGGCGAATGCGCAGTTCTGCGGCGGCAGCCTGATCGCGCCGCAATGGGTGCTGACGGCGGCGCACTGCCTCAATGACGATGGCGAGCCGATTTCGCCTGATGTGGTCACCGTGCTCACCGGCGCCACCGATCTCAGCGAGGGCAAGCGCTACAAGGCGGTGGAGATCATCGTCAACGAGGGCTATAGCGAGCAGACGCTGGACAACGATCTCGGCTTGATCCGTCTGGCCGAGCCGGCCAATGCCCCGACCATCAAAATTGCCCGTGAGCCGACCCCCGACGCCGGCAAAACGACGGTCACCGGCTGGGGCAAGATGCAGGACGGAACATTTCCCACCGCACTGATGGTCGCCGACCTGGACCTCCAGCCGAACGCAACCTGCAACAGCGGCATCAAGGCGATTTATGCGCATGATTTGAAGGCTGCGCTCGGCGAGCTCGCCCGCCGCATGCGTTATTCGGAAAGGGGCATCGAGGCAGCCGCCAACGCGATTGCAGCTGACATGGCCGATCCGCTGACCGGCAACATGATCTGCGCCGGCACCGCAAGCGGCGAGCGCGACGCCTGCAATGGCGACAGCGGCGGACCGCTGTTCATGACCGGCGCCGATGGTCCGGTGCAGGTCGGCGTCGTCAGCTGGGGCGAAGGTCCGGCCGACGGCAGCACCGCCTGCGGCCACAAGAACGCCTACGGCATCTACACGCGGCTGGCCAATTACACCGGCTGGATCGAGGAGAAGATGAATACGGCAGTGCCCGTACCCGCAGCGCCCAAGGCCCTCGGCACGGCGCAGAAGCCGGCCACGCCCTGACGGTGTCACTTGCTGAATGACGGCGGGAGCAATCCCGCCGTCTCGACATTTTCCGGCTAGCTGATTTTAGCTCGATGCCTGGGTCACGGAAGCGGGACTGGTGCCGGCGTGCACGTGAACAAAATGAAATCAGCTTCCTGGGCCGTCGACAACCTTCACCTGTTCTGCTTTTATTTGCACGGGTGGAGGGTTCTGGAAATGTTCAAAGCATTCCTGCTGTCAGCGGTAGCTGCGGCCAGTAGTATTCAGCCGGTATTTGCATGGCAGGCGAGCACGGAAGGTCCCGACGTGTTTGGCGTAACCAAAGTAATTGCAACCGAAGGCGGACCACACGATTCCTTAGTTGTGCAATGTGACAGTAAGGAAACTCTATTTGTTGCATACGTCCTTCGCAAAAAGGAATTTGAGGATGTGCCCGAAGCCCCGGCCACCCTTTATATTCAAGGGAGCGGCGGAACTCCTCTGAAGCTCGAAGCGACGATACGGACATGGAATGACAATTATGCCGGCGTCGTTGCGGTTGGACGGTCGCCGGAGTTGATGGCTGCTATCCAGGAGATCAAAAACTCAAAGGCGAAAGTCAACGTCGGCTATGAGATCGCCGGCAACCAAGATTCCGCGTCGTTCAGCTCGCGTGGCTCGACTACCGCGATGCAGCGGGTGATAGACGGGTGCAAGCTTTCAGATATTCCGTTGCCGCCGGCGTGAAGTTGGATGAGCAAGGCATGGACTATGATAGTGGCCATCGTCGCTTCGGCGGGTACGGCTGACGCTTATGGTTCTTCATGGCCACCGCAGCGCATCCTTCCGAATGCCCATGCCCTGACAGCATGTGGAATGCCAGATCGGTGCATGCCATTGCCGCCGGGCGTGGCACTCCGCATTGTCCCGCTGCCATATTGGACTGTCCGCGTCGATCTGATCACAACGAACGTGTGGCAGCCCGCTTCCGATGCTCATGGCGGTTGACGACCTCAAGCGAAAGCGCGAACCTTTGGCAGGGGTAGTGCAATGAGTGCCGGTAATCTCATCGCGTGGGGTATAGCGTCGGTGCTTCTGCTGGTCGGCACCGGGCAAGCGGCGCAGTCCGACCTGATCGCTTCAGGCACCGGTTTCTTCGTCAACAGTGATGGTTGGCTTGTGACCAATGCCCATGTCCTGAAAGGCTGCGTCAGCGTCACCGTCGTTGGCCGCGGCGACACGTCGGAATGGAAGAACGACGAGCTGAACGATCTAGCCGTGATCCACAGCCCTGGGGTTGCCCCGGCAATAATCTCTGTTCGCAATACCCCCGCGCGCTTGGGCGAGGATGTGGCTGCGCTCGGCTACCCTCTTGCACCTGTACTTTCCAGCTCGGTGAAGATCACGACTGGCAATGTGAACTCGCTCCTCGGCATTGGTGACGACACTCGGTATCTTCAGATTTCGACTCCGATCCAGCCAGGAAATTCTGGAGGGCCGCTTGTTGATCAAAGCGGCAGCCTCATCGGCATTACTGCAGCGACGCTTAGGGAAGGCGCGACCGGAGACGTCAGTGTCACTCCTCAGAATGTAAACTTTGCAGTTCGGGCCAGCTTGCTCGCCTTGTTCTTGCAAAGCCGCAGCGTCGAATTTCAAGCGGCCGAAGCGATTGGCCCGATTCTGTCAACCGCCGACCTTGCTGACAAGATCGCGCCGGCAACGGCTCAGATCCTTTGCCACGGCTCGGCGCCTGTATTTGTCACAATTCAGCCTACTGTGCCGACGGACAAGGGCTCCGAGACAATCCCAGGCACGTTGGAAGATGCGACCCAAAAGGCGAAGGCGTTCGCCTACGGGTACCACGCTGCGTGGTCCTCGGACAATGCTGCAGCTTTTGTCTACATGAACTCGGCATACTCAGGCCAGGTGATTTATTACGGCAAAATGCAATCGGCCGTGGACGTAATTGAAGAAAAACGCAGGTTCGCTGATCGATGGCCGGTCCGCACATATTCTATCCGAGACGGTTCCTTGAGCGCTCAGTGCGTCGGGTCAATCTGTGCAATAAATGGCGTTCTAGACTGGCAAGTACGGAGCGAAAAGAGACAGAAAACGGCCGCCGGTATCGCGGATTTTTTTATGTCGGTCGATGTCGACCGAGGGGTGGTTCTGCGCGAATCCGGTAGCGTCATTCGTCCCGCACGTGCCGATGTCAAGAGTTTGCTTGCGCGATGGTACAAAGAGAATGGTCGCTGTAGGGGCGGGGCGGGCGACGATACGGATAGCCTGGAGGCATGCGACCGACGTACCGCCCTAGATGGCGAATTGGCCAAGGCAGGATGGTGTTACGGACACAAAGACGATTATGGCTACCAAATGAAGTGGCATGTCTGCGATGCCGCGTCCCTTCGGTGAAATCGGAGGGGTCCAAGCCGTCGCCTTTCATTCTGCGACCAAGTGGTTCTCGGGCACGTCCAAATCGGCATTGAGATACAGCACCAGCTGTGGGGCAACAGCATTCAGCGTCGCCGGCAGTTCGCCGGGCGACGATACGGCCAAGCGTGCACGGAGCATGGCTCTGATCACCTTGCGGACCACGGTGGATCCCGCCGTCATCTTCGCCCCGCGAGAGCGCATCGGCTCGGCTGATGGATTATATAGAGGCGTGCCAAGCTACCGCCATGAAGCGGGTCGCAAGTTGCCGTCTAAGCGAAGCGCCTTAGACCAGATCGGAACTAGAACCAGCGATCGCGGCGCTGGTCTGTGGCGGCCAAGGTGAGGCCCAGTAGCGCCCCTACTGCCGCTCCGAGCATGAATGCGGACGATATTGTACCAGGATTCTCCTGGACAACCCCCGACACCGTTTGCGCCCTGTTGCGGAGGGCTTGTGCCGTCCGAGAGGCGCGCTCAGCAGCGTTGTCATACCAGCCGCCGGCGTCTTCGATCGCCTCTTCCGCGCGTTCGGCCAAGGTCCGATTGATCTTGCTGATCTCGCGCCTCAGCTGCGCGACCTGCTTCTCCAGGGCTTCCTGAGCTTCACGTTGAGTCATCTTCGGTGTTGCGGATTCGTTCGGTTCGTCGGCCATGGTAATCTCCTTTGCTCAGGTTCGGCTCAACGGCCGGCCCGCTATCTAGGTTCCTCTGCAAAACGCGTCTGTCCGGTGTTTGTTCGATGAGAGACCGGGTTTTGTCCGGCATGTGTGCGAAATCGGCTTGAACATAGGATCGTTCCGGCGCTCCCCGCGTTGGTGAAAACGCCACAAGGGAGGAACCGCCATGGATGACGATCGGCATGAAAAAATTCGGCAGCGAGCCTATGAAATCTGGCTGCGCGAGGGCCGCCCGGATGGCGCGCATGAGCGTCATTGGCAGCAGGCGAAGCAAGAGCTTGGCTACGATGAGACGACGACCGGCCAGGCTGATGATGACGCGGCCGAGCACGGTCCGGCTGGAACGATCGCCAGTTCCGACGTTCTGACGGTCGAGGCACTGGCGATGCGCACCGGGATAACCGGTGATCAGGCGCAAGAGCTGATCGACAGGCTTGGCAACGACAGGGCGACGCTCGAGCAAGCCGCGCGGAACCTCAAGGCAGCCGAAAGTTAGCCGCTGGCCACCGTGTCGAAGACAGCTACCAGTTTGCGCTGGCGCGTCTTTTCGATGAAAACGGACCGCAGCCGTCGTCGCCTACTTCCTCGGCGGCCCCTTGCGCTCGGCCGACGCCGCCCAGAGGTTGATGTCCGACTCGCGGGCAAAGGTGTCGATCTCGGCGAGCTCGGCATCGCTGAAGTCGAGCGCCTCAAGCGCGCCGACGCAATCCACGACCTGTTCCGGCCGGCTGGCGCCGATCAGCGCCGACGTCACCCTGCCCCGGCGCAGCACCCAGGCCAGCGCCATCTGCGCCAGCGTCTGGCCGCGGCGACGGGCGATGACGTTCAGCGCCTCGATATTGGCGATCGACTTGTCGTTGATGAATGCCGGGCGCAGCGACTTGCCCTGGCTGGCACGGCTGCCATCGGGGATGCCGCCGAGATATTTGGCGGTCAGCATGCCTTGCGCCAGCGGCGAGAACACGATGGAGCCGACGCCAAGCCCCTCCAGCGTATCGAGCAGGCCATCATCCTCGACCCAGCGGTTGAGCATCGAATAGCTCGGCTGATGGATCACGCAAGGCGTGCCGAGTTGCTTCAATATATCGGCGGCCTCGCGGGTTCTCTGCGAATTATAGGAGGAAATGCCGGCATAGAGTGCCTTGCCCGAGCGCACCGCGTGATCGAGCGCGCCCATCGTCTCTTCCAGCGGGGTGTCGGGGTCGAAGCGGTGCGAATAAAAGATGTCGACATAGTCGAGCCCCATCCGCTTCAGGCTCTGGTCGAGGCTGGCCAGCACATATTTGCGGCCGCCCCATTCGCCGTAAGGTCCTGCCCACATTTCGTAGCCGGCCTTGGTCGAGATGATCAGCTCGTCGCGATAGCCGGCAAAGTCCGTCCGGAGGATTTCGCCGAAGGCCCGCTCCGCCGAGCCGGGCGGCGGGCCGTAATTGTTGGCGAGGTCGAAATGCGTGATGCCGAGGTCGAACGCCTTGCGCGTGATCGCCTGCTTGATTCTATGCGGCGTGTCGTCACCGAAGTTGTGCCACAGCCCAAGCGAGATCGCCGGCAGCTTCAGGCCGGAGCGCCCGCAGCGATTGTAGACCATCTTTTCGTAGCGGTTTTCGGCGGGAACATAGGGCATGGAAAATCCTCATATCGAAACGAGCCCGACGGCTGCCGCCGCGATGACGGGCAAGTCGACTTCGGCCCCACCCTTAGCCTCTCCCCGCGCAAACGGGGAGAGGCTTTTGCGGTGCTTGGGAGGTGCGCCGCCTACTTCGTTTTCTTCTTCGCCAGCAGCTCCTTCGCTGCCTTGACGCCGAGTGCTGCGGGCCGCTCGCAGCTGGTCTGCATGACAACGAACTTTCCGGTCTCGCCCGAGCGCAACAGGCCGGTCATGACGTCGACGGCATGCAGCGCCAGTTCCATCGAGCAGCGATGCGGCCGGCCTTCCCTGATCGCGATCGCCATGTCGGCAAGGCCGGCGGTGCGGTAGTTGGCCATCATGCCGTGCGAATGCATCTCGTTGGGCACGCCGAACGGATGCCGCCATTTCGGCAGCTTCTTCACCGGCTTGGCGGCTTCGGTGTAGCGCACCTCGCCGCCGAAGAAGTTCGGATCCGGCACGAACACCGTGCCTGCCTCGCCATAGAGTTCCATCGGCGCGTGGCCGTGGCTCCAGACATCCCAGCTGGTGTTGAGCGTCACCACGGCGCCGTTCTCGAATTCCAGCACGCCATGGATCGTCGTCGGCGTGGAGACCGGGATCTTTTCGCCGGCACGCGGCTTCGAGCTGATGATGCGTTCCGTCATCGGGATCGAAGCAAAAGCCGCGACCTGCTTCACCGGCCCGATCAGCTGGATCAGGTTGGTGATGTAATAGGGTCCGATGTCGAGCACCGGCCCGGCGCCCGGCTGGAAGAAGAAGTCCGGATTGGGGTGCCAATGCTCCATGCCATGGCTCATCACATGACAGGTGCCGCTGGTGATCCTGCCGAGCCTGCCGGTGTCGATCAGGTCGCGGACAAGCTGGTGCGCGCCGCCGAGGAAGGTGTCGGGGGCCGAGCCGATGCGCAGCCCCTTGTTTTCCGCCCGTTTCTTCAGATCGAGTCCTTCCTTGACCGACAGCACGAAAGGCTTCTCCGAATAGACATGCTTGCCGGCGTCGAGGATCTGCTTCGACACCTCGTAATGCACCGCCGGAATGGTCAGGTTGACGATGATGTCGATATCGTCGGCCTTGAGCAGCCCCTCGACGGTTTCGGCGCGTAGCTTGAACTCTTTTGCCCGCGCTTTCGCCGCTTCCATGTTGATGTCGGCGCAGGCGCGCATCTCGATGCCGCGAAACAGCGGCGCCAGCGAGAAATACGCCTTCGAGATGTTGCCGCAGCCGATGACGCCGATGCCAAGTTTTGTTGCCATGCTGGTGTGCTCCTAATAGGTCTTGGCAGCTGCGATCGAGCGGCGGGCGAAGCGCTCGATATCGTTGGGGTTATCCTGTTCCATGACGTAGTATTTTGCAGCGCTTTTGGCGCGCAGCGCCTTGATCAGGCCGGGCCAGTCGATGGTGCCGTGGCCGACATCCGACCAGCCGTCCTCGTCGAGGCCCTCGCCCGGCTTGGCCATGTCCTTGACATGGACAGCGACGATGCGCTTGCCGTGCTTCTCGATCCAGGGCAGCGGATCGACGCCGCCGCGCACCACCCAGGCGACATCCATCTCCCAGCCGATGTCGGGCGCCGAGGACAGGATATGGTCCTGCGGCACCGAGCCGTCGGCAAGCGCCTTGAACTCGAAATCATGGTTGTGCCAGGCAAAGCCATAGCCGGCTTTCTTGGCCGTCTCGCCGACCTTGGCCAGGCGTTCGCCGAAGCCGCGCCAGCCGGCCGCGTCGGCCGGCCTGAACTCGGCGTTCAGGAAGGGGCAGATGAGCAGCGTGATGCCGAGCGCATCGGCCGTCCTGCGCACGCCGTCGAAATCCTTCTCGAGCGCGTCGATCGAGAAATGCCCGGTCGGCATGGCGAGGCCGTTCTTGTCGAGCTCGGCACGGAACGCCTTGGGATCGTCATAGACGCCGCCGAACCCTTCGACTTGGCTGTAACCAAGCTCGCCCAGCATCTTGAGCACGCCCTCCCAGGGCTGGAAATTGCGGGCGCTGTAAAGTTGGAATGACCAGTTCATCGTCTCTGTCCGTTTTCTTGTGGATGGTTAGTCTTGGGGGATGAGAGTCTTGGGGGGAATGGAAAAGTGTTGGGAGGGCTAAATCATGCTCTAGAGGCGGCTGCCGGTGGCGGCGTCGAAAAGCGAAGCGCGCATCGGGTCGAAGCCGATGCCGACCGCCTCGGCGTTGTTTGGCGTGCGCTCGGCTGTCACCCGTACCGTGAAATTCTGGCCGCCGAGCTTCAGCCAGACCAGCGTGTCGGAACCCATCGGCTCGACGACCTCGACATTTGCCGTGGCTGCGAACGGCCATCCCGTGCCGCTGTTGAACGCCACGTGCTCGGGGCGGATGCCGAACACGGCCGGCCCCGGCACAGGGTCCTTCTCGAAGGCATAGGTGGCAAGCGGGATCCGCACATCCTCGGCGACAAAGTGCCAGTCGCCGTCCGCCTGCTCCAGCCTGCCGTCGAGGAAGTTCATTGCCGGCGAGCCGAGGAAGCCGGCGACAAACCGGTTGACCGGCCGGTTATAGATGGTCTGCGGCGCATCGAGCTGCTGGATGACGCCGCCCTTCATCACGGCGATACGGTCGGCCAGCGTCATCGCCTCGATCTGGTCGTGGGTGACGTAGATCATGGTGTTCTCGAGCTTGCGGTGCAGCAGCTTGATTTCGACGCGCAATTCCGCGCGCAACTTGGCGTCGAGGTTGGAGAGCGGCTCGTCGAACAGAAAGACATCGACGTCGCGGACAAGTGCACGCCCGATCGCCACGCGCTGGCGCTGGCCACCGGACAGGGCCGCCGGCTTGCGATGCAAGAGCGGTTCGATCTGCAGGATCTCGGCAGCCCGGGCGATGCGCTTGGCGATCTCGTCCTTGGCGAGGCCGGCAACGCGCAGCCCGAACGACAGGTTCTTCTCCACCGTCATCTGCGGATAGAGCGCGTAGGACTGGAACACCATGCCGATGCCGCGATCCTTGGGCTCTTCCCAGGTGACGTTCTTGCCCTTGATGAAGATGCGGCCTTCGGAAACGTCGAGCAACCCGGCAATGCAGTTGAGCAGGGTCGACTTGCCGCAGCCGGATGGGCCGAGCAGCACGATGAACTCGCCTTCGGCGACATCGAGATTGAGCGTCTGCAGCACCGATATCGCGCCGAAATTCAGCGACAGGTTCTGGATCGAGACACTGGTGCCGTTTGCCCCCTTGCTGCCGTTTACCCCCTTGCTGCCGTTTACCTCAATGCTGCCGTTTGCGTTCATCGCCATCATCCTTTCACAGCGCCGGCGGCGATGCCGCGCACAAACAATTTTCCGGACAGGAAATAGACAATCAGCGGCACCAGGCCGGTCAGGATAGTGGCTGCCATGTTGACGTTGTATTCCTTCACGCCTTGCACCGAGTTGACGATGTTGTTGAGCTGCACCGTCATCGGATAGGTGTCGGGGCGGGTGTAGACGACGCCGAACAGGAAGTCGTTCCAGATGCCGGTCACCTGCAGGATGATGGCGACGACGAAGATCGGCAGCGACATCGGCAGCATGATGCGGAAATAGATGCCCCAGAAGCCGGCGCCGTCGACACGCGCTGCCCGGAACAGCTCCTCCGGCATGGAGGTAAAGTAGTTGCGGAACAAAAGCGTGAGAATCGGCATGCCGAAGATGGAATGGACGATCACCAGGCCGCTGAGGCTGCCGTAAAGGCCGACCTCGCGCAGGATGATGACGATCGGATAGATCATCACCTGGTAAGGTATGAAGGCGCCGACGATCAGGATAATGAAGAAAGTGTCGGCCCCTTTGAAGCGCCAGTTGGCAAGCGCATAACCGTTCACCGAGGCGAGCGCGATCGACAGGATCACCGACGGGATGGTGATGCGCACCGAATTCCAGAAACCACGCGACAGCCCGTCGCAGTTGAGCCCGGTGCAGGCGCTCGACCAGGCCTTGACCCAGGGCTCGAAGGTGATCTCCATCGGCGGCGAGAAGATGTTGCCGAGGCGTATCTCGGGCATGCCTTTGAGCGATGTCACCACCATCACGTAGAGCGGCAGGAGATAGTAGAGCGCCACCACGATCAGCGTGCCGTAGAGGAAGATGTTGCGGCGCGAGAATGTATGGCGCGGCTTCGGTCCGCTCGGCCCGTAGGCTTCGAGCCCGCCGGCACCGGCAATGGCAGGCAATGAAACGGCATGGTCAGACACGCTTCTTGCCTCCGAACTCGAGATAGGCCCACGGCACGATGACGATAATCACCGACAGCAACATCATCGTCGAGGCGGCGAACCCCTGACCGAGGTTCTGGGCGAAGAACATGTAATCATAGACATATTTGGCCGGAACTTCGGAGGCGATACCAGGCCCGCCGCTGGTCTGGGCGACGACAAGGTCGTAGACGCGAACGATGTTGGAGGCGACGATGACGAGCGTGGTGATGAAGACCGGCCGCATCATCGGTATGATGATGAACAGATAGGTCTTCCAGGTCGGTATCCCGTCGACCCGCGCGGCTTTCCAGATATCCTCGTCGATGCCGCGCAGGCCGGCCAGCATCAGGCACATGATGAGCCCGGTGCCTTGCCAGAGAGCGGCGATCAATATGCCGTAGATGACGATGCTGGAATCATAGAGCGGATTGAAGCTGAAGCTCGTCCAGCCGAGGCTGCGCACCACTCCCTGGATACCGAATTCGGGGTTGAGCAGCCACTGCCAGACGAGACCGGTGACGATGAAGGACAGGGCGAAGGGATAGAGGAAAATGGTCCGGAACGTGTCCTCGAACCGGATCTTCTGGTCGAGCAAGGCAGCAAGCAGGAAGCCGATGACCAGCGAGAACACCAGCGACAGCACGCCATAGATCAGCAGGTTCTCGATCGAGATCAGCCAGCGCGGCGTTGCCCACAACCGGTAGTACTGGTCGAGCCCGACGAAATGCAGCCGCGGCAGCAGCTTGGAATTGGTGAAGGAATACAACACCGTCCAGACGGTGCCGCCGACAAAGATCACCAGCGCGGTGAAGATCATTGGGATCGAGGCGATTTTCGCATTGAGGTTGCGAAAGAGTTGGCTAGGGCGTTCGCTCTTGCTCATCTGCACAGCCGGGCTGGATCGGGTAAGGGCCGGAGGGTCAAGAGGCCTTGACCCGAGCTCCCGACCCTGCGTTTGCAGGGGCGGGAGTGAGGCGGTTGGTCGATCGCTCAATCGGCCGAACCGACAATGGCGGCGAAGCGCTTCTGCGCATCTTCCACGGTCATGTCCTGCTTAGCGAAGAACTCGGAGAACAGATCCTCCTTCTGCTTCTGCGTATCCTGCGAAAGCAGCTGGTCGGTCCAGGGCATGACATTGCCCTTGGCGAGAATTTCGAGGCCCTTCTTCATGCAGTCGTTCGCCGCCTTGAGGTCGACGTCGCCGCGCACCGGCAGCGAACCTTTCTTGAGATTGAAGGCGACCTGCGTCTTGGGATCGAGCAGCGTGTGGGCCAGCACTTCCTGCGCCTTCGATTTTTCAGGATCTTTTAGCAGCGGGAAGTAGAAAGCGTCGCCGCCGGTGGCGATCATCTCGTTGAGACCGAGGCCCGGAAGGCAGGTATAGTCCTTGCCGGCGGTCTGGCCGGCAACCTGGAACTCGCCCTGCGCCCAGTCACCCATGATCTGGCCGCCGGCCTTGCCGGTGATGACCAGGTTGGTGGCCTGGTTCCAGTCCTGCACATTGGTGTTCTTCGCCATCTTGCGAGCGTCGTCCGCGGCCTTGAAGACCTTGGCGACCTCGGGCCCGGCGGCGAATTCCGCGTCCTTGTCCTTGTAGACCTTGAGGAAGGCGTCGGTGCCGCCGACCGCCGCAAGCAGCACGTCGAAAGCGCCGGACGCTTGCCAGGGCTGGCCGCCGACCGCGAGCGGCTGGATGCCTGCTTTTTCCAGCGCGGGCGCCGCAGCGACATATTCATTCCAGTTCTTCGGCACCGGCACACCGGCTTTTTCGAAGGCCGCGTTCGACAGCCACAGCCACTGCCAGGAGTGGATATTGACCGGCACGCAATAGATCTTGCCGTCGAGGGTACAGCCGTCGAGCAGGCTCTTCGGCTGCACGATTTCCGTCCACTTTTCCTTGGTGGCGAGATCGGTGAGGTCGCGCATCAGCCCGGCCTGCACCAATTCTTCCGCCTGCCGGCCGTGATTGAACTGGGTCGCGCCCATCGGGTCGCCGCCGGTGATGCGGCTGATCATGATCGGCCGCGCCGTGCCGCCGGAGCCGGCGATAGCGCCGTCCACCCAATGATTGCCCGTTGCGTCGAAAGCCTTGGCGAGTTCGGCGACCGCTGCCGCCTCGCCGCCGGAGGTCCACCAATGGGTGACTTCCAGATCCGTCGCGGCCGCCGGGCCGGCGAATTGCAGCGCGACCGTCGCAGCCAGCGCAGCAGTCATGAGTTGGTATCGCATTTCGTTCCTCCCAGAATCTGAAACGTTACAGATTTTCGATACGGCAATTGCTTGAGGCGCGCAACCCCTCAGGCGAAGGTGGCATCAGGTTTTTTCGAAGCGCGAACAAAATCGCGCGGCTCGCCGGCCTACCGCGCCGCAACAAGAGAGGTTGCACCGCAAAATGGAATGCTGCGGTGCCGAAAAATCGGAAAAGCCCGTTCCAATCATGGTTTTGCGCCGATTGCAGCACCGCTCGTTCTGCATCTGTCACCAGTGATGCGGCGATGGTCGTGACAATCTGTAACGTTTCAGTATATAGCGGTCTCATTCGGTGAAGGCCGGCGGCGAACCCGCGGCCGGCCGATTGCCGGGCTGTCCGGCAACTGTTATGCGCCTGACGGGGCGGGACGAATGAACAGGCATCAAAAAGAGAAGGCCGACGAGGCGTCGGGCCAGGGCCGGCCGACACTGAAGACGCTCGCCTTCATGACCGGGCTGGGCGTCACCACCGTGTCGCGCGCGCTGAAGGACGCGCCCGAGATCGGCGCCGAGACCAGAAGGCGCGTCCAGCTTGTCGCCAAGCAGATCGGTTATCGGCCCAACCGTGCCGGCGTCCGCCTGCGCACCGGCAAGACCAATGTCATCAGCCTGGTGCTCAACACCGAGCACGAGATCATGAGCTTTGTCTCGGATATCATCTACGGCGTTTCGGAAGTCATCGCCGACACGCCATATCATTTGATCGTGACGCCCTACTCGCGCTCACAGGATCCGCTCGACCCGATCCGCTACCTCGTGGAAACCGGTTCAGCCGACGGCGTCATCATTTCGCGCACGCAGCCGAACGATCCGAGGGCCCGTTATATGCTGGAGCGCGGCATTCCCTTTGCCACGCATGGCCGCACCGATATGGGGCTGATCCACCCCTATCATGATTTCGACAATTACGCTTTCGCGGCCGGGGCAGTGCGCCATCTGGCCGGCCTCGGCCGCCGCCGCCTGGCGCTGCTGGCGCCGCCGGTCGAGCTGACCTATCACGGCCACACGCTCGCCGGCTTTGCCGATGCGCTGAGCGAGGTCGGCGCCAGCGAGATCCCGTTCAACACCGTTTCGATCGATCATTCGATCGAGCAGATCAGAATGCGGACGGCGCAGCTGATGCGCCGCGAAAACCGCCCGGATGGTTTCATCAGCAGCGCCGCCGCCGCGACGCTCGCCATCGTCGCCGGCATCGAAGACGCCGGCCTCAAGCTTGGCCGCGATGTCGATGTGGTGTCCAAACAATCGTCGGAGCTTCTGCACCTGTTTCGCAGCGAATTGCTGGTCGTCAACGAGAACTTCCGGCTGGCCGGCGCCGAGCTCGCCCGCTCGGTGCTGGGCTGGATCGGCGGCGCCGCACCCGGCACCCTGCAAAGCCTGAGCGAGCCGGGCGAAGTGCAGGCCTATCGCCGCCCCGACTAGAGCGGGATACGTTTAGACTGGGACTGGGCTCCATCTATTTGTCTTAGCCGCATTTCTGCGACGCCAAGTGATTCCACTTGGCTGCAAGTGCGCGCTGCTGACTGGCAGCTTGGGGGCCGAAAGTGGACAGTCCACTTTCGGGATAATCGGGCTAGAAAGCCGACCTTGGCCCAGCCTGGTGCGGACCGCTTTGCGCCAATTGCGGTCGTTGATCATGTCGCTTACTGCCCGCAGTAGTCCGGAGGGCCTGGGAGCCTGGCGCCATCTCGCGGCGATCGTCGACCGGCTACCGCAGTTGCCTTCGCCGCTCAGCGTTAAGCGTCTTCAGAAAAAGGCGGACTCTATCTCTGTTCTGGTCTATGCCGTCGCTCGTTGCCGGGCAGCCGGCCCTCGCACACTGGTCCGTATATGAAGCGCCAGCCCACGACGTCCAGCCTTCTGCGCCGATTGAATCGATCGGCCGTGGTCGACGTGATCCGCACGGAAGGAGTGGCATCACCTTCGAGCCTTGCCAAGCGACTGAACATCAGCATTCCGACCGTGATGCGAGTGATCAAAGATCTGATTGCCGAGGATCTGGTGGCATATGACGGGTTTGACGAGGCTAGTGTCCGGGGACGTCCTCGGGCACGCATCAAGTTCCGCGGCGCATCGCACGCAATTATCGGCATTGAAGCGGGCAAGGGTGAATTCTACGGTGCGGTCGCAAACCTGGAAGGCGTCGTGCAGACTGAGATGCATGAAACCGCCGATGACGATGGTGAGCGCAATCTTCAAAAGATCACCTCCCTTGTCGAACGGCTAATGGGCGCTCCACGTCCGGCTGGCCAAACAATTCGTGGCATCGGCATCGGTGTTCCCTCGATCGTCAGGCAGCCGGCGGGCGAAGTGATTCTGACGCTCGGGCTCGGCTGGCGCGACTTTCCACTTCGGCAATTGCTGAGCGAGAAATTCGACGTGCCGGTCTTTGTCGAGAACGGGCGCAACCTCGCCGCCGTGGGCGAATGGGGGTTCGGGGCCGGGCGTGGCGCCGACAGCGTCGTGAGCCTCTCGATCGGGCCCGGCGCCGGCGCGGGCGTCGTCATCGACGGCAAGCTCTATGGCGGGCACTCGCATGCGGCGGGCGAGCTCGGCTGGTATCTCGATGACCCCCTCCTCACCGGGCGGCCGTTCAAACATCTGGGCGACAAGCAATCGCTGCGCTTTTTCGGCATCCCCGAACAGGCGACCAAGATGCTCGAAGAGGCCAACACCCAGTATGCGGCGGGAAAGCTCACCCTGGGCGCCGTCACCGACCGGCAGGCGGACAAAATCGCGCCAGTCGTGACCGAACTGCTCGACTATGCGACGATGGCGGTGGGCAGTGTTGCTGCCTTCATGAACCCCGAAATCATCGTACTGGCGGGCCGGGTCGTCGGCGGCGGTGATCTGGTGCTCGATGTGCTGCGGCATCGCCTCAAGGGCAATGTGTACGACCCGCCGCGCCTCGTGTTAGGCGCGCTGGGGCACCGCGACATCGTACTTGGAGCGGTGCGCCTGGTGCTCGATGCGACGACGCTCAACCCTGCCGACCGCCTCGTGATGGCCGACTGAAGATCAATCGATCGCAATTGACAGCGACTGTATGTCGGCATTAAGTTTCTAACTGAAAGAAAAATGCGCCCTGCATCGTGTGGGGAGCGTATCTTTCGTGGGAGGACTTCAATGACAAGGATTTTCAATCCGCTTGGGCGGACGATGCAGCGTCGTAACTTCTTGAAAGTTGCGGGTGCGAGCGTTGCGGTTGCAGCCCTGCCGGCGGCAGTTCGCGGTGCCGATCCCGTCAAGCTGCTTCTGTGGTCGTGGCTGCCGGATTTCCAGACTCAGGTCGACATGTTCAACGCCGCGCATCCAGGCATCCAGGTCAAACTCGTGAATGCCGGCCAGGGCGCCCCGGAGTATCAGGCGGTCCGTGCGGGCCTGCAGGCGGGCAGCGGCCTGCCCGACGTCGTCCATATCGAATTCCAGTTCCTCGAGAGCTTCCGCCAGGTCGACGCGTTCGCCGATATCGGCCAGTGGGCAAACCCGCACAAGGCGGAGTTCCCCGAAGGCACGTGGACCCAGGTCGCCAAGGGTGATGTTGTCAGCGGCATGCCATGGGATTCCGGTCCGATGGCGATGCTCTACCGCAAGGACATTCTCGACAAGCATGGCATCACGCCGCCCGCGACCTGGGCGGAATTTGCCGATGCCGCCAAGAAGCTGCATGCGGCCGACCCCAATGTCTTCCTGACGGACGCGTTGCTCAGCAATGGCGGCTGGGTCAATGGTCTTCTGTGGCCGATGGGTTGGAAGCCGATCAGCCGCGATGGCGACAAGCTCGTGATCAACATCAACGACAAGATTTCTAAGGACTTCGCCGCCTATTGGCAGGACCTTATTACCGCGGGTGTCATCGAGACCAAGCCGGGGTTCAACAATGAGTGGTACACCAGCCTCGACTCGGGCCGCTATGCCACCTGGCTCACCGCCGGCTGGGGTCCGGTGTTCCTGACCTCGGTCGCCAAGACCAGCGTGGGCCAGTGGCGTGCCGCCGATCTGCCGCAGTGGGACGCGAGCAAGTTCGCGACCGGCAATTGGGGTGGCTCAGCGCTGGCCGTGATGAAAGCGACCCAGCATCTGCCCGAGGCCGCCGAACTCGCGATCTGGCTGACTACGAATCCCGAAGCCACAAAGCTCTACACCACCAAGCAGTTCCTGTTCCCATGCACCACCGCTCTGCTGACCAGCGCCGAGTTCGCCGGACAGAAGATGGACTTCTACGGTGGCCAGGCGGTCAATAAAGTGTTCGCCAAATCGGCGGCCGCAGTCAGCAATTTTGAGTGGAGCCCGTTCCAGGACTTCTTCTACCAGTCGATGGAAGATGAATTCGGCGCCTCGATCAGCGGCAAGGGCACGCTGTCGGATGCGTTCGACCGCATCCAGGACGCCGTGGTCACCTACGCGCGGGAACAAGGCTTCACCGTAGACTGAGTTCTCCCGGGCAACGGCCGGGCGCGCTTGATCGGCGCGCCCGATCTCTTCATCTTGCCGGACGGGGGACCATGGCAATGTCGAATTCGCCAGCCGCAGCGACGCGCCCAGCGCGATCGGGCGGTTTTACGTCACGAAAGCTCGCGCCCTATCTGTTCCTGGCGCCCTTCGTGCTGCTATTTATCGCCTTCATCGTCGCGCCGCTGGTTTATGCGTTCTATATGAGCCTCTACCGCGACACGCTGGTGGGCGGACGGCAATTCGCGGGTGCAGCCAGCTACATCAAGGTCACGGGCGACGCCAAATTCTGGGGCGGCGTGTGGAACCTCGTTCTGTTCGGCATCGTGCAGGTGCCGATCATGCTGGGCCTGGCGCTGTTGTTCGCCATCGTGCTCGATCGCGGCCAGGTCTATGCCAAGGGCGTCTTCCGGCTCGGCTTCTTCCTCCCCTACGCCGTGCCGAGCGTGATCGCGACGATCATGTGGGGTTATCTCTACGGCCCCAACTTCGGCCCGTTCACGCAGATGGCCAAGGCGTTCAACCTGCCGCCGCCGGACTTCCTGTCGCCGGGCGCGATGATCTTCTCATTGGCCAATATCGTGACGTGGGAATATGTCGGCTACAATATGGTGATCTACTACGCCGCGCTGAAGACGATCCCGTCGGACCTCGCCGAGGCCTCGCGGATCGATGGCGCCTCGGCCTGGCAATTTGCGCGGCTGATCCAGCTGCCGCTGCTGTGGCCGGCGATCCTGCTCACCATTATCTTTTCGATCAACGGCACACTGCAGCTGTTCAATGAGCCGTATTTGATGCGCGCGCTCGCCAGAAACACCATCAATTCGAGCTACACGCCGAACCTCTATGCCTATTCGCTTGCGACTTCGAACCAGCAGTATGGCTATGCGGCCGCCGTCTCGTTCGTGCTTGGCTTCGTGATCGCCGGTGCCTCCTACATCTTCACCCTGATCACCAACCGCCGTCGGCCGGAGCAATGATGACTGCGACCACCGACATCGCCACTTTCGAAGCTGCCAAGCGCCGGCCCGGCGAACGGCGGCGCTCGCGGATCATCCTCACGCTGCTGCTGTCAGTGTTCCTCCTCTACAGCTTTGTGCCGCTGGTCTATCTGGTCCTATCGGCAACGAAGACGAATGGCGACCTGTTCACCACGTTCGGCTTCGGCTTCGGCACCGAGTTCAACCTCTGGCAGAATCTGAGCGATCTGCTGGCGCGCGACAACGGCGTCTTCATGCGCTGGATGTTCAACAGCGTGCTCTATTCCACCGTCGCCGGGCTCGGTGCCGCGATCTTTGCTACCGCGGCAGGCTATGCGTTCGCCAAGTTCAAATTCGTCGGCCGCAATCTGCTGTTTGCGCTGGTCTTGGGCGCTGTGATGATCCCGCAGACCGCCCTCGTCGTGCCGATCTTCCTGCTGCTGGCGCTTTCGGGTCTCAGCGACAATCCGTTGGGCGTGATCCTGCCCTCGATGATCTCGCCGATCGGCGTCTATCTGATGTGCGTCTATATCGAGCAGGGCGTCGACGACGAACTGCTCGACGCAGCGCGTATCGATGGCGCCGGCGAGTTCGTGATCTTCCGCGCCATCGTGCTGCGGCTGGTGGCGCCGGGCATGGTGACCGTGGCGCTGCTCTCGTTCGTCGGGACCTGGAACAATTACTTCCTGCCGCTCATCGTGCTGCGCTCGCAGGAGTACCAGCCGATCACGGTGGGCCTTGCGACCTGGTATCAGCTCGCGCAGCAGGGCGGTGGCGGCGGAGAGGTGCTGTTCTCGATCATCATCACCGGCGCGCTGGTCAGCATCATCCCGGTCATCGTGGTGTTCCTGCTGCTGCAGCGGTTCTGGCAGGGCGGCCTCACCGCCGGCTCCATCAAATAGACTATCGCCTGGAGTTTTCCGACTATGACGACTGCCTCGAAGTCCGCGCCGCTCTCTGTCTGGCGGCCGATCGCGACCGACACTTTCCTCGTCGGTACCCCGCATTACCCGGAGCATGTCGATGAGAGCTATTGGCAGCGCGACGCCGACCGCATGGCAGCCGCGGGCTTCAACGCGGTGCGACTTGCGGAATTCGCCTGGCATATTATCGAGCCGCATGAGGGGACGTTCGACTTCGATTTGTTCGACCGCGCCATAGATGTGCTGGGCAAGGCTGGCATCAAGACCATCATGTGCACGCCGACGGCGACGCCGCCGCGCTGGCTGACGGCGCGTTATCCCGAAGTGTTGCGCGTCGATGCCAATGGCCGCGCCATGAGCCATGGCTCGCGCCAGCACGCCAATCTTGCGAGCGGAGTGTTCCGCGAGCATTCGAAGCGCATCACTGAAGCGATGGCCGAGCATTATCGCGGCAATTCGGACATCATCGGCTGGCAGACGGACAATGAGCTCAATACCTCTGGATCGCTGTCCTACGGTCCGGTGACTCTGGCCGAGTTCCAGGCCTTCCTCAAGGACAAGTACAAGACCATCGTCGCGCTCAACGATGCGTGGGGCGGGCATTTCTGGGCCACCGCCTACGACGATTTCGATCAAGTGGTGCTGCCCCTCGACTACGCCCCTGCCCCGGTCGGGCCGACCCATGTGGTCGACTATCACCGCTTCCTCGCCTTCGTCACGGCGCGGTTCCAGCACGATCAGGTGCTGATCCTGCGCGCCACCAATCCAGACTGGTTCGTCTTCCACAATCTCGGGCGGATCGACGACATCGACTTCCGCGGCGAGTTCTCGACCGATCTCGATTTTCTCGGCTTCGACATCTACCCGCATCTCGATGACGAGATGCAGCGGGTCGGCGGCGTCGGCGAGGTGCAGGCGCTGCGTCTCGACATCTGCCGCGGCCTCACCGGCAACTTCATCGTGCCCGAGCAGCAATCGGGCTTCGGTGCGCAGCCGAACTTCTCGACGCTGACGCCCGAACCCGGCGAGATGCGCCGCATGGCCTATACGTCAGTGGCGCGCGGCGCCGATGGCGTGATGTTCTTCCGCTGGCGGCCGGCGCATTTCGGCGCCGAGATCTATTGGATGGGCATCATCGATCACGACGACATCCCGCGGCGGCGCTATGACGAGGCCAAGCAGTTTGCGGGTGAGGTCACGCCGCTCAAGGACAAGATCCTCGGCACGCATGTGCGCATGGATTTGGGCATCGCCGGATCAGATTTCGACAATCAGGAGATGCACCGCTCCTACCCCATCGGCATGCCGAGCCCGCAGGACGATGCGACGCTGCTGCACCGCTATTGCTACCGCAACAACATCGCCTGCGGCTTCATCCATCCCGAGGATGATCTCAGCAAGCTCAAGGCGCTCTACGTGCCGCATTGGCTGAAATGGACCGATGCGTGGACGGCGCGGATCGAGGCCTTCGCTAAGGCGGGTGGAACGGTAATCCTGGGCGGCCGCACCGGATCACGCGACGTTAACAACCACGTTATCCGCGACACCTCGCCGGGCAAGACGCTCTCGGCGCTGGCCGGGATCACGGTCGAGGAGTTCGGGTTGCTGACGCCGATCGGCGGCGACGGCCTGTTCGAGCATGGCGGCCGCTTCGGCGCCAACACGGTGCGCAAGAAGCTGCCGGCGACGTCGGCGGGCCGCCAATACGAGCTCAAGATCGGGAATGCGCAGGTGACGGCGGCGCATCTTTATGAGCTGCTTAACGTCGCGCCCGGCACGGAGGTTATCGGCAGCTGGGCCAGCCGCTTCGCCGAGGGCCAAGCCGCGATGACTTCGCGCAAAGTCGGCAAGGGCAATGTGATCTACCTCGGCACGTACCTCAGCGATGCTCTGGTCGAGGTGCTGGCCGATCAAGTGCTGGCGCCCGCCGGTATCGTGCCGCTCATCGCCGAAATGCCGGCCGGCGTCGAAGCGACCATCCGCGAGAGCAAGGACCGCCGCCTGCTGTTCATCCTCAACACGCTAGGCGAGCCGGCAGACGTGCCGAATGTTCCAAAGGGCACCGATCTGCTCGGCGACGCGCAGGTGAAGGCAGGCCGCATGAGGCTCCCCGCCTATGGCTGCAGCATCATCGAACTCGATTAGGATGCTTGGGCGCGACTGACCGAAGTAGGGGACGACACGACGGAGTTGGATCGGAGTGCCTCGTACGGAACGGAGTTGCCCAGTTCTCGACGGCCGCTTTGGGCCAAACCCGGACATCATCCCGCACGAGCCGAATGTCTGCTTTCGGGAACCGACGAAGGAGACCTCAATGGCCGACATTAGGCGCAGTCCCGACGTCCAACTTGCGAACCGCCGGACCGGCCCGAGAACTCCCAACGGCGCGCTTGAGATCACCCGAGCGCGGCTCTACTAGTCCGAAAACCTCACGCTCACGCCGTGCTGCCGAAAATAGGCCTGCATCAACTTGCGCCCCGAGCGGTTGTTCTGCGCCAACTTGGTCGGATCGAACACCGCCTGTTTTATCCCTTCTCGTGTCAGCGCTGCTTTAAGCGTCGCGATATGTGCGTCGATGTCGGCATTGTCCGCCCGGAGGGAGGCATAGATACTTTCGGTCGCCTGGGCCATGGTCGGTTCGCTCACAGGTGTCGTCCTTTGGTTGGTTGAGCGGCGGCTTACCACAGATTCGCGGCTCCGCCGATACCGATGAGACCGTCAATCGTCTCTACCGGCATAGCAGGTTCCTGGCGCGACCCGACACCCAGTTGGTCGCTGGAGATGTCTGCTTTCTGGCAACCGCAAAATTGGACTCTAGGTCCAAGTCGCGGCGCTAACCCGCCGCGCCGCTTCCCCACGGGCCATGGAAAGCGCCCTGCCCGTCGATGCGCTCGAAGCCGTGCGCGCCGAAGAAATCGCGCTGCGCCTGGATCAGGTTCGAGGTGCCGCGGCCCTGCCGGTAACTGTCGAAATAGGCAAGTGCGGATGACAGGGCCGGCACCGGAGACCCGGCTTCGGCCGCCCTTGCCACGACACGGCGAAGCGACGGCTGTGCCTCCTGCATCAACGAGACGAAAGCCGGCGCCATCAGCAGGTTGGTGGCTGTGCCGCCGGCGCCGAAGGCCTCCGCCATCGTATCCAGCAATTGCGAGCGGATGATGCAGCCGGCTCGCCAGATCTTGGCGATGACCGGCATCGGCAGGTTCCAGTTGAATTCCTTCGACGCGCCGCTCATCACCGCGAAGCCTTGCGCGTAGGCGGCGATCTTGCCGGCAAACAGCGCCAGTTCGAGATCGCCGAGCAGGGCGTCCCTATCTCCGGAAATCTTGCTCACGCCGCCGCCATAAACCTTTTCGGCGGCAAGCCGCTCGTCCTTGATCGACGACAGCACGCGGGCCGCCACAGCCGCCTCGATCGCGGTGGCCGGGATGCCGAGCTGCTGCGCCTCGATCACCGACCATTTGCCGGTGCCTTTCTGGCCGGCGCGGTCGAGGATGATGTCGACCACCGGTTTGCCGGTCTTGGGGTCGTCGGCAGCCAGCACCTTGGCGGTGATCTCGATCAGGTACGAGTTGAGCCTGCCCGTGTTCCACTGGGAAAACACCTCAGCGACTTCTTTCGGCCCCATGCCAAGCCCGTCGCGCAATATGCCGTAGATCTCGGCGATCATCTGCATGTCGGCATATTCGATGCCGTTGTGGATGGTCTTGACGAAATGGCCGGCGCCGTCGGTGCCAAGCCACGCCGCGCAAGGCTCGCCCTTGAACTTGGCCGAGATCGCGGTCAGCACCTTTTCGACGCGCTTCCAGGACTCTTCGGTGCCGCCGACCATGATAGAGGGACCGTGGCGGGCGCCCTCCTCGCCGCCGGACACGCCCATGCCGATGAAGGTCAGGCCCGAATCGGCAAGCTCCGAGAAGCGCCGCATCGTATCGCGGAAATTGGCATTGCCGGCGTCGATGACGATGTCGTTGGCCGACAGCACGCCGCGCAATGCCGCGATCTGCTCGTCGACCGGCTTGCCGGCCAGCACCATCATGATGATCGGCCGCGGCGGCCGGATCGCGGCGGCCAGTTCCTCGAGGCTGTAGCAGGGCACCACCCTATCCCTGAGCGCGCCGGCATTTTCGACAAAGGCATCGGTGCGCGCCGCGGTGCGGTTGAAGACCGCGATGCGGTGGCCCTTCTCGGCGATGTTGAGCGCCAGGTTGGAGCCCATCGTGCCAAGGCCGATCAGGCCGATTTCGGCTTTTTCCATTGTTTCTTCCCTGCTTTCGGATCTTGTTGCTTTGAGCCGCGATTGGGTTGGATGCCCATTCTTGATGACGATGATTGACGGGCCTTCAAGGCGGCGTCAACCGTCTCGCCGAATTGTGTTGCGCAGACCAGCGCCGTCTTCATGGCCGGATGTCGATCGGCGCCTCTATCTTCACCATCTCGAAATCCGAGACCAGGATATCGAGCCGTGCCGTCCACCGGCCGGCGACCGGAATGACGAGATCGTCGACGCGCCAGGTGCCGTCGCCGGGATTCGTCGCCGGGCGTTTGATGGGCTCGATGCCGGAATCGGGCTTTGACAGCACCAGCGTCACCTGCTTGGCGTCGAGCGGGCCGAAATCGCCGGTCATGATGAAAATCGAAGCGGCAACAGGCCCGGCATGGCCGGGCGCAATGCTGAGATCGGCCATCGCTTGCAGCGTGTGGATATGCACCGATGCCGGCTGTGCCGCGGCGATCGCCAGCGCGCGCGGCGGCGGCGTGAAGCGCCAGCCGGCGGCAACGCCGAAGATCGCCAGCACGATCAGCACCTCGATGCCGATCGAGCGGGCCAGCCGCCGCTGGACTTCCGTCTTTCCCGCCTCGGCCGGGACCGTGAGCTTGAAGCGGTTGACCGCGGCGAGCGTGAACAGAAAGACGAGCAGCACCAGCTTGAGCAGCAGCAGCCGGCCGTAGGCGGTATGGACCAGCGCCGACGGCGTTTGCACCTGGATGACGGCGAGCACGATGCCGGCTGCCGCAAGCACGGCCACGACGAACAGGATCGCTCGCGAAAACCGGCGCAGCAACGGCCCGGCTTCGGCCGGCTGCCGTTTCAAGGCTAGACCGAGCGGCATCAGCGCGCCGGCCCAGACAGCAATGCCGACGCCGTGCAGAAACACCATCGGCCTTGTCAGCCATTGCGGCTCGGCGGCACTGGCATGCCCGCTGGCGGCAAGTGCAGCGCCGACGCCGACCAGTCCGACCAAGGCGAGCGGCCTGGCGTCGGCGGGCGGCACGACCAGCGACAACAGGCCAAGGCCGAGCGCCATCAGCGCGATCAGCACCGTCCAGCCAAAGCTGGTGCCGAGCGCGGTCTGCCAGATGACCGGCTGCGCCAGCCGGGCGAGCGGCGCACCGAGTGCATCCAGCCCCTGGAAACCGAGCGACAAGAGTGCGGCGGCCAGCCCGCACAGAATCGCGGCGACGACAAGGTTCCGGCCGGATCGGCCGCCTTGCGCCAGCCAAGCCTGCGCAAAGGCACCACCGACCCCGAAAAACAGGCCGATGTATAGAAAAACCTTGCCGATCCAGATCGCCGTTCGAAGCCCCCGGTCGACGGCTTCGGCAACGGTCGGCGCAGCACTCGGTGCACCGACCGAGAACAGCACCGAGCCGCCGACCGGATGCCCGTCGGCGGAGATTACCCGCCAGCTCAGCACATGTGTGCCCGACGTGAGCGCATGCGGATTGTCGATCTCGACGGTCTGGCCGCTGAGCCGAAAGGACGTCAGCGGAACCGCCGTGCCGTCGGGCCGCACCAGCGTCAGCACCAGCGGCGAAACCGGCTCGCTGAAGGTCAGCGACATCTGCGACGGGCTCTGCGCCAGCACCGCACCGTCAGCCGGCTCGGCCTTGATCAGCGCCGCATGGGCGAGGGCCAGATCAGGCATGGCAATTGCGGCGAGCAGCACGATGGCGGCCAGCAGGCCAGCCACAAGCCGGCCAGAATAGTTGCCGGCCATGCAAGCTTGCCGCAGGAAGGATGCCGCGCTCATCTCACCGCCAAGAGCAGCGGCGCGCTCATCCGCCAAAGCGCGCCGCTGGAGCTCACTTCTGCGGCAGCAGCTTGAGGCCGGGCGCCGGAAATTCCAGCGCGTCCTCAGCCTGCCCGGCCGCCGGAATCTCGATCCAGCGATCGGCAACGCCGTCACATTCCTGCACCACCGGAAAATGCAGCATCTGGCCTGCCGGCAGGTCGGACGCCAGCGTCGCGCGAAAGACGAATTCGTCGTAGAACTCGTCCGGCAGGCTGCCGGCGCTCCAGTCGATCTCCTTGACGCCGCTGGTCACTGCCTGGCCGTAGAGCTGGTAGGACTTCTCGTATTTGCCGTTCTTGACCTGCAGCGTCCAACCCGGCTTCGGCATCGGTTTGACCGAGAGCACCCCTTCCGGGATCTGCACGCGCAGCGCGGTCGTCGGCTTGCCCTCGCAGCCATGCGGCACCCGAAGAACCGCCTTGTAGGTCGAGCCCACCACCGCCTCCGGCGTTTCGAGCGTGATGTGGGCAAAGGCCGCGCTGGTCCCGAGGACAAGAAGCACGCAGCCGGGCAAAAGAGATTTCTTCATGATGCTACCTCTCGAAGCGGCCAAGTCAGTCGTCGTCCTGGGGCGCCGCGCTGCCGATGCCTTGCACGGCGAATTCAATCTGAACGGGCCCGGCTTTTTCGAAGGTCAGCGTGGCGGAGAACATTTCGCCCTCCTTGGGCTGCCGCTTCAGATCCATGAACATCAAATGATAGCCGTTGGGCGCCAGCGCGACCTTGCCGCCAGCCGGGATTTCGAGGCCGCCGGTGACCGGCCGCATGGTCATGACGCCATTGCTGACGCCCATCTGGTGCAGTTCGGCCTTGGCCGAAATGTCGGAGGTGATCGACAGCAGGCGATCCGGCGCACTGCCGGTGTTGGTGATGGTGAAGTAGCCGCCGGCTACCTTGGCACCGGCTGGCGTGGCACGCGACCAGGGGTGCCCGATCTCGAGATCGCCAAGCTTGAACTCATGTGCCAACACCATCTGGGCGCTGGCGAACAGGAGGGCAAGAACGCAAAGGGTGACGCCGAGACGCTGCTCGAAAATACCCAGTGAGGAGCGCCTGCGGCTGGATGCGGCAGCGCGAAAAGAGTGAGACATGATTGCTCCGTGGACTTTAGGGGATCGCGCCGATGGCCGGTCGCGAACGATGTCGATAAACGCGCCGGCAAACCGTTGCGCGGCGCGAACCGGAACGGATCAGGCCGTCGCCGGTGGTGCGCGCGGATTGGACGGAGTGCGGGCGCGGGCGAAATCGCGATGCCGGAAGGCTGGCAGGAAAAAGGCGATGGTTTCGACGGAGGGGCTGCGAGACAGGCTCCCGGCGGCATCGGGCGGCACGTAGACCGCCGAAACCAGATTGCAGCCAAGCATGCAGCAAGCCGGCATGTGCTGCTGATGCGGATCGCCGGCGGGGAGTTGCGCCGCACCGTCATGGGTGCAGATCGTGTTGCCGAAAGCATCGAATTGCGAGGCGTTCGGCTCGACGCCGGAAGCAAACGCGCCGAACATCGACTGGAGCACGAAAAGCCACGCCGCGGCGAACGCGACCGGCATGCTCCATCGTCTCCGGCGTATGGTCAAGAACCAGCCTCTTCACGCAGCAACGTCAGCTCTCTAGCACGGAGACGGCGGCCGGAAAATCGCCAAAACGTTGCTGCGGCAACGCAACACAATCACGCGCGTTGCGGCTGCCTGCCCTCGGGAATGGACGTCAGCAGCGTGTGGCGGGCCGATTTCAGGTGCTTGCGGCAGGCGGCGTCGACCTTGGCGAGATCGCGCGATTTGAGCGCGGCGATATAGGCGAGATGCTCCTGGACCGCGACTTGGTTGCGCTCGCGCTCCTGCGCCTTGTTCCACTGGTAATGATAGTGGAAGATCATGGCGATGACATCGTAGAAATCGACGATGAAGCGGTTGTGCGACGCCCGGTGGATCAGCCGGTGAAAGCGCTCGTCAAGCTCGGAGAATTCGTTGAAACGCACGGCGATCTCGCGCGCCAGCCGGTGATGCTCGTCTTCCAGACGGTCGAGGTCGGCCCACACCGGGCTGTCCTCGGGCAGAGCGGCAAAGGCTGCGGCCGAGCGCAGTTCGAACATCTCACGGATTTCGGTCAGCTCCAGCGCGAAGGCGCGGGTGAAGCCTTTCAGCACCCAATGGCTGTTGCGGCGCTTCTCGATCAGCCCAAAGCGCGAGAAGCGGATCAGGAATTCGCGCACGCTGGTGGTGCCGACGCCGATCTCGCGCGCCAGTTCGAGCTCGTTGATCTGCATTCCGGCCTCGGCACCGCTGGCAAGCAGCCGCCGCATGAAGGAGCGCTCAATGATCTCGGCCAGCGTGTCGGTTTCTTCCTCGGGGAAGAAATCGTCCGGCCGCGGTTCGCGCAGAACCGTCTTGCTGCGCTTGTTCCAGTCGATCAGCCCGGTCTCTTCCATGCGCGCAAGGATGGTGCGGACCGTCGTGCGGCTGACGCCGAGCAGCGTGCCCAGCTCCGGCTCCGAAGGCAGGCTCCTGGTTTCGTCGAGCAGCCTCAGACCGCGATTATAGGCATCCTTGTAAACGTTGTTGCTCTTCGACATCCCCTGCCCCGTGGCGCGCCGCCGTTTGCGTCCGATGTGAAGCGTTTCTCGCGCATGAAACCGGTACCGCTTCGGAAAACATCATGCGCAACGCTAGTTTTGGTTGTAGAGCCTACTTCACGCATCCAAAAGAAGCGTCGCGCTCTGGCGAAAAAACAATTGACGCATAAATGTTTTTTCACGATAAAAGACATTATATGTTAAGAGCCGCGTGTCAATCCGCTCGCGCACCCAGGAACACACCCAGGAAGCTCCCGTGAACGCCGCAAACAGCATTCTTCTGTCTCCCGCTGACAATGTCGCGGTCGCCAATGGCCGCATCGAGATCGGCACCGTGCTGCCGGGCGGCGCCGTCGCCGCCGCGCTGATCGAGCCGGGCCACAAAGTGGCGATCAAGCCGATTGCGGCCGGCGAAGCCGTGGTCAAATACGCCCAGGCGATCGGCCGCGCCACGCAGGACATCGCGCCCGGCGAGCATGTCCATTCGCACAATCTGGTCTTCGAAAGCGGGCGTTTGCCGGTGGTGCCGCCGAGCGAGGCAGTGCATGCGACCGGGGCCGACCGCGCCCGCACCTTCATGGGCTACCGCCGCGCCGACGGCCGCGCCGGCACGCGCAACTTCGTCGGCATTCTCGCCAGCGTCAACTGCTCGGCCACCGTCTGCCACGCCATCGCCGACGCCGCGAACCGCACGCTTCTGCCGCAATATCCCGGCATCGACGGCTTCGTCCCGATCGTCCACGGCCAGGGCTGCGGCATGAGCGCCACCGGCGACGGCATGATGGTGCTGCACCGCACGCTGGCCGGCTACGCCCGTCATCCGAATTTCGGCGGTGTGCTGATGGTCGGGCTCGGCTGCGAGGTCAACCAGCTCACCCTCTATGGCCAGAAGGGCGTTGCCGCGGGAAAACGCCATTTCAATATCCAGGAAGCCGGCGGCTCGCGCAAATCGGTCGAGAAAGCACTGGTCGTGCTGGCCGAGATTGCCGAAGAGGTCGGCAAGCTTCAGCGTGAGCCGATCCCGGTCAGCGAGATCGTCGTCGGCCTGCAATGCGGCGGCTCCGACGGCATGTCCGGCATCACCGCCAATCCGGCGCTGGGTGCCGCGGTCGACATCCTGGCCGGCGTCGGCGGCATCGGCATCCTCTCCGAAACGACGGAGATCTACGGCGCCGAGCACCTGCTCGCCTATCGCGCCGCAACTCCCGAGATCGCCGCCAAGCTCGACGGTTATGTGAAATGGTGGGAAGACCACGTCGCCAAGCATGGCGCATCCATCGACAACAATCCCTCACCGGGCAACAAGCGCGGCGGCCTGACCACCATCTTGGAAAAGTCGCTCGGCGCGGTCGCCAAGGGCGGCCAGACGCCGCTCAACGGCGTCTTCGGCTATGCCGAAAAGGTCACCGGGCACGGGCTGGTGTTCATGGACACGCCCGGCTACGACCCGGTCTCGGCCACCGGCCAGGTGGCGGGCGGCGCCAACGTAATCGTCTTCACCACCGGCCGCGGCTCCTGCTTCGGCTGCCGGCCGACGCCGTCGATCAAGGTCGCCAGCAACTCGACCATGTACCACACCATGGAAGAGGACATGGACGTGAATTGCGGCGTCATCGCCTCGGGCGAAAAGACCATCGCCGGCATGGGCCGCGAGATCTTCGAGCTGATCGTCGAGACGGCTTCGGGCCGCAAGACCAAGAGTGAGGAATTCGGCTACGGCGACAACGAGTTCGTGCCGTGGCACCTCGGAGCGACGCTCTAAGCCAGTCGCAAACACCTGACGTGATCGCCAGGTGTCACAGTTCGTACGCCCCAAAAAAGAATGAACATTCCATATTGACTGAGCGATGGAATTAATATTCCATGCGACATATTGGAGGAGATTGGCAGCGGAGTTCCGAGGGAGCAAGCTTTCCCACCCAGCCATTCGAAGCGGCCATCAAACAGCGCTTGCGCCGACCGAGATGATGCACTATCAAAATGCGGTAAATGTTTTTTATTGATAAAGTTCCGTTTGGGCCGCGCCATCCGAATGGAGCTTCCGTAACATTCACCGGGCGACTTAGGGAGGACTCCTAATGAAATTCGTGACCAGCATTCTCAATCGCCGCGCCTTCGTGGCACTCACGGCCGCCTCGATGCTTGCCGGCGTGATGCATTCGGCGCCGGCATCCGCGGCTGACGCGACCATTCCGATCATCGTCAAGGATACTACGTCCTTCTACTGGCAGATCGTTCTGGCCGGCGCCCGTAAGGCCGGCAAGGATCTCGGCGTCAACGTGCCGGAACTCGGCGCCCAGGCCGAGACCGACGTCAACGGCCAGATTTCGATCCTCGAAAATGCCGTCGCCGGCAACCCGGCCGCCGTCGTCATCGCGCCGACCGAAGCCAAGGCGCTCGGCAAGCCGATCGACGAGGCCGCCACCAAGGTCAAGATCATCGGTATCGACTCCGGTGCCGACTCCAAGGCCTTCACCTCGTTCCTGACCACCGACAACATCCAGGGCGGCCGCGTCGCCGCTGACGGCCTTGCCGCAGCCATCGGCGAAGCCAATGGCGGCAAGGTCGAGGGCGACGTCGCCCTGATCACTGCGCTTCCGGGCGCCGGCTCGCTCGAACAGCGCGCCCAGGGTTTTAAGGAACAGCTCGCCGCCAAATATCCCGGCCTCAAGCTGGTCGCCGACAAATACGCCGACGGCCAGGCCACCACCGGCCTCAACATCGCCACCGACCTGATCACCGCCAACCCCAACCTCAAGGGCATCTTCGCCTCCAACCTGATCATGGCGCAGGGCGTCGGTCAGGCGATCGCCGAGAACAGCCTCGCAGGCAAGGTCGGGCTGGTCGGCTTCGACAGCGACGAGAAGCTGATCAAATTCCTCAACGACGGCGTCATTTCGGCTCTCGTCGTCCAGGATCCGTACCGGATGGGCTATGACGGCATCAAGACGGCGCTCGCCGCCTCGAAAGGCGAGAAGGTCGAGGCCAATGTCGACACCGGCGCCAATTTGGTCACCAAGGCCAACATGAAGGACCCGAAGATCGACGCGCTGCTCAACCCCAAGCTCGACTGAGCATAGCCGCAAGTGAATTGTTTCCGGGGCCTTTCGCCCCGGAAACATCCCGCTCGTGCCAATCGCGAGGCCAATCTTTAGGGGCCAATCTGGGAGGATTGTCATGATGTCGACGGCGCAGGAACTTCATCCGGCCCCAACGCTGGAACCGGGCAGGACCATCCTCGAACTCCGCGGGCTGGAAAAGCGCTATCCCGGCACTCACGCGCTGAAGCCGGTTGACCTCGCCTTCAAGGCCGGCGAAATCCATGCCATCGTCGGCGAAAACGGCGCCGGCAAATCCACCCTGATCAAGCTTCTGACCGGCGTCATGCCGCGCACCTCCGGCGACGTCATCTGGGAGGGCAAGCCTGCCGCATTGGCGACGCCGCATGAGGCGATGGCGCTCGGCATCAATGCCGTGCATCAGGAAGTCGTCCTGTGCCGCCATCTCACCGTCGCCGCCAACATGTTCCTCGGCGAGGAGGATGCACGTTTCGGCATCCTGCAGCAGCGGGCGATGGTCAGGCAGGCGCAGAAGATCATCGACGATCTCGGCTTCGACCTGCCGGCGCATGTCATGCTGGGTGACCTGACCATCGGCCAGCAGCAGCTGATCGCCGCCGCCCGCGCCACCGTTCGCGGCACCAAATTCCTGATCTTCGACGAGCCGACCGCCTATCTTACCCGTAAGGAGGCCGACCAGCTGTTCACGCTGATCCGCCGGCTGAAGGGCGAAGGCGTCACCATCATCTACATCAGCCATCGCATGGAAGAAGTGTTCGAGCTCGCCGACCGCGTCTCGGTGCTGCGCGACGGCACGCTGGTCGGCACCAGGAACATTGCCGAGACCAATGACGCCGAGCTGGTCAAGATGATGATCAACCGCTCGATCGAGCAGGTCTACCACAAGGAGCATTTCACCCCGGGCGCGATGCTTGTAGAAACCAGGAACCTGTCCGGCAAGGGTTTCGAAAATGTCTCGATGTCCGTCCGCGCCGGCGAGATCGTCGGCCTCTATGGCCTGATCGGCGCCGGGCGCAGCGAGTTCGTCACCACGCTCTATGGCCGGCACCGCAAATCGGCCGGCCAGATCCTGTGGGAGGGCAAGGAGGTCAAGGTCAATTCCGAACATGACGCGATCAGGCTCGGCATGGCGCTGGCCCCGGAAAGCCGCCGCGACCAGGGCCTCTGCCTCAACCTGCCGGTCGGACTCAACCTCAATCTGCCGATCTACAAGCGCATCTCGAGCAATCTGCTGATCTCCCGCGCGCAGGAAAAGGCGCAAGCCGATCGCCAGATCGCCGACCTGCGCATCAAGACGCCGACGCGCGGCGCGCTGGCCTCCAGCCTGTCCGGCGGCAACCAGCAGAAGATCGTCATCGGCAAATGGCTCGCCCATGGCGCCAAGCTGTTCATCTTCGACGAGCCGACTGTCGGCGTCGATGTCGGCACCAAGGCCGAGATCTACCGCCTGTTCGGCGCGCTGTTATCCAAGGGAGCCGGCATCATCCTGATCTCGTCCTACCTGCCGGAGGTCTATGAGCTCGCCGACACGCTGCACGTGTTCCGGCGCGGCAAGCTGGTGGCCACGCATGGGTTTCGTACCGCTGACCACGAGGAGATCCTCACCCAGGCGCTGGCCGAGAAACAAGAAAAACCGGGAGGACGGATATGAGCACCGAGGCGATCGCTGTCGAAAGGCCGAAACGCAACTACAACGCCCTGTTCGGGCTGACACTGCTGGCGCTGCTGGTTCTTTTGTGGGTCATCCTGTCGGTGGCGACGCCGAGCTTCGCCTCCGCCAACAACATCTCCAACCTGTTGCGGCAAGGGTCGATGATCGCCATCCTGGCGGTCGGCCAGACCTTCGTCATCATCACCGGCGGCATCGACCTTTCCGTCGGCGCCGTGGTTGGCTTCGCCACCGTCATCGTCGCGATGCTGATCAACGCCGGCACACCGGTTTTCCTCGCCATCCTGATCACCTTGCTGGTCGGCGTCGCCATCGGCATGTTCCATGGCTTCGGCATCGTCAAGATGGGCCTGCCACCCTTCATCATCACCCTGGCGACGCTGACCTCGCTGCGCGGCATCGGTCTGTTGATGACCAACGGCAACTCGATCTCGATCAACAACGACGCCTTCCAGACGTTCTCGCGCAGTTCCTTCGTCGGCGTCCCCAATCTGTTCTGGATGGTGATCCTGGTCGGCATCCCGGCCTACATCTTCCTGCACCACAGCCGCTGGGGCCGCTATCTGTTCTCTGTCGGCTCCAACGCCGAGGCGTCGCGTCTGTCGGGCGTCAACGTCCAGCGCACCATCTACATGGCCTACACGCTGTCGGGGCTGTGTGCGGCCTTCGTCGGCGTGCTGCTCGCGTCGCGCATCGGCATCGGCAATCCGACGCAGGCCGAGGGCTGGGAATTGCAGGCGATCGCCTCCTCGGTGATCGGCGGCACCTCGCTGTTCGGCGCTGTCGGCTCGGTGCACGGGCCGCTGCTCGGCGCCTTCATCCTTGCCACCATCAACAACGGCGCCAATCTGCTCAACGTCAACGCCTTCTGGCAGCGCATCATCACCGGCGTGCTGATCATCGTCATCGTCTATTTCGACGGGCTGCGCCGTCGCGGCAAATAGACCGCCTCCCAACAACCGCCGGCCTCGCGACAGCAGAGCCGGCGGTGCCATGAACCGACTGGATTGAAGCATGAAAGCCGTCGTCTGCCGCTCGCCCGGCGAACTTGTCCTCGAAGACCGCCCGGCGCCTGGCGCGCCCCCCGCCGGCTGGGCGCTGGTCGCCGTCAGCCATGTCGGCATCTGCGGCACCGACTATCACATCTTCGAAGGCAAGCACCCGTTCCTCGCCTATCCCCGCGTCATGGGCCACGAGGTTTCCGGCACCGTGATCGAGGTTGGCGAGGACGTCGATCTCGCCGTCGGCGAAGCGGTGATCGTCAATCCCTATCTCGCCTGCGGCAAATGCATCGCCTGCCGGCAAGGCAAGCCGAATTGCTGCGTCAGGATCGAGGTGCTCGGCGTCCACCGCGACGGCGCCATGTGCGAGCAGATCCTGGTGCCGGCGCAAAATCTTTATCCGGCAAACGGCCTGTCGCTGGCCGGATGCCGCCGCCGTCGAATTCCTGGCGATCGGCGCCCATGCCGTGCGGCGCTCGCTGGCTGATCCAGGTGCGCGCACGCTGGTCATCGGCGCCGGCCCGATCGGGCTCGGCACGGCGCTGTTCGCCCGCATCGCCGGGCTAGACGTGACGCTGCTCGACATGAGTGCGGAGAGGCTGGGTTTCGCCGAAAGTGAACTCGGCTTCGCGACCCTTGACGGCTCGCGGGGCGTCGCCGCCGATCTGGTGCGGGAAGCAACCGGCGGCGACGGCTTTGACGTGGTGTTCGACGCCACCGGCAACACCCGGTCGGTGCAGTCGGCTTTCGCCCATGTCGCGCACGGCGGGGCGCTGGTCCTGGTCAGCGTCGTCAAGGACGACATCGCCTTTTCCGATCCCGAATTCCACAAGCGCGAGATGATGCTGATCGGCAGCCGCAACGCCCTGCGTGCCGATTTCGATCATGTCGCCGCCTCGATCCGCAACGGCGCGCTGCCGCTGGCAAAGCTGGTCACCCACCGCACCACGCTTGGCGAGACGCCGCACGACCTCGCCCGCTGGGCGCATGAGAAGTCCGGCCTGATCAAGGCTGTCATTCAGGTCGGATGATGCCAAGGCTGGCGCATCTCAGAGCGCCGACAGTTTGAGCTCGATCCGCTCGGCCGGGAAGCGCGACTCCGAAAACTGTATCGGCTGACCGTCGGGCGTGACGTTGACGGCGACCGTCACCAGCACGATGGCGCCGGGCTGCAGCTCGAGGTCCGCAAGGTCGGCGGCATCCGCATGGCGCGCCGACAGCACGGTCGATTGCCGGAGATAGTCGTCAATGCCGAAACGTGCCAGCGATGCGGTGATCGAACCGGTTTCCGCCATGGCGGCATCGATGCCGGCAAAGCGCCTGGCCTCGAACCAGCCGGCAGCGCGGGACACCGGCACTCCATCGGCTTCGCCGCGCGTTTCCAGGCGTATCACATCGGCCCCCTTCGCAAGGCCTAAGCCCTCTGCGACACGACGGTTGGCCGGCTCTACCGATGACGCGAGCAAGGTGATATGCCGCTCTGACGCCTGTCCTTGCAATCCCTCGGAAAAGCGGGTGCGGGCGCCGATCGGATAGGACAGCCGCCTGCGCGACAGCACGAAGGTGCCGCGCCCCTGCTCTGCCCTGAGCACACCCTCCTGCACCAGCGCTGCGATGGCGCTGCGCACCGTGTGGCGGTTGACGCCATAGCGTCCGGCCAACGCGATCTCCGGCGGCAGCGCGGCATTCTCGGGAAAATCGCCGACGGCGATCGAATGCAGGATCTGGTCGGCGATCTGCCGCCACAGCGCGACACCGCTGCGCCGCTCGATGCTGTTGGCTTGTCCGATCATCTCCCGCCCCAATTCTTTGCGCCGATCTTTTGGCCCGTGTCACGTACACGTCATGGACACGCGCTAAATAATAGATATAATTTGTATAGTTGTCTATATCAATAGACAAATGCACGCAGACGAGGAGCACCGGCCATGCGAGGACAGGAAGCGCGAGAGCAGGCCAAACGCAAGGCCGTGATGGCGACGCTGGCACAATCGGCCGGCGACGACATCGTCCGTCTGTGGGACGAAGCCGGCCTGCCTTCTGAGGCGGAACTTCTGCGTGGCCCCGAAACCGGCCTGGTTACCGTGCGTGGCCGCATTGGCGGCGGCGGCGCGCCCTTCAATGTTGGCGAGGCGACGGTCACCCGCGCCACGGTGCGGCTTGCGTCCGGCCATGTCGGCCACTGCTACGCGCTCGGCCGCGACAAGCAGAAGGCAAGGCTGGCGGCAATCGCCGACGCGCTCTGGCAGGATCCTGCCCACCGCAACGAGGTCGAGACCAGGATCCTCGCGCCCTTGCAAGCGGCACTGGCCAAGGCGCGTGACCAGCGCCGCGCCGAGACGGCGGCGACCAAGGTCGATTTCTTCACGATGGTGCGCGGAGAAGACTGATGGACGCAGCGGTGCAATCGATCGAAGGCGGCTTTGCCGATCCGGTGTTCAACGCCCAGACCGTATTCCGTGCCATCATGGATGCGATGGCGCGGCCGGGCAGCGTGCAGCCGTTGCCGGCGCTCGCCCAGCCGCCAGCGCCGCTATCGGCCACCGCCGGCGCCATTGCGCTGGCGCTGTGCGACAACGACACGCCGCTCTGGCTCGACCTGGTTTTGCAGGGGTCGGCGGCGATGAAATCCTGGCTTGGCTTCCATACCGGCGCGCCGCTGGCCAACACCCCGGCCGACGCGCATTTCGCGCTGATCGCCACGCCGGCCGAGATGATGGCGCTCGACGGCTTTTCGCAAGGCACCCAGGATTATCCCGATCGCTCGACGACGCTGATCCTCGAGGTCGGCGATCTCGTCTCCGGCGCTCCGCTGCTGCTCGAAGGCCCGGGCATCGAGAAGACGGCGACGATCGCGCCGGCGCAAATGCCGCGCCATTTCGTCGAGCAATGGAAGCAGAACAACCAGCGCTTTCCGCGTGGCGTCGACATCATCCTCGCCACGTCCGACGCAATTGCCTGCCTGCCGCGCACGACGCGCATCAAGACGATGGAGGCGTAGCATGTACGTCGCGGTAAAGGGTGGCGAAGCGGCCATTCGCAATGCTCACAAACTGCTCGCCGACCGCCGGCGCGGCGACCGATCGGTGCCGGCACTTCGCCTCGACCAGATCGTCGAGCAGTTGGCGCTCGGCGTCGACCGGGTGATGAGCGAAGGTTCGCTTTATGATCGCGAACTGGCGGCACTCGCCATCGTCCAGGCGCGCGGCGACATGATCGAGGCGATCTTCCTGGTTCGCGCCTATCGCACCACGCTGCCGCGTTTCGGCTACACCAGGGCGATCGACACCGGCACGATGCTGGTCGAGCGGCGCGTGTCGGCGACCTACAAGGACCTGCCCGGCGGCCAGCTGCTCGGCCCGACCTTCGACTACACCCACCGGCTGCTCGATCCCGAGCTTGCCGCCGGCGGCGATGTCGCCGAACCGGAACAGCGTGCAGGCGAGACGGAGGCGATGCCGCGGGTATCGGCCATCCTCGCCCGTGAAGGCCTGATCGAGCCCGACGGCGACATGCCGCAAGACCATGTGCCGGGCGACATCACCCGCGAGCCGCTGGAATTCCCGATGGCACGCGACATCCGCCTGCAGGCGCTGTCACGCGGTGACGAGGGTTTTCTGCTGGCGCTCGGCTATTCCACCCAGCGCGGCTACGCCCGCAACCATCCCTTCGTCGGCGAGGTTCGCATCGGTGAGGTCGAGCTGGAACTCGATGTGCAGGAACTGCCCTTCGCCGTGCCGCTCGGCAGCATCCGCGTCACCGAATGCCAGATGGTCAACCAGTTCAAGGGCTCGGCTAAGGCGCCGCCGCAATTCACCCGCGGCTACGGCCTCGTCTTCGGCCAGAGCGAGCGCAAGGCGATGGCCATGGCGCTATGCGACCGCGCGCTGCGCGCCTCGGAGTTCGGGGAGGACGTCGTCGCCGCCGCGCAGGACGAGGAGTTCGTCATATCGCATTCCGACAATGTCCAGGCGACCGGCTTCGTCGAGCATCTCAAGCTGCCACACTATGTCGACTTCCAGGCCGAGCTCGACCTCGTGCGCCGCATGCGCGCAGAGCACGACGCCCGCGAAAATGCCGGCAAGGGCGAAGAGAAGAGGCAGGCCGCGGAATGACCGGACAACCGACCGACATCGCCACCTACAACTTCGCCTATCTCGACGAGCAGACCAAGCGGATGATCCGCCGCGCCATCCTCAAGGGCATTGCCATCCCCGGCTATCAGGTGCCGTTCGCGTCGCGCGAAATGCCGATGCCCTATGGCTGGGGCACCGGCGGTGTGCAGGTCACCGCTTCGATCATCGGCCCGGACGATGTGCTCAAGGTCATCGACCAGGGCGCCGACGACACCACCAATGCGGTTTCGATCCGCGCCTTCTTCAAGAAGGTCGCCAATGTCGCTGTCACCACCGAGACGGCGAAGGCGACCATCATCCAGACGCGCCACCGCATCCCTGAATATCCGCTCAGTGCCGGCCAGGTGCTGGTCTACCAGGTGCCGATCCCCGAACCGCTGCGCTTCCTCGAGCCGCGCGAGACGGAGACGCGCAAGATGCATGCGCTGGAGGAGTATGGCCTGATGCATGTAAAACTCTACGAGGACATCGCCAGGCACGGCCGCATCGCCACGACCTATGCCTATCCGGTCAAGGTCGAGGGCCGCTATGTGATGGATCCCTCGCCGACGCCGAAATTCGACAATCCGAAGATGCACCGTTCGCCGGCTTTGCAATTGTTCGGCGCCGGCCGCGAAAAGCGCATCTATGCGCTGCCGCCCTTCACCGATGTCGTCAGCCTCGACTTCGAGGACCATCCGTTCGAGGTGCAGACCTTCGACCAGCCCTGCGCACTGTGCGCGGCCGAGAACGTCTATCTCGACGAGGTCATCCTCGACGACCATGGCGGCCACATGTTCGTCTGCTCCGACACGGATCATTGCGAGAAGCGGCGGGCCGAAGGCCATCGCGGCCACCTTGCGCCCGAAACCCATCTTGCCCCAGAAAAAACGGAGCCGGCGCAATGACCGACGAACCGCTGCTGCGCGTTTCGGCGCTGTCCAAATTCTACGGCTCGCGCGTCGGCTGCGAGAACGTCACCTTTGACCTCTGGCCGGGCGAAGTGCTGGCTGTCGTCGGCGAATCCGGTTCCGGCAAGACGACTTTGCTCAACTGCCTGTCGACAAGGCTGCTGCCCAGCTCCGGCACCGCCAGCTACCGCATGCGCGACGGGCAGTTCCGCGAGCTCTACCGCATGAGCGAGGCCGAACGCCGCTTCCTGATGCGCACCGACTGGGGCTTTGTCCATCAGAACCCCGCCGACGGGCTGCGCATGACGGTGTCGGCCGGCGCCAATGTCGGCGAGCGGCTGATGGCGGTCGGCGACCGCCACTATGGAAAAATCCGCGCGACGGCGGTCGACTGGCTGTCGCGCGTCGAGATCGACGAGGACCGCATCGACGACGAGCCGCGCGCCTTTTCCGGCGGCATGCGCCAGCGCCTGCAGATCGCCCGCAACCTCGTGACCGGGCCGCGGCTGGTGTTCATGGACGAGCCGACCGGCGGCCTCGACGTCTCGGTGCAGGCGCGTCTGCTCGATCTGTTGCGCGGCCTGGTCACCGACCTTGGCCTGGCGGCCATCGTCGTCACGCACGACCTCGCGGTGGCGCGGCTCTTGTCGCAGCGCATGATGGTGATGAAGGACGGCCGCGTCGTCGAAAGCGGCCTCACCGACCGCGTGCTCGACGATCCGCGCGCGCCCTACACCCAGCTTCTCGTTTCCTCGATATTGCAGGTGTGACGATGGCAACCCCGCTCGTTGTCTCCGATGTCGCCAAGAGCTTCACCATGCATCTGCGCGAGGGCATCAAATTGCCGGTGGTCGCCGGTGTCTCGTTCGCGATCAGGGCCGGCGAATGCGCCGTGCTCGGCGGCCCGTCCGGCGCCGGCAAGAGCTCGATCCTGAAAATGCTCTACGGGAATTATGCCGTCGACGCAGGCCAGATCATCGTCCAGCACGAGGACGGGCTGATCGACCTGGCTTCGGCCAGCCCGCGCACCGTGCTAGCTGTGCGCCGGCTCACGATCGGCTATGTCAGCCAGTTCCTGCGCACCGTGCCGCGCGTCTCGGCGCTCGATGTCGTCGCCGAACCGCTGGTCGAGCGCGGCGAGGAGCGCGAAGTAGCGCGCGGCAAGGCACGCGCCTTGCTGGCGCAGCTCAACCTGCCGGAGAAGCTCTGGGCGCTGCCGCCGGCGACGTTCTCCGGCGGCGAGCAGCAGCGCGTCAACATCGCGCGCGGCTTCATCACCGAGCATCCGATCCTGCTGCTTGACGAGCCGACCGCCTCGCTCGACGCGAAAAACCGCGACGTGGTGATAACGCTGATCGCCGCCAAGAAGGCGGCGGGCATCGCTTTGCTCGGCATCTTCCACGATCACGACGTGCGCGAGGCGGTCGCCGACCGCGTCATCGACGTGACCGCCTTTGGCACCGGGAAAATCGCTGCATGACGAGGAAATTGTCGGAGGCGCCGCTGGTCCACGAGACGGCGGAGATCGAGAGCTCGACGCTTGGCCGCTGGACCGAGATCGCCGAACGCAGCCGGGTTTCCGAAAGCACGCTCGGCGACTATTCCTACATGATGCAGGACTGCGCCGTCTGGTGCGCGACGATCGGCAAATTCGCCAACATCGCCGCTAGCGTGCGCATCAATGCCACCAATCATCCGACCTGGCGGCCGACGCTACACCATTTCACCTATCGCGCCTCCGACTATTGGGACGACGCCGAGCACGAGAGCGAATTCTTCGCCCAGCGCCGCGCCAAACGCGTCACCATCGGCCACGACACCTGGCTCGGTCACGGCTCGACCATCCTGCCCGGCGTCACCGTCGGCGATGGTGCGGCGGTCGGTGCCGGGGCGGTCGTCTCGAAGGATGTGGCCCCCTACACCATTGTCGGCGGCGTACCGGCCAAGCCGATCCGCGAACGCTTCGACCGCCGCACTGCGGAACGCTACCAGGCGCTCGCCTGGTGGGACTGGGACCACGCAAGGCTGCACGCCGCCCTCGACGATTTTCGGGAACTGTCGGCGGAGGCGTTTTTGGAGAAATATGGCGGCTAGCGAAAGGTGAATTGTGAATGGTGAATGGCGGCAGAGAATAGGCTTCGAGGCTCAGGGACGCCTTCTTTATCGCCATTCACATTCACCATTCACCATTCACCATTCACCATTCACACCCCTGACACATGACTCGGACAGGACGCGGTCTCTTCCTCTGGAGATCGCAATGCCTGTTTCCATCAAACCGTCACTCTCCGGATTCTTTGCGGGCTCGAATCCGGCCCCTCCGCTGCATCTAGGCACGCGCTACGACACTGCGGGAAATTTTCTCTTCGAGCCCGGCAACACTGTGGTCTGCCATCTTGCCGGCGGTGCCGCCTCGGAAGCGGCGGTCATCGACGTTCGCGAGCAGATGCGCGCAATGCCAGACGCCGATCGGCTTGCTTTCACTACGGTTTCCAGCCTGCACATGACGCTCTTCCAGGGCATCATCGAACATCGCCGCCGCCTTCCCTACTGGCCGCAGGACGTGCCGCTCGACACCAGCATTGACGCCATGACCCGCCTCTATCGGGAACGCTTGAACGGCTTCGAAGGCCGCAGCGCCTTCAAGATCAAGGTCGTCGATGTCGTGCCGACCGGCTTGACCGTTGCCGGCGCAACCGATGAGGACGTGCGCATCATGAACGCCTGGCGCGATGCCTTGTCGGTGCCGTTCGGATACCGGCACCCTGACCACGATGCTTACGTCTTCCACATCACTTTCGCCTACCAGATCCGTCGTCTCGACGACGAAAGGGCATCCGCGTGGCGGGATCTGTTCGACGATTGCCTCTCGCTGTTTGCCCGGCAGGCTCCGGTGATCGAGCTGCGGCCACCCGCCTTCTGCAGCTTCAGGGACATGGAGCATTTCGAGGAGCTGCTGGTGCTCGGCTGATCCCATGCACGCCGCCCGGACAGCAGCGGTTTGGATGAACTCCCTTCCCCCGCTCGACGTGCCTGTGGGCGGTAACAAAACTGACATCAATCCGACACCGCAGGTTCATGCGGCTGCGCTAGCGAGAGTTAACAGACCTTCAATTGCGACTGGACTGGAGCCTGCACCATGTCAGCTACGCTCGAAATCCGCGGCGTCACCCGACGGTTCGGCAAGAACACCGCCGTCAGCAATGTTCACATCTCCATTCCGCAAGGCCAGATGGTCGGCATCATCGGCCGCTCCGGCGCCGGCAAATCGACGCTTCTGCGCATGATCAACCGCCTCATCGATCCCAGCCAGGGATCCATCCTGTTCGACGGCATCGAGGTCTCCGGGTTGCGCGGCTCGCCGCTCCGGCGTTGGCAGCGTGACTGCGCCATGATCTTCCAGCAGTTCAATCTGGTGCCGCGCCTCGACGTGCTGACCAATGTGCTGCTCGGCCGGCTCAACCACCGCTCGACACTGTCCAACCTGTTCGGCATGTTTTCCCGCGGCGAATGCGCCGAGGCCGTTGCAGCCCTCGAGCGCCTCGACATCGCCCGCACCGCGCTGCAGCCTGCTGGCACGCTTTCCGGCGGCCAGCAGCAGCGCGTTGCGATTGCGCGCGCCATGATGCAGCAGCCAAAGGTGCTGCTGGCCGACGAGCCGATTGCCTCGCTCGATCCGCTCAACGCCAAGGTGGTGATGGATTCGCTGCAGGACATCAATTTGCGCGAAGGCATCACCGTCATCACAAATCTCCATACGCTTGATACGGCCCGCAACTATTGCAACCGCATCGTCGGCATGGCCGCCGGCAAGGTGGTCTTCGACGGCCCGCCCGAAGACCTCAACCGCGAGGCCGTGCGCATGGTCTACGGCGCCGACAGCAATGGCGCCGAAATCTCCGAGGCCATCACCTCGACCAGTGTCGCCGTCAAACAGAAGATCGCTGCATCCGCCGGACCGCTCGAGCCAGCGTTTCCTGGTTACTGAGAACGGCCTGATCGCTCGCCCGCGTCAAAGGCACTCGTCAAAAATTCGAACGCTACCGGCGCGAGGCCGGGACCAATAGGAGAGAGATAATGTTCAGGAAGATGGTTTTCGGCGCGGTTTCATTGCTCGCCATCGCAGCAAGTGCTGCTCACGCCCAGGATATCAAGGAATTCCGCGTCGGCATTCTCGGCGGCGAGAACGAAGCGGACCGGCTGCGCAACTTTCAGTGCCTCGCCGATCATCTGAAGACCGAATTCGGTTTCGAAAAGGTCTCGCTGTTCCCGGCTGCCGACTATGATGGCGTCATCCAGGGCCTGCTCGGCGGCACGCTCGATTTCGCCGAGCTTGGCGCGTCAGGCTATGCCAGCGTCTATCTCAAGGATCCGAACGCCGTCACCCCGATCCTCACCACCCAGCAGACCGACGGCGCGACCGGTTATTATTCGATTGGCCTGGCGCTGAAGTCGTCCGGCATCACCGACATCAAGTCGGCAAAGGGCAAGAAGCTCGGCTATGCCGACCCGGATTCGACCTCCGGCTACCTGATCCCGCTGACCCAGATCCCGAAGGACACCGGCGCTTCGAACGAAACCTTCTTCGCCTCGACGCAGTTCAATGGCGGTCACGAGAACAACCTTCTCGCCGTCCGCGACGGCAAGGTCGACGTAGCGGTTGACGACTCCTCGGGCATCGGCGACTTCAAGAACGGCTATACTTCCGGCACCTTCCACAAGGAAGTCGCCAAGGGCGCCGTCGACCCCAACGACTTCGTCGAAGTCTGGCGTTCTGGCCTGATCCCGAACGGCCCGCTGGTCGTGCGCACCGCGCTCGGCGGCGATATGACCGCCAAGCTCGCCAACTTCTTCACCAGCCTGCCGGCCAAGGACAAGCCCTGCTTCGAGGCCATCGAAGGCGGCGATTTCACCGGCTACGTTCCGGTGAAGCCGGACTTCTACAGCGTCATCGTCGAAGCCCGCAAAGCCGCGATCGGCGGCTGACGACAATTGCGGAAAGGGCGGCGTCCATTAGAGCGACGTGCGTCCACTTGGACGCACAAAGTACGCTCTAACACTTAGATGCCGCATCGTGCTTTCCGAAAGTCGAACTTCGACTTTCAGGCCGATGCGGTCGCCGCCCTTTTTGCGTGTCCCCTCGTGACCCCGTATGACCTTCGCCGCTACAATTCGTTCAGACGCGGTCCGGCAGGCAGCAGACGCCTGGCGACGCCAGACGTCCTTGCGCAGGTTCTACACGGCGCTCGGCATCGGCTTGCTGCTTGTCGCCATGTGCACAGCCATGTGGTTCGCCGACGAGGCCAATGCCGGACATTTCTTCGAGCGGCTGCCGCACATACTGGATTTCCTTAGTTGGCTTGTTCCCAAGGACTGGAACGACGTCTGGCGGGCGCTGTTCGACATCGCATCGCCGCACGACAAGGGCAGCCAGGAGTTCAACTTCCCGCTTGGCCGCGTCTATCTCTGGGGCGGCTTTTATCTACCCGAATATTTCGAGCTGATGCTCACCACGCTTAACGTGGCGCTGGTTTCCACTTTCATCGGCTTCGTCCTTGCGGTGCCCTTCTCCTTCATCGCGGCGCGCAACTTGACACCCAGTCCGGTGCTCAGGCTCGTCGTCAAGCGCTTCATGGAACTGCTTCGCGCGTTCCCGGAGATCGTCATTGCCGGCCTGTTCGCAGCCATCCTCTCGACCGGCCCGGTCGCGGCCATCATCGCCATCGGCCTGCATTCGATCGGTGCCCTCGGCAAGCTCTTCTACGAGATCAACGAAAACATCGACATGCGCGCCGAAGAAGGCCTGCGCGCGGTCGGCGCCAACTGGTTCGAGCGCGTGCGCTTCGCCGGCCTGCCGCAGGTGCTGCCCAATTTCATGTCCTACACGCTGCTCAGGATCGAGATCAATGTGCGCATCTCGACCATTATCGGCGCGGTCGGCGGTGGCGGCATCGGCGAGGAACTGAAGCTCTCCATCTCGCGCGGTTTCGGCGCCAAGACGCTGGCATTGGTGCTGCTGCTGTTCACGACGATCTTCCTCGTCGACCAGTTTTCCGCCTGGCTACGCCGCAAGCTCGTCGGCGAACAGGCATTCATGATGGGCGCCTGAGCATGGCCGCGTTGACGACGGATGAGATGCAGGCGATCGAGGAGCGCTTTCCCCAAGTGTTCCGGCGGCCCCTGTACAAACGCTTCGGCCCGCTGGTCCTGTTCACCGGCATCCTGCTCTACCTCCTCTACGCCTTGTGGTTCTTCAGCCTGCCGCAAGTGCTGAGGGAATCGCACTGGGAGCGCCTGCCGCTCTTCCTGACGCAATGGATCAGCTACGATCTGCAGCCGGAATTCCGTCTCGACCAGCCTCAGATCACGCCCAAATACCCGCGGTTTTCCGCACTTGGCGAAGACCCTCATCCCGATTGGGTCATCACCAATGCCAACGGTTCCTACACCGTCCTGATCGACGGCCGGGCCAAATCGGTCACCTTCGACAAGGCCGAGGCGACGCTTGTCGCCAATGGCCAGGCGGTGCCGGTGTCGTTGACCAGCGGCAAACCGGTAATATCCGGCCCGGTGCCGGAGTGGATCACTGCGCACGACGATGAGATCGTCGCCAGGATGGGCTTTGCCGGCGAGGTCCGAATAACCGCCGATCGCGTCAAGGTCCGCAAGCGCTTCCTCGGCTGGGCGAATTTCGTCTTCGACACACGCTCGCCCTTCTTCGGCAAGTCGCCCGGCGAGGTGGTCTCGTTGCTGATGTCCGGACCCCAGCTCAAGCCGGGCACATCAAACATTGCGCTGGCCGCCGACAATATCTGGAACAACGCCCAATGGCAGCATGGCGACGTCTGGACGAAGCTGTTCCAGACCATCGTCATGGCGTTTCTCGGCACCTTGCTCGGCGGCATCGTTGCCTTCCCGCTCGCCTTCTTCGCCGCCCGCAACATCACCCCGAGCGGCCTGCTTAGCCAGGTGCTAAAGCGGTTCTTCGATTTCATGCGTTCGGTCGACATGCTGATCTGGGCGCTGTTCTTCACCCGCGCCTTCGGCCCGGGCCCGCTTGCCGGCAGCGCCGCGATTTTCTTCACCGAGATCGGCACGCTCGGCAAAGTCTATTCGGAAGGCCTCGAGAACATCGACGACAAGCCACGCGAGGGCATCCAGTCGACCGGCGCCAACGGCTTGCTGGTGCAGCGCTATGGCGTGCTGCCGGAAGTGATCCCGGTCTTCATCAGCCAGACACTCTATCAGTGGGAATCCAACACCAGGGGCGCGACGATCATCGGCGCCGTCGGTGCCGGTGGCATCGGCCTGAAGCTCTGGGAGGCGATGCGCACCAATTCCAACTGGGCCAATGTCTTCTACATGGTGCTCTTGGTCCTGCTCGTCGTTTTCATCTTCGACAACATTTCCAATTTCCTGCGCCGCCGCTTGAGCAGGACGATCCACGACTACAACCGGATCCAGGCCGGCCAGGGCTGACGGATGGCGTTGCGCAGGCGTGCGGTTAGGGCGCCTTCCTCCATCCATTCCTGATATGCTTGTAGCCGTCGCGGTAGACGGCTTCAGGGCCTTGGGAAAAGTCGCGCCACACCTTGGTGGCCGCGGCCAGATCCTTCAGCGAGCGGCCGAACGCCTCGATCGTCAGCCAATCGTCATAGCCGCTCTTGCGGATGGCGGAGAACGTCTCCTTCCAGGGGACGTGGCCGCGGCCCGGCACGCCGCGATCGTTCTCCGAAATATGGATATGGACGATGTTCTTGCGGTTGCGCGTATAGGCGCCGATCGGGTCGGCCTCTTCGATGTTGGCATGGAAGGTGTCGTACATCGCCTTGATGTGCGGCCGGTCGATCGCGTCGATATGCTCCGACAAATCGTCCATCGTGTTGAGCAGATAGCATTCGAAGCGGTTGAGCGCCTCCAGCCCGATGGTGACACCCTTGTTGCCGGCATGGTCACCGATGGCGCGTTGCGAAGCGATCGAACGTTTTTTCTCGGCCGCCGTCGGCCCGCTGCCGGAGAAGGCCCCGAGTGTCGAATGCAGCGGGCCGCTCAACGTGTTCGCGCCAAGCGCCTGAGCGCAGTCGATCGCCGACTTCATGTAGTCGATGCCGGCCTTGCGCGTCGAGGCATACGGCGAGATCAGGTTCATCGCCGGATCGCCCATCGCCGAGACCGCGGTGCGTTGCAGCCCGATACGGTCGAGCAGATCACCGAGCTTCTTGTAGCCGTCCGGCGTGCCGGAGAAGACCGGTATTTCGACGCCGTCGAAGCCGGTCGCCTTGATGTCCCTCAACAACGGCTCGTGTTTTTTCGAGACACTGGTCGTCCACAACAACATGCACATGCCGATTTTCATCGACGCCCCCTCTCCATTCACGGCCGGCCGGCTCCTCCGCCGACTTCGCTACAAGCCCCCTCATCCGGCCGCTTCGCGGCCACCTTCTCCTTGGAGAAGGTGGCAGACGCCAACGCTGGCGATCTCCTCTCCCCTCGGGGAGAGGTTGGAATGCCCCGAATTGCCCTTGCAATTCGGCTGGCAGTCCGGGTGAGGGGGGACTTCTCGTGAACCGGGCGCAGCGATCAGAGTTTCGTCCACGCCCCATTCTTCTTCGACGACTTCACGCAGGCCTCGATGAACGCCATGCCTTCGACGCCGTCCTGTACGGTCGGGAAGACGACATCCTTGGCCGGCTTGCCGCCCTTCCGGCGCGCCGCACGAATGGCCCGCGCGGCCTCCTGGTAGATATTGGCAAAGCCTTCGAGATAGCCTTCCGGATGGCCCGGCGGAACGCGGCTCACGCGCCCGGCGACGGGAAGCGCGCCGGCGCCATTTCGGGTGATCAACTGCTTCGGCTGGCCGAACGGCGTATACCAGAGATAGTTCGGGTCGGCCTGCACCCATTCGAGCCCGCCCTTCGAGCCGTAGATGCGTAATTTCAACCCGTTCTCGTGGCCGGGCGCCACCTGGCTTGCCCAGATCATGCCCTTGGCCGGGTGCGACCCGCCGACCGGCTTGAAGCGCAGCAGCACATTGATGTTGTCGTCGAGCAGCCGCCCCGGCACGAAGGCATCGAGATCGGCCGACAGCGAATCGAGCTCCAGCCCGGAGACGAAACGGGCAAGGTTGTAGGCATGCGTGCCGATGTCGCCCAGCGCACCGCCGGCACCGGCCTGCTTGGGGTCTGAGCGCCACGCAGCCTGCTTCTGACCGGTGGCGGCCAGATCTTCGGTCAGCCAGTCCTGCGGATATTCCGACTGCACGATGCGGATGTCGCCGAGCTGCCCCTTGGCCACCATCTCGCGTGCCTGCCGTATCATCGGATAGGCGGTGTAGTTATGCGTCAGCACGAACAGCTTGCCGGTCTTTTCGACCAGAGCCGCCAGCTTCTTTGCCTCGGCCAGCGTCGTCGCCAGCGGCTTGTCGCAGATGACGTGGATGCCGGCCTCGAGAAAAGCCTTGGCGGCCGGCACGTGCACATTGTTCGGCGTGACGATGGCGACCACCTCGATGCCGTCCGGCCGCTTGGCCTCTGCCTTCGCCATCTCGGCATAGGAGCCGTAGCTGCGTGCCGGATCGAGGCCAAGCTCGGTCGCCGAGGCCTTGGCGCGCTCCGGATTCGACGACAAGGCGCCGGCAACCAGCACGAACTCGTTATCCATGCGCGCCGCGATGCGGTGCACCGCGCCGATAAAGGCGCCTTGTCCGCCGCCAACCATGCCGTAGCGGATCGGACCGCCTCCCGTTTCCGTCTTCGATGCGCCAACCACGATTTTCTCCCTCGTTATCTGAGATACCCCTCCCCTTAAGGGGAGGGTCGACGCGTAGCGTCGGGGTGGGGTCGCCGGGCATGAAGCTCGGCATGGACCGACCCCATCCGGCCCTCCGGGCCACCCTCCCCTCGAGGGGGAGGGATATCTGTGCTAGATCCCCATCATCCCGCGCAGCACCTTTTTATCGGTCGTGCCGCCAGCGAAATCGTCGAACGCTTTTTCCGTAACCCTGATGATGTGGTGCTGGATGAAGGGAGCGCCTTCGGCCGCACCATCCTCCGGGTGCTTCAGGCAGCATTCCCATTCCAGCACCGCCCATGAATCGTAATTGTATTGGGTGAGCTTGGAGAAGATGCCGCCGAAATCCACCTGCCCGTCGCCGAGCGAGCGGAAACGCCCGGCGCGGTTGGTCCAGCTCTGGTAGCCGGAATAGACGCCTTGCCGCCCGGTCGGATTGAACTCGGCATCCTTGACGTGGAACGCCTTGATCCGCTCGTGGTAGATGTCGATGAATTCGAGATAATCGAGCTGCTGCAGCAGGAAGTGCGACGGGTCGTAGTTGATGTTGCAGCGCTTGTGGCCGCCGACCGCATCGAGGAACATCTCGAACGTCGCGCCGTCGAACACGTCCTCGCCCGGATGGATTTCGTAGCCGACATCGACGCCGTTCTCGTCATAGACGTCGAGGATTGGCTTCCAGCGTTTGCCGAGTTCGGCAAACGCTTCCTCGATCAATCCCGCCGGCCGCTGCGGCCAGGGGTAGAGGTATGGGAAAGCCAGCGCGCCGCAAAACGACACCGACGCCTTGAGCCCGAGATTCTTCGACGCCTTGGCGGCGAACTTCATCTGTTCGACCGCCCATTGCTGCCTGGCCTTTGGATTGTTGTGCACCGCAGCCGGCGCGAAGCCGTCGAACTGTGCATCATAGGCCGGATGCACCGCCACCAGCTGCCCCTGCAGATGCGTCGACAATTCGGTGATCTCGACGCCGGCATCGGCGCAGACGCCCTTCACCTCGTCGCAATAGGCCCTGGAGGAGGCTGCCTTCTCGAGATCGAACAGTCGGGCGTCCCATGTCGGGATCTGCACGCCCTTGTAGCCCAGACCAGCCGCCCATTTGGTGATCGAGGCCAGCGAATTGAACGGCGCGGCGTCGCCCGCAAACTGCGCCAGGAACAGACCAGGCCCCTTCATCGTCGTCGGCATCGGCATCTCCCTATGTTTCACGACCAAGCATAGCGCCGATTGAAAACAGGGCCAGCTTCTTTGGTCTCTTTGCACAGCGCGCTCGGCGCCGCTATTCTGGTATTACCAAATGCCGAAATCTGGTCAAGCCGTTTGACGCGCTGCCGCAGCCCTGCAACCATGCCGAGTTAAGCCACATGTTTAAGTATAATCAATAGCATAGTCATGAGCCAACGCTTGATGGCAGCACTTCTTGCCGTCCAGATAAAATTACTGTAGACCTCCCATTAAGCCCAATTGGTCGAACCAGTTTGCTAAAAAATGCTGGGACGCCTTGGGGAGGAATCATGCGGCAGGCTTCGGCAGAGTGCGCCGCAGGCGACTGGTACAGGCGATTCTGGGAAGGATAGACCATGCATCTTTCGACACACAATTGGATGCGGGCGGAGCCGCTGGAAACGACGCTCAAGCGCATCAAGAAATTCGGCTATGAGTCGATCGAGATTTCAGGCGAACCCGAACAATACAAGCCCAAGGAGACGCGCGCGTTGTTGAAGGAGCACGGCATTCGCTGCTGGGGAGCGGTGACGCTGATGCTGGGCGAGCGCAATCTCGCCGCCAAGAACCAGGGCCAGCGCGAGCGCTCCGTGCAATACGTCAAGGACGTGCTGACCATGGTCAGCGAGCTCGACGGCGAGATCATCACGCTGGTTCCCGCCACCGTCGGCAAGGTGGTGCCGGACGGCACCGAGGAAGAGGAATGGAAATGGGTGGTCGACGCCACCCGGGAATGCTTCACCCACGCCAAGAAGGTCGGCGTCAAGATCGCGGTCGAGCCGCTCAACCGCTTTGAAACCTATCTGTTCAACCGCGGCGCCCAGGCACTGGCGCTGGCCGATGCGGTCAGCCCCGAATGCGGCGTCTGCCTCGACGCCTACCACATCCACATGGAAGAATTTAACGTCTATGACGCCATCCGGCAGGTCGGCAAGCGCCTATACGACTTCCATGTCGCCGACAACAACCGCTTCGCCGCCGGCCTCGGGCAGATCGACTGGCCGAAGATCGTCGGCACGCTGAAGGAGATCGGCTATGATGGCGCGCTGACCAACGAATTCGTCGCCCCCGTCGACCGGACGCCGGCTGCCCCCTATCCCGACATGGTCGAACGCAACCCCGTCGACATCTCGCCGGAGCAGCTGAAATTCATTCAGGACCACGGCTCCAGCGTGCTCACGGAAAAATTCTACACCGACCAGATGCGCATCAATGCGGAAACGCTGCTGCCGCTGATCAAGTAGCCGAGCCGTTTGGAAAAAGCCCTTCCGCCTCACCGCGGCCGGGCCGAGGATGAACATGCGCATCAAGACGGTCCAAGCCTGGTGGGTTCGCATACCGATCGAAGTCGCGAAGCAGCATCGCAGCGACTTCGGTCAGGTGGCGACATTCGACGCCGCCATCCTGCGCATCGAAACCGACGACGGTCTGGTCGGCTGGGGCGAAGGCAAGAATGCCGCCGGCAGCGCCGGCAGCTACGGCGCTCTCGTCCATTTGCTAAACTACGAGGTCGGCCCGCAGCTGGTCGGCCGCGACCCGGCCGACATCGGCGTCATATGGGAGATGCTCTATAATGGCACGCGCCACGACAGCGCCGCTCGCGCCGGCCATGCCATGCCGCAATTGGCACGACGGGGCATGAGCATCGCCGCCATCAGCGCGGTCGACATCGCATTGTGGGACATTCTTGGCAAATCGCTCGGCGTTCCGGTCTGGCGGCTGCTCGGCGGCCGCAAGCTGGACCGCATGCCGGCCTATGCTTCCGGCGGCTGGGCCACTGCGGAAGCCATCGGCGACCAGCTGCAGTCCTACATCGCCAAGGGCGGCTTCAAGGCGCTGAAGATGCGCGTCGGCGCCATGGACGGCGCCCCACATATCTCGGCCGCTCGCGTCCGCGCCGCCAGACAGGCGCTCGGTCCCGATATCGACCTGATGGTCGACGCGCACGGCACCTACACGGTGGCCGAAGCCAAGCGCTTCATCCATCTCGCCGGCGACCTCGATCTCGCCTGGTTCGAGGAGCCGGTGATCGCCGACGACAAGCCCGGCATGGCCGAGGTGCGCGCCTGCGGCTCGATCCCGATCGCCACCGGCGAAAGCGAGGCGACGCGCTATGCCTTCCGCGACCTCGCCATACTCAAATCCGCCGATATCTTCCAGCCGGATCCGGCCTTTTGCGGTGGAATCAGCGAGGCGATGAAAATCGGCACCATCGCCAGCGCCTTCAATCTGCGCTTTGCGCCGCATCTTTGGGCGGGTGCGCCCTGCTTCTTTGCCGGGCTGCATGTCTGCGCTGCTTCGCCGGCGAGCTTCACCGTCGAATATTCGCTCGGCGCCAACCCGATGATCCACGATCTGATCGAAGAGACTGTCGAAGCAAAGGACGGTATGGTAGCGATCCCTGATAGACCCGGGCTGGGATTCACCATTTCGGAGCGGTTCCTGGAGGCGCACGCGCAACACGGCTGACATGAAAGAAAAGAACCTTCTCGCGGAACTCGCCGCCTATCTGTTCTCCCATTCGGACAAGGAGACGGGCCGCACGCCGTCGGAGCGCGAACTGGCAGAGCATTTCAGCGTCAGCCGCGGCCAGATCCGCGAGGCGCTGGCCATTCTCGAGGCCATGCGCATCGTCGAGCGACGGGCGAAATCCGGCATCTACATCGATACGAAGCAGGCGAGCGTCGAGGCGATGGCGCTGTTCGCCCGCGCCGGCCTGCCGCTCGATCCCGTCCAGATCTACGAGACGGTCGAGTTGCGCAAGATCCACGAGATCAAGGCCGCCGAACTTGCCTGTTCACGCGCCACCGAGGAGAATTTCGAGCGGCTGCGCGAGATCCTGAAGGCCTCCGAGGATCGCATCGCCGCCGGTGAAGGCCTTGCCCGGGAAGACCGCGAGTTCCACCTCGAGATCGTGCGGGCGACCAAGAACAGCGTCTTCCACAATATCTGCAGCGTCTACTACATGATGGGTGAGCTGCGCCTGCCGATCTATTTCAACGATCCCGAACGCAGCGTGCGCTCCCATGCCGAGCATATCCAGATCTACGAGGCGCTGCTGCGCCGCGACGGCAATCTCGCCCAGGCGCTGATGAGCGCCCACCTGCAAGGCGCGGAAAGCTACTGGAAGGGGCTGATCGAGGGGCGTGGGGCGGAACCCGAAAGCCCAGCGCTCGAAAAGGCCTGAAATGCCCAAGATCCTGTCGACACACAGACTGCACCCCCGTGCCTCTTCCATGCTGACAGGGGCCGGCGAACTCGTCGTTGCTTCCGCCCTCGACGCGCACACGCTGGCCGCCGAGGCAAGGGACGCCGATGTCATCATCGTTCGCGCTCCCTTGCCTGCGGCGCTTTTCGAAGGCACGTCGAAGCTCAGGGCCGCGATCCGCCACGGCGCCGGGCTGGACATGGTACCGATGGAAGCGGCCAATGCGGCCGGCGTGTTGGTGGCGAACGTGCCGGGGGTGAACGCGCGATCCGTCGCCGAATATGTGATGTTCGCGGCGCTGGCACTGCTTAGGCGCTTTCGTGTGTTGGACCGCGACTTGCGCGCGAAGGGTTGGCTGGCCGGCCGCGAACACACCGTCGTGGCCAGTGAGCTAGCGGGCAAGACGATCGGCATTGTCGGCCTCGGCGCGATCGGCCAGGCGGTTGGCCATATCGCGGCCCATGGGTTCGATCTGAATGTGGTGGCGACGACGCGCAGCATGCGGCCGGCGCCGGACAGGGTCGGCTTCCTGTCGATCGATGCACTCATCGAGCAGAGCGACATCATCGTTCTGTGCTGCCCGCTGACGCCCGAAACACGGGGGCTGATCAGCCGGGAGCGCATTGACCGGATGAAGCCGGATGCGCTGCTGATCAATGTTTCGCGCGGGCCGGTGATCGACGACGACGCCCTTATCGAAGCCTTGCAGAAGGGCCGCATCGGCGGCGCCGCGCTCGATGTCTTTGCAACACAACCGCTACCGCCCAACCATCCTTATTTCGGCTTCGACAACGTCATCGTCACCCCGCACATGGCTGGGATTACCGAGCAGTCGATGATGCGCATGGGCGTCGGCGCGGCTGGCGAAGCCTTGCTGGTGCTGGCCAACAGATTGCCGGTCAATCTGTGCAACCCCGAAGTGGTCGAGCACTACCGGCGGCGGTTCCCTGCCGATTTCTGAGAGCGCCCTAATTTTCCCGAATTCGCCGGCGACGGTACCGGCATGGCACACGTCACAAAATTCCTGCTGACCGCCTGCTTCTGCGTGGCGACGGCGCAAGCCTTCGCCAACGGACAGGGCAGCTACGTGTTCTGCGACAACGGCATACGCTGCGTGGCGGCACCCTGTCCATCGAACAGCGCACTCGACCTCGCTACTGGTAAGCTCATCAAAGGCGTTTCAATCGACATCGATCGCCTGCCGCAGCAAGACAAGGCCCTCGATCTTTCGGACAAGCTCTATGCCGGCAAGGTCGTTGTTGTCGGATCGATCGAGAACCGCACCCGGACCTTCAACGGCAAGCGGTACACCCTGCCTTGGCTGGTTGCCACCAGCATCGAACGCGCCGCCAAGGACAGCGAACGCGGCCACTGCTCGTCGCGCTGACACGCGCTACCCTATCAATTTGCAAGCAGCGCCTCCACGCCCGCTGCGATGCGCAGCAGGTGGTGGTCATGGCCATTGCGCGCCACCAGCATCAGCCCGGCCGGACGCGTCATTCCCGGCATCGGCAGCGAGATGGCTGATAGATCGAATTGGTTGGCGACCTGCGTGTTGCGCAGCAGAAGGCCTTCCGTCCTGTTGCACAGAGCCTCGTCGCTGGTCATCGACACGGTCGTCGGCGCCGTCACCGGCGTGGTCGGCAGGGCCAGCACGTCGACCGCTGCAAGTCGCTCATCCATCGCGGCGGCCAGCGCCGTGCGGCGGCGCATTGCCCTGATATAGACCGTGGCCGGAATGGCGGCGGCGCGCGACAATGGCCCGCTTACCCGCGGGTCGACCGGCGCCGTCGCTCCCGTCGCCAGCCAGTCGGCATGGATCTCCGCCCCTTCCATCGCCGCGATCGACGCGCGTTGGGTTGCCGCGCGCAAATCGGCAAGCAGGTCGTCGATCGACAACTCCACAAGCCGTGCGCCGCTAAGCTCCATCTTGCGAAGACACCGGTCGAACGTCGTCGCGACCTCTTCCTGCGTATCATCGAACAGCACGCCGCGCGGAATACCGATGCGCAGGCCGTCCAGCGGAGGCGGCAACAGTGCCGCCAGGTTTTCGCCCGACATCACTGCATCGGCCGCCGCACATTCGGCGACGGTGCGGGCCAGCGGACCGATCGAGTCCAGCGTGGCCGACAGCGGAAACGCACCCGCGAGCGGCACGCGCCGCGCCGTCGGCTTGAAACCGACGACGCCATTCAACGATGCCGGAATGCGTACCGAACCGCCGGTATCGGAACCGATGGAGATTTCGCTGGTACCCTCGCCCACCGAAACCGCGGCGCCTGAGGACGAGCCGCCCGGAATACGGCTGGCATCGCTTGCATTGCCGGGCGTAACGTAATGTGGATTGACGCCGATCGCGGTAAAGGCGAACTCGGTCATGTTGGTCTTGCCGAGGATGACTGCACCGGCTTGGCGCAGCCGTTGCACGACAATGGCATCCCGCAGCGCCGGCGCAGCCGTGGCGAGCAGCAGCGAGCCCGCCGTAGTCGGTTCGCCGGCGACATCGAACAGATCCTTGATCGAGACGATCGCCCCATCGAGCGGCCCGAGCGTCACGCCGGCTTTTCGCCGCGCATCGGCGGCGTCCGCCGCCGCCCGTGCCGCTTCAGGGTAGAGCTTTACGAAAACGCTTTCGTTGCCCGCGCGAGCGTCAAGACGCGAAAGAATTGCTTCGAGGCTATCACGAGCTGATTGCATTTTCGGTGTCGGACTCCGCACGCTTGCAACGTCTTAAGGTAGCAGCCTGAAACTGGCCGCAGGAGACATAGCCCGGCACGGTCGGATTTGCACCTGTCGAACCGAAGGAGGAAGGCCCGATGCGCTACCAAGGCAGCTGCCACTGCGGCAAGGTCGCGTTCGAGGTCGAAGGCGAGCTGACCGGAGTCGCACGGTGCAATTGCTCGATCTGCTCGCGCAAGGGTGCACTGCTATGGGCAGTGCCGCATGAGAGCATGCGGGTACTTGCCTGGGGCGATGATCTCGGCCGCTACAGCTTCGGCAACCATGTCATCGCCCACCGCTTCTGCCGCAGCTGCGGCATTCACCCCTTCGCCGAGGATGTCGGCGAAGGGAGCGGGCGAAGTGCCTATATCAATATTCATTGCATCGAGGCGTTGGACGTCGCCGCCGTGCCGGTCTTCGACTTCGACGGCCGTTCCGTTTAATGCATGTCGCGCAAAAGCATGCCCTCGGGCTTGACCCGAGGGTGTGCAGCGGTTTTGCGATAACGACATACGTAAAAACAAGAATCTAAGGCGCATCGCGTGAGGCCGATCGAGTGCGATGCGCTTTAGGCCTTGGGATCGTCGACCGGCTTCGGGCCAAGGAAGAACGCCGCCAGTGCCGCCAGCAATGTCGCAGCCGCGCAATAGGCGAAGGCGCTGGCAACGCCGACATTGTCGACCAGCAGGCCGCCGAAGACGGCGCCCAACGCGATGGCGACCTGGAATGTCATAACCATCAGCCCGCCGGCGCTTTCCGCCTGATCGGGGGCGGCCCGCACTAGCCAGGTCTGCAGCCCGACTGGGACGGCGCCGAAGGCAAAGCCCCAGCTGGCCACTGCTATTGCAGCAACCACGGGTGAGCCTCCGACGACCAGCAGCAAGAGCGCCGAAAACGCGATCAGCAGAGGCGCCAGGCTGACGGCTGCCTTGAGGCTGCGTTCGGCAATGAAGCCGCCGGCAAAATTGCCGAAGAAGCCACCAATGCCGTAGGCGAGCAGCACAAGCGAGATCGTCTCGATGTCCAGCGCGGGAACCTTCTCGAGAAACGGGCGGACATAGGTGAAGCCGGCAAAGTGTCCCGAGGCGACCAGCAGCACCACCAGCAGTGCCACCCTGATCATCGGCCGCTTCATCACCTCCAGCAGCGTGCGAAAACCTGCCGTACCTGCCGGCGGCAGCTTCGGAATGGTAGCCACCTGCACCAGCAGCGCCAGCGCGCCGACCACGGCGGCGATCATGAACGCCGTCCGCCATCCCCAGATGTCGCCGACATAGGCGCCGACTGGAGCCGCACAGACCGTCGCCACCGAAACGCCGGTGAGGATGATCGACATGGCGCGCGGCATCAGCCGCATCGGAACGAGCCGCATCGCCATGGCAGCCGACATCGACCAGAAGCCGCCGAGACTAATGCCAAGCATGATGCGGGCGATCAGAAGAACGGGAAGCGACGACGCAAACGCGGCTACCAGGTTTGACAGCACAAGCAGCACCGTCAGCGCCCACATGACCAGCCTGCGGTCCAGCCGCTTGGTGACAATGGCCATGGTCGGCGCCGCTATCGCACCAATGACAGCGGTGGCCGTTACCGCCTGCCCGGCGGCGCCTTCGGTGATGCCGAGATCCTGCGCAAGCGGCGTCAGCAGGCTGGCCGGCAGGAATTCCGCGGTCACCAGGCCGAAGACTCCGAGCGCCAGGGAGACCACCGCCCCCCATGCGGGCTCGGATCGTTCGCCGGTTTCCGATGGATCGAGAACGGCGTCCATGACGCCTGTCGCGGGTTCGGTCATGAGAGAATCTCCGGTCTGTTGCAGCGCAGCATTTGGCTGCAATGCAACATAAGGAGTGACTGGCTGGAGTTTCCATGCTAGAAACACCATTATGTTTGACCGTTCGTCCAAAATTCCAATCACCGGCGATCCGCTGACGGACATATTGCGCGGATTGCGTCTGGAAGGCGTCGATTACGGCCGTTGCGAGATGAAGGAACCTTGGGGCATCTATTTTCCGGCTCAGGCGGCGGCACGGTTTCATTTCATCGGACGCAAAGGCTGCTGGTTGCTGCAGCCGTCCGGCGACTGGGTCGAGCTCAAGGCGGGCGACGCTGCCTTGTTGCCGCGCGGCTCAGCCCATACGCTGGCGAGCGAGCCGGGTATCGAGGCGGCGCCGATCCATGGCTATGAGGTCGAGGAAATCTGCAAGGGCGTCTATTGCATGTCGAATGACGGCGTGCCCGGCTGCCGTCCGGGCACCTTGCTGTTTTTCGGCAGCATGTATTTCAATCTCGATGGCTTGCACCCCTTGCTCGGCATGATGCCGGACGTGATGCGTGCGCATGAGTTGGAAGCCTATGAGCCGGGTATCCCGCATTTGCTGGAAGCGATGGCCCGCGAGGTCACGATGGAGCGCGTCGGCTCCGGCGGCATCCTGGCGCGGCTGGCCGATGTGCTTGCCGCGACCGTCATCCGCTCATGGGTCGAGCGCGGCTGCGGCGATGCCTCCGGATGGATTGCGGCGGTCAGGGACCGCGAGATCGGCCGGGTGCTCGCCGCGATCCATCTGGAACCGAATCGCGACTGGACGGTGGAGGCTCTGGCAAAGATGATGGGCGCCTCGCGATCAGGTTTCGCCGAGCGCTTCGCCACCATTGTCGGCGAAACACCGGCAAAGTACGTCACGCAGGTGCGGATGCACCAGGCGAGGCAATGGCTGGTCCGTGACCGGCTCAAGATTTCCGTCGTCGCGGCGCGCCTCGGCTACGAATCCGACGCCTCCTTCAGCCGCGCCTTCAAACGGGTCATCGGATCGCCGCCCAGCCATTTTCGGGCCGAGGAACAGGCGGAGATCCGCCAGGCCGGCTAAACATTGGCCGGGTTATTGCTCGGTGATGCAGGCCGAGCCGGCGCTGCTCTTGCAATATTTGCCGGAAGCCCCGCACCTGCCATCCGAGACTTCGACGACGGTGCCGCTCAACAACAGCTTGCAGTCGCTGGTGGACAGATTGACCGCGCCGTTGAGGTCCTTGATCTTCTTGGGTCGACCTTCGCGCCGGCGACAACTTTCTTGGCTGCCTGCGCCTCGCCCAGATGCGCCGCCGACAATCCCATACCGGCGACAAGCAGGATCGTCGCAAAATTGCGTAACAGATTTCCCATAGCCAACCCTCCGTATTTGGGTCTCCAAATTGGGCGTGCAAATCCCTTTTTGGAACCGAAGGATCAGCCTATTCGACAAATCGGAGCATCCGCATCCCCCGTACGGGGGATGCGGATGGCCCAGGGCATTTAGCTGGCGTGACGCAGGCTTATTCCGCTGCCCTTGTCGAACAGCACCACCTTGTCCGGGTTCCAGGCAAAGCGCACCGGCTGCTCTATCTGCACGTCGGTCCTGGCCGGCACGGTGGCGCGCAGCATGGCGTCGCCGACCCGCAGCGTCAGGATCTTCTCGACGCCATGGTTCTCGACGTCATGGACCCGCGCCTCGACCGGCGCGCCGGTCTCGAGATAGACGTCCTCGGGACGAATACCGAAGACGAGCGGGCGACCGTCGGTCGCCGCGCCCGTCTTGGCACCCCCCGAAGTCTTGGCACCCCCCGCAAACGGCAATTCGAAATTGAGCGGCGCCATCACCGCACGTCCGTTCACAAGCTTGCCGTCGATGAGATTCATCGGCGGCGAGCCGACGAAGCTCGCCACGTAGGTGTCGCGCGGATTGTTGTAGATCTCGTACGGCGTGCCGGTCTGGACGATGCGGCCATGGTTGAGCACGCCGACCTTGTCCCCCATCGACATCGCCTCGATCTGATCGTGCGTCACGAACAGGAAGGTGGCGCCAAGCTGCATCTGCAGGTTCTTCAATTCGGTGCGCAGCGCCTCGCGCAATTTGGCGTCGAGCGCCGACAACGGCTCGTCCATCAGGAATACCCGCGGCTTGCGCACGATGGCGCGACCGATCGAGACGCGCTGCATCTCGCCGCCTGAAAGCCTGTCGGTCTTGCGGTCGAGCAGATGTTCGATCCGCAGCGTCCTGGCAGCGCGGTCGACACGATCCTTGATCTCGGCATCGGGCAGCCGGCGGATCTTCGGCTTCAGCGGAAATTCGAGGTTTTCGCGCACCGTATAGCGCGGATAGAGCGAATATTGCTGCAGCACCAGTGCCACGTCACGCTCGGCCGCGCCCCAGTCGGCGACATCGACGCCATCGATGAAGACCTGGCCTTCGCTGGGTTTTTCCAGGCCGGCAATCATGCGCAGCGTCGTCGTCTTGCCGGCGCCGGTCTCGCCAAGCAGGACGAAGAACTCGCCATCGGCGATGTCGAGATCGAGCCCGGTCAAGGCGGTGTGGTTACCGAACTTCTTTGAGATGTTCTTGAGCTGGATGTGGGCCATCAGAGTCTCACTCCCAGCGATTTGCCGCTCGCCGTGTCGAAGAAATGCGCCTGGCTGGGATCGATTCTGACGAAGACCCTTTCGCCGGGGCCGCCGATGAAGCCGCTCTTGGTGCGCGCACGCAGCATCTTGGAGCCGACCTTGAGGTCGACGATGTCGAAGGACCCGAGCGGCTCAACGATCTGCGTCTCTACCGGCAAGAACCCTTCGGCGGCTTCGCGGCGAACGAGAACGCCTTCCGGCCGGATGCCGAGCGCGAGCTGCCCGCCGGCATGCCCGTTGAGCTTCGACAGCAACGCGCGCGGGAATTCGAAGCCGGCGGCCGCATCGCCGACCGTCACCGAGGCGGACGAGGCTTTCTCGGTCACCGAAGCGTCGGTGACGTTCATCACCGGGCTGCCGACAAACTGCGCGACGAAAAGATTCGCCGGATGCGAATAGACCTCGTCCGGCGAGCCGACCTGCTGCAGCACACCTTCATGCATGATGACGATGCGGTCGGCGAGGCTCATCGCCTCGATCTGGTCGTGGGTGACGTAGATGCTGGTCGAGCCCTGCTTGATGTGCAGCCGCTTGATCTCGGCCCGCATCTCCTCGCGCAGCTTGGCATCGAGCGCCCCGATCGGCTCGTCCATCAGCATCGCCTTCGGCCGCCGCACCAAGGCCCGGCCGATCGCCACGCGCTGCATGTCGCCGCCCGACAGCGCCGACGGTTTCTTGGCGAGGAGATCGCTGATCTGCAGCGTCTTGGCGACCGAGCGCACCTCGCTGTCGATCTCGGCCTTGCTCTTGCGCGTCGCCCTGAGCGGAAAGGCGATGTTCTCGTAGACGCTCATATGCGGATAGAGCGAAAACGACTGGAAGACCATGGCGATGTCGCGGTCGGCGGCCTTGAGGTGCTGGACCGGCTTGCCGTCGATGAGGATGTCGCCGCCGTCGATCGTCTCCAGTCCGGCAACGGCCCTGAGCGTCGTCGTCTTGCCGCAACCCGACTGGCCGAGCAGCACGATGAACTCGTTGTCGTCGATCTTGAGGTTGAGGTCCTTGATGACCTGGACGGCGCCGAAATATTTCTGCACGCCGCGAAGCTCGATCTGGGTCAATGCTGCGCCCCCGGATTTGCCCCTTGCCCGGTGCCGGCCTTCTCCTCCGGCGCGATCTTGGAGGTGATGTTGAAGCCGATCAGGCCGATCAGGATGATGGTCACGCCATAGCTGTGCAGCAGCATGTTCCACGGCTGGCAGAGCGCGATGATACCGAGCACCATCAGCACTTGAGAGCCTGGTTCAAGATATTTCTGGTTGATGGCGCGAAAGCTCATTTGCGGATCGCTCCAAACGACATTCCGCGCAGCAGATGGTTGCGGAGCAGGAAGGTGAAGATTGCGACCGGCAGCAGGAACAGGAAGGTTCCGGCGGCGATCACCGTCCAGTCCGGCAGGCCGGCGCCGACCTGGCTGGGAATGAAAGGCGGTGCCGTCTGGGCACGGCGGCTGGTCATAATCAGTGCGAAGGCATATTCGTTCCACGCCGTGATGAAGCAGAACACGGCGGTGGCGGCGATGCCGGTGGCGGCCTCGGGCAGCACGATCTTGAAGAAGGCCTCCATGCGCGTATAGCCGTCGACGAGGGCCGCCTCCTCATATTCCTTGGGGATCTCGTCCATGAAGCCTTTCATCAGCCACACCGAGAACGACAGGTTGAAGGCGGTGTAAAGGATGATCAGTCCGATATGGGAATCGTTGAGGCCGACCGCCCGGTACATCAGGAACATCGGAATGGCGACGACCACCGGCGGCAGCATGCGCGTCGACAGGATGAAGAACAGCAGGTCCGCCTCGCCTTTTACCTTGAAGCGCGAGAACCCATAGGCGGTGAAGGTGCCCATGCCGACGGCCAGGGCGGTCGAGGTTATGGCAACGATCAGCGAGTTCATGAAACGGCTCGGATAGCCCGACCACTGGACCTGGCCCTTGCCGTCGCGCACGATCTTTTCGCCGCCATTGAAGACGACGCGCTCCCACCACGGCGCGGCCGCGTACTCCTCCGGCGACGGCGGGCTGCGCAGCTGCGAGCGCTTGGTGAACAACTTGACGAAGGGCGATATCTCCGGCTGGAAAACCACCGTCGGCGGAATGGTGGTGGCGAGGTTGCGCGGCTTGAACGCCGTCGAGGCGATCCAGTAGATCGGCGCCAGGAAGATGATCGTCACCAGCAGGACAGCGACGATGGCGACCCGGTTGAAGGTGATTTCGGAAGAAGTGCGGACTGCGGCCATCTCAGCGCTCCTTCACCTTGTTGAGGTATTTGACATAGATGTTGGTGATCGCCAGCACCATGATCAGCACGATGTAGGCGAGCGCGCAGGAACGCCCGGTCTGCCATTCCTGGAACGCCATCTTGTAGAGCCGGATCGAGATCAGCTCGGCCGTCGGCTGGCTGGTCAGGATGTAGGCGAGGTCGAAGGTCTTGAACGCCTCCATGGTGCGGAAGATGACCGCGATCATCAGGATCGGCGCAACCAGCGGCAGCGTTATGCGGAAGAAGGTGTAGAACGGCCCGGCCCTGTCGATCGCGGCTGCCTCGTAGAGATGCTTGGGCACGGCCGACAGGCCGGCCAGCGACAACAGCATGACGAAGGGCGACCACATCCAGATGTCGGTCAGCGCGACCGCATAGAGCGCCATTTTCGGATCCGACAGCCATTCGAAGGTGCCGAGGCCCAGCGCATAATTGATGATGCCGAAGGACGGATCGTAGAGCAGCTTCCAGAACAGGCCGACGACGGCCATCGACAGCATCATCGGCAACAACAGGAGCGTCGTCAGCAGGCCCTTGAGCGGAATGTCGCGGTTGAGCAGCATGGCCACGCCGAAGCCGACGAGCAGCTGGCCGGCGACCGAGATGATGACGTATTTTGCGGTGATGGCGAAGTTGGACCAGACATAGGGATCGCTGAGCAGGTCGCGATAGTTTTGCAGCCCGACGAAATTCGCCGCCGCGCTGGTCGAGGCGCGGAAATCGGTGAACGAATAGCCCAGCGAATAGATCAGCGGGAAGATGTTGAAGACGATCAGAAACAGGATCGTCGGGATGATGAAGAGATTGCGGATCGAAATGTCGCTTAGACCGCGAGCGGCGGCCCGCGAGGTCCTGTCCAGCGTGGTGATCATCGTGGTCGCCAAGACCCTGCTCCCGGTTCAAGAATCAGAAAAAGAAACGGAGGAGGCACGAACGCCCCCTCCGTGAAACTTCATACTTATTGGCCGCGGCCGTATTTCTTGAAGGTCGCGTTCCAGTCGGCTGCCAGTGCGTCCAGCGTCTCCTTGGCGGTGCCTTCGCCGCCGATCATGTAGGGATAGATGCGCTGGTTGAGCTGCTGCAGCAGTTCCGCATATTCCGGAACCGCCCAGAAGTCCTTGACCTTGAACATGGTCTCGTAGAACGCCTTGTTGTAGGGCGTGGCGTTCTGGAATTCGGGCGACTTGAGCACGGCGGCACTGCAGGTGTAGCCGCCAAGCGCTGCCCATTTCTTCTGGGTCTCGTCCTTGATGAACCATTCCAGGAACTTCGTCGCCTCTTCCTGCTTCTGCGAGTATGAAACGATGGAGATGCCCTGACCGCCGAGTGCGGCGAACTGGTCGCCGTTCGGGCCGGGAGGATTGGCGAAGAAACCGGTGTTCTTGGCATTCGGGTTCGACGCCTCGTTGATCAGCGAGGGGAAGAACGCGAAGTAGTTCATGCTCATCGCGGCCAGGTTTTCAGTGATCGCCTGGTTGTCCTCGACGAAGAACGACTTGGCCCAGCCCGGAGGCGTGAACTTGTAGAGTTCCTTGTAGGCATCGAGCGCCGCGATCGCCTTGTCGGAGTTGATGAAGCCGTCGACCTTGTAGGTCTTATAATCACCCAGCTCGCCGCCAAAGGAAAACAGCGCGTTTTCGAAGCCCATCGCCATCGCGTCATACGAATTGTCGGTGTAGATGGCGATGCCGTATTTTTTCTGGTCCGGCCGGTAGAAGAACTCGGCGATGTCGCGCAGCGCCTTGAAATCCTTCGGCACGTCGAGATCGTAGCCATATTTGGCCTTGAAGGCTTCCTTTTCCTTCGGATCCTCGAACCAGTCCTTGCGGTAGGACCAGCCGACGGCGTCGCCTTCAAGCGGAATGGCCCAGTACTTGCTGCTGCCGCCCGGATATTCGGCGTAGTACTTCACCGTCGCCGGTGCCATCACGTCACCGACCTTGTGCTTATTGAAGAAGTCGGTCAGGTCGACATAGTGGCCACCGGTCGAGCCGGCACCGAGCCATTGCGAGTCGCCGACGACCATATCATAGGCGTCGCCATGGGCGTTGAACTCGGTGAAGGCCTTGGTCTGGAAGTCGGGCCACGGTGTGGTTTCCACCGTGATCTTGACGCCGGTTTCCTTCTCGTACTCGTTGCCGAGTTCCTGCAGGTAATTGGCCGGATCCCATTCCGCCCAGAAGATTGTAAGTTCCTTTTCCTGCGCGTAGACGGACGTTCCGCAGGCGAGCACTAGGCCGATACCAGCAAGCAAGCTGGTCATTGTCTTGCGCATAATGATTTCCTCCCTTGTGCGCATTCTACCGCGTCATGCGAGCCGGCGGCGAGGCCGGCCCTGGTAGTCCTCCCGTGACGGCACCGTTCCGGTTTTTGAGCCTCCTCGTTCGACCGAAACGGATCTTAGCCTTCACCCTTTGATCCGCTTTATTTGTCCTGATCTGGTATTACCAATTTCAGACGAACGTCAAGCCCTTTCTTGGACGGTGGCGGACACGCAGACAAGTTGGTTTCTGCGATATCTGCCTGTTTTCCCTGAATTTTCCTACTCCTTGATACATGAATGCCTTGCTTGGGCCGCTGCATCGCTACTAGTATGAATAGTCAGGTTGAAAATCTGGTCGAACCAGATTGGCGTTATCTAGCGGCCGACGTCGGCGCGATCCCATCTCCTTCAATCATCGATTCGGTCATAGCCGCGCGCACCAGAGCGCCGGCCGCCCATTGCGCAACCGACATCATACTGCGGCTATCCAATCCCCATATATCCTTCAATACGATCAGCATCTCAACACCGAAGATCAATGACAGCGCCTGCGCGAGCCGCTTGAATTCGCGCGGCGGCAACCGGCCTTTGAGTGGCGCGATCGCATCTTTCAAAAGATCGACGCGATGGCCGCGCGTGAAGGCAGGTTCGCCGTCAAGCGTGCCTGCCTGTCGCTGCGCCCACTGGTCGAGCGACAGTTTCAGCGCCGCCTTGAACGTCGCTTCGAAGACCTCGATGCGCGGCATGGCGGTCTCGAACAGCTCGGCGACCCGGCGCTCGGGATCGGCAGAGCTCGATTTCCAGGTAAGGATCGGCCCAAGCCCCTCATCGACCACCGCCTGCACCAGCGCCGCCTGGCTCGGAAAATACCGATAGGCGGTGGCGCGCGAGACTTCCGCTGCCTCCGCCACCTCGCTGACGGAGGGCGTGGCGCCCGCCTGCATCAGCTTTGTCGCCGTCTCCAGCATGAGACGCCTGGTGCGCGCGCGGGCCCCGCGCTCTACCTGCGGGTTCGGCCCTTGGCCCGCATCGTCGTCCATTGCCGCTTGTTGACGTGAGACATTCATGTCAATACGATACGCGCGTCTCAAAAAATTGCAATGGCCGTTCGCGCCGTCGAACGGCGGGGCAAAGGGGCGGCAGCGCCGAACACGCCCAAGACCGGGGAAACGCGATGAAGCGCATCTATGTGGTGGGCACCGCCGACACCAAGGGCGAGGAACTCGCTTTTCTGGCCGATGCGGTCGCCGCAACCGGCGCTTCGGTTGCCCGTATCGACATCGGAACACGCGGCGCGACCGTGCCGGTCGATGTTTCGGCCGGCGAGGTCGCCAGCCGCCATCCCGAGGGTCGCAATGCCGTGCTCGGCGTCGACGATCGCGGCACTGCGGTGGCGGCAATGGCCGCCGCCTTTGCACGGTTTGTCCAGTCGCGCAGCGATATTGCCGGGATTATCGGCATTGGCGGCGGTGGCGGCACCTCGATCATCACCGCAGGCATGCGCACGCTGCCACTCGGTCTGCCCAAGATCATGGTTTCGACCTTGGCCTCCGGTGACACCGCGCCCTATGTCGACGTCTCCGACATCGTCATGATGCCGTCGGTGACCGACATGGCCGGCCTCAACCGGCTTTCGCGTGTCGTGCTGCACAATGCCGCCCAGGCGATATCAGGCATGGCGGCAAAGCCGGCGCCGCCGGCCGACGGCAGACCCTCGATCGGCCTGACCATGTTCGGCGTCACCACGCCATGCGTGACCGCGATCGCCGATGAGCTTCGTTCCACCTATGACTGCATGGTCTTTCATGCCACCGGAACCGGCGGCCGCACCATGGAAAAATTGGCCGACAGCGGCCTGTTGTCCGGCGTCATCGACATCACAACGACCGAAGTCTGCGACTTGCTGTTTGGCGGCGTGCTGCCGGCGACCGAAGATCGCTTTGGTGCCATCGCCCGCACCGGGCTGCCTTATGTCGGCTCGGTCGGCGCGCTCGACATGGTCAATTTCTGGGCGCCGCCAACAATTCCGGAACGCTATCGCGGCCGGCTATTCTATGAGCACAATCCAAACGTCACACTGATGCGCACCACCGCCGACGAAAGCAGAATGATCGGCGAATGGATCGGTACAAGGCTGAGCCTCTGCCAGGGTCCGGTTCGCTTCCTCATTCCGGAGAAAGGCGTGTCGGCGCTCGACATCGAAGGCGGCGCCTTCTTCGACCCTGAAGCCGATGCAGCTTTGTTCGAAGCGATCGAGCGCACCATCAAGCCCGACAAAAAGCGCCGCGTGCTGCGCTTGCCGCTGCATATCAACGACCCCGAATTCGCCTGGGCTGCCACCACGGCCTTCCTCGACATCGCCAGACAGTGAGACACCAAGACATGGCCGCCATACCGCGCAAGAAAATCCTGGAGAAATTCCGCAAGATGATCGCGGACGGCGTGCCGATCGTCGGCGGCGGTGCCGGCACCGGCCTGTCGGCCAAGGCAGAGGAAGCCGGCGGCATCGACCTGATCATCATCTACAATTCCGGCCGCTACCGCATGGCCGGGCGCGGCTCGGCCGCCGGCCTGCTCGCCTATGGCAACGCCAACGAGATCGTCAAGGAGATGGCCTACGAAGTGCTGCCGGTAGTGAAGAAGACGCCGGTGCTGGCCGGCGTCAACGGCACCGATCCCTTCGTCATCATGCCGCTGCTTTTGACCGAGTTGAAGACGATGGGCTTTTCCGGTGTGCAGAACTTTCCGACCATCGGCCTGTTCGACGGCCAGATGCGGCAGAGTTTTGAAGAAACCGGCATGGGCTTCGGGCTCGAGGTCGACATGATCGCCGAGGCTCACAAACTCGACCTGTTGACCACGCCCTATGTCTTCAACCCAGACGAGGCGCGCGCCATGACAAAAGCCGGCGCCGACATCGTCGTCGCCCATATGGGGGTGACCACCGGCGGCTCGATCGGCGCGACATCGGCCAAATCGCTGGACGACTGTATAGGGGCGATCGACGCCATCGCCGAAGCGGCACGCTCAGTGCGCGAGGATATAATCCTGCTTTGCCATGGCGGGCCGATCTCGATGCCGGACGACGCCAAATATATTCTCGAGCGCTGCAAGGGCCTGCACGGGTTCTATGGCGCCAGTTCGATGGAGCGGCTTCCGGCAGAAGCCTCGATCGCCAGGCAAACGGCGGATTTCAAGGCCGTCACGTTCGGCGCTGCGTAGAAGACCAGCAAAAAGAAGGGTGGGACGATGACCGACAACAGCAAGGTATTCGTATATCCAAAAGACGTCAGCGCCTTCGGCTTCGACTGGGGCAGGCTGTCGCTGACGGTCGCTCCCGAAGTGAACGGCGCGAAGCGATTTTCCGGTGGTGTCGTCGACCTGCCGTCGGGCAAGGGCCATACGCGTCATAACCACCCGGGTGCGGAGGAGATTATCTTCGTCATCTCAGGCAGTGGCGAGCAGATGGTCGAAGACGAGAAGGGCAGCCCGGTCGTCGAGAAAGTCGGCCCCGGCTGCACCATCTATGTGCCGGAAAGCCGCTTCCACTCGACGCTCAATACCGGCGACGGGCCGATGCAGCTTTTCGTCGTTTACTCGCCGGCCGGGCCGGAACTGGCACTGCGCGACCTGCCGGATTTCAGGCTGCTGCCGCCGGGCGGGAAGTGAGATAGAAGCGCCTAAAGCCCGCCCCTGTTCCAGCCCCGGCCCCGATCGCCGAACATGACGTAGCCGGCACCGGTCACCGCCACCGTGTCCTCCAGCTTGATGAAGCCGCGCGTCGGGTGGAGCATGGTCGTCTCGACCGAAAGCACCATGTTCTTCTCCAGCGGCTTTGCGGCATAGGTGCCTTCATAGGTCACCGGATGGTTGGTCATCAGGAACGGCGCTTCATGCGTGATCAGCCCCATGCCATGCGCGAAGAAATCGGTATAGGGCGCAACCTTCGACTTCTTCAGCACGCCTTCGGCATGAGAAATCATGTCACCGCCCAGCGTGCCCGCCTTGACCTTGGAGAAGGCCGCCTGCTGCACTGTCTCGATCTCGGCCAGCAGATCCTCGAGTTCGGCGTCAGGCTCACCCAGCACGCCCATACGGCAGAGGTCGCCGATATAGCCGTGGTAGTTGCCGCCGGAATCGATCGACATCACCTCGCCCTTCTTCCACGCCTGCGGCGAGGCGGCACGGTTGTGGCTGGAGCCTAGCGTCAACAGGCAGTATTCGAAATGCGCGCCGCGATTGGTCTCCTCGCGCCTGAGCTGTTCGATGATCTCGCTCTTGGTCGTGCCTTCGCGTGCCCAGCCGATGGTCGCCAGCATGGAATCGGTGATCAGCTCCGAAGCGATGCGCAGCTTTTCCAACTCGGCCTCGGTTTTGATTGCCCGCATGCGCTCCAGCATATCAGTCGCGTCGATCAGCTTGGCATCCGGCAGCGCGTTGCGGATCAGCATATAGGCGTCGGATGGCAGGAAGGCGGGCTCGATGCCGATGCGGGCAATGCCCTTGCCTAACTTTCGCAAGTGCTCGACCGCCAGATTGGCGGCATCGAGCGTGCCCCAGCAGGCGGCATGCAGTGTCGGCGTCCAGAACGGATGGTTCTGGTGCTCGCCGCCTTCCATGCGGTTGCCGATATAGGCGGCGTGCTCCGGCCCGCCTTTCTCATAGACGACAACAGGCAGATAGCGGCTATGGCCGATCGCATCCATGGCGGCGAAGAAGATGAACTTGTAGCCGCCAAGCAGATATTGCGTGTTGTGCTTGGAAGTGGCGAGCAGCACGTCAATGCCGGCCTCCTCCATCAGCCCATCCACCCTGGCTTGGTCGAACGGCACGCTGCCGACGGCATTCTTGCCTGGGGCAATGTTCATGTCTCTCTCCCTGAAATCCCTTAGCCGGCCGCTCGCCGGCACCGGCTTTTCCGGCTCTGATCCTCGGCTATGCTTAAATCTGCATCATTTTGCCCGATCTGGTCCAGCCAGAATGGGCGAACCAGGCCCAAAAGCTGCTCCACCTGCTGCACTCTACTCCAGTCTGGTCCTGCCAGAATCCGCGCGTCGAACCGCTTCTGTGCAACTGGTCCAGCGGACGGAAATTTCAAAGCCACGTAAAGATGCGCCAATTCCGTCTCTGGCGAAACCCCGCACAAGGCCCATAATCGCTTTGCGGGATGCTCACGAGTGTCCGAGGGGTACGGCGGACCCGGCCGGGTCCGCGGAGAGGACGGAGTTCAATCATGCCAGAGTTCACCATTTCCAGACGTACGATGCTGGCCGGTTCGGCGTTGCTGCTGGCCTCCACCGCGATGCCGGCGATCGGCTGGGCGCAGACGCCGAAAAAGGGCGGACGACTGGTTGTCGCCGCTGATTCCGAGCCGCGCAATCTCAATCCGGCGATTGTCGCCTCGAACGGCGTCTTCTTCATTTCGAGCAAGATCGTGGAAACTTTGGCCGAGGCCTCCTTCGGCGGCAAGGACGGGCTCGATCCGCGCCTGGCGCTCAGCTGGGAAGGTGCCGCCGACGGCCTGTCGGTGACGTTCAAACTGCGCGAGGGCGTCAAATGGCATGACGGCAAGCCCTTCACCTCAGCCGATGTCGCCTTCTCGGCGCTGCAGGTCTGGAAACCGCTGCAGAATCTCGGCCGCACCGTGTTCAAGGATCTGGAGGCGGTCGACACGCCGGACGAAGCCACCGCCGTGTTTAAATTCGCCAAGCCGACCCCGTTCCAGCTGATCCGCAACGCCTTGCCGGCGCTGAGCAGCGTGGTGCCCAAGCACATCTACGAGACCGGAAAGATCGAGGACAACCCGGCCAACAACGCCCCGGTCGGCACCGGACCGTTCAAATTTGCCGAACACAAGCCCGGCGAATATTACCGGTTGGAGAAGAACACCGACTATTGGGGCAAGGACGAGCCCTATCTCGACGAGATCATCTATCAGGTGCTGCCGGACCGCACGTCGGCGGCCAGCGCCCTGGAAGCCGAAGAGATCCAGCTCGCCGCGTTCTCCGCCGTGCCCCTGGCCGATCTCGACCGCATCTCCAAAGTGCCCGGTCTCAAGGTGATCACCAAGGGTTATGAAGGACTGACCTATCAGCTCGTCGTCGAGATCAATCATCGCCGCAAGGAGCTGGCCGACCTGAAAGTACGCCAGGCGATCGCTCACGCCATCGACAAGGATTTCGTCGTCAAGACGGTATTCCTTGGCTATGCCGCGACCGCCACTGGCCCGGTGCCGAAAAACGACCCGCAATTCTACACCGCCGACGTGCCGACCTACGCCTTCGACGTCGCCAAGGCCAACGCCTTGCTTGACGAGGCCGGCTACAGCCGAGGCGATGACGGCAAGCGCTTTTCACTGAGGTTGCTGCCGGCGCCCTACTTCAACGAAACCAAGCAGTTCGGCGACTATCTGCGCCAGGCGCTCGCCGCCATCGGCATCGACGCCCAGCTGGTCAACAACGACTCTGCCGCGCATATCAAGGCTGTTTACACCGACCACGCCTTCGACCTTGCGGTCGGGCCGCCAGTGTTCCGCGGCGATCCGGCGATCTCGACCACCATCCTGGTGCAGAGCGGCATTCCCGACGGCGTGCCCTTCTCCAACCAGGGTGGCTACAAGAACGCCGATCTCGACGCCCTGATCGCCAAGGCATCGGAGACGCTCGACACCGCCGCCCGTACCGAACTCTACAAGGAGTTCCAGAGAAAAGTTGCCGCCGACCTGCCGCTGATCAACGTCGCCGAATGGAGTTTCATCAGCGTCGCCCGCGACACGGTCAAGAACATCGCCAACAACCCGCGCTGGGCGGTATCGAACTGGGCGGACACTTGGCTGCAGGCTTAGGTAGGTCGGCTCAAGGCTTGCACATCGCCTATGTGGGTGCTCAGCTTCGGCAATGAGAGTTCCTTCGCGCCCTCTGTCCTGCCGGACATCTCCCCCACGAGGGGGGAGATCGGCTGTCATTGTCGCTTTCGCCAATCTCCAGCGTTGCAAGACGGCCGGCAACGCCGAAGCTGCCAATCTCCCTCCTTGTGGGGGAGATGTCCGGCAGGACAGAGGGGGGCGCCGTAGAGCGCGGCGCCGAAAACTTGGCTCTCCTATCGGCGTTGCGCCATGACCCGCGCCGTCATCCTCCTTCGCCGCCGTCTCGTCGGCAGCATGTTCGTGCTGCTGATTGTCGTCATCGGCACCTTCCTGTTGCTCGAAGCCGCTCCCGGCGACGCGGTCGATGCCTACATCGTCTCGACCGGCGGCGACGCCGGGATGATCGAGCTGTTGCGCCATCGCTGGGGTCTCGATCAGTCGGAGCTGACGCGGCTCGCCAATTATCTTTGGGCGCTGCTGCATCTCGATCTCGGCCAATCGGTCACCTTTTCGCGGCCGATCCGCGATATCATGCTCGAGCGCCTGCCCAACACGCTGCTGTTGATGGGCAGCGCCACCGCGCTCTCCTTCGGTCTCGGCTCGGCGTTCGGCATCTATGCCGGCGCCAGACCCGGCAGCTTCCGCGATCGCTTTCTCTCCATCGGTTCGCTGGCGCTCTATGCCGTGCCGGGCTTCTGGCTCGGGCTTGTGCTGATCATTGTCTTCGCCGTCGACCTGCACTGGTTTCCGATCGGCGGCATCGAGAGTATCGCCTCGGCCAGGACCGGCCTCGATCGCGCCGCCGATATCGCCCGCCATCTCGTCCTGCCGGTTTCGGCGCTCGGCTTCATCTATCTCGCGCTCTATCTGCGCATGATGCGCGCCGGCATGGCCGAGGTGTGGCGACAGGATTTTGTGCTGGCCGCTCGCGCCAGGGGACTTTCCCGCCGTCGCATCGTGCTCGCTCACGTCGCCCGTAACGCGCTGTTGCCGCTGGTCACCATGCTCGGCCTGCAGTCCGCGCAAATGCTGGGCGGCAGCGTCGTCATCGAAAGCGTCTTTTCCGTGCCAGGCCTCGGCCGGCTGGCGCAGGAAGCGGTGGCGGCACGCGACACGCCGTTGCTGCTCGGCATCATTCTCGTCAGCGCCGTCCTGGTCGTCATCATCAACCTTCTCGTCGACATCGCCTACGCCTTCCTCGATCCGCGCGTCGGGGCCAGTGAGGCCGGCGCGTGAACCCGCTTCGCCGCTTTCTCCGGACCCCGGAAGCGATCGCCGGGGCGGTCATCCTGGCGGCGCTGTTTGCCGTGGCGCTTGCCGCACCTTTGTTCTTTCCCGGCGATCCGCAGGCAATTGCCGGGCCGGCATTGCTGCCGCCGTTCCAGGACTGGTCGTTGCCACTGGGCTCCGACCGCCTCGGCCGTGACGTGCTTGCCGAGCTCTTCCATGGCGCCCGCACCTCGCTGGCGGTCGGGCTGGCAGCAGCAGCCGCCGCCCTTGCCGTCGGCGCCGTGATCGGCACGTTGGCCGGCTTTGCCGGCGGCCTTGTCGACGAGGTGCTGATGCGCATCACCGACGCTTTCCAGACCGTGCCAGCCTTCCTGCTGGCTTTGGCTTTCGTCAGCATCGTCGGGCCGTCGCTCGGCGTCGTGGTCGCGGCGATCGCACTGGGCGCCTGGACCGGACCGGCACGCGTGGCGCGAGCCGAAGTGCTGTCGATCCGCGAGCGCGATTTTGTTGCCGGCGCCCGCGTCATCGGCATGCATCCGCTGGAGATCGCCTTTCGCGAGGTGCTCCCCAATGCGCTGCCGCCGGTAATGGCTTTGTCGTCCGTGATCGTCGCCGCGGCGATTCTCACCGAAGCGGCATTGTCCTTTCTCGGCCTCGGCGATCCCAACCGGGTTACCTGGGGCGGCATGATCGCCGAAGGCCGCTCCGTGCTGCGCACCGCGCCGTTCCTGTCGATCATTCCAGGTGCAGCACTCGTGCTGACCGTGCTCGGTGTGTATCTCACCGGCGAAGGCGTCGTCGAGACCACGGCGATGAGGAGGAGCCTGTCGTGACGGCGCTTGCTTCGATCCGCAATCTGACGGTGACCTATCGCCGCGACGGCGCCGAGGTGGCGGCGCTGAAGAATGTCGGCTTCGACATCACCGCCGGCGAGCGCTTTGCCATCATCGGTGAAAGCGGTTCGGGCAAGAGCACGTTGGCGCTGGCCATTGCCGGGCTGCTGCCGGCCACCGCCAGGATCGAAGGCCGCATCGATTGGCTCTTGCGCGCGCCGCCAATGTTTGGTGCCAAGGCACCCCCCTCTGTCCTGCCGGACATCTCCCCCTCAAGGGAGGAGATCGGCAGTTCCGCAGCCGGTTCCTTTCCGCCAGCTTCGGTGATTGGCGAAGGCAGAGATGAAAGCGCAATCTCCCCCCTTGAGGGGGAGATGTCCGGCAGGACAGAGGGGGGTGCGACGAGACGCCAACCTAAATTCGGTCCCCTCGGCGGCCTGGACATCGGCTTCATCTTCCAGGACCCATCCGCAAGTCTCGATCCGGTGATGCCAATAGGCAAGCAGATCGCGGAAGTCGCCTACACCCATCTCGGCCTCAGTTGGCGAGACGCCTATGCCAGGGCAAAAACCCTGCTCGAACGTGTCCGTCTGCCCGATCCCGATGCCGCTTTGCGCGCCTTTCCGCACCAGCTCTCAGGCGGCCAGAAGCAGCGCGTGGCGATCGCCGCCGCGATTGCGGCCCGGCCGAAACTGCTGATCGCCGACGAGGCGACCAGCGCGCTGGACACCATCGTGCAGGCCGAGATCGTCGCACTAATCCGGCAGTTGGTGGCCGAGGACGGCGTGACGCTGCTGTTCGTCAGCCACGACATCGCGCTGGCCGCTGAGCTGGCAGAGCGCATCGCGGTGTTCCGGCACGGCGAGCTGCTCGAGCTCGGTTCGACCGCCCAAATCGTCAGTGCGCCGCGTCACGCATACACTCGTGTGCTGCTTGACGCTCATCTCGGCCTCGACGCCGAGCCGCTGTTGCGGCGAACATGACCAACCCGCTGCTCGCCGTTTCCGGCCTGACCAAACGATACAGTCGCGGCGGCAAGACCATCGCCGCGGTCGACGACGTTTCCTTCCACATCGAACCCGGCGAGACGCTGGCGCTGGCCGGACCTTCCGGCAGCGGCAAGTCGACGATAGCTCGGCTCATACTGCGGCTCATCGAAGCCGACGCTGGCCAGGTCGAATTTGAAGGCAGCGATCTCCTGTCGCTGAACGGCGCTGCCTTGCGCGACCGGCGCGCTCGTCAGCAGATGGTGTTTCAGGATCCGCTCGCCGCCTTGAACCCGCGCGCCACGGTGGCGCGGGTGCTCGACGACCCCTTGCGCATTCATCATATCGCCTCTCGTGCCGAGCGTCCGCGCCGCATTGCCGCTCTGCTGGAACGCGTCGGCCTCAGCCCCGGTCTCGCCAGCCGCGCCATTCACGAAATCTCCGGCGGTCAGCGCCAGCGCGTTGCAATCGCCCGCGCCATCGCCACGAAACCGTCGCTGGTCGTGCTCGACGAGGCCGTGTCGGCGCTCGACGTTTCGGTGCGCGCGCAGATCCTGCGGCTGCTGCTCGACCTTCAACGCGAGGAGCGCATCGCCTATCTGTTCATTTCGCACGATCTCGGCGTCGTCCGTGCCATCGCCCACCGCGTCGCCATTCTGGACGCCGGGCGCATTGCCGAGAGCGGCGATGCCCGCACCGTCATCGACGCGCCGCAATCCGCGATCGGCAAGGCGCTGGTGGCGGCAGCGCCAAGAGTGTCAAGGATCGAACAGGACGCATCATGACCGACGTCGAAGCCCGAGCCGAAAAACTGTCGCGCGAACTCGATTCCGCCTTCCGCAACCGCGCCGATCTCTATCGTCTGTTGCTCGACGAGCTAACCGCGGAAGTTGGCGCGGAAAGGGCTGAGGCGATCATGATCCGCACCATCGATCGGCGCGGCAAGGAGGTTGCGGCGGCGGCCTTCGCCGATTTCGGTCCGAACGACGCGCCGGCAATCGGCGAGGCGTTCCTCGCCGTCAGCCCGGATGGCGGCCGCATCTATCCGACCGACGTCGAACGCGGTCCGGACCGCATCGCCTTCAAGGTCAGGCGCTGTCCGCTGAAGGACGCTTGGGTCGAAGCCGGCGTCGGCGACGAGAAGCTCGCCACGCTCTGCCGCATCGCCGGCGCCTTCGACCGTGGCCTGTTCGAGGCCACCGGAGTGCGCTTCGACAACGTCACCTGGACGCCGGGCCACGGTTCCGGTTGCTGCCACATCGCCTTGACCAACCGGGATGCCGGCTAGAGCCGCATCCATGCAGCACATTCAGGTGTCGGCGAGATTGTGGAATTCCGTCCCCGCGCGCGCTGTTCCGGTGTTTGGCAGCACGCCCCGTACCCATCCGGTGAAGACCGCAGACGTCCGTATCTGGTGGCCATGAGGACCTGAGCACCGGAGTGCTGGGTCAAGCTTTCGATGGGGAGACGCGATGATATTCTTCGAGGAGGAGTTTGACCTCCTCGAAGCCTTCATCGGTGAAGGCCAAGATCTCGTCGTCATCGTTGGCGCCGTACACCCAGATGACGCCGTCCTCGGGCTCGAGACCGAGGGTCAGTTCCTGGATGAGCGCTTCGCTGACGCCGAGGTCCCTGGCGACACGTTCGACGGTGTAGACGTGATGCACCTTATTGCGCTGCATGATCAGGCCGCCGCTGGTTGGGTCCGCAATTTTGCGGATCTCCAATTCCACGGCAGCAAATCATCGATCCGATGGGCCGGATAGGCGGGCAGTCGGGCGAGGACGTCGGCGAGCCAGGCCTGCGGGTCGATATCGTTCATCTTGGCGCTGACGATCAGGCTGTAGAGAACGGCCGCGCGCTGTCCGCCGCGATCGGAACCGCAGAACAGCCAGGACTTTCTGCCGAGAGCGATGCCGCGCAGGGCTCGCTCGGCAGCATTGTTGGATAGGCAGATCCGCCCATCCTCGAGGAACCGGGTGAAGGATGACCAGCGGCGCAGCATGTAGTTGAACGCCTTGGTCAGGTCGTGCCCGCGCGAGAGCTTGTCGCGCGTCTCGATCATCCAGCGCTCGAGCTCGGTGACCAGCGGCGCGCTCCGCTCTTGGCGCCCGGCGTGGCGTTGGGCCGGCGACAGGCCGTTGATCGCGCGCTCGATATCGAACAGGGCATCCATGCGCTTCACGGCTTCAACCGCTAGCGGATAGACCAGGTTGGGCTTCTCGCCGTGCGCCTTCTTGCGCGCCGCCGCTTCGACATCGGCCAGCTCAAACACTTTGCGCCGGCTGTGGGCCCAGCAGCTGGCTTCCAGAACAGGCGCCGGCTGACGACCCGTCGCATAGAGATCGCCATAACCGCCAAAGGCATCGGCCTGCAGAATGCCGCTCCAGCCGGCGAGATGCGCCGCGGGATGTTCGCCTCGACGATCGCGGGAATAGTAGAACACTGCCGCCGGCGGATCGGCGCCGCCGAACGGTCGGTCATCGCGCACATAGGTCCATAATCGGCCGGTATCGGTCTTGCCCTTGGCCAGGACCGGCACCGTCGTGTCGTCGCCGTGCAGACGTGAAGCGGCCAGCACATGGGCTTCGAGCCGCTTGAACAGCGGCATCAGCGCCGCGGCGCCGGCGCCGACCTGATCGGCGAGCGTCGACAGGCTGAGCGGCACACCTTCGCGGGCATAGCGTTCGGCCTGGCGGTTGAGCGGCTGATGCTGGCCGAACTTCTCGAACAGGATCATCGCCAGCAGGCCGGGACCGGCCCAGCCGCGCGGGGTGGCGTGGAACGGCGCCGGAGCCTGGCTGATCGTCTCGCAGTCGCGGCAGGTGAACTTCTCCCGCACGTGCTGGATCACCTTCCATTGCCGCGGCACCACCTCCAGCGTCTCGGTGATATCCTCACCCAGCTTGCGCAGCCGATGACCGCCGCAGCAATGGCAAGCGGTCGGCGCCGGCTCGACCACGCGTTCGCGCGGCAGATGCTCGGGAAATGGCTGGCGCGCCGGTCGTTTGCGCACATAAGGCGCCACCTCGGTGGTCCGGGCCGCGGCCTGTTCGGCGGCGATCTCGTCTTGCGTCGCGGTGCTCTCGAGTTCCTCGAAGGTGAGCTCCATCTGATCGTGCAGGCGGGCTGAGCGTTCAGAACTCTGACCATGCAGCGCCCGCTGCAGCTTGCGGATCGTCAGATGCTGATGCGCGATCAGCGCCGCATCATCCGATGCCTTGGCCCTGGCGACCGCCAGTTCGGCCTCGACCAGCGCAGCGCGCGCAGCCTCGTCTTCGGCTCTGGCCAGCGCCGCGGTCAGCGCTGCTCTCAGCGCGCCGATATCGTCCGGAACAGCATCCTGGGCGGTGGCAACCATGCCCTGGAGTGAATCATAAAACGCGTCCGCTGACTCGCGGAAAATGGCGCAAACTCAAAGAAAAACTCAGCCCGCGCGCTGCGGGCGGAAGGTGTGAACCGGGTTGCGCCAATCGATCCCGTCGAGCATGTAGGCGAGCTGCGCCGGCGATATGGAAACCATGCCGTCCGCCGGCGACGGCCATAGAAACCGGCCCTTCTCGAGCCGTTTTGCATACAGCGACATGCCGAGCCCATCATGCCAGATAATCTTGATCAGATTGCCGCTGCGGCCGCGGAAGACATAAATATCGCCGGCATGCGGATCCCGGCCCAACGTCTCCTGAACCTGCAGAGCGAGGCCTTGCATCCCACGACGCATATCGGTCCGGCCGACCGCCAACCAGATCCGCACCTGGCTCGGGACCGGGATCATGAAACGCCCAGCGCCTTCACCATCGCCGCCGCCAGTGTCGGCGGCGTGGTCAGCGGAATCCGCAGCCGCACCTTGCCGGCGACCTCCAGCTCGATCACCGCTGGGGATGCCGCCGGCCGCGAAACGGCGACAGGCTCGTCGGGAGCCACGACAACTTCGGCAAAGCCCGTCTCGCGGGCTCTCATCGTGCGGCGCCACTTGTAGATCAGGCTGGTCGCGACATCGTACTGACGCGCCACCGCCGCCACCGTGGCCCCGGGCGCGAATGCCGCGGCCAGTATCCGGCACTGATCCGCTTCACTCCAACGGCGCCGCCGCTCCGGCCCGGTCAATAACGTCACATGGCTCATGCTGTGCTGCTAACTACGCTCGTAAGGACGACCTTAAGAGCGCAGCCTCGCTACCGTGCCATCCTCCCGCAAGGCGGCCTTCGCCGGAGGCGTACCACGCCCCAAAACAAAAACCCCGGCGCCGTAGGGCTACCGGGGTTCGATATCAAAACGAAAACGGCCCGCACAAGGCGGGCCGTTTTCGTATTTGGTTGCGGGGACAGGATTTGAACCTGTGACCTTCAGGTTATGAGCCTGACGAGCTACCGGGCTGCTCCACCCCGCGTCAACCCTAAAGGTAAGCCTTGGCTCACCGAATTCAAGCTTCCGCCAAATGAAAGGGCCGCTTGCGCGGCCCGGAGTCCCGTTGGCGGGCCTGTTCGTAAGGAGAAGATTAAACAACGTGCGCTTGGCAGACCTGGCAGCGACCTACTCTCCCGCGTCTTGAGACGAAGTACCATCAGCGCTGGAGCGTTTCACGGCCGAGTTCGGAATGGGATCGGGTGCAGCCGCTCCGCCATAACCACCAGGTCGGCAAAACGCACGTTGCTCGAGAAGCTGTTTTCTGTGCCATCCATCGTGTCAGGCGACAATCCTTCGGATTGCGCCGAGATGGGCATTAGGAATGAGAACGATCAAGCCGATCGAACTATTAGTACCGGTAAGCTTCAAGCGTTGCCGCTCTTCCACACCCGGCCTATCAACGTGGTCGTCTTCCACGGTTCTCAGGGAATACTCGTTTTAAGGTGGGTTTCCCGCTTAGATGCCTTCAGCGGTTATCCCGTCCGGATATAGCTACCCTGCTATGCGGCTGGCGCCACAACAGGTCCACCAGAGATCCGTCCATCCCGGTCCTCTCGTACTAGGGACAGATCCTTTCAATATTCCTACACCCACGGCAGATAGGGACCGAACTGTCTCACGACGTTCTGAACCCAACTCACGTACCGCTTTAAATGGCGAACAGCCATACCCTTGGGACCTGCTCCAGCCCCAGGATGCGATGAGTCGACATCGAGGTGCCAAACAACCCCGTCGATATGGACTCTTGGGGGTCATCAGCCTGTTATCCCCGGCGTACCTTTTATCCGTTGAGCGATGGCCCTTCCACGCGGGACCACCGGATCACTATGACCGACTTTCGTCTCTGCTCGACTTGTCAGTCTCGCAGTCAGGCAGGCTTATGCCATTGCACTCAGCGAACGATTTCCGACCGTTCTGAGCCCACCATCGCGCGCCTCCGTTACTCTTTAGGAGGCGACCGCCCCAGTCAAACTACCCACCATACATTGTCCCGGACCCGGATAACGGGCCGCGGTTAGACATCCATAGTGATAAGGGTGGTATTTCAAGGGTGGCTCCACCTGAGCTGGCGCCCAGGTTTCAAAGCCTACCACCTATCCTACACATGCCACTACGAATGCCAATGTAAAGCTATAGTAAAGGTGCACGGGGTCTTTCCGTCTAACCGCAGGAACCCCGCATCTTCACGGGGAATTCAATTTCACTGAGTCTATGCTGGAGACAGCGGGGAAGTCGTTACGCCATTCGTGCAGGTCGGAACTTACCCGACAAGGAATTTCGCTACCTTAGGACCGTTATAGTTACGGCCGCCGTTTACTGGGGCTTCGATTCAGAGCTTGCACCCCTCCTCTTAACCTTCCAGCACCGGGCAGGCGTCAGACCCTATACGTCGTCTTGCGACTTCGCAGAGCCCTGTGTTTTTGATAAACAGTCGCTACCCCCTGGTCTGTGCCACCCTCCCATGCTTGCGCATGAAAGGGTCACGCTTCTTCCGAAGTTACGCGTGCAATTTGCCGAGTTCCTTCAGCATAGTTCTCTCAAGCGCCTTGGTATACTCTACCAGTCCACCAGTGTCGGTTTCGGGTACGGTCTATAAGGAGGAGCTATTTCCTGGAACCACGCAGCAGCCCTTTCAATCCGATAAGATTGGACTACCTCAATGATCCGTCACTTCCTCCAGGCCCACGAATATTAACGTGGTTCCCATCGTCTACGCATTTCTGCCTCGACTTAGGGGCCGGCTAACCCTGCTCAGATTAGCTTTAAGCAGGAACCCTTGGACTTTCGGCGGGGGAGTCTCTCACTCCCCTTACGTTACTCATGTCAGCATTCGCACTTCTGATACCTCCACCACCCCTCACGGGTATGGCTTCATCAGCTTACAGAACGCTCCGCTACCGCTTGCATTGCTGCAAACCCTAAGCTTCGGTGTATGGCTTTAGCCCCGTTACATTTTCGGCGCAAAGACCCTTATTTAGACCAGTGAGCTGTTACGCTTTCTTTAAATGATGGCTGCTTCTAAGCCAACATCCTGGTTGTTTTGGGATCCTCACATCCTTTCCCACTTAGCCATAACTTGGGGACCTTAGCTGTAGGTCAGGGTTGTTTCCCTTTTCACGACGGACGTTAGCACCCGCCGTGTGTCTGCCGACTATTACTCCCAGGTATTCGGAGTTTGGTTAGGTTTGGTAATCCGGTGAGGACCCCTAGCCCATCCAGTGCTCTACCCCCTGGGGTATTCGGTCGACGCTCTACCTAAATAGATTTCGCGGAGAACCAGCTATTTCCGAGTTTGATTGGCCTTTCACCCCTAGCCACAAGTCATCCCGAACTATTGCAACAGTTATGGGTTCGGTCCTCCAGTAAGTGTTACCTTACCTTCAACCTGCTCATGGCTAGATCACTCGGTTTCGGGTCTAATGCGACGAACTGAACGCCCTGTTCAGACTCGCTTTCGCTGCGCCTACACCTATCGGTTTAAGCTTGCTCGTCACACTAAGTCGCTGACCCATTATACAAAAGGTACGTGGTGACCCTTGCGGGCTCCCACTGTTTGTAGGCAATCGGTTTCAGGTACTCTTTCACTCCCCTTGTCGGGGTGCTTTTCACCTTTCCCTCACGGTACTAGTTCGCTATCGGTCATGCACGAGTACTTAGGCTTGGAGGGTGGTCCCCCCAATTTCAGACAGGATTTCACGTGTCCCGCCTTACTCGAGGACGATGATTTGCATTACGCGTACGGGGCTGTCACCCACTATGGCCCTACTTTCCAGAAGGTTCCGCTTGTCTCATCATCGCCACTGGCCTGGTCCGGGTTCGCTCGCCACTACTTCCGGAGTCTCGGTTGATGTCCTTTCCTACGGGTACTTAGATGTTTCAGTTCCCCGCGTTCGCCACTTTACCCCTATTTTATTCAGGGTAAGTTACCTATTATCGATACTTGGAAACCACAGCAGCAAGTTGCCCTGCTGCTCTGATTTTCCAAGTACCTTAG